>NZ_CALFXI010000043.1 GCF_937958065.1 uncultured Steroidobacter sp.
GCATCGTGGCTGCTGGTCGATATCGCCGGAAGCGGCACCACCTACGGCGTGAACTTCCGAGCGAACACCACCCAGCTCACGGCGGGAACCCACAGCACCACCATCTCTGTCGGCACAGCCGATGCCAGCGGCAACATCCTCCAGTACCAGGATGTGCAGGTGAGTTATTCGCTGGTGGATGGCGTTGCCATTCTCAGTGCGCCGGTGTCGATAAACGCCACGCTCGGGCATGCGACCTCCAGCTTCAGTAACAATGTGTCGGTCGTGGCACCCACCAGTCGACAGTGGTCTCTCTCGGCCGATGTGCCCTGGATCAACGTTCCGACGACGGTGCAACAGGGATCGAGCGTCGTGCCCGTCACGATCGATACATCGACGCTGGGCGCTGGCAGCACGACGGCGACCATCACCGCGACCAACACCGCGGATGCGACCGACAACGCGAAACTGCGTGTCGATATCACGGTCGCCGCACCGACGCTTGCTGTGGACATGGTTCCGCCGCTGCAATTCGGCGGCGCCACTGGCCTCACCATGGAGACTCGCACGCCGCACTTCACGCTCGGCACAGGTTCACGATCCCATCCCTGGAGCGCGACTTTCACACCCGCCAACGGCGGCAACTGGCTGCAGATTCCTGTCGCGACCGGAACCGTGAATAGCACCGGCACTGACGTCGCGCTGACGCCGACGCCTGCCGGTTTGAGCGCGGGGGTGTACACCGGCGATCTCACCTTCACGGCCACCGTGAATGGCACGCCCCTGACCAAGACCGTGCCAGTCACGTTGAACGTGGACACCCAGCGCATCTGGGCATCGGCGAGCGGCGTGGGCTTGTCGAGTTTCCCGGGTCGACAGACGCTGACTCGTACGCTGCGCGTCTTCAACTCGCTGGATCGCTCCGATGTACCGTTGCAAGTCAGCTCCGATCGCAGCTGGCTGCAGGCCTCCGCCCCCGACGGCTCGTCAGTAGTGCTGAGCGCCGATCCAGATGCATTGGCCGTCGATGAACTGCACGTCGCGAACGTGACGATTTCCTCGAGCGATCCCCTGATCGCGAACCAGGACAGCGTGCGCGTCGCGCTGTGGCGTGGCTCGACCGATCCGGTGACGGTGACCCTTCCGACCTCGGCGCTCTATCTGGCCACCCATCCGGTCGAGCCGCTGTTCTTCTCGGTCGGCTTGGACGGCAACGTCGAAGTGAGAAACGTCTATACCGGCGCGCTGGTCCGCACGCTGAGTAACGTCGGGGTCGGCCCGCTGCTGCTCAATGGTGACGGCAGCGTGCTGTACGTGGGCGATGACGCGACCAAGAGCATCATCGGTGTCGACTCGACGACGGGCGCCCCCGTGCGCTCCTACCAGACGTCTTTACAGAACTACCCGCCGAATCCGCTCAGCATGGCGTATGCGCGGCCCGACGCTCATCCGGTCCTGATTAGCGGACAGACCGGCGAAGTGTTCGACGTGCAAACCGGAGCGCTCGCCTCGCAGCGAGTCGAGGCCGGGGGGCAGGTCATCGCCAGCAAGGATGGTCGTCGCATCTACGTGCAAGTGGCGGGAAGCAGCCCGACTTCGATGCTGCTGACCGAGGTGCGCTATTCCACGCTGAATTCCTTGGGGTTGTCTCGGGTACGCTCATTGAGATACTCCGGCGCGCTCGACGACATCTACTCGCCCGGTAATGGTCTGGATATTGCGCTGACCGAGGACGACTCGACCTTGTACCGTGCGAACGGCGCGCCTTATGGATTCGGCGTGGCGGATCCGCTGACTCTGGTCGCGCGTGAGTTTCTGCCGGCAGCGGCCTATCCCGCCGCCATCGAATGCGGCTGGCGCGGCTATTGTTTCGGCAGCGCCGGACCCGACTGGGACACCGACCGCGACATATGGATCTACGACTCGAATCAGCAGAACCTGGGCGGCTACGTGGTGGGCTCCCAGAACCTGTATCGGCGCGGCCTGCACCTGTCGGCCGATGACACGCGGCTGATCGTGGGACATACCGTGCCTTTCGACGTTCGGCGGATCACCATCCTCAACACGCCGCAGTGACGTAGGAGCGAACGCCGACATCGGTCCAACCGGCGTTCCCCTGCCACCGAACTGGCAAATCCTGCCATTTCCCCCGGGCCCGACTGCCATCGGGCCCGAATCGCAACGGCCTTTCTTGATAAGGCCGCACCGGCTGGGCTATTAAAGTGCGATGCCACTCTCTCCTGTTCGTGATGACGCGCATCGCGTAGCGGTGCTTGCGTACGAGAAATTGTGCCTGTTCGAGTTCGCCACCGCGCTGGACATTCTGCGGGATCGTGGCGCGCAGTCCCCGCCCGGGTGGTATCAACTCGCGACTGTCAGCCTGGAAGGTGCCATCGTTGCATCGGATGCGCAGGTGCCGGTGCAGGTCGCGACCGATCCGGAACTGCTGCTCGCCGCCGATACCATCATCGTTCCCGGCTGGCGACTGGGGCCAGTGCCGGACTGCATGCGACAGCTGTTGCGACAGGCGCATCGCCAGGGGGCGAGAGTGGTCTCGATCTGCACCGGAGCTTTCGTGCTTGCCGCCGCAGGGTTGCTCGAGGGTCGGCGAGCGACGACGCATTGGAAATACGCGAGTGAGCTCTCCGCCCTGCATCCGAATGTTTCCATCGATCCCTCGGTACTGTACATCGACGAAGGTGACGTGCTGACCTCGGCCGGCGCATCGGCCGGCATCGACATGCTGCTGCATATGATTCGGAAGGACTTCGGTTCCGCGGTCAGCAATGCCGTCGCTCGCATGATGGTGACACCGCCCCATCGCGAGGGCCGCCAGGCGCAACTGGTGGAGGCGCCCGTCCCGCCTCAGCCGCGCAATCTTTTCGCGAACGTCATCGAGCACCTGCGGCGTCATCCAGGCGAGGAACATACGATCGAATCGCTTGCGCAGATGGCTGCGATGAGCCCGCGCACGTTCTTTCGCCGGTTTCGTGCAGTCACCGGACATACACCGCACGACTGGATGATGATGGAGCGCACGCGACTGGCGAAGGCGATGCTCGAAGAAACGGATCTGAGCGTCGCCACGATCGCCGAAACGACCGGCTTCAATGCCGTCGACACCTTCCGTCATCATTTCCGGCGCCTGGTGGGAACGACCCCCAGCCGCTTTCGGAGCACCAGGAGCCGACTTTGATAATCAAGCTCGTGAGCATGCTGGCGCTGTGCACCTCTCTGGGCACGCTGCCGCCGGATCGACAGGAGCCGACGCTGCAATCGCTCGTAGCCGAACAGCCAGTACCAGTCGCCATATATGTGACTGGCGCCGGGATGCCTCGGCCTGCGGCGGCCGCCACCGGATTGGCGGATCCGAGCAGCGGACGTCCGCTGACCGTGGACACACCGCTACGCATCGCTTCGAACACGAAGACTTTCGTCGCCGCCACCGTATTGCGATTGCATGAACAAAATCGTATCGATCTGGATGCCGCCATCGGCCCGCTGCTCGACTCGACGCTGACCGGACTGCTCAAAGCAGACGGGTTCGACCCCAACGCGATGACGGTGCGCCAGCTGCTGTCGCACAGCGCGGGACTCTACGATCACGGCGGTGATCCTCGCTTCATCGCCGCCGTGCTCAGCGATCCCAACCACGTCTGGACGCCCAGGGAACTGGTGCAGTTATCCATGACGTACGCCGATCCGCAGGCAGCGCCTGGCGTCGAATTCAGATACTCCGACACCGGCTACATTCTGCTTGGCAATATCATCGAGCGATTGACCGGACAACCGCTCGCCACGGTCGTACGGCAATCGTTGCGTTTCGATGCACTGGGCTTGACCAGCACCTGGTGGGAAATCACCGAGCGACAACCCGCTGGCGCGCAGCCGCGGGCTCGGCAGTTCTTCGACGAACGGGACGCCACCGACGTACACGCATCCTTCGATCTGTTCGGCGGCGGCGGCCTGCTGATGTCGGCGCGCGATCTCGCGACTTTCATGGCCGCACTGTTCGAAGGCCGCGTATTCGACCGGAAAGAAACATTGCAGATCATGCTGCAACAGGGTTCGCATCGCGGCGCCGAAGGATACCGCCTCGGCATGATCGTCAAGCACGTCGCTGGACGCGAGGTGTATTTTCACAGCGGCTTCTGGGGCACGGTCGTTTACTACGATCCCGCAAGCCAGACCGCCGTCGCCGGCGTGACCACCCGGCGCAGCGCCTTCCGCAGCAATGTGACACCACTGGTGGAAGCTGTTCTCGGCTTACAACCACTGAGCGCGGATTGCGCCGAGGACTGACGCACGACTGGCACGAGTTTCGGCCCGGCTGTCGCTGCTGACGCTGGCGGGCGGGCCGCGCGTCAATAATCTGGGCGGATGTCAAAGCATCGCCGCCGATTCATCGCATTGCACGTCATCGCGTTCGCCACTTCGACGCACATGATCGAGTCCCAGGCGCAGCGCAGTCAGGAGTCGGCGATTGCCGCCGCGGAGGACTCTTTCGGTTTGACGGTCGGCGCGGAGACCATCGGGCTCTACAACTCGAACAGCGTGCGCGGCTTCAGTCCGGCGGTGGCCGCGAACGTCCGACTGGACGGGTTGTATATGGACGTCGACGCCTCGCCCTCCGCACGGATCTCCACGGGCTCGACCATTCGCGCCGGCATCAACGCGATCGCGTATTTGTTTCCTGCGCCGACGGGCGTTCTCGACTATGGCTTGATCGATCCGTCGCCCGGCTCGCTGCTGAGCGTGCGAACCGGCATCGATCACTATCTCTCGCCGTTCCTGCAGATGGACTACGCGCTGGGCACGGACACCTGGAGTCAATCGACGGGTGCAGAGTGGCGACCGGACGGGCACGATCAGAAGGGCAACGCGCAACGTTCGTGGGAAGTGGGCACGATACAACGATGGCGCCCGACCCAGCAGCTGGAATTCACCGCCTTTCATCAGCACAGCGCGCTCACCCGGCAGGTCGAGCCCTACTTTTTCTTTGCCGCGGACGCATTGCCACCCGAGCCACCGCGCAATCGCCGCCTCGGCCAGCGCTGGTCAAATTACGACTATGACTTATCGCTCAGCGGACTCACCGCGGCAGCCAACCTCAGCGAGCAATGGCGCCTGAACGCCGGAATTTTCTACTCGCACTATCTCGTCGACGACGACATGTCGGAGCTGATCACGAATATCGATTCGAGCGGCGTCGGCGAGCGCACGGCATTGCTGTCGGCCAATCAACGCTACCTGAAGACTTCCGGAGAGCTACGCGTACTGCGCTCGTGGCATTCCTCCGCTCTGACGCATGAACTCGCGATCTCGCTTCGAGGGCGCCGAAACGATAGCCGCTATGGCGGATACGTCGAGATTCCATTGGGAACCACGACGATCGCCACCCCGGGATCCGCGCCTCGCCCCGCAGTGACCTTCGACGAACCGCTCACGGTCGACAACATCGAACAAACGAATCTCGGCATTGGCTATCGAGGCTCGTGGCAACGGCGCCTCACGTTGACCGTCGGCCTGCAAAAGGTTCGCTATGACAAGTCGGCCGGAACTGGCGCGCAAATCGAGAGCGGCTCCGCCCGGCCTACGCTCTACGACGCATCGCTCTCGTGGCGAGCAACACCGGGTATGGTTCTGTACGCGAGCGTGGCACGCGGGCTCGAAGACAGCGGCGTCGCTCCCACCAATGCCCTCAATCGAGGAGAGATTCTTCCCGCCATCCTCACCCGCCAGCGCGAACTCGGCGGGCGCGCGGAATGGAGCAACGCGCGTCTGACTGGCGCGATCTTCGACATCGAGAAACCGTACGCCGGCTTGCTCGCCGATGGCCGTTTCCTGTTCGCGGGCACCGTGCGACACACCGGCGCCGAGCTGTCGGTCTCAGGCTCGTCGCAATCCGGGCTTTCATATCTGTTCGGCGGCCTGCTGCTCGATGCGGCAATCGACGAGCACGGCGTGGCGTCTCGCCGGCCGGTCGCCATCGCTCCCTGGGCGCTCACCAGCAACATCGATTACGCGCCCAGTGCCTGGCATGGATGGAGTGTAGACATCGGCGCCAACGCACTTGGTCCGCGCCACATACGACGCGACAGCGACTTCGAGCTGCCCGAGCGCATCACTTTCGATATCGGAGCGCGCTATCGCTTCGAGCTCACCGGTCACCGAGCCGAAGTGCGTGCACAGATCACCAACGTAACGGATGAGTTCAATTGGAGCGTAGATGCCGGTGAGTCGCTCTATTATGAGCCCTCGCGCAGCGTGCGGTTGTATCTCACCGTCGACCTCTGATCGAGCGCTAAGGACGCCTCGGCACGAAGTCCTCTTCCCAGAATTCGCCCGAGGCGCGCGCATCGCTGGAACGTTGCCTCAGCTCCAGGGCTCGTAATTCGCCGCGACGAATCTTCCCCGAGATGGTCTTGGGAAGCGCGGCGAACTGCAAGCGACGGATCCGCTTGTACGGCGACACGCGGGCGCGGACATGTTCAAAGATGGAACGTGCAGTATCCGCATCAGGCAGTGCCTCGGCGCTCAGCACGATGAACGCCTTCGGCACCGACAAGCGAGTTGGATCCGGACTCGGCACCACCGCCGCCTCGACGACCGCGTCGTGCTCTATCAGCACGCTTTCCAGCTCGAACGGACTGATTCGATAGTCGGACGACTTGAAAACGTCGTCCATGCGTCCGATGTAGGTGAGGTAACCTTCGGCATCACGGCGCGCGACGTCACCGGTGTGATAGTAGCCATCGCGCATCACTGCGCCGGTTCGCTCCGGATCGTCGAGATACTGCTGCATCAAACCCACGGGACGGTGCGACAGGTCGATGCAGATCTCGCCTTCGTCACCTGCGCGTCCATCGGCATCGATGAGCTCGATCCGATAGCCGGGCAATGGCCACCCCATGGAACCGGGCTTCAGCGGCAGCCCCGGGGCGTTGCCGATCTGCGCGGTCGTCTCGGTCTGACCATAGCCGTCCCGGATCGTGACACCCCAGGCGTCCCTCACTGCCGCGATCACTTCCGGATTCAGCGGCTCACCCGCGCTGACCGCTTCGCGCAGCGAAGGCCGCCAACCTTTGAGATCCTGTTGAATGAGCATGCGCCAAACGGTCGGCGGTGCACAGAATACCGTGACTCCGCAGCGTTCGATGACATTCAACAGGGCGATGGGATCGAAGCGATCGTACTGATAAGCGAGCACCGTGCTCTGGGCATTCCACGGCGCGAAGAAACAGGACCACGCATGCTTCGCCCACCCCGGTGAGCTCAAGTTCAGATGCACATCGCCCGGCTTCAGACCGAGCCAGTACATGGTCGAGAGATGCCCCACCGGATAGCTGGAATGCGTGTGCGCCACGAGCTTGGGTTTCGCCGTCGTGCCCGAGGTGAAGTACAACAGCAGCAGGTCGTCCGCGCGGGTCGGCGCGGCGTCGAATTGCAGCGCCTGAGAGAACGTCGCGCCGTAGTCGAGCCAGCCTTGCACCGGTGGCCCAACGCTGATTTGCACCGCTGTCGTGCCCAGTGTCGCGAACCGATCCGCAAGATGCGAATGGGTGATCACCGCCTTGACGCGGCCTCGCTCGATCCGGTCTTCGAGATCGGCACCCTCCAGCAACGTGGTCGCCGGAATCATCACCGCACCGAGCTTGATCGCGGCCAGCATCGTCTCCCACAAAGGCACCACGTTGCCGAGCATCACCAGCACGCGATCGCCCTGCCCCACGCCTTGCGCCTTCAGGAAATTGGCGACTTGATTGGCACGCAGGTGGAGCGCTTCATACGAGTACGCTTCGTCGCGCCCCGCATCGTCCACCACACGCAGTGCCGCTTGAGCATTGCCGGCAGCAATTCGAGCGAAGTAATCGGCCGCCCAGTTGAAATGAATGAATGTCGGTCGCCGCCACGCGCGACAGGCAGCGGCCTGCTCTTCTCGAGCGGCCAACAGGGCATCGCGGGCGGCAATGAACTCTTGCGTTGCTGACATGGGTTTAGAAACTGATTCGAGTCTGCACACCGTACCAGCGCGGTTCGCCGTAGGTGGTGTAGGCTCCTCCAAGCGGCGCGCCAGAAACGTCGAAGGCAAACGTCTCGCGCACTTCATCGAGCAGATTGTTCGCGAACACCGCGACCGACAATCGATCATCCATCAGCGTGAGGGTCACGCGAGCATTGACCAGCCAATTGGCCGGAATACGCGTCACCGGTGCATTGGTCAGCTGCGCGTAGAATTCTTCGCTGTAGCTCGCTGTCACATTCACGTTCAAGCCGCCGAAGCGCAGTTGCGTATCCTTGCTCGCGGACAAATTGGCGGTGTAGCGCGGTGCCTGCGGCGCCTCGCGGCTGACGCGCCGCGTACCGATCGGCACATCTTCCACTTTCGTTCGCAGGTATGCGCCGCCCACGGCGAACAGGTAGCCGTCCCCGGCGCTGATGGACAACTCCGCATCCGCGCCGTACATCGACGCCGTGGTGTTGAACAGCGTGAAATTGAAGCCGCGCTGATCGAAAGCCTGATAGTCGTCGTAATCGTAGTAGAACACTGCGCCGTTCAAACGCGCGCGATCGTTGAGGAACTGGAATTTCTCGCCGATCTCGTAGGCCAGCAGACTTTCACCCTTGAAGCGGAACATCGAGAGCGGCGCCTGACCGACGAAGCCCGCGTTGTAATTGAACGCCTTGTAGCCGAGGCTCACGCTGGAATACAGCAACAGATCGTCGCTCGCCGACCAGTCGAGCTGCACGCGTCCTGACGTTCCCGTCTCCGCGTGGTCGTCGGTCGTGGTCCCGTTGGCGGCCAGCGTTCCCGGCTGAATGAACATCGGGCACAGCGCTCCGGTGCACAGTTCGGTGTAGTCGTATTTCTTTTCGTCGCGTGTCACACGCACGCCGGTGGTCAGCCGCACCGAATCCGAAACGTCATATTCGCTTTGCACGAACGCCGAGGCCGAGCGCGTATCCACGCTGTAGCTCGCCCGCGGATAAGAATCGAAGGCTGGCAGGTTGAAGCCTTGGAAATAGTCGCCGTCGATGTACAGATAATAGACGCCCGCCGTCCAACGGAACGCACCGTCGGCTTCGATCAAGCGCAGTTCCTGCGTCACATGCGTCGCATCGGCGTTCTGCTGGAAAATGCCGATGGGGAACGACGAAAAGTCATTGTCGGAGTCGTAGCGGCTGTCGAGCTGCTGATAGCTCGTGATCGAAGCGAGCGTGAGCGTGTCGAACCGATATTCGACCCTGGCGCCCGCCGACCAGGTCTTGCGCTCCAGCTGGCCCGGATAATCGAGCGCACCGGTGTACGGATCGCCATCGGCATCGACGTAGCCGAACCCGGTCGGCGAGCCGGGCGGCAGCCGGATGCCCAAACCGTCCGCGTCCGGTGCCGCGCCGGTGATCATGCTCGCACCGGTGTAGATCGGCCGGATCTCGTAATAGTCGGCGAACAGAGAAATATCGAGCCGATCGGAGGGTTCGATCTTCACCTGCACGCGACCGGCGACGGTATCGTCGTTGGCATAGTCGGGACCGATCGCGTTTTTGAAGTAGCCGTCATTGCGGTTGTAAAGCACCGCGGCCCGCGCCGAAACAGTATCGCTCAACGGTCCGCCGAGGGCGCCTTCGAAGCCCACTTGATCGAAGCTGCCGAGCGTCAGTTCGGCAAAGCCGTCGAGCGTCTGGCCCGGCTGACGCGTGATCACATGCAACAGGCCGCCGGTCGCGTTTCGACCGAACAGCGTGCCCTGCGGCCCCTTCAGGATCTCCACGCGCTCCACGTCGAACAGCCGCTGCACGCTGGTGGCGTTCGACGGTTGATAGACCTCGTCGATGTAATAAGCATTGGCAGGCTCGATGTGGCCGGCGAAGTCGTTCTGCGAGACGCCGCGAATCGAGATCAGGCCCGCAATCGGCGATCCGCCCGGATCGGCGAACTGCAGTCCCGGCGCCAGCAACGCCAGATCGGTCGAGTCGCGCACGCCGCGGGCGATCAGGTCTTGCGAGCTGAAGGCGCTCAGGCTGATGCCGACATCCTGAAGATTGGCGCTGCTGCGAGTGGCGGTGACGATGATCTCAGTGAGACCGCCGAACTCCTCCGGGGCGTCGCCGGTCTGCGCGTGCACAGGCATGGCCGCTGCGCTCGCCAATCCCAGGACTGAAATAACAGTGTGAAGGCCGCAGGCGACACGCACAGCGGCACACGTGCGATTGGACATGATCCCCCCGTATGAGCGCCACTCGGATGTGGCATCTGTTCGGGGCGGACTCTGACAGATGGCCCGAAGGGCCTACATGACGTATACCACTCAGGTCATGACGACCGATCGGACAGCCTGTCACGACGCTCGGGGCTGGGCACATCCATGTGCCCAAACGTGGTTATTGCAGCCGCAACAGTTTCGACACCAGCTGCGTGCGGCTCGATACATCGGCCTTCGCGTAAATCGCGCGCAAATGATTCTCGACCGTCCGCAGGGCGATGCGCAGCTCGCCCGCGATGCCGGCATTGCACAGGCCGGCCGCGACCAGTCGCGCGATCTCGCTTTCACGTTCGGTCAACGCGAACAGCCGCGTCGACGCATTCAACAGCCGTGCCGTCAGCGGCTCGCTCGTGATCAACAGGTAACGCTCGCGACCCGCGGGACTACGCAGGCGCGAGACTGAAATTTCCAGCGAGCCGCCCCGGCTGGTCGTGAGCACGTTGCGTCCTTCTCCGCACAACTCGCCACTCATCAGCCATCGGCGCACCTCTCCGAGCAACGGCGCCGTCCCCTTCGTCGGACTCACGTCGAGATCCGCCAGGCCGCGCGCATTGGCGTTTTCGATGGCGAGATCGTGATCGAGGATCACGTAGCCCACGCCACCGCTCAGGCTCAAGGATTGCAGCACGTCGTGCGAAAGGCGCTCCGCATCCTGGTACGCCAGCAAGCGCATCGCCGCAGTGATGGCCGGTGCCAGCCGCTCGAAAACGCGCATTTCATGCGCCTGGAACGGCCGGTCATCGACACAGCGATGGAAGCCGATGCACATCAGCTGCGGGCCGGATGCGATCGGGCAAGGTACGATCAACGCCATCACATGCCCGATGTTGTACCTGTACAGGAAGGCGTCGCGATACGCCTGATCGTGCAGATCGACGCTGCTGGCGGACAGGCCCGACACCAGCTCGATCGGTGCCTGCGGGTGATGGAGCCAGCGCAACCCCGAACGCACCACCGGATCGAGCCGAAAGTAATGGTCCAGGTACACCTCGGCCGCCTCCGGCGTGTCGCCGGCGTACGAATAGCTGGCCGCGTAGCAGTCCGCCCGTGGCGCGCCGGCAAATCTGAAGTACACGCCGCTGGTCGCAGCGATGCGCGCGGCGACCGGACGCAACAGCTGCGCGTCTACATTGCTGTGATCGCTGCAGGCAAGAATTTTCGCGAAGGCTGACTCGATCGAGTCGTCAGCCACATCCACGCCGTGCATGGAGCCCCCCGTCTGCGCGAGCAGTCATCGTTGTCTGGCAACCGGCGACAACCGTACACCAGCGGGCCCGGGCGACTCAACCGAGGCGTCGGATCGGATCGCGGCCATCCCAGCCTGCGCCCGCCGACCGGATCATCGTGAACAACTCGTGCACCGGGGCGGTCATCTCGATGATCTCGATCATGCCGTGCAGGTCACGACGCGCATCGACATAGGCGGCCTGCGCGCCAATGGAAACCGTGGCGTCCAGCACCTTGTCGTAACCGCGCGCCACATAATCGGCCACTGTGCGCTGATAGTCCGCCGGCGCCACCCCGATGGCATAGTGATGAAAGCCCCAGCCGCGTTCGCGAATGACTTCGTTATAGACGCTGGGCTGGTCGTCCCGCTGTTGAATCAACTCGTACATCATCCCGCCCGACATGCCGAGGCACAGCGACAGATTGGCCTGCGACGGCCTGCCCCGATACTCCAGCCGCTCGAACGGGAAGGTCTCGAAATAGAACCAGGGGCCGATGCCCAATGCCTGGGTGAAGCGGGGCATGGCCGCGCCGATGTCCTCGACCACATACGCCATCTGAATGATGCCGGCGGGTGCCGCTTTGGAATTCATGATGTGTTCTCAATGAGCCAGCACGAAGCCGCCGTCGCAGGCAATCGCCTGCCCCGTGATATAGCGCGCCTCATCGGACGCGAGGAACAAGACGAGGTTGGCCACATCCTCGGGCTCCTGCAGCGAGCCCATTGGAATCTGCGCGACGAAGGAGGCGGTGAACTGCTCGACGGGTACACCGGCCTGGCGCGCCATGCGCTCGAACAAAGCTTCGAGCATCGGCGTCCGCGCCTGGCCCGGATGAACCGAGTTGCAACGAATACGATAGCCGGAAGTCGCACAATGCAAGGCCACTGACTGCGTGAGGTGTTGCACCGAGGCCTTGGCGGCGCCATACGCAGTCAGAAACGGCGTGGGCACCAGCGCCGCGACGGAAGAAACGTTCACGATGGAGCCCCCGCCCGATTCCGCCATCAATGCGATCGCGTGCTTGCATGCCAGGAAAACGCCAGCGCTGTTGACGGCGAAGATCCTGTTCCAGTCTTCCAGCGGCGCCCCCTGCGGATCCTTGGGTGCGGCCGGATCGCCTTCGATGCCGGCGTTGTTGACCAGGATGTGCAATGCTCCGTGCGCTTCGCGGATCGAGCGAATGGTATCGATCCAACCCTGCTCGGAGGCGACATCCTGAACGATGGCCTTGGCCCCCAGCCGTTGCGCCGACTGCTGCAATGACGCCGCATTGAAATCCGACATCAGCACAATGGCGCCCTCTTCCTGCAACCGCTGCGCCACCGCCAACCCAATCCCTTGCGCCGCGCCCGTCACGAGCGCCACGCGACCTTCGACTCTTTTCATACTTCGCTCCAATGCTCAGTCATTCGAAATGCGCCGACGGCGGGCCCGCGAGCTGCGCGCCATCGACGATCAGAGCGGAGCCGTCGATCATTATTGCATCGTCGGAAGCCGCGAACAGGATGGTGCGCGCGATATCGTCAGCCGTAGCCACTCGCCCGACCGGCACCTGACGGGCCATGCGCGCGAGCAATTCCGAGCGACTGCCCATTGCCGCCGCAACCGGATCGAGCATCTCCGTATCGACATAGGTGGGATGCACGGAGACGCAACGAATTGGATAGCCCCGCTGCGCACAGTGTAGTGCCACCGACTTGGTGAGAATCGTGACGCCGCCTTTGGAAGCGCAATAGCCCGCGATATCGGCAATGCCCACCAGCCCGCCCACCGAGGAAACATTGACGATGGCGCCGCGGCCGCCGGTGTTCTTGATCGTGCGCACGCCGTGCTTGCAGCCGAGCATCGTGCCGGTCAGGTTGACGGCCAGCATCGCATTCCAGTCCTCGAGCGTGACGTCTTCGATGCAGCCGCCACGACCGATGCCGGCGATGTTACAAACGATATCCAGGCGCCCGAACCGATCGACCGCCAGGCGCATGGCCTGTTCCCATTGCGGCTCGCTGGCCACATCGAGCATCAACGCGAGCGCGTTCGCTCCGATGCGCTCCGCTGTACGCTCGGCGCCCGCGGCGGAAATGTCGGCCGCCACGACGCGCGCACCCTCCGTTGCGAACAGCAGCGCGGTGGCGCGCCCGATACCGGACGCCGCGCCAGTGATGAATGCCGTCTTGCCTTCGAGCCTGCCCATGATCCCCCGCTCACCGATTTGCGTCAGCGAGGCTGAAGTCGGGCACCGGCGGCGGCAATAGCGTATTCCACTCAGATGCGCATGGACGCGCAGCAGCGGCTTCCTGAGTGGTTCTCGTCATGTCGCGGCTGCCGAGCGCCCTCCTACCATCCACCGCACAACACTTGAGCGGGGGACTGACATGTCGAGCGTATCGATCAAGCGCAGCGAGCACAGCACGGTCAAGGCGACCGCGACTCACAAATCCGCGTTCTTCGATCCCGGCACCTTGCCGTGGGCAGAATGGGTCATGCCCGGCACCTGGTTCAAACTGCTCAACGTGAACGCCACCACCGGCGGCTTCTCGATGTTGCTCAAGGTCTCGCCCGACAACGCCGCGGCGGTGCATGGCCATCTTGGCGCGGTCGAAGGCATTCTGCTGGAAGGCGGCTTCAGCTACGGCGAAGACCGCGGCCGGGCCGGACACTATGTTTATGAGGGCGCCGGCATCCGTCACGAGCCCACCACCCACCCGGACGGAATGATCATGTTCGCGGTCGTGCACGGTCCGCTGGCCGGTTATCACGACGATGGCGCGGTGGCCGCCGTGGTCGATGCAAGATTGATGTACGAGCTGGCGGTCGCGGCCGGTGCGGCGGATCACATCGAACGCCCCTCGCACTGGTGACGTTGAAGGACAGCGACGTGCCTCTCGAAGCTATCGAAACCGCCAGTGGAGACGAACTGCGCGGCCTGCAATTGCGCCGGCTGCAGTGGTCGGTACGCCATGCCTACGAGAACGTGCCGCACTACCAACGGACATTCGCCGAGTGCGGCGTGCATCCGGATGACTTGCGAACCCTCGAGGATCTGGCGAAGTTTCCGTTCACGACCAAGGCCGATCTGCGCGCCAACTATCCATTCGGCATGTTCGCCGTGCCTCGCGAGCGCATCAGCCGGATCCATGCATCGAGTGGGACGACCGGCCAGCCGACAGTCGTGGGTTACACGGCGAACGACCTGGATACCTGGGCCAATCTGGTCGCGCGTTCCATTCGCGCCGCGGGTGGCCGAGCAGGCGACATCGTGCATGTGGCCTATGGTTACGGGTTGTTCACAGGCGGACTCGGCGCCCATTACGGCGCGGAGCGCCTGGGCTGCACGGTCATTCCCATGTCAGGCGGACAAACGCAGAAACAAGTGCAGCTCATCCGCGACTTCCGGCCTGACATCATCATGGTGACGCCCTCGTACATGCTGGCGATCGCCGACGAGTTCGCGAAACAAGGCATCGACGCGCGCGAATGTTCGCTCCGAATCGGCATCTTCGGCGCGGAGCCATGGACGGATGCCATGCGCACCGAAATCGAAACCACGCTGAACATCGACGCGCTGGACATCTATGGCCTGTCCGAAGTCATGGGCCCGGGCGTGGCCAACGAATGCATCGAGACCAAGGACGGCCCGGTGATCTGGGAAGATCATTTCTATCCCGAAATCATCGACCCGGCGACCGGCGCGGTATTGCCTGACGGCGAGTTGGGCGAGCTGGTGTTCACCTCGCTCAGCAAGGAAGCCCTGCCCATCATCCGTTATCGGACCCGCGACATCACCCGGCTATTGCCGCCGACCTCTCGTTCCATGCGACGCATGGCGCGCATCGTCGGCCGCTCGGACGACATGATGATCGTTCGCGGCGTCAATGTGTTCCCGACCCAGATCGAAGAGCTGATTCTGCGCACGCCCGCGCTCACGCCCCACTACCTGCTCGAATTGACCCGTGAGGGCCGGCTGGACGAGTTGACCATTCATGTGGAAGCGGACCAGGACGACGCTGGCGCCAACGCCGCACATCTCTTGGCCGAAGCAGTGAAAGCGAACATCGGCATCAGCGCGCAAGTGAAGATTGCGCCGCGCGGTTCCATCGCGCGTTCCGCCGGCAAGGCTCAACGCATCCTCGACAGGCGGCTGCGGCGCTGACCTGGATCAGCGCGTCTCGATGACGCTGATTCGAACTTCATCTATCCCGAACAGATGCTCGCCGTTGAGCGACAATGCTCAGCGCCGTCGCAGCGCCCAGCGCAGCGCGGTCAGGGCGGCAGCCAGCCGGGTTGCGATGACCGTCGCCCGAGCTTGCGGGCTCGCCAGTTGGCGCGGGTATGCCCGCTGGTCAACGGAGAAATAGATACCGTAATTCACGGACACGCCGACGGGACGCTCCAGCATGCCGCTCCGACGAGCGGCAATCCTGCGCTGCCGGGCCATGCGGTCGAAGTCACTCGACAATGGGTGGGCTCGCAGCGGGTATCCGGGATGAGTCGCCTGCGCCTGGCGGTGCCGTTCACGGCAAAGCTCCGGGCTCTCGTCTTCGAGCAACGGCACATTGCGCGAAAATCCCGACTGCGCGCAGTACCCGAACTCTTCGGCGTAGCCGCCCGCCAGATAAGAATTGTGGTCCGCTTCCAGCTCGAAGCTGCTGGCGCGGGCATGACGCGTCCAGTCGGGAAAGTAACGTCGCTGCTCGCCCATTCGGCTCGGAGAATCTGGCCTCCCATGCATCGCCGGCCCCCCATGAGAGATTTCACTCGCAAACCGCCAACGCGCCATCATGAGCGGGGTTCCATGCCGGCACGGTGCCCGTTACCGCAAGCGCGGCGCAGAAACCCGATGCCGAGCGCCGTGACGATCGAGCGGTGGAATCGATTACGATTGTCAGTTGAATCCTGTTATCCGGCTGCCCCGCATGGCACAGAACATTTACGACGATCCGACTTTCTTCGCAGGCTATAGCCAGTTGCCACGCCAGGTTCATGGACTCGCCGCGGCTCCGGAATGGCCCGCGCTGCGCGCAATGCTTCCGGATCTCACAGGCAAGCGTGTCGTCGATCTGGGCTGCGGCTTCGGTTGGTTCGCACGCTGGGCGCGAGAGCACGGTGCTGCATCGGTGCTCGGGCTGGATCTCTCCGAGAACATGATCCACCGCGCGAGGAGCACCACCCAGGACCAAGCCATCGAGTACCGGATCGGGAATCTCGACGCGCTCGATCTGCCGGAGACGTCATTCGAACTGGCTTACAGTTCGTTAGCCTTCCATTACGTCGAAGACTTTGCTCGACTGGCTCGCGGAGTGCATCGTGCCCTCGTCCCTGGCGGCCACCTGGTGTTCAGCATCGAGCATCCGATATTCATGGCGACCACGCACCCCGGTTGGCTGACACACGCGCAAGGCCACCGTACCTGGCCAGTCGACCACTACGCCCTCGAAGGCGAGCGCCGCACGGAGTGGATTACCAACGGAGTGCTCAAGTTTCATCGCACGATCGCCACCACGGTCAATACGCTCATCGATTCCGGCTTCGTGCTGCGTCATCTCGAAGAGTTCGCTCCGACTCGCGAGCAGCTCGCTCAATCTCCCGAATTGAGGGAGGAGTTGGATCGGCCCATGATGCTGCTGATCGCCGCGCAACGTAACGATCGATAGGCAACGTTCCCGGTCGGGGTGGAGGCCGAGCCTGCAAACTGGCCGTCCTCAGCGATCGCAACGTGCGCATACGGAAATCCGCGGCGCCCGACGAGTCCACACGACCCCGTCCGCCCGCCCGGCTTGCGAGACGCTACCGCATCATGGACGATAGCCGCTCTTTTACCCGAGCGAGCCCAATGAAAGACCAGACGATCGCCATCCACGGCGGCTACGAAACCGAACCGACCACGCATGCCGTCGCCGTGCCCATCTATCAGAACGTCGCCTTCGAATTCGACAACGCGCAGCATGGCGCGGATCTGTTCAACCTCGCGGTCCCGGGCAACATCTACACGCGCATCATGAACCCCACGTGCGATGTGCTCGAAAAGCGCATCACCATGCTGGAGGGTGGCGTGGGCTCCCTGGCGGTTTCCGCTGGCAGCGCCGCGATTCACTATGCGATCGTCAATCTGGCGCAGGCCGGCGATAACATCGTGACGACGCCGCAGCTCTACGGCGGCACCTACACGCTGTTCGCTCACATGCTGCCGAAGCTGGGAATCGAAGTGCGCTTCGCGGCGAGCGACTCCGCCAGCGATCTGGAAAAACTGATCGACAAGAAAACACGGGCGGTGTTCTTCGAGTCCATCGGCAACCCCGCCGGCAATATCGTCGACGTAGCGGCCGTGACCGCGATGGCGCACAGCCATGGCGTGGCCACCATCGTAGACAACACCGTCGCGACCCCGGTGCTGCTCAAACCCTTCGACCACGGCGCGGACATCGTCGTGCACTCGGCCACCAAATACATCGGCGGCCATGGCACGACCCTCGGCGGCCTGATCGTGGATTCCGGCAAATTTTCCTGGGCGACCCACAAGGATCGCTATCCGATGTTCAACGAACCGGAAGCGTCCTACCACGGCGTCGTGTATGTCGACGCGCTCGGGCCGGCTGCTTACATCGGCCGCGCGCGAACCGTGCCGCTGCGGAACACGGGCTCGGCGCTGTCGCCGTTCAACGCGTTCCAGCTGCTCCAAGGAATGGAGACGCTGCCGCTGCGCATGCAACGGCATTGCGAGAACGCGCAGCGCGTCGCCGAGCACTTGCAATCTCACAAAGCCATTCAATGGGTGCGGTATGCGGGCCTGAAGGATCATCCGCACCACGGCCTGGCCCAGAAATATATGAAGGGCCGCGCCGCGGGCATTCTTACTTTCGGCGTCCACGGCGGCTTCGAGGCGGGCGTGAAATTCTACGATGCGCTCAAGCTGTTCAAGCGCCTCGTGAACATCGGCGACGCCAAATCGCTGGCATGCCATCCGGCCTCCACGACGCATCGGCAGCTCAGCGAAGATGAACAGCGCAAGGTCGGTGTCACGCCGGAAGCCATCCGGCTGTCGGTGGGCATCGAAGACATCGAGGACATCCTCGAAGATCTCGACCAGGCGCTGGCCGCCGCCCGCTGAACGAGCTTCGATCGAGCGCTGGAGGTCGCGGCAACACGCCGCGACCTCCCTTCCAACACTCCGCTGATGCGGGAAGGGATCTGTGTCGTTTGCATCATGGTCGCGTTGGACGGCCTGACGGGCGAGACGCACGCGTTCAAAATTTCCTCATGACCGTATGAGTGAAATCGAACGTGCCAGCACCGTCTGCGCGGAAACCGTACCACATACAATAAACGCATACGTTCTTCCGTAATCGTTGATTTCCCTGCTCGGGCGCTTCGACTAGGCTTTTTGCAGTCCTATGCGCACGAGGGGGAAGACATGCGGACACGGCGTGCAGCCATCCACAAGAAGAACATCGGCACCGCCCTCGCGTTGATAGCGCTTGTCGGAGCACTGCCCAGCAACGCCTCCGCTCCCGAGGATGCGGTGGCAAGAGGAAGGTATGTCGCGACAGCCGCGAACTGCGCAAGTTGCCACACCAGCGAGCAAGGACAGCCGTATGCGGGCAGTCGTGCGTTCCAGACTCCGTTCGGCACCTTGTACTCGACCAACATCACGCCCGATCCCGAAACCGGCATCGCCAACTGGTCCGAGCAAGATCTGGCACGCGCGCTTCGAGAAGGCGTGAATCCCGAGGGTGCGCACCTGTACCCGGCGTTTCCATATACGGCATACACCAAGATGAGCGATGCGGACGTCTCCGCGCTCTACGCCTATCTTAGAACCATCGAGCCCGTGCAATCCCGTGCTCCGCAGAACGAGCTGCGATTTCCATACAACCAGCGCTGGGCCTTGCGGCTCTGGAAAGCTCTGTATCTCGATGCAGGAGAATACAAACAAGACACGGCGCAGTCGGCGGAGTGGAATCGGGGCGCATACCTGGTGGAAGCGCTGGGGCATTGCGGCGCCTGTCACTCGCCGCGTGGCGTTCTCGGTGGCCAGAGCGCCGACGCAGCGATGACCGGAGGCGAGTACATCGACCGGGTCCGCAGCGAGGAATCCCGCGAATGGTCGGCCCCCAATCTGACTTCATCGCAGAATGGTCTGGCTGCGTGGTCGGTGGAGGAGCTGGCGAGCTATCTCAAAACGGGGCGCAATTCCTTCACGCAGACCTTCGGGCCCATGAACGAAGTGATCATGAACAGCACCCGACATCTCTCGGATGCCGACACGCGGGCGATGGCCGTCTATCTGAAGAGTCTGGCACCGAATCCAGGGAACACGGCAGATCCCGCGGACGCCAGCGTGCTCGCCGAAGGAGGCGCGCTCTACGACGTACATTGCGGCACGTGTCATCTGCCCACGGGCTTGGGCGGTCCCGATGAAGGTTCGGGCGCACGACTCGTCGGCAGTCCGATCGTCCAGGCCCCCAATCCGGCCTCGCTCATCAACGTCATCATGTACGGCCCCGAGCGGCCCGAGCCGCCTCTGCCGCATCGCTGGAAAAAGATGCCGGGCTTCGCGGAGAAGCTCGACGACGACGAGATCGCCGCCATCGCCAGCTTCGTACGCAACTCCTGGGGCAACAAAGCCGGTCAGGTGATGGAAAAACAGGTCGCCAAACAGCGTTAGCCAGGAGATAACAAATCGTGAAAGTCACATCGTATCGTCGTCATCTACCGCTGCTCGCAGCCTACGCAGCGCTGGCGAGCGCTTGCGGTGGAAGCGGCCTTGAGGGCGACGCCACCCGCGGCAAGGATGTCTATGCACAATGCGCTGGATGCCATCAGCTGCAACAGAACAGCGCCGGTCCGATGCATTGTGGAGTCGTAGGTCGAGCCGCCGGCACCGCCCCCAACTATCCCTACTCCGAGGCAATGAAGGAATCCGGTCTGGTGTGGGACGAGCGCACGCTCGATGAATTCCTCACCTCGCCGTTTGCATATCTCAACGGCACCAAGATGGGATTCGCCGGGCTGCCAAGCGCCGCCGATCGGGCCGATGTCATTGCTTATCTGCGCGAGGCCGGGCGCGATCCCGCGGTGTGCCCGCAGAGCTGATCGGATCGGCTTACCGGGACGATGCTCCTGACTTCGCCACCACAGTCTTCTTCTGCGGGTGGACCAGGTACACCTGGGTGAGCGTCAGCTGCACGGCCGACGAAATCGCCGTGTTCACGCCGGTCTTCGGATCGGGATAGGCGTCCGCGAGCCGACGCAGCGCTCGATGCAGCGATGAGGCCGAGAGCTGGCCATAGCTCTGGTGATGGGTCGCCCAGTTCGTGTTGAGCTGATGACTGAAGCTTTCGACGTCCACATAGCCGGCCAGAAATCCTTTCGCGACCTGGTCGGTGAGCTGCAGTTCCAGCCTCGAACCTCGAATGATGTAATAACCACTGGCGACGCCCGGCTGCGAATTCGGCCATTTGAGCCTGTCGATCGGCTCGGTGGTCAGCACGCCGTTGACGATCTTGCCCTTGAGCTGCGAGATGAAGCTCTGACCCCAACGCACATCGACTTCCTGCGTCGACCCAGGCGCAAACGCCGAACCGGTGCCGTCTCTCTGCAAGTCGTCGAGGCCACGGTACGTGGTCACGGTCACATCGTCGTCGTTGACCAGATCGTCCACGCCCGTCAGCTCGATCATCCAGCGGTTGTAGCCGTTGTCATACATGTCATCGGTATCGAAGAACGACACGACGCCGTTGAGCCGGTAGGCCCCGATGCAACCGATCGCACGATACAGCTGATTGTCGACGCCTTTCACGCCCTCCGGGCTCTGGAAATCGTTCGGCCCGATCTTGCCGTCCAGGTTCAACCCGTACGAGATCGGCCCCTGCGCGTCATGGAACGGGAATGGCTCTTTCGACTCCATGTCATGGAACGCCAGCCCCTCGCGCATGAGGTGCGACTCCACCTCCGTATAGACCTTGCCGCTGGAGGCTGGAAACAAGATGGCAAACTGTTCCCGCGGCCCCAGATTGAAGCCGTTGGGACACTCCGTCTTGCCGTCTTCGGTCTCGTAGACCGCCCAACGTCGTTCCGTCATCACGTAGCCGATGCGGCCATCTCGAAGTGCCTGGGCCGTCGCCGGCTGTGTCGCGGCCAGCGAGCCGAATGCCAGGGCGCCGAGAAGCAGATGAGTTGCCGTCGACCGCCCCTGCGTTGTATCTGGACGCTCATGCTTCATACGTCACCTGTCACTGCCGATGAGATCGTTGTCGGGGTCATGGGCGAAACGCGTTGCTCTGAAAAATGTCGCGGAACACGAAAGCCTTGAAGCCATTGCGCCGTCCGGTGAATTCGCCGTAGCCGTCGCCATTGGTGACGCCCGGCTGGTCGTCACCGGCGTAGGTGTAGACCGGCCGGTCGCGATACGCCCAGACATTCAACGCCGCCTGGCCCGGCATGGCGCGGCGGCCCGTATCGGGATCGATGGCCATGACAGTCCAGAGCCGCCCCACGCTTTTGGCACCGGGCGGTGCGATCACATAAGGAAAGGTCTGCTGGCACAGTTTCGGATCGCCGTTGCCGCAGATCGCCAGCCGATACGCCTGGGTCGAGTCGGGATTGTCACAGGCGAGTTGTGCGAACGAGTCGTCCCTGCAGTTGTACAGATAGATCGTCCGGCCGCGTGAATCCGCCAGCACCTCACCGCCGGCTTCCACGTCCTGAACGGTGAACCCTTCGGGCGGCGGCAGCGTGCGTTGTGTATAGACATTGTGCCAACCGGGTACATCGGCGCCCCAGAAACTGCGCAGCCCGCGATCATAGTTATATGTATAGAGCGGCTTGCCCCGGAACGCCCACTGATTGATTCCCGGCGCCCGCTTGACGATGGTCCAGCCGTCACGCTCCGTCACGATCTGCGGAGCGCGCACCGGAGTCCATTCGGTCAGACACTCTTTGTTACAGTTGGAGACGTTCGGCTCATCACCGTCCCAGGTGTACACCGAATAGCGCTGCTTGGTGACGAGCAGCCGTCCGCTGGTCGACTGAATCACTTCGAACTCCGGCGGCACTGCCGGCGCCGGTCCAATGGGTTCGCGTACCACGCCGCCGTCGTTGGCGCTGTCCATCTTGGTACCGCCGCGCACGTCGCCGGGCTGTTGATCCAGAATCGACGTGTAGACGGGATAGCCGTCGTAAGCCCACTGCGGAGTGCCGTCCTCCCGTTCGATGACGCTCCACTTGCCTACTTTTTTTGCATCCTTGGGTGCGATCACCGGCGGCCAGACGTCGACGCAGCTGGGACGGGTGTCGAGATCCGGCAGCAGCAGGCCTGCCGGATAGGGGCTCATCAAACCGGCCGTGACCCGCAGCACCTCGTCCGTGCAAGCGGAAGGTTTTCCTTCTCGATCGCCGGTCGCGCCATTGCGCAGCGATCGCAACGGCCACGTATATAACGTCCGCCCTCGCTCGTCTGCAAACACCGGCCCTTCGAAGTCCGCGACCACCACCTGGAACCCGGGCGGCATGGGCTCTTCGCGATACGCTTCGTACTCCGGGTTGTCCGGTGACTGCCAGTATTTGAAAGACTCGCCGGCCGTGGCTCCTTTGGCTGACGCGTCGGCGTCGCGCAGCAGTGGCGTGCCACCCCGCAACGCTCCGGCCGCCACCACCACAACGAGCACCAAACCGGTCGATAAGGCCCAAAACAGTTTCAACGGCGGTCGCATGTCTGATCGATCCTGACTACTTGAGAAATCACTCGCACACCGGACACTCGCTGCTTCACACCAGGATCTCGTGCATCACCTCCGAGGTTTCATTGCTCAGCGTGCCCCACGAAGGCAGGTCCACACCCATCAGTCGCAACGCCGTGTACCCGACCGCGGTCGGCGAGCCGCCTTTCATATCTATGTGCAGACCGGTCTTGACCTTGCCGCCCGCGCGACCGGCGGTGAATATCGGCATGCCATCGACGGTATGAGTCTTGGCGTAGCCAACGTCGGTGGTGGCGTAGATCAGGACGTTGTCGAGCAGCGTGCCATCGCCTTCGCGGACCTTCGTGAACGCCTGCACGAAATCGACCCAGGCTTCCATGGTTCGCCGGGTGAACCAGGACGCATTCGGCTGATAGCCCAGCTCCGGGTCGGTGGGATCTTCGTGCGTGCAAGTGTGATGAGGTTTCGGATATCCCGCCCGGACCAGCGCAGAGAACGGCGCTGAATAGCCCATGTTGAACACGCGGGTCTGATCGCAGGCCACCGCCATCACCATGAGCTCCGTCATCATGCGGTGACGCAGCCGCACCGCTTCGACTTCCTTGCTCATCTGTGGATCGACGGGCGCCTTGCCGGGAGCGTGACAGGCCTCGATCGGCTCCGGTTTGGTCAGGCGCTGGTTGAATTGATTCTCCAGCTGGCGCAAACCGGTGAAGTACTGGTCGATGCGCGCACGGTCCGCCGCGCCCACGGTCTTCATCAACGAATTCGTTTGCTCCATCACCGCGGACAGCACGCTCTTGCGCACCATCACCTTCGGATCCGGCGTGAACGAAGACATGTTCGGATCCTGGAACTCCGGTCCGAACAGCCGGGTGTAGAACTTCAGCGGCGACCATTCGGCGGGATTGGGCGTCGCGCTGTTCACGTAACTATAAGTGTTGGTGGTATCCCCGCTCGCGGTCGCCGTCAGCGAGCGGAAGCGAGTCGTGCGACCGATTTTCTTGGCCACCGTCGCGTCGATGGTTTCGCCCGGCACTCCGCCCGACGGTGCGATCCCACACCGGGCAACCACCCAGCCGGTGAAATGGTTCTTGTTCGGGGCCGAGTCCAGGATGGCGGTGGAGTTCGTGTACAGATTGACGTGATCGCGCACCGGCGCCCACGAGGCAATCTCCTCGGGCAGGTCGTAATGCGCTCCGTACTTCTTCGGCACGAACACTTTGGAGGTGGCGCCGCAGCCGTAACCCCAGGTGCCGAACCGCACCGGGATCGGCGCGCCCGAGGCGAGCGCGGTGCCGCTGTCGTTGAGAAAGCAATCGAGCAACGGCAAGCCCACCGTCACGGCCGCGCCGTTCAGCATGCCTTTGAGAACACGTCGCCTGCTCAACTGGTTCATGTCTGATCCCCCGCTTGTGCCTGATCCAGAACCGGGCTCTCGGATTGCCTGAGCCGCGAGAACGCATCGCTGAGCACGATCGACCGCAACAATTCGTGCAGCCGGTAGTCGTCCGCCGCGAATCGCTCGTTCAAGTACGTGAGGAAGTCGCGGTCGGCCTTGCCTGCCGCCCCGCCGACGCCGTAACTGAAGGCGCGCTGGACCAGGCAGCGAGGCAGGTTGGCGTTGTCGTGCAGTGCCTGCGCCAGGCCGGCCGCGTCGTTGTATTTCACGCCGTCGAGCTCGCCGCTCGCATCGATGGGCACGCCATTCTCCTGCGTGCGGAAGCTGCCCTCGCCGTCGAAGTTCTCCAGCGCCAGGCCGATCGGATCCATGATCTTGTGGCAGCCGGCGCAGGAGGCATTTTCCGAATGCGCGTTGACCCGATCGCGCTGGGTGGGGTAATGCGAGTCGGGATTGTTGACGATCGAAAAATCCACGTCCGCCGGCGGCTCGGGCACGTGCTGGCACAACAGGATTTCGCGCAGCGCCTTGCCGCGCAACGTCGGCGAGCTGCGCCCGGGATGCGCGTGCAACGACAGAAAGCTGATCTGCGTCAGCAGGCCCATTCGCGGGCTGTCGGGCGGCAGCGTGTACGGCGTCCAGCCCGGCGAGGTGGGCGTCTCGTGCAAAATGGCCAGCGCCGGCGTCATGAACGACGACCGCGTCGTGAACAGGTCGCGGTAATCTTTCTTTTCGACGATCAGATGCTCGATGACCGTGCGCAGCGTCTGTTCGCGGGCGGCCTCCGCGGTCACGCTGGTGAAGTCCGGATAGATGGTCGGATCTTTCGCGACCGTCCGGAACAAGTTGAACTCGAACATGTCGTCGAAGAATGCGCGCATGCCATCGACGAGCCGCGGGCTCGCCAGCATCCTCTCGACGGCGCGAGCCCGCCCCTTCTTCGTCTGCAGCTCGCCGCTTTCGGCGGCGGCCAGCAACTCATCGTCGGGCGCGGAATCCCACAGGAAGTAACTCAACCTCGCCGCCAGCGAATAGGCATCCAGCCGCAGTCGCCCGGGATGGTCCGGATCCGGCTCGGCGCGCTCCACCACGAACAGCACTTCGGGACTGAGCAGCATGGCTTCCAGCGCGGCTTCCAGGCCCGCATAGAAATCTTTCAGCGTGTTCGCCCCCGAGCCCGCGCTTTCGACGAATGCGGTGAGCTCGGCCTGCGTCAGCGGCCGCCGAAACAACAGGCGCCCTACCTTCGACAGGAACTGGGTCGCGCAAGCGTCGTCCGCTGCATCCTCCGTCGCCGGCTTGCACGGAATCGAAAAATCACGATGCACTGGATCGACCACTTGCGCCGCCACGGTGGCACCCGCGCTCTGGAACTGCTCGAGTTGCGAGCTGCTGATTCCCGCGATCGCCGCGCCATTGGCCAGCAGTCCTTCGGTGCGCTCGAACGGCGGAAACTGTATCTGCAATTCGATGCCGGGCCCGAAGATGTAACGCAGCGAGTTGAGATACTGCTCGGTGGTCACGAGCGAGACACGCGGCTCCGTGCCCGGGCTCTCGGGTTCGCGCGCACAACCGGCCAGAGCAAAGGCTGCTGCCAGACCGACCATGCCGCCGCGCAGCCAGGGAGCGATGGGCTCCCGATGCGTCGTGGAGCTGGACTTGATCGAGTTCATCTATTCGTATCCCCCCGGACTCGAACGATCCTCAGCACTTTTTTTTTCGAGGCTAGCAGACCGCCTTTCGGGTAGTGATTGACATTTAGTCAAGAACTATTGCCGCTAACGACTGCCTGTCACGAAGCGCGAGAATCGATGCTGAATCCGTGACTTACCTCTGGTCGAGCGTTCAGCGGGGCCCGGCGGCGGCCCGTCGAGCGAGCGCTCCAGCAATCGCCTCGGCGGTCACCGTGGCGCGATAGTCGACGAGCTTCCGACCCCATCGCACGGCCCATTCCCTGTCGGCGATCGACACGCCATCGATGCTCGCCTTGCCGGCTTTGATGCGCTCCTGCCAGCGCACCATGGCCGGATCGGTGACCATCATGATCAGGTCGACCGTGGGATCGTCGTGCAGCCCATCGCTCACGCCCGCTTTGTGCACCCCCTCCCGAACCAGCAGCTCCTCGGCGCCATTCCAGCTCTTGTAGTACTCGGGAACGTACAGCACAGTCTGCGAGCCCCACGCCGCATTCAGTTTTTCGGCAACGGACTGCATCGCCGCCCCGTTGCTGCCGCCGTTGTCGCTGATCAGTACGATGGTTTCGAAGCCGTGGGATTTCATGCTGCGCGCCACGTCGGTCACCAGCGCCTCGTAAGTGCTCTGCTCCACGCTGATGGTGCCGAGCGAGCTCATATGCCCCGTTCTCGCTTCGATATCTCCTTCCGGAGCGAACTTGAGAGTGGGAGCGCACAGCGCGTTGCCGAGCTTGCGCGCGATGGCATCGCAGGTCGCCTGCAGCACGTAGTTATGCTTGCCGAGCGCGATCCAGGGCCCGTTGGGCTCGACCCCGCCGGTGGGGATGATCACGGTCTTCTTGCCGGCCGCCATGGCGTCGCGCACGTCCATCCAGGTCATTTCTTCGATCCATACCGAATCGAAGACCGGCAACGGATTGGGCGTATCGCTGCAGTTATAAACATTCCTCGCGCAAGCCTTGTCTGCCTGCGCACGAGCGCCTTTGCTCGGTGGAGAATTTGCGGAAACCGCGACAGCCAGGCAGCAGCACAGGCCCGCGCATGCGAAGAAACGTTTCATGATGCTCCTCGACGAAGAGCGGAAGCAGCGGCTTGCACCGCCACCCCCGCCATTCAGTTCCTGACCGCGACCGACTTCAGAACGTGACCCGAACGCCCGCCTGATAGACCCGTCCCAGGTAGTCGTAGAGCGAGTAGTTCGCCGGCGAGTAGAAGAAGGCATCCGCACCCGGATCGCGGGCGGCCACTGGCGGATCGCTGTTCAGCACGTTTCTCACGTCCAGGAACAGATCCATCTTGCTGCCGCCAAAGCCGAGCGAGTAGTTGAACGACGTGTCGAGCACGATCTGACCGTCGATCTTGTTGTTGCTGGTTGTCTCCGCCCCACGCCGTGACGGCGGGCACGTGTAGTTGCACTCGATGAAGCGGTTGTCATAGACGCCGCTGCTGATGCCACGGGCCGTCAACGAAACCTGGACCGGATCCGTGGAATAGGACACCGTCGCATTCCAACGCCACTTCGGCGGCTCGTCCGAGTCGTTCTCGCCGACCGTATCGATCTTGGCGCTGATGCCGTCGTAAGTCGTTCTCTCCAGGTAACGCGATGCCAGCGCACGCAGCATCAGATCGCCACCCCAGGCGGGGATGCGATAGGACACCTCGATGTCCACGCCCTTGGCGGTTTCCTCGACATAGTTGAACGGTGCGCGCCTGACCTCAGTAATGTCCTGAGTGCCGGGTGCGAAGGTGATCGCCTCGCAGTATTGCTGCCCCCCGTTGTAACAGCGGTTCAGAATTTCCTGCAGGGCCAGCGTGGCGATGGCGTCCGAGATCTCGACCGACCAATAATCGACGGACATGCTGAAGCCGGGCATGAAGGTCGGCTGCAACACGATGCCCAGGCCCAGGCCATCGGCCAGTTCCGGCTGCAGATTCAGGTTGCCGGTTCTGGGGGCGGGAATCAGCACCAGCGGTGCGCCGGTGAACGGATTGGTTCCCGAAGAGAGCCCGCCGCCACCGACGCTGATCAACTCGGCCAGATTGGGCGCACGCGCATCTCGCGACCGCGTGCCGCGAAACGTGATGCCTTCTATCGGTTTATATGTAAGGCCGGCTTTCCAGGTGGTGAGCTCACCCGATGAGCTGTAGTCCGCGATACGCACCGCTGCGTTCAGATCCAACGCTTCGATCCCGGTGATGCCTCGCGCGAGTGGCACGCCGGTTTCGAGAAACGCTTCGGTCACGTCGACACTGCCATTGGCCACGCCGTAACCGCCGATGTACCAGCCACGCACCTGTGAAATAGGATCGTTGATGCCTTCGACGGAATCCTTGCGGTACGCAACTCCCGCGGCCAACGACACCGGACCGGCCCAGATGGAAAATGGCTGACCCGAAATCGAAGCGGCCGCGGCGTCCTGCGTGAGCTCTTCATCCTTGAACGCCCGGATGCCCGCGCCCCGGATGTAATCGATCGCTGCCTGCGTGTTCACGCCGATGCCCATTGGATTGTAGGGCGCGCAGCCGTTGTTCGGATCGGTGAGCGTGGAGCGGCAAACGATCTCGCCCGTGTCCGGATGACGGACCGCATCGAGTGCACGCTCGAGATTGGCCTCGTACTGGGCGTTGTCGGCGATGACCTTCTGTTTGGAAATGCCGCGCTGGTAGGCCACGTCCCAATCCCAACTGGAGCCGAGCGCCTCGAACTGACCCTTCAAACCGACCACGAAGCGGCTGACCGTGCGGTCCGCATCGGTGGCGACCATGCCCAGGTCCGGATTCTGGGTTCCCATGGTGAACTGCGAGATGTTCAGATCCGCCATCTGCTGCGCGACGCTCTCCGGAATGAAGGGATTGCCGGCCAGGATGGTGAAACACGAATTGCATTCGTACGAGTACGCCCAGTTGTAGGTCTCGGCCTTGCTGACGCTGGCCTCGCCAAACACCTCGACGTTCTCGGTGAGCTGGAAGCTCGCGTGCGTGAAGAAGTTCAGATTGGTCGAATCGGGCGCCAGCGACTGGCCTTCCGGGGTCCCGCGCACATCGGCGATTTTCCAATCGCCGCCGTGCATGTCCGGGTCGCTCACCAGATCGCCAAACTGCAACTGGAAGGGCCTGCCCCCTTCGCCGAACGCCGTGCCTCGCAAGGCCGTGTCGCTGATGATGCCGCCCCGGTAGCCGTCGCTGGTCGCCACCTCCCGCAACAGGATGCGCTCGGGCTGGCCATTGGTGGGCGTGTAATTCGGGTTGTACATGAACTGCCAACCCTTCAGGTTCCAGGGACGGCGGTTGATCGGGATGCCATTGGCCTGGCGATAGGAAACATTGCCGACGACGTGACCTCGGCCGTCCGCGAACTCCGTGCCTCCGGTGATGGACGCGGACACGGTCTCGCGATCGCCGTAGTCCGTGATGCCACCGTTCAAACTGCCCTTCAGGCCGGTGTAGTCGGTATCCATGATGAAGTTCACCACGCCGCCCACGGCGTCGGATCCGTACACGGCGGAAGCACCGCCGGTGACGACTTCGACTCGTTCCACCAACTCCTGAGGAATGTTGTTGATGTCGACGGAGCCATCCAGCGCCGAAGCCACGACGCGCATGCCGTCCACCAGCACCAGCGTCCGGTTCGTGCCCAGGCTTCTCAAGTTCAGAACGTTCATCGCCGCGGAACCGGAGCTTGCGTTCTGGATGCTCGATCCCGGCGTCGCGCTGCCGGCGAACACCGGCAGCGTGTTCACCGCGTCGGCAATATTGTCCGATGCGAATGACTGCAGATCGGCGACACCGAGCACGGTGACGGGCGTCGGAGCCTCGAACCCGTCCTCACGACCGATGCGCGATCCGGTCACGACGATCTGCTCGACCGGTCCGCGCTGTGCCATCTGCTGATCTGCGCTCGCTTCCTGCGCGTAACTCAGTTGCGGTCCTGCCAACAACGCCGCCGCCAGCAAGGTCGCTGCGCGGATCGGCGTCAGTACTTCGAGCCCGGCCTTGTCACTTTGTTTTGTAATCGGTCGGTCGTAGTCGAATACGTTGGTAAAAGGCATGTTGGTTCCCCCTGCTTTGCTCACCTTCCCAAGTACAAAATCGGGCCCCCTCCCTGTTTCCCGTCTGGATTGCTCAGAATCTGTCGCCGGTGATGTGTGCCACCTGTGAGCCGATTTCGTAGAACGATTCTTTTGCCGCCCGGAAGCTCGGGCTCGACAAGTCCGTCATGGGCAGCGACAGGTCCGCCGCGCCGATGCGCCCCGACACCAGCAGCGCCAGGTCGCGCCCGAACGAAGTGCCAGGCGCGATCCCCCGGCCGTTGTAGCCGCTCATGGAAACGATGTTGCGATCGAGATAATGGAATCGGGGCAGCGAGTTGCTGGTCATCCCGATCCAGCCATACCACTCGTGCTCGAATTCGACGTCGCGCAACTGAGGAAACAATCTGAGCAACGCGCGCCGCGCCCAGCTTCTATGGATGGCTGTTCCGGTGCCGCGCAGCGCTCCCACGCTGCCGAAGACCAGACGCCCTTCGACGTCGAGACGCGCCGATGACAGCACTGCGCACGTGTCCCAGATACCGTGGCGCTCGGGCAAGATAGAGGCCAGCATCGAGTCGCTGAGCCGGCGAGTCGCCATGTTGAAGTACGGCAGGCGAACGAGCTCCGTTTGCAGCGCCTTCCAGGAATCCTGCGAGTACGCGTTGGTCGCCACGACGACCCAAGGCGCCGTGACGCTGCCATGCTTGGTCTTGATTCTCCATGCGCCCGCGACCTGCTCGGCGGACACGACGGCGCTCGACGTATGTATCTTTGCACCACGCGAGATCGCGGCTCGCGCCAGGCCGCGCGCATAGGCCAGAGGCTGGATCGTTCCAGCTCTTCTATCCAGCAGCGCTCCGCGATAGGCCGTGGAGCCGATCTTTCGACGAGCGCTGTTCGCATCCAGCAGCTCCACCGGAGCGCCGAGCGATTCCCATTGCCGTGCGCGTTCAGTGATGTCCTTCAATCCGCTCGCGCCCACGGCGCAATGCAGAGTTCCCTGATGAACGGCCTGGCAATCCATGTCGTATTTGTCGACCAGCTGGAACACGAGGCCGGGCGCGCCGCTCAACTGCTCGATGAGCCGCCGGCCCATGGTCTCGCCCAGGGCCGCGCACACATCCGAAGGCTTCACCCACATGCCGGCATTCACGAGCCCGACGTTACGACCGGAGCCGCCGAATCCGATTTCGTTTGCTTCCAGCACCACGACGCCTTGACCGACCTCTGCCAGGTGCAGCGCCGCGGACAGACCGGTGTACCCGGCACCGATGACGATCACGTCAGCGGTGACATCACCGTCCAGCATCGCGGTCGTGGGCGCAGGGGGAGCGGATGCCTCCCAAAGGCCATGTGTCCGAGGATCGTTCTGCAAGGGCCAACGCTCGTGTTCTGATTGGAAGACGCATTCAGCGCAGGCCAGTGTCACGCTTGCCCCAGGTGATGAAAATCGCCATTACAGCAACAGGTAATGCAAAATCGGAATGACTTTGGCGCGGGCCTCCTTCGCTACACTCGGCGACGCATTGCCGAGATTCGCAGCTGCCTCGATACATTTCCGGACGATGATGCTCAACGCCGAAGCCGTCGCGCGATCGCTGCCTTACGATCGCCTCATTGATGCACTCGAGAATGCGTTCCGCGCCGAGGTCGAAGTTCCCGACCGATCGCAACATCGGATACGCGTGCCTGGCCAGGCTGACGGCACGCTGCTGCTGATGCCAGCGTGGCGAGTCGGCGGTGTGCTCGGGATCAAGATCGTGACTGTGTTTCCTGGCAACGTGCAGAACGATCTGCCCTCGGTGGGTGCCAGTTACCTGTTGCTGGATGCAACCTCCGGGCAGACGCTGGCGCTGCTGGATGGAGCGGAGCTCACCGCACGACGCACCGCTGCCGCTTCGGCGCTCGCATCGAAGTACTTGTCGCGCGCCGACGCGTCGAGCTTGCTGATGGTTGGCACCGGTAAGCTGGCGCCCCATCTGATCCGTGCACACGCTACTGTGCGCCGGTTGGAACACGTGTTGATCTGGGGGCGCCGGCCCGAATCCGCCCGGAAAGTGGCCGCCAGCCTGGCACATGAGCCTTATTCGATCACGGTGGTCGAGGACCTGGAATCTGCCGTCACCGCCGTCGATATCATTTCATGTGCAACCCTGGCGACCGAGCCGCTGATCAAGGGCCGCTGGCTGAGGGAAGGACAACATCTGGATCTGGTCGGCGCATTCACGCCGCAAATGAGTGAAGCCGACCGCGAGGCTGTCCTGGTCTCCGATGTTTATGTCGACACTCATGCCGGCGCCCTCGCCGAGGCCGGCGAAATCATCCAGGCGCTGGCAAGCGGCCACTTCAAGAAAGAACACATCGTCGGCGACCTGTTCGATCTGGTCCGCGGCGCGTGCCCGCCGCGGCGCTCTCCGCAGACGATCACTTTGTTCAAGTCCGTCGGCTCGGCCATCGAAGACCTGGCGGCAGCGGAACTCGCCACCCAACATTACGAAGGAAACAGTCGATGAATCATCTTCGAGTCGGTGCGCTCTGCGTTGGTCTTTGTCTTGGTGCCGGCTGCACGACGGTGCGCGATTCGCGGCCGCCTCTCGAGTACTTTCCTGAAGCGTCGCCGGGCGCAGCGTACTCGACGGCGGCGAGAGTTGGAGACGTGCTGTATCTGGCGGGGCAGATCGGTATTCGCCCGGACGGCAGCGTGCCCGAAGGCATCCAGGAACAGACGCGCCTCGCGCTGGAGAACATGTCCAGGACGTTGCAGTCGCTCGGCAGCAGCATGGACAACGTTTTCAAATGCACCGTCATGCTGGATGACATTTCGAACTGGGCGGAATTCAACAAGGTCTACGTCAGCTTCTTCAAACCGGGCCGACTGCCCGCCCGTAACGCGTTCGGCGTTGAAGGGCTCGCGCTGAAAGAGCTGGAGGTCGAGCTGGTCTGTCTGGCCTACAGCCCCGAAACGCGTTGAGCGGCGGCGCAAGAACAAACGATCACGAAGCCAAGCTGATGGAACGGAGGCTTCGTGCTCGTGGTCGTTCCAGCAATGGCTGCACCTTCAAACACTCGGCGCCGGCCAACAACCGCCCTGGCATTCCGCCGTGGTTGCTCAAACGATGACATCACCTTCAGACAATCATCGCCCACAACCACTGCTGTGGTAGTTGACTCGTGCTCATGGTTCTTCACGCGGTGGCATCACCTTCGGACAACCGGCGCCCGCCAATCGCGGCGGTCGCATTCCGCTCGTGCTCGTGGTTGTTCACGCGATGGCATCACCTTCGGACAACCGGCGCCCGCCAACCGCGGCGCTGGCATTGCGCTCGTGCTCAGCGAGGCATGCTTTGCGATAACTGCTGTTGATCGAGGCACAGGCGATGCAGATCGCCGGACTGCCCGCCACGCTGGGGTCACGATCCATCTCGATCGCGATATAACTGCGCTCGCACACGTGACACTGCACGCGAGCCTCCCACACATCCTTGACTTCATTCCGTGGATCGCCGTCTCTCTGCAGCAGCAGCTTGCGTCGTTGAGCTTTATACGTCACGGCGAACAGGATTCCGCTGATGGCAAACGTCACCGGCGTCGACCACTCGATGCCGGCGGTGCCCCCGAATTGATAGAACAGCACGCCGAGCACGGAGCTGCCGATCCAGATCCAGGCGCCCGCGCTGAAACTCGCGAGCCGGCCGGGGCGAAACTCCGTCAGCTTGTCCTTCTCCAGCATCACGTGCACCAGCAGGATGGCCACCCAGGACGCAATGAAGGCCCCCTGCCAGGCGAGCGCCACCAGCAGATAGCTGAGCACGTCGGTGAGCATGAAGACGTAGATGATGACGCCGCAGATGAGCACCGACCCCACTCTGGAAATCTTGTGACGAAACAGCTTGGTCCAGAGGTCTTCCATGTTGGTCGAGGCCACGTAGAAGTTCGCGGTGTTGATGCGGGCCTGAGTGACCCACACCAGCAGCAGGCCCCAGCCGCCCATCAATGCAATGATGAACTCGACGATGGTCTCCGAAGAAATCCTGGCGGACAGGCCGGCGGCGTACGCGATGTAGATGCCCAGCAGGCCATTGGCGAGATAGACGAACACATAGAAGACCGGCCCGAAGGTCATCATGCCGTTGGCCTTCGTATCCTCGACCTTGCCGAAGCGGGCGAAGTCCAGGGTGAACATGATCAACACGAGCACGCCGAGATACACGAAGAACGCATACAACCAACCCGGCGCTGCCAGATCGGGCTTGCTGGCCGGCACGTGCGTGAGCCAGCCGCTGGTGTCGACCTTCTGCGCGGCCAGGAACACGACCAGGATCAGCCCCACCCAGTAGATGGGCAGCAACACCGCGTTGTATTTGTCCATCCAGCGCCGGATGCCGCCGATCACCAGCGGCAGGTTCATCGCCACCGCGATCGCGTACCACACGCGGATGTCGACTCCGCCGAAGTAGGCGTGGAATGCGTGAGCGATCATGGTGCTCTCGAACACCGCGTAGTACATCGCGGTGGCCGCGAGAATCAGCGGCGCGACGATGGAGCCCGAAGCACCGAACAGCCTTTGGGACACCAGCGCAACGGTGAGTCCGGTCTCGGCCGCATACTTCGAAGTGACGTATCCCAGGAATCCGTAGACGACGCAAGCGAGCACGATGCCTATCAGGGTATCGACCGTACCCACCACGGCGGCGAGCGTGGCCGCCGTCACCAGGTAGAACATCCCGCTGACCAGCGAGTACCACGACATGGACAGCGACTTCTTGCTGGCGCGCCACGAGTGTGGAACGACGTGCGTCGTATAGTCCTCGGTCGCTGCTTCTTTCACGACGCGGGGATCATCGGTGAAGCTGACCGCGAGCGGCACCGAATGCCGGTCTGGAGCAGACATGGTTGTTCGTTCCAAGTGACGACCCCCGTCGCGCCTGGGCGCGTGCTGCAGCGATGCTCTGTCGCTGCGTTACTTGATCTTGTCTTTGATCTTCTTGAATCCTTGGACCGCGACTTCCGCCAGCGTGTCGATCTCGACCTCGGTCATCGCGGTGGACAACATACCGGTGCAGGTATTCACAAGCAACACGCCGCTATCGAGCATGTGGTCCAGGAACACCTGGCGCATGGATTTCTCAACGGCGGACACATACGCGTCACGATAATTCGCGGGCGGCGTTTCTTTCATGTGGATTCGGAACATCGACGCGGCACCGGTCACGCACGCCGGAGCGCCCGCAATCCCGATGGCTTCGGTGAGACCGGCGCGTGCCCGCTCGCCCAGCTGGTTCAATCTGTCCACCGCGGCCTGATCGAAGGCGCGCATCGCCGTCAGCCCGGCTACCATCGTGATCGGATTGGCGGAGAAGGTCCCCGAATGTGGAAACAACACCGGCTCGGCCCGCGGATCCATCACACTCATGACATCGTCACGACCGGCCAGCGCACCGACCGGAAATCCGCCGCCGATCATCTTGCCCATGGCCGTCAGGTCGGGCTCGATACCGAACATTTCTTGCGCGCCGCCGAAGCGACAGCGCAAGGTAATGACCTCGTCCAGCACCAGAAGCACATTTTCTTTCCGCGTCCACTCGCGCAGGCCCGCGACGAACTCGGGGCTCGCCGGCATCAAGCCAACGCGATGAGGCACGAGGTCGATCAGCACACACGCCAGCTCGGCGGCGTGCTCATCGAGGATGGCGATGGCGCGCTGGATGTCGTTGAACGGAATGACGACAACGTCGGCCACCGCGGACTGCGGCGTTCCATGGGTCACCGGCACGCTCGCCGGGCGCTCGGCATTGCCCCAATTCGCCGGCTGCGACGTCTGGCTGATCTCCGCATAGTCGTACAAACCGTGATACGCGCCTTCGACCTTGGCGATCTTCGGTCGTCCGGTGAAGGCACGCGCCGCCTTGAGCGCGCACATCACGGCTTCCGTCCCCGAGTTGACGAAACGAATCTTGTCGAAAGACGGCACACGCCCGCACATGTACTCGGCGTACTGCACTTCGACTTCGGTCGCCATCGTGTAGCCCGTCCCGAGTTTCAGTTGTTCGGTGACGGCGGCGACAATGGCCGGTGCGGCATGCCCGTGAATCAGCGCCGCCATGTTGTTGGCGAAATCGATGCGTCGCCTGCCTTCGATGTCGATGAGATAACAACCCTCGCCGCGCGCTGCATAAATGGGATGCGGATTGCGGAACACCGTATTCCGGCTGCACCCGCCGGGCATGACGGCGAGCGCCCTTTCGTAAATGGCCGCGGCGGATGTCGCACTGAACTCGGATTTCGGGTTGATCATGTTTACGCTCGTCCAAGGGCGCCGCAGTCAGGCCGTGCGCGGCACACGGGGCATCACCAGCTTCGCCTGGGTCTGACGCTGCAGCGTTGCAAAGTCCACCCCGGGCGCCAGCTCCACGACGCCGAGCTCTCCAGCCCGCACTTCGAGGATGGCCAGGTCCGTATAGATGCGGCTGACGACCGCGGCTCCAGTCAGCGGATAAGTGCATCGCTCGACGATCTTGGGAGTGCCGTCGCTCGCGCAGTGAGTCATGGCAATGAAAATCGTCCTGACGCCGGCAACCAGATCCATCGCGCCGCCCACCGCCGGCGCGGCATCGCCCTCGCCCATCGACCAGTTTGCGAGATCGCCGCGTTCGGAAACCTGCATCGCGCCGAGCACGCAGATGTCGATGTGACCGCCGCGAACCATCGCGAAGCTGTCGGCGTGATGAAAGTAGGCGGCGCCCGGAATCGCCGTGACTGGCTGCTTGCCGGCGTTGATCAGTTCCGGATCAGCCTCGCCCGGCTGTGGCGGCGGGCCCATGCCGAGCAACCCGTTCTCGGTATGAAACAGAACTTCGCGGTCGGGCGGAATGCAGCTCGCGACCAGCTCCGGCATGCCGATGCCCAGATTCACAACCGAGCCATCCGGGATGTCGCGGGCGATGTTCCGCGCAATCTCGCGGCGGCTCCAGCCCATGCTTCTTTGAGTCGTTTCGCTCATGGATAACTCGCACCAGCGGCGACCAGGGTCGACTCCTGGGCAGCGTTGGGAATCGTCACGATCCGATCGACGAACACGCCGGGAGTCACGACCACTTCGGGATCGATCTCGCCGGCCTCGACATAGCTTTCGGTCTGGACGATCGTGGTGGCCGCCGCGATCGCCATGATGGGCGCGAAGTTGCGCGCCGTCTTGTTATAAACCAGATTGCCCAGCCGATCGGCGCGTCGGCATTTGATCAACGCGAAGTCGGCGCGCAATCCATATTCCAGCACGAACTCGCGGTCGCCGAATCGACGGGTTTCCTTGCCTTCGGCGAGACGCGTCCCCGCGCCCGTCGCGGTATAGAACGCCGGAATCCCCGCGCCGCCCGCCCGCAGGCGCTCGGCCAGCGTTCCTTGAGGCACCAGTTCCAGCTCGATTTCACCGGCCCGATACTTGTCCTGGAACACGGTCGAGTTGGCCGTTCGTGGAAAGGAACATATCGCCTTCGCCACGCGCCCGTGCTTGATCAGCGCGGCCAGCCCGACATTGCCGCTGCCTGTGTTGTTGCTGACGATGGTCAGGCGTTTCGCCCCCTGATCGAAGAGCGCATGCAGCAGCTCGATTGGACTGCCGGCCGCGCCGAATCCCCCCACCAGCACCGTGGCTCCGTCCTTCACATCGGCGACCGCGGCGGCCAGGTCAAAGCGTTTGTCGATCACGGTTCTCGATCCCCACCGCTAACGCGCCAGGTACTGCCGCTTGTTCGGCACGCCGTTCCATTGTTCCGCCTCGGGCAGCGGCTCCTTGCGCTTGGTGATATTCGGCCAGATCTGCGCCAGCTCGGCATTCAATTCGAGAAAGGCCGCCTGGTCGGCGGGCAGATCGGCCTCGGCGAAGATGGCGTTCACCGGGCAGGCGGGCACGCACAGCTTGCAGTCGATGCATTCCTCGGGGTGGATGACCAGCGTGTTCGGACCTTCGTAGAAACAATTCGCGGGGCAGACCTCGACGCAATCCGTGTGCTTGCACTTGATGCAATTCTCACCGACAACGTAAGTCACGACGCCTTCCTCCGATCAGGCCTGGCGCTGTAGCAGCAGGGTCGACTTGGGCCGTTCGACGTCGGCGTACAGCCCGGCCTCGTCGTAGATGACCCGATCGTCATAATCGTTGAACCAGATGGCGTCCGGGTTGCGACCGACGATGGTCACCTTGCCGCGATCCCTGGCATCCTCCGCGCCTCTCATCAACTTGAGCACGACGAAGCCGTTCTCAGTGCCGGGCACGCCCGGCAACGGCTGATTGCTCACCGCGGCGACTTCGGTCTTGCCCTTGTAATGCGTGATCGACAGGCGCGCGTGCGCTTCGACGCCGGACAGCCCCTTCTGGGATTCATTCAGCAGCTGCCAGACCCGTTCGATCGGCACGTTGAACGCCTTGTGTCCGATGATGTCGCGGCCGCAGAAGAAGTAATGATTCTCCACGCGGTTGCGCCGCATCTCCCGCTGCATGATGCGCAGGGCGTCGGCGTCATCGTTGATGCCATTGATGATCGGTGCCTGGTTGTCGATGGTCAGCCAGGGCCGCTGTGCGAGCCCTTCGATGGCGCGCCTGGTGGCGGGCACCCATTCGAGCCCGCCGGCCGGGTCGTCGATGTACCTGCCCTGCTCGTCCTTGCGCAGGAACTCGTCCGGATGGTTGAAGTGCACCATGAAGCGCAGCCGCGTCCCGGGATAGGCGGCGTGGAAGTTGTCGAGCATTTCGAAGAAGGTTTCGTCGAAACGTTCCGGATAGAAAGCGGCTTCCTTGGTGCCGATGCGGATGGAATCGATGCCCGAGTCGGCGAGCGCCGACCACCATTCGGCGAGATTCCTGTTGGCGAGCACCATGGGATCGCCGCCGGACATGAGAATTTCCCGCAGCTTCTCGCGACCGGTGCGGGGATGGCGCCCGCCGTTGCGAGCCACCTCCTCGTTGTGCTGCTTGATATAGGCAACGATGTCCGCGATCACCGCCAGCCCCTTTGGCGCCAGCGTGCCGTCCGGCCGCTCCACTTCCTTCTGCGCGATCAGTTCCTCGCGATAACAGAAGCGACAATGCGCCGAGCAGGTCGATGCGACATAGATCAGCCCGAGCTCGTACTTGTGAATCAACCCTTCCACCGGGCTGTAACTCATCTGTTTACCCGGATCCGGAGCACCGCCCAGGTCGGCCGTTTCATTCGGATTGGCCTTGACCAGCGTCTGCAGCGGCTTGCTGTGCTTTGCCAGGTCGAAGTAGTGCCGCGTGATCTTCACCGGCATGCGCGCCTCGACATCGCGCTGCGTGCCTCGCAGCTCCACCAGATTCTTCAGCTGCTCCGGCGTGTACAGCGTGCGCATGTCCTCGGGCACGGTGCCGTCGATGAACTTGGCGAGCCCCGTGATGATTTCTCGTTTGTACTTGCCGTTACGAACGGTCTCCAGGAACGCCTGTGCCTTGGAAGTCGGTTGGTACTTGTCCTTACTCATGACGGAAGTGCCCATTGAATCGTTGTTGCATGTGCCAGGAAATTTGAAGCTGCGACGGTGTTGACGAGCTCCAGCAAGTCGTACGCATAATAGGCAACGACATCGAGACAAGATACGCGGCATTCGGCAACACATTATTCGAAGTCGGAATGAGCTCGGGATGACGATACCGCAACGATTTTTCTCCTCGCTGGCAGCCCTCTGCGCATCGGAATGAGATCGCAATGAAGATACCGCGCCGATTTTTACCCTCGCTGGCGGCTCTCTCTGCATTCGAAGCGGCTGCGCGCACCGGCAGCGTCACTGCCGCCGCCGCGGAATTGAATCTCACGCAAAGCGCCGTCAGCCGGCAGATCAAACTGCTGGAATTGCAACTCGACGTGGCCTTGTTCTGGCGGGAGCGACAAACGATTCGACTCACCGCCGCGGGTCACGCCTACGCGCGAGAGATAAGAGAAAGCCTGGAACATATCGGCGCCGCGTCGATGAATCTGCGCGCCAATCCCGCCGGCGGCACGCTCAACCTGGCGGTGCTGCCCACCTTTGGAACGAACTGGCTGGTGCGGCGGCTGCCGAAGTTCATGAGTTCTCATCCAGACGTCACAATTAATTTGGTGACCCAGCAGACGCCCTTCGATTTCCGCACCAAATCGCTCGATGCCGCCATACACTACGGCACCGACAACTGGTCGGGGACCGAGCGGACTTTTCTATGCGCCGACGTGGTGACGCCGTTCTGCAGCCCTGCAATGCTGAAACAATATGCTTTCAAGCAACCGATGGATCTGCTCAAGGCGCCGCTGCTGCACTTGAAATCCCGCCCGGATGCGTGGGAACAATGGCTGGGGCACAACTCGGTGACATTCGACAACGTGCGGGGAATGTTGTTCGATCAGTGGAACACGGCGGGTGCCGCCGCCATGGCGGGGCTGGGAGTGGCATTGCTGCCGACGTTCCTGTTCGAGGAGCAATTGAAACATTCCGCGCTGGTCTGCGCGCTCGATCGGCCCATGCGCACCACCGGTGGGTATTATTTGTTCTGGCCGACCGACCGCGCGGACTACCCGCCGCTGCTTGCGTTCCGACAGTGGCTTGTCGATGAATGCTCCTCCATCCTATAGTACCGAACGCTTCGGCGAGCGATCGCCCGACGGCAACGCTCCGTTGCCGAATCAACTCAAAGGACTACGGCAATGAACGGCATACTGCAACGACTCGGTCTCGAGCGAATCAATCCCGGCACGTGGTCCGGCTCGCGTGCATCGGCGACGGAATCGGCGCCGCTCATCGAGTCCATCAATCCAACGACCAACGAAGTGATCGCGAGCGTACGCGCGACCACACCCGCCGAATACGATCGCGTCATCTCGGCGGCGAAGGCAGCCTTCCTCGAGTGGCGCAAAGTCCCCGCACCGGTGCGCGGCGATGTCATCCGCCGCCTCGGCCATGCCTTGCGCGACAACAAGGATGCGCTCGGCAGCCTGGTCAGCCTGGAGAACGGCAAGATCAAGGCCGAAGGCGATGGCGAAGTGCAGGAGATGATCGACATCTGCGACTTTGCGGTCGGCCAGTCGCGCATGATGTACGGCCGGACCATGCATTCGGAGCGCCGGCAGCACCGCATGTACGAGCAATGGCATCCACTCGGCGTGGTCGGCATCATCTCCGCGTTCAACTTTCCAGTCGCGGTCTGGTCCTGGAACGCCTGCATCGCGGCGATCTGCGGCAACGTCAATGTGTGGAAGCCGTCACCGAAGACCGCGCTGTGTGGAGTCGCGGTACAGAAGATCTGCAACGAAGTGCTGGCCGATGCCGGCCTGCCGGAAATCTTTCATCTGATCAACGACGGCGGCAACCAGCTGGCCGAGCGTTTCGTCGATGATCCGCGCGTCGATCTCATCTCCTTCACCGGCTCGTGCGCGGTCGGGCGCAAAGTCGGCGAGCGGGTCGCGGCGCGCATGGGCAAGAGTCTGCTGGAGCTGGGTGGCAACAACGCCATCATCGTCGACGAATTCGCGAACCTGGACATTGCCATTCCCGCGATCGTGTTCGGCGCGGTGGGCACCGCCGGCCAGCGCTGTACATCGACCCGTCGCGTGATCGTGCACAAGTCGCGTTTCGAGGAATTGAAACAAAAGCTGGTCCGCGCCTATGGGCAGGTGCGCATCGGCGATCCGCTCGATCCGAAGACGTTGATGGGTCCGCTGATCGAGGAGGCTTCGGTCAAGCGCTTCGAACATGCCGTCGCCGCCGTCAAAGCGGCCGGCGGTGAAATTCTGTGCGGCGGCAAGCGTCTCGATCGGCCCGGCAATTTCGTCGAGCCCGCCATCGCGATTGCGAAGAACGAGTGGCCCATCGTGCAGGAAGAAACGTTCGGCCCGATTCTGTACCTCATTCCCTACGCCGAGCTGGAGGAGGCCATCGCCATGCAGAACGGCGTGGTGCAGGGCCTGTCGTCGGCCATCTTCACCGACAACCTGCAGCATGCGGAATATTTCCTGTCGCAGCTGGGCTCGGACTGCGGCATCGCCAACGTCAACCTCGGCACCTCCGGCGCGGAGATCGGCGGAGCGTTCGGCGGCGAGAAGGAAACCGGCGGCGGGCGCGAATCGGGCTCCGATTCATGGAAAGCCTACATGCGCCGGCAGACCAACACGATCAACTGGGGCAAGGAGCTGCCGCTGGCTCAGGGCATCGACTTTCGCCTGTAACCAACGTTCGATCGCTGCCGCCACGAGCGGCAGCGATCGAAGCCGTACGGTCAGAACGAGCCCAACACGGTTCTCATATCTTCCGGCGCCGGCATGCCCGAACGGGAATGCAGCAGGCCGGTTTCATCGCGAAACAAAATGCCCGGCGTGCCCTGAAAGCCGAGGTCCCGCATCAGCCGTTCATTCGCATCGAGCTTGGCCTGCGCTTCGGCTGGGATTTTCGCGACACCCTCGATACCGCCCTCCGCCTGGCGCTGCTCGTTGCGAGTCAATGCTTCGGACGGCGACTTCGCGGTCAGAATCGCCGCCGCCTTGTTGGCACTGTCGGGACGGATGACGCCCACCAGGATGTGCCTGACCTGGACCTTGCCCGATTGAACCCAGCGTCGCGATGCCTCCCAGAAGCGATGGCAGTACGGGCAGTTGGGATCGGTGAAAACGTAGACCACGCGCGCGGCTTTGGGGTCGCCGTCGACCACCCAATGACTTCGTTCCAACTGCTCCCAGGTCCGTTGTGACATCGGCCGCGCGACCAGGCGCTCCAGCACGGCCGCGCTCATATCTTCTCCCTTCGAGTTCACCAGCGCGCCGACCACCGCGTGCTGTCCGTCCGGCGTGACATACAAGGCCACGGGCCCGTCACCCGAGGCTCCGGCGAAGCCCCGCAGCCCGCCAGGCGCATCGAACTCTCCAAACACTTCGAACCCCTGCTGCTCCAGGTTCTTGATCACCGCGGGCCGATCGCCCTTGGTGCCTTCCGTGGGCGCTGCTGCTTTTACCGATACACCCTGCGTCACAGCGAGCGCGAGCATGATCATGAAACGGCCGATTGACATTCAGTGACTTCTCCAGCGGAACGGAAGCAATTTCAGCGCACTCGACGAGTATGCGCACGGTGAGCGCGACCCACCGACCCGATTTTCTCTCGCGCGACTGGATCAGACCCGCGTCAGAGCGCAAAGATCCCTCGACATGGTCGATCCTGCAGGATCGAGCCGGCACCCAAAGTGCTGTGGTGATCTCCCCGATGGTCGCAATCGGCGCTCCCAATGCCGAACTGCACGCCCCGGTGCTAAAGTCGGGCGATGATCACGACCTGCTATTGGGAAAACTGCACGACTCGCGACCTGCTCGACCTGCACCCAGAGCGCACGGTCGCGTTGCTGCCGGTAAGCGCGGTAGAACAACACGGTCCGCACCTGCCGCTCGCGACTGACGCAATCATTTGCGATGGGCTGGTGCGTGCGACGATGCAGCGAGTGCAAGAAGGGCTGCTGGTGCTGCCGCCCATGGCCATCGGACACAGCCTGGAGCACATTGCATTCGCAGGCACGTTGAGCGTAGCGGCCGAACCATTGCTCGCCAGCTGGCTGGAGATTGGTCGCAGCGTGGCGCGAACCGGCCTGCGCAAGCTCATCATTCTCAATACACACGGTGGCAACATTCCGCTCGTGCAACTGGCCGCGCTTCGCTTGCGCCAGGAACTGGGGATGCTGGTGGTGCGCGCGAACTACTTTTCCTTTGGCAGTCCAGCGGGGCTGTTCAGCGAGGACGAGTTACGCCACGGCATTCATGGCGGCGAAATGGAAACATCGCTGATGTTGCATCTGAGGCCAGAACTGGTCCGTCAGCAGGCGCTGGCCGACTTTCGAGCGCTCACCCACGAGATGGCGGCCCGTAACGAAGTGCTCGGCCCGGAAAAACCCATTGGATTTGGCTGGATGAGCCAGGATTTGAGCGAGCACGGCGTGTGCGGGAACGCGGCTCGGGCCGATGCAAAGCGGGGCGAACAGCTGCTCGCGCATCAGGCCGACAAGCTCGCGACTCTTATTAAAGAGTGTCAGTCCACGCCCCTGTCGACGCTGCGCGGTTAGAGGATTTCGTCCAGATTGATCTCGGGCAGCAGATGTCCGGCGCGCTCGCGCTTGGCATGCACATACCGCGCGTTGTGCCGGTTCACCGCACCGATCAGGCTCTGCCCGCCGACCACTTCGATGCCTGCATTGCGCAGCGCCTCGATCTTGTCGAGATTGTTTGTGAGCAGTTGTATGCGCGTCAGCCCGAGATGTCGCAGCATGCTTGCCGCCGCACCGTAGCTGCGCTCATCCGCACCGAAGCCCAGGTGCCTGTCGGCCTCGATCGTATCCAGTCCCGCATCCTGCAACTCGTAGGCGCGCAGCTTGTTTGCCAGTCCGATGCCGCGCCCTTCCTGCGCGAGATACAGCAGAACGCCGCCACCCACCGCAGCGAGTTGCTCGACTCCGCTGCGCAGCTGGTCGCCGCAATCACAACGCAAACTGGCGAGCAGATCGCCGGTCAGACACGCGGAATGCAGACGCACCGAGACAGGCCCCGGCTTCGGCGAGCCGATCAGCACGGCGACGTGCTCGGCGCCATCGCGCTCGTCCCGAAACAACACCAGCCGACAATCCTCGTGACCGGCCAGTGGAACGCGCGCTTCGCTGACCCGCTCCAGGTCGGAGCTTGCCGACGGCACGAGTCGCGCCAGTTGAGCTTGGGTGATCGTCAGTACTTCCTGCGGCGCTGTCGGGAACGGAACGATCAGCGCGGCCGGCAGCAACCGGGCACTCTTGGCCAGCTTCAAGACGGCGGCGATCAGCGCTTCGCCTGGCTCGACCCCAAAGCCCCGATCCGAGGCGATACATTCAGAGTGGCCCGGATGCACTCCAGCGAGCCAACCCAACACCGGGGCCGAGCTCAGCCGATGAGTGCGCAACAACACTGCGTCGTGGGCGGGCGGTGAAAGTCCCAGCGCTTCAGCGCGCTGTGGAGTAATCGCCAGCGCCAGACCGGCCTCCCCCGCCAACTGTTCCAATCGCGCCAGCAGCGTCGTCGATACGGTTTCGGCAGCCGCGACCAGCATGCCGCGCCGAACCGCGCCGGAATCATCCGTCTCGCAGCAATACAGCGCGCGCCCGCAACGTAACTCGTGGATGGCCCGTTCGATGGCGACCAGCGCCGGATCACCGTTGATTTCCTGCACTTTGAAGCGTCTTTGCAAAAGTATTGGCGTGCCCGGTAACGTAGCCTCCATGCAATTCGTTCCTGGGATCATGCACAGCAGCGTACCGCGAATCCGGCAACGGGGTCTATGACGCATCTTTACAGACAAGCATGGCCGCTGGTTCGGGCGGCGGCACAGGCAGCCCGCGCCGGCGATCGGATCGAGAACGGTGCGCAGTTTGCTTTCGATGGGACGAAGCTCGTGCCCGCGGCGGCAAGCTCAGAGCGGCCGATCCTCGAGTTCGACGATGGCTGGCGATCGCTGCTGCCCGCATCGGATGAGCGACAGGTCTGCCTGGAGATGTACCTGCCGCTGATTCCGGCTCGCACCGAGGCGCCGCTGGTGCTGGCACAGCTTGGGCAGAGCCTCGACGGGTTCATCGCGACAGCGAGCGGGCAGTCGCATTTCGTGACCGGACCGACGAGCATCGTGCATCTGCATTGTCTGCGCGCGCTCAGCGATTGCGTCATCGTCGGTGCAGGCACCGTTGCGGCTGACGATCCGCGCCTGACGACACGATTGGTGGAAGGTCCGAATCCGTTGCGCGTGGTGCTCGATCCGCACCTGCGACTGCCGATCACTCATCAGGTGTTCAATGATGGTCAGGCGCCGACGCTGCGAGTCCGTGCTCGTGGCGTGCCGCTGCCATCACAGCTCGAATCTCCGAACGTCCAGGATCTGGAAATTGGCACGCTGGCCGGCAAACTGGACCTGCGCGCACTGTTGGCGCAGTTGTGGTCGCGCGGCATGCGAACCATTCTGGTGGAAGGCGGCGGCGTCACTGTTTCCGCGTTTCTCGCCGCCCAGCTGATCGATCGCATGCATATCGTCGTGGCGCCGTTCGTGATCGGGGAAGGTCGCCCCGGGCTGCGGATTCCTTCCGCCGATCAGTTGCAAGACTGCGTGCGACCGCCCCCGCGCGTCTATGCGCTTGGCGGCGATGTCCTGTTCGACTGCGATATGCGCAGCCACGTGCCGATCGAGAACGCCCCGTCGCTCATTCGCAAGGTGCTGTAGGCCACGCGATGAAATCCTGATGGCCCACTCGAATGCGCGACGATCCCGAGCTCAAGCAGGCCTCGCGCCGCTTGCCCCATCTTTCGATCCGCGCTTGCTCTGAAGGCGCCATCTCGCGAGCCGCACTCATCCAGCCCGCAATCAGTTTCCGCTGGAATGCTCGCTCGTCCGGTTCGATCACCCAGTCGCTCGGCGCGATGCGCGTTTGAAATCCAAACCGCGCAAACACCTCGCACGCATGGCGCGTCGCCTCAGGGCCCAATGCAGGACCGAATCCTTTATCGCGCCGCTGATGCAGATTCACGAGGCTGGTCATCCAGTCATCCTCGGGGTCGCCGGGCAGGCACTGCACGCGACCGTCGTAATTCAGCGCAAACAGCACCGGCACACCGAACGCCGCGCAACGCGACGCCAGCGACTCCAACCAGGAAGCGGACACCAGATCGAGCAGCGCCGAAGCAGTCACGAGCTGGCACTGCGACAGCGGCAGCGCGTCCAGCGCAGTCGCCAGATCCAGTTGCTCTGACATCACTTCGCATTGAAAGCGCGGCCCCTCCAGCACCGAGGGTTGGCGCTCGATCAACTCAGGATCGTTATCTACGAGGCACCAGCGCTGCTCGCCCTTGAGCAACGGGGCCATATAACGAATGTTCGCGCCGTTGCCCGCGCCGAGGTCGAGCACTCGCAATGGCCGCGATGGCAGCTGCGAACTCAGAGCAATCACGAGCGCTTCGCTACGAGCACGCGTGTCGGAAGGTTCGCGCTGTTCGAGCCATTCGGCGCTGAAGCCGCCCATCACAGCGCTCCCGCGGCAGGCCGCGCGATACTGGCCAGGATCTCGGACATTCGCTGGGAGGCCGCGCTCCAACTGGATAACTTCGCACCGGCGGCACGCGCACCATTAGCGAGGCGTCGTCGCACTCCCGCCTCGGCCAACACTCTCGACAACGCGTCCCGCAAGGCTTTGCCATCGCCAGGCTCGACCAGCACGCCGGCCTCGGGTCCGACCAATTCCTCGATCGCTCCTGTTCGCGTACTGACGATCGGCAAGCCGTGCACGAGCGCCTGGGCCACGGCCATGCCGTAGCCCTCGTAGCGTGTTGCCAATACGAACAGGTCGGCGGCACGAAACTCTCGTTGCAGAGCGGCTTCGTCGAGTTCGCCCGTCAAAACGACACGATCTTGCAAGCCCGACGCCTCGATGCGCATGTTCAATGCACGCACCGTCGCCGGGCTGCGCTCCAGGCTACCCACGCAAGTGAGCGTCCAATTCATGTCGATCAGTTCGGTGAGCGCGTCGATCAGCAGCTCATGGCCTTTGCGCTCGGTGATGGTCGCGACACATAACATGCGCACTGGAGCGCCTGGATCGCAGGGCCGTGCATCCGCTTGCCGCGGCTGATCGACCCCCGGTTCGACGACCGCGATCCTGTCCGGCGAAACATCGTAGTCGTTCATGGCTCGTCGAGTGCGCTGACTCGTCACGACCACCAGGCGCATGGCTTGCAAGGCGCGGCGTTCCGATTCGAACAGTCGACTGACGAGCTCGGAGGACAGCCCCGTTTCGGCGGCCAACGGATGATGGACCAGACCGACCATGCGCAAGCGATCTTTGTGAGCATGCACCACTGTCGGCATCGCGCCCAGTGCCAGCCCATCGATCAGGACGAGACTGTCGTCAGGCAATGCCGCGAGTTGTCGTAGCGCGTCTTCGAGTGCCGGCGCGGTTGGCATGGGAAAGCTGCCATCGAGCGCGACGACCTTCGAGCTCCAGCCCAGCGCTCGCAGCCCTTCGAGCATGCGTCGATCGTACTCATAGCCGCCAGTGGCGGTAAGCAGATCTCCGGGGAGGACCAGCGTCAGCTCATACCCGCTTGTGGTTGAAGTATTCAGCCGCGCACCTGCTGGATCACTTCAGGCTACTTTCGTATGCCGCCCACGCGACGTGCGACTCGTGCAGCGTTACGCGCAACGACTCGATCTCGCGCGCGCCCTCGCCGAGCTTGCCTGTGCGCACGCTGGTTGCGAGGCGGTCGAAAATGACCTTGGCGAGAAATTCCGTGGTGGTGTTCCGGCCCTGGAATTCGGGTACTTCGTCGAGGTTGCGATAGTTCAGCGCGGCCACGATCGACTTCAGCTCTTCACCGGCGCGCCCGATATCCACCACGATGGAATCCGCATCCAGCTCGCGCCTGCGAAACTCGACATCGACCACGTACGTCGCGCCGTGCAGCCGCTGCGCCGGCCCGAACACTTCCCCTTTGAAACTGTGCGCGATCATCATGTGCTCGCGAACGCAAACGCTGAACATCAGTCGTACCTCACCCGGTGCATGATCGTCTCGCCCGGTGCGCTGGACAGTTGCTCCATGGTCCGCGGCAGATCCATGAAGCGACCTTCCGAGTTGATGAGTCCATCGAGAGTCGCATCGTTCAGCAGCGACAGGGCGAGTTGGAGTCGCGATTGTAACGTGCGGCGTGCGCGCCGAGGCCCGGCCACTGCACCGACCTGCGATGATTTCAGGACCAGCCGGCGCGAGTGAAAGGCTGCGCCGAGCGGCAGGCTGACCTGCCGGTCTCCGTACCAGCTCAGCTCCAGGACGGTAGCCTCGAAGCCGGCGAGCCGCAGCGCGAGCGCGGCCCCTGCGTCCGAACCACTCGCATGGAACACGATGTCGGCGTCGCCCCGAGCGTCGTCAGGTAATGCAAACGCTGCCCCCAAATCGCATGCGATCGCCCTCCGTCGTGGGTTAATGTCGATCAGTTCGACTTCGCACCCCGGAATGCGAGCGGCCAGCCGAGCCACCAGACACCCTACGCTGCCGGCGCCGATCACGCTGATGCGATCGCCGGGCAGCACGCCAGCATCCCACAGCGCGTTCAACGCCGTTTCCATGTTCGCCGCCAGCACGGCGCGTTGCGCGGGTACGTCGGGCGGCAACAGATGCACCGCCGCTGCGGGGACGACGAAACGATCTTGATGAGGATGCAGGCAGAATATTTCGCGCCCCTGATACTCCGAGGGGCCTCGAATCACACGGCCAACCATGCAATAGCCGTATTTCACCGGTGTCGGGAAGTCGCCCTCTTGAAACGGAGCGCGCATCCGCGAGTACTCCGAAGGCGGGACTTTGCCCGTGAAGACGAGTGACTCGGTGCCGCGACTGACACCGCTGAACAGCGCCTGTACGATGAGTTCACCGACACCCGGTGCGGCGAGCGGCGTTTGCCGGATCTCACCGCGGGCCGGCCCAGTAACCCAGAACGAGAGAGAGCGATCGGACATGCTGGAGGAGGAAGGCTCCCGGCTGCTGCTGAAGAATGCGCTGCGAAGCATTCTAGCGGTAATGCTGCTCGCGGTGACGTCGGCCTGGCTGATGGATGAACTGCTCGGGCTCGGCGGAACGCTGCTGTCCAGAGCCCTGGTGCTGATCGCCATCGGCGCCCTGCTCGTGTTCCGGCCGTTGCGAGCGCATCATCCATTCGACCGCCTGGGGGCGGCCAACCACATCACCATGGCACGCGGCGCGATGGTGCTGCTGCTGCTGGGGCTGGTGGGCGCCGATTCGACACCGCAGATCGAGGCGGCCGCGCTCGGCATCGCGATGTTCAGCTCTGCCTTGGACGCCGCAGATGGCTGGGCAGCGCGTCGGACACGGATGAGCAGCGCGTACGGCGCGCGCTTCGACATGGAAACCGATGCGCTGCTGATCCTCACCCTGAGCCTGTTGGCCTGGCAATTCGATAAAGCCGGCGCGTGGGTCCTGATCTCCGGCTTGATTCGCTATGCGTTCGTCGCCGCGTCCTGGTTCCTGCCGTGGCTGCAGCAGCCACTGCCACCGAGCTTTCGTCGGAAAACTGTTGCTGCGATTCAGATGGTGTCCCTGGTGATTGCGATCGCGCCCTTCGTCGGCAGTGCTGTCAGCGTGCCGCTGTGCGCGTGCGCTCTCGCCGTACTCGTGTGGTCTTTCCTCGTCGACATCGTTGCGCTCAAGCGGCGCAGCCTGGATGCGATGGCAGTCACCTGATGCATCGTTCCATCGAGCCGACTGGCAGTCGGAGATCCGGCGCGGCGCGCCTGTGGCAGGTCGTTGCGGTCCTCGCATCGCTGTGGCTGCTGAATGCGCTGGTTACCTTTCATAACGTCTGGCCCACCGTTTTCATCCGTCCATCGGGCGAGCTGTCGATCGAGCTCGCCGGCATTCTGCTGCTCCTGTCCGCCTGGCTGCAGGTGCGAGCCAACGTACCGCGCCGACTGCTGGCCGTACTTGCAGTGCTCTTCGTATTGGGCGCGATTGGACGTTACGCGGAAGTGACCGCGCCTGCCCTGTATGGCCGCGAGGTCAATCTGTACTGGGACCTGCCGCACCTGAGCTCGGTCGGCGCGATGCTGACCCGCGTCGCCTCTCCATGGCTGGTCATCGTTTCGATCTTGGCTGCCGTCGCGGGCTTGGCGCTGCTTTATTTCGCAGCGTTCTGGTCATGGCGTCGTGTGGCCGAGGCGCTGGAATTTCCACTGGTGCGCGCGGCGGCGTGCGTCGCTGCAGTCGTGGTCATCATCGGTTTCACGTTGGAAAACACGGCCGAAGAACGGCCCCGCATTCCCCGCTACGCCATGCCCATCGGCAAGACGTACGGACAGCAGTTCGCAAAAGTCGGTGCCGCCGTGCTCGAACGCGGTACCCCGCGCCAGTTGCCACCGTCTCCGCAGTTCGCCTCGACGCTTTCGGCGATCGGTCGCAGCGATGTGATGGTCGTCTTCGTCGAATCCTATGGGCGCGTCGCTTACGACAACCCGGAGTTCTTCGAAACACTCGCTCCGGCGCGCGCCGAGCTGGCCGAGGCTGTCAGTGAAACCGGTCGGACCGTCATCTCGGGCTATGTGGAATCGCCCACCTTCGGCGGCGGCTCGTGGCTGTCGCACTTGAACTTCCTTTCCGGCATCGAGGTGCGCGACTCCAGCCGTGCGCAGCTGTTGATGACGCAATCCCGTCGACTGTTCGGAGACGTGCTCGCCGAACATGGCTATCGACGCATCGGGCTCATGCCCGGCTTGAAAATGGATTGGCCCGAAGGCGTGTTCTATCGCTTCGACCGGATCTACGACGATCGCTCGCTGGATTATCACGGCCCGGCGTTTGGCTGGTGGCGTATTCCCGATCAATTCTCGCTGGCCAGGCTGGACGCCCTGGAAGCGACGCCACGCACCGGCGCATCGAGCGACCGCAAGCCGCTGTTCATCGTTTTTCCCACGATCACCACGCACACGCCTTTCCGCCCGACTCCGCCGTATCAGCCAGATTGGTCACGAATGCTGACGACCGAGCCGTTCGACGAAGCTCCGTTGCGCGAATCGTTAGCGCAAGGGCCCGAGTGGACCAACCTCGCGCCGAGCTATACGGACGCGCTGGCCTACTCGCTGCAAACATTCGCCGGTTATCTGCGCACCCAGCGCCGCGACGACCTGATCGTCGTCATCATCGGCGATCATCAACCGCCGGCCGTGGTGAGCGGCGTCGACGCATCGTGGGATGTTCCCGTGCATATCATCAGCAGCAACCCGGCTGTGATGGATGCGCTCGGCCAGTGTGGCTTCGTTGCTGGCCTGATCCCGGCGCCGAACCGGCTGGGCGGCATGTACCGGCTCGGGCCGGCCTTGCTGTCCGCCTTCGAGGGGGCGCCCGATCGAACCTGCATGCACGCCGAGTAGCCGGGCGTCCGCCCGGGGGGACCGAAAATTCTCCTGACCCAGTCTTAACCGCCGCTCGCAAGAATTTCGGGGCCTATGAGCGACACCACGGCAAATCGGCGGCTCATCGACTGGTTCAACCAGTGGCGCTCGCCGTTGCGCAGGTTCCTGATCCGGCGCAATGCCCGGTCGCGCGCGGAGGTCGACGACATTTCCCAGGAAGTGTTCCTGCGGCTGCTTCGCTACAACCAGGCCGAGCTGGTCCAGCACCCGCAGGCCTACCTGTTCAAGATGGCCTCGAACGTAGCCGCCGAGTGGTCGATCTCGGCCCGCGCCCGGCGACCGCACGACTCGAAGTGGCTGGCGGAACTGCATGGCGGCGAGCTGCCCGAAGACGCCACCGCGAGAGCCAAGGCCGAAGAGGAAATGGAGCGCGCCATCAACACGCTCCCGCCCCGACAGCGAGAGGTGCTCAAGCTGCAGTTCTACGAAGGCCTGAGCTACAACGAAATCGCCGAACGACTCGGCACCACGCCGCGCGCGGTCAAACGCAGCGTCATCAAGAGCTATGAAAAATTGCGCAGCGAGCTGAATCCGGAATATCTGAGAGCAGGCAGTTATGGACGTGAATGAGCGACGCGCCAGGGCCGGCAGGGAGGCGGCCGAATGGTGGACCGAAATGCAGGCGGCCGAGCTGTCGCTCGAGCGCCGCGAGGCGTTCGTCGACTGGCTGCGCGAGTCTCCGGTCCACGTCTCCGAGATGCTGCAGGTCCTGGAGGTGCACGACGGTCTGGCTCATTTCAAGCGCTGGGCCCAGATCGGCACGGGCGCGACGGAACAGGACGATGCGAGCGATACGATCGTAGCGCTGCCCTCCCTGCCGGCGCGCTCTGCCCCGTCACCGTTCGGCGCCACTCGATACGAACAGAAACATCGATTCGGACGCACATCGTATCTCGTCGGTATCGCTGCCTCCGCATTGCTGGCCGTCGGCGTGAGCTTCTGGCTCGGCGTCAGCGGGCAGATCATCGAAACCGAGCGCGGCGAACGTCGCGAAGTCGCGCTCTCCGATGGCAGCGTGCTTCAGGTCGATCCCGAGACCCGGATGCGCGTGAAGTTGCGTGACGACTCACAGCGCCTCGTCATCCTGGAACACGGCCGCGCGCTGTTCCGAGTTGCCAAGGATCCCGAGCGTCCCTTCATGGTCCGCGCCAACGGCACCGTTGCTCGCGCGGTCGGCACCTCCTTCGCTGTCGAGACACAGATGCGGGACGTCATCGTCACGGTTGCCGAAGGCAAAGTGGCGGTGTCGGTACCGCCGCTGCCCGGCAAGAACGACGTGGACGCGGAGCTCGCGGCAATGCTGATCGCGGATCAACAGCTGACCGTGGCCGGCTCCGGCGCTTCGCCGAGCGTACGCAGAGTCGATAGTCAGCGCGAGCTGGCCTGGGCGAGCGGACGTTTGGTGTTCGAGCACACGCCGCTGTCGCGCGTGCTGCACGAGTTCAACCGTTACAACCAGGTGCAGATGCGGATCGACGATGCGCAACTGGCCGAGCGACGCATCAGCGGCACGTTCGACGCGTCCGATCCGGAATCCTTCCTGGCCTTCATACGGACGGTCGCCCATGTCGAGGTCGTGCGGGACAACGCGCGCAACCTGGTCATAGCACCGGGCGAGTAACTGGTCGTCTTTCACGCTGACGAGCGGAGGGAGGTAGCACAAGAGACAGCACCAGGCGCAAGGATGGGCCGTGGCCGCACGGCAGGCATCGAGGGGGAATCAAGCGAAGCCGGCGGTCGGTTGAACATACAAGTTTTGGAGACGAAGAAATGACGCGATCCTCTGATAATCCAAAATCGCTGCCGCCCTTCGCGACCATGCGCGCCTTCGAAGCCGTCGGCCGGCTCTGTGGGGTCAGGCGCGCCGCCCAGGCGTTGAAACTGGATCATGCCGTGGTGAGCCGACACGTGCGCACCCTCGAGGAGTGGGCCGGGATGCGATTGATCCAACGGGTCGATGGCAAGACCGTGCTCACCGAAGAAGGCGCCCGCTATCACGCGCGCATCTCCACCGCGCTGGCCGAGATCAACGACGCCAGCAACGAGCTCCTGCTGCGCAACGACGAATCGAATCTGAGCATCTGCTGTGTGCCGGGGTTCGCATTCGAGTGGCTGATTCCGCGGCTGAGCGCGTTTCAGGCCGCCAATCCCAGCGTGAAGCTGGAGCTGCACTCGACCGATCAGGGCCCGGATTTTTCCCGCTATGAAGCCAACGTCGATATTCGCTACGTCCCTGGCGCTCCGTCGACCCCACGAACCTGCGCGAGCGGAGTACGCAGTTTCGAGATTGCCAGGCCGCCGGTGTATGCAGTCGCCAGTCCGGAATGCGCGGCGCGATTGGCTCATGTGAGCACTCCCGCGAGCTTGCTCGATGCACCGCTGCTGCACGAGGAGAACGAAAGTCAGTGGCAGTCCTGGTTCGCCGAGCACGGCGTCGCCACGACCGAGGCAGCGCTGTCGGGGCCGCGCCTGTGGCATGCACACATGACTCTGCAGGCCGCACGACGAGGACAGGGCGTCGCACTCGCCAATCCGTTCCTGCTCGGCGATGACTTGAGCGCCGGGCGACTGGTGTGTCTGCCCGCGAACTGCGAGCGCGACGTCACCTTGGGAAGCTATGTGTTCGTGGCACGGGCGGATCAATGGCAAACGCCCGCGATCGTGCGTTTCCGCCTCTGGTTGAAAGATGCCGCCGTGATCAGTCATCTCGGCATGGTGCCCAGAGCCCTGCGCACCGGCAGAGCGCCGACCGCAATCGCCGTCTGACTTCGCTTTCATTCGACGGTCGCATCTTTCGGATGCGACCGTTGTTTCTTTCTCATCAGGGTTGGATCTCCAGCGTGACCTTGCCCAGCTCGGTCTTGCCCTGAACCGCGCTCTGCAACCTCGCCGCTGCCGGCCAAGCGAAAGGAACACGCAACAGCTCGCGGCCACCATTCTCCCGCACCGCTTCGACCGTCAGATGGTACTTGCCCGCCACGAGGGTTCCGAGCGGCGCCGATCCCACCTTGAACACCAGCCGATGCTCGCCGACAGGTCGCGTTGCGCCAGTGACGGCGTCGATCGGCATCGCCGGTGCAACTCGCAAGCCCGACGGGCTCGCCGACACGGTCGTCGCACCGGTGTATGCATCGGTCGGCGTCGCGGCTTCACGACCGCCGCGCCGCCACCATTGCCGCAAGTCCTTCAGCCACTCGGATCCATCATCCTTCTCCGGATCGATCTGATACCACACGGCCAGAGTGCGCAGGATCTTCTGCTCTTCGGCCTTCTCGATCCACACGGCCACGTACGGCCGGTGATATTCCGCGACCTGCAGACGCGGTATGCCGACTTTCACGGTGAGCTCGGCGCCCGAGGCTGATGTGTGCGGAAGGAATGCCGCTGCCAATAGTCCCACGATCATTGCCCGCAGCTGTTTGCTCATTGGGTCGCGCTGCTCAGAATTGATAAGTGAAGCCGGCCCGCAGGACGCGGCCCAGCTTGTCCCAACGTCCGTTCTGCGAGCGCGAATAGATGTAGCCCAGACCGGTCGTGCCGATCTGCGGCGTCAGCTCCGGATCCTGGTTCAGCAGGTTGCGCACGTTCAGAAAGAGCCTGGCGTCGCCGGTGCCGCCAAACAATTCGGTGAGCCGATACGAGACGGAAGCATCGAGATACGTGGCACCGTCGATGCCCAGGCGATCGAACGTGCGTTGATAGACCGTGGACTCGGGGCAGTCCGTCCGACACTCGATGTAATCGTTGTCCGCGACCACACCGCTGAACGAGCGCGCACTCAAGGTCGCCTCGAAGTCGTCGAGCTCGTACGCGACGGTCGCGGTCAGAACCGTGCTCGGCACACCGGCGACGGTACCGACGCTGTCATCCGGCGGCGCGATGCCGTCGTCCGTGACATTTTCGAGATAGCGAGTCCCCGTCAGGCGCAGCTCCAGCCGCCCCGAAGCGGCGGCGAGCAACGCGGACATCGGCAAGGTGTAGGTGAGATCGACGTCGATGCCGCTCGCCTTCTGGCGGGCGAGATTGTAGTTGCCCTGCTCGACCGTCGTGATCACTCCATTCACGCGCGTGATCTTGGAGCACAGATCGGGTCGGCCGCCGTAACAAAGATTGATGGTCTGACTGCCGCCGATCAGCGTGACGGCGTCCTTCAGGTCGATGTCCCAATAATCGGCCGACAGCGACAGCCCCGGCACGGAGCGCGGCTGGATCACCACGCCCACCGTCATGCTGTCGGCCTTTTCCGGCTTCAGGCTCAGATTGCCGCGCTGGGTCCGGCCATGCGTGGGCGTCGTGTTGGTGACCGGATCGAAGGTCGCCGTCAAACCGATGTTGAGCTCCTGGAACAGCTCGTTGATGTTCGGCGCACGGATGTCGCGTGACAGGGTGCCTCGGAATCTCACATCGGGCACCGGCGCGTAGGTCATGCCGATCTTCCAGGTCTGCACCCTGCCGGAGATTTCGTAGTCGGTGGCGCGCAGGGCACCGGACAGATCCCAGTTGTGAACCCAGGGCATCCTGGACGCCAGCGGCACCAGCGTTTCCACCGCCGCCTCCGCCACGTGAAAGCCTGCGTTCAACGGTTGCAGATTGCCCGAGCGCCACGCGCCCCGCCTGGCCTGCGGATCCGAATCGACGGTCGCCTCTTCCTTGCGATATTCGCCGCTGAACGCCAGCGACACCGGCCCTGCCCAATTCGAGAACGGCTTGCCGGTGATCGATGCGGCGTAAACGATCTGGCGCGTGCTCTGATCCGCATGCGCCGTTCCCAACAGATATTGTTTCGCGGCCGGGCCGTTGACTCCCGTCCCCATGGGATTCCAGGGAACGCAGCCGTTCGTCGGATCGGTCAGCGTCGAGCGGCACACGATGGCGCCCGTCACCGGATGCCGGACCGCATCCAGTGCCAGCGCGTAATTGAATGTGTTCTCGACATTCCTGGTGTTGTAGATGCTCGATGTCTCGCCGAGCTGCGCATAGGCATTCCAGGTCCATTGCGTGTCGAATGCGTTCAGCTTGCCCTCGGCCCCGAGCACATATCGATTCGCCGCGCGCATGGTCTCGACCGCCACGAACGGCATGTCGTAGTTCATGGTTCCGATGCGGATGGACTCCAGGCCCAGCTCGGTCATGCGCTGCTGAACCGAAGCCGGGATGAAGGGATTGCCGGACAGCACGATCGGTCCCGCCCCCACCTGATAGTGCGGGAAGGCGATGCCGTACGTTTCGGAGACCCCTCGCGACAGCTGCACGAACGCATTCAGGTTCTCGCTCACGTCGTAGGCAACCCGCATGAACACGTTCTCGCGGTGCTGGGAGGGCGCGAGGCTGTACGCATCGTCGGTCAACGTCGCGCGATAGTCGCCGCCGGACATGAAGTTGTCCCGCCGCACGCCGTCGCCATAATTGAATTGATACGGCACGCCGCCCTGGCCGAAGGCGATACCTCGCAGCGGGCCGGATGTGATGATGCCTCCATGCGTCGCCTGCGACAGGAACACGTTGTCGGCCAGCAGAAACTCCGGCTCGCCGTTCACACCGTTGTATCTGGGATTCACATAGTAGTTGCGCGCGGTGCGAGCCCAGGCGCGCGAGCCATTGCCGTTGACGATGCCCTGGTCGTCGACCAGCTCGCCACTGAGCAGGAGGTGGCCGCGACCCTCGGCGAACCCGGAGCCCTGCGCCAGCGCGAGCTTCCAGTTTTCACCGTCACCGTAAGTGGTGGCGCCTCCCGAGAGCTCGCCTTTGAAGCCGGTGAACTTGCGGTCGAGCACGAAGTTCACGACGCCGGCGACGGCATCCGATCCATACACGGCCGAAGCGCCTCCCGTCACCGTCTCGACGCGCGCGATCAACTGTTGGGGGAAGTTGTTGGTATCGACCACGCCGGTCGACACTGACGGCACCGAGCGCTGGCCATCGAGCAACACCAGCGTACGGTTGCCGCCCAGGTTTCTCAGCGCGACGCCGGCGATGCCCGCCTGATTCGAGCTCGGTACGTCCGCGCCGGCGCGAATGGTCTGGCCGCCCGAGAACGTCGCGGTCGTATAAAGCACATCGGCCAGTCCGGCGTTGGCGCTTCGACCGAAGGTCGCCGCGTCGACGATCGTTACCGGCGTCGGGCTTTCGTAGCCATCGCGAATGATGCGCGAGCCGGTGACCAGCACCTCGGTTACGCTGGCCGGCTCGGTTGAGGCGTTGGCGGGTGCAACGGCCGCAGCCGCCACTGGCACCTCGGGGCGCGGCGGCGTTGTCTGCTCGCTATTGATAGGAGTGGCCGGTGCCGGCGACTTCGACTCTTTCCAACGAACCACCGCGATCGTGCTGTCGTTGATCACGATGTATTTGAGCTGATGACCGCGCAGCAGCTCATCGAGCGCCTGCTGTGGCGTCAACGAGCCGTTGACCGGTCCCACCAGCAGGGCGCTATCGAGATTGTCGCTGAAACGGGCGATCTGCAGCCCCGTCTGGGCCGCCAGGTCGCGCAGCGCCAGATCGAGCGACTCGCGTGGAATGGCGATCGCATAGCGCTGAAATGTGGAAGCGGGCTGCGCCACCTCGGCAATGAGGCACGCAGCGGCGCAGGCCACGGTCATTCGCATGGTCGTTTCTGGCCCCCTCCGCAACGTCGGAGCTGGCGGTGGCCATCCCCGTCGCGCGCTCCGGCTCGATCTAGGTGTCGAGATCCTGAAGCTGCGATTGATTCTTGATCGACAAAGTCGCGCCCGGTCGGCCGTGACGGGCGCGTTCATACATCGCACTGTCTCGCTATGTATCAGATTCCGTGCAGTCACACCTCAACGTAAAGCATCCGCTAGCTCGCTGGACACGTCGCCGGGTCGTCGTTGGCCCGGTGCAGATAAGCGATCACGTCGGCGCGGTCGGCGGCATCGCTGAAACCGGCGAAACCCATCTTGGTACCGGCCACGTAGGTGAAGGGCGAGGTCAGGAATTCGTCCAGGGTTTGCACGCTCCAGACCAGTCCCGACGCCCGCATCGCTTCCGAATATTCGAAGTCCGGCACCGAACCGGCCTTGCGGCCGAACAGTCGACAATGCATCGGACCGGCCGCATTGGCTTGCAGCTGGTGACAGGCCGCGCATTGCTGGTAGAGCTGCTCGCCTCGAACCGGATCGCCTGTCACCGCCTCGGCCGCGCTGGCAGCGCCCTCACCTGTCGAGTTGCGGCCACAGCCGCCAATGAGGCCAGCGAGCAACCCGATGCAGACGGCCGATCGCAGTATTGAATTCATCAGCATCTCCTCGAGCAAATGGACTGATTCAAGTGCCGCCCGACCAGTCCGAGCGGATGGCCGCGCCCGCCAGATTGATCAGGTACTCCGTGCAGTACTCGAACGCGTTGTTCAGTACGGTGACCGACAGCGTGAGCGAGCCGCGTAGACTGAACACCCGCAGCTCGCCTTTGGTCGGATCCAAGGCCGCGCGTGCGTCGAGGGCGCAGCCGCTCATGGAGCGAGACGGCCCCTGCAGCTGGCGGACCAGCTGCGGCACGGCTGGCATCAGGGCGGGCATCGTCACCGCGCTGGCATCGAAATCGAGAATGAAGCGATAGCTGCGGTCGTGGTGCCAGAAGATTCGATTCGTGACGCGCCCTACTCGCGCCTTGCCCAGCTCTAGCTGGCGAAAAGCGTTCTGCTCGAGCAGCTCGCGTAACGTGTCGTTGACCCGCTGAGTCACGGTGCTGCGTGCGGGTCGGCTGCGCTCGATGGTTGCTATCGACAGAGTTTGCATGGGTGTGCCTTTACCGCTGCCTGGCGACCTGCTCGGCGGTGACGGCACCAGCCTTGTTGCCCCACGAGGCGCGCACGAAGCTTGCGACCTGCGCGACCTCCTCATCGGTGAGCTTGTCGGCGAACGGTTCCATCTTCTTCCACTTGGCCAGCAGCGGCGGTTCGGGCAGCGGCGGACCGTACAGAATGATGTTGATCAGCGACGCCGGATCGTTCGCCTGCACCAGCGGACTGAATTTCGCCAGGGACGTGCCGGTGTCCTCGGAGCCCAGGCCGCTCGGCAAGTGACAGGTCCCGCAGTGAACGTCGTAGACCAGCGAGCCTTCCGACAGCAGCGCCTCCGACGCCGGCGGCGTCACGTCGCCTTCGTTGGCGGGCAGACTCTTCAGATACACCGACATGGCACGGATATCGGCATCGCTCAGATGCTGCGTGCTGTTCATGATCACTTCGACCATCGGGCCGGAGACGGACACGTGAGCGTTGCGGCCTTGCTTCAGATACGCGGCGATCTCCTCGACCGACCATTCACCCAATCCGTTGGCAGCAGACGTGAGATTCGGCGCCGACCACGGACGCAGCTCGCCCGTCGGCACGCGATCCAGGTACGTGCCGCCGGTCATCGCGGCACTCGCACGTTCGGCGCCGAGGAAATTCCTGGGTGAATGACAGGCGGAGCAGTGGCCCAAGCCCTCGACCAGGTAAGCGCCGCGATTCCACTCCTCCGACTGGCCCGCCACTGGCCGATAAGGACCCGCGTCGAAGAACATCGCCTTCCACAGCCCCATCAGCCAGCGTTGATTGAACGGGAACGACATCTCGTTCTCGGCCGGCGCGGAGCTCACCGGCGGCACGCTTTTCAAGTAAGCGAACAATGCCGCCGCGTCTTCGTCCGAGACTTTGGTGTAAGCGGTGTATGGAAACACCGGATACAGATGCGTGCCGTCCGGCCGCACGCCATTGCGCAACGCCTGGGTGAACTGCTCTTGCGTCCAACTGCCGATACCGGTGTCCGGATCGGGCGTGATGTTGGTCGAATAGATCTTGCCGAAGGGCGTTTCGAAGGCGACGCCGCCCGCCATGGGAGCACCGCCCGGGACCGTGTGGCACGAACCGCAGTTTCCGGCGCGCGCCAGATATTCACCTCGCGCGACGGACGGCCCCTCGGCCAGCGCCGGCAATGCAGACAGCAGCGCGGCCGCAGCCAGCAACACCCGTCGCATCGACTCGAACGACTTCTCAACCACGCCCTGTCTCGCCATTGAGCTCATGCTGCAATCGTCCTCGCCTCAAGTCGCATCGACGGCATCGTTGGGCCCGAGTGCCACGGCCATCTTCTGCCGGTCCAGCTCGTTCTCCCAGCGCGCGACGAAGATCGTCGCCACGCCGTTGCCGATGAAGTTGGTGAGCGCGCGACACTCGCTCATGAATCGGTCGACGCCGAGAATCAGCGCCATGCCTTCGATGGGAATGCTCGGCACGACCGCAATGGTGGCCGCCAGCGTGACGAAGCCTGAGCCGGTGACTCCCGCCGCGCCCTTGGAAGTGATCATCGCCACGCCGAGCAGCGTCAGTTCCTGCGTCAAGGTCAGATCGGTGTTGGTGGCTTGCGCGACGAACAGCGCCGCCATGGTCATGTAGATGTTGGTGCCGTCCAGGTTGAACGAATAGCCCGCCGGCACGACCAGGCCGACGACGGGCTTGGAACAGCCCATGCGCTCCAGCTTCTGCATCAACGACGGCAGCACGCTTTCCGACGAGCTGGTGCCGAGCACGATCAGCAACTCTTCCTTGATGTAGGCGATGTAGCGAAAGATGTTCACGCCCACCCAGCGCGCGATCAGCCCGAGCACGACGACTACAAACACGGCCGCGGTGAGATAGAAGACTGCAACCAGCTTCAGCAACGGCACGAGCGCCGAGATTCCATAGCGGCCGATCGTGAACGCCATCGCACCGAACGCGCCGATGGGCGCGGCTTTCATGATGAAGCCGAGCAGCTTGAATATCACCTGCGCCACGTTCTCGATGCCGGCGCGCACGCCCTCGCCGCGCGCCCCCATCCCTGACAGCGACAAGCCGAACAGCACCGCGATCACCAGGACCTGCAGCACGTCCCCGTCGACGAACGCACTGATGAGCGTGTTCGGAATCATGTGCAGCACGAAATCGACCATGCTCTGGTGCTCGGCCTGGCTGGTGTAGCCGCTGATGGCGCTGGCATCCAACGAGCCGGGGTCGGCGTTGAAACCGGCGCCGGGCCGCAGCACGTTGGCCACCACCAGGCCGATCAGCAGCGCGAACGTGGACACCACTTCGAAGTACAGGATGGCCTTGCCGCCGACGCGCCCGACCTTCCTGGCGTCGTGCATGCCCGAAATCCCGGAGACGACGGTGCAGAAGATCACCACCGGGATGATCATCTTGATCAGCTTGATGAAGCCGTCGCCCAACGGCTTCATGGCCTCGCCCCAGTGGGGATGCAGGACACCGAGCGCGATGCCGATGGCGATGGCGATCAAGACCTGGACGTACAGGATCCTGTAGAACGGCACGCTCGCGCCGGGCGCTGCCGCGAAACCTTCGACCAGTGCGGTGTCCTTCACGAGGTGCCCCTGGCCTGCGCCGCTCAGGAGCGAGGCTCGGCGACGAACTTGCGCGTCTCACCGAACCCGGAGGAGACCCATTCGAGAATCTCGCGGCCGAGATAATCGTCGCCGGTGTTGAAGTGGTGATACTCCGTTCCGTGGTTGTGATATTTCAGCTGGATGAAGCGTGGGCAACGGCCCGCGTCGCGCTTGCAGAGCGCGGCAAACAATTCACCCGTCGTGGCCGCGAGATTGAGTTGATCGAACTCGGTCAGCAGCAACATGACCGGCACCTTGCTGCCGTGGATGTGGTTGATCACCGAGCGCGAGGCGTAGGTTTCCGGATCCTTGCCGAAATAGGCCTGCACGCCGCCTTGCAGACTCGGATCGTCCGGATCCGCATGCAGCACGTAACGGCCGCTTTGCAGGATGATGCCGGCGAGGCCGTTACCGGCCGCCGGTTGGAAGCGGCGGTCGAACGCGTACTGGGCCACATGCGATGCGCCGGCGGACGTGCCGAACAGATAAATCCGATTCGGATCGCCGCCATGATCGCGCGCATTCTCCTGAACCCACTTCACCACCGCGGCCACGTCCTGGCCGCCCGAGGGCCAGGTGAACTCGGGCGCCAGACGGAAGTCGGCATTGATGCCAAGAAAGCCGTTGCGCGCGAAGTACGTCAGCACGTTGGCATGCACGTAAGGCGTGTTGTCACGTGCGCCACCGGTGTAACCGCCGCCATGGAAGAACACCATGATCGGCAGGTTCTTGCCGCGCGGCTCGTACAGATCGATCTTCTGTCGCTGATGCTTGCCGTACGCGATGTCCTTCGTCACCTTGACGCCTTCCTTCGGCATCTTCGCGAGCAATTCTTCATAGGCTTTGCGGGTGCCATCCGCACCGCCATAGCCCCAGCCCTGCTCGATCAGCATCTTCTTGATCTCCGGCGGCACGTTCTGCGCGAACGCTGCTGGCGCGGCAATGCCGATAGTCGCCAGTGCCGCGACGACTCGCAGCACCGTGCGACTCCAGCGAGCATCGATCGTCATATTGTTTCTCATGGTTCCGTCGCTCCGCATTGATCTGTTGACGAAGGAGGGTCGGTTACGGCAGCGCCAGGGCAACGTACTCGGCCGGCATGTCAGTCCAGCCGACGGCCACGACGATGTACTGTTTGCCGCCTGCCATGTATGTAATCGGAGCACCGGACGTGCCGCCCGGCAGCTGCATCTCCCACAGCGTCTTGCCGGTGGCCTTGTCCAGAGCGCGGAACATCTTGCCGCCGCCCCACGCGGGAATGCGGCTGGGACCGTTCGGTCCGTTCTTGCCTTCGCCGATGAACAGCAACGACTTGGTAACCAGCGGCGAGGCGCGATTCTGCGTGCCCAACGGCGGCAGATTCAGATGTTTCAACAACGGATGATTTCTGGGGCCGTCGCCATTGGCGACCCGCCACAGAATCTCGCCCTTGTTCATGTCGAGAGCGACGATGCTGCCGTACGGCGGCTTGGTGATCGGCAGGCGCGACGGCGCGCCATCCGCGAGCGGCCGGCTCGGATTCACATCCAGGTACGGCAGCTCCAGGTTCGTGTTCATCATCGACTCGCTCTTGCGATCGTACGGATGCGGCGAGTTCTTCTTTTCTTCGAGCATGGTGCGCACGGCATTGCGGATCACCGGGACGTACAGCATGCCCGTTTCAGGATCGAAGCCCGCGCCGTTCCAATTCGCCGCACCGGTGGTTCCCGGCAGCATGATGATCTCGCGGCCGACCTTGGCCGGAGTGAACACCGGCACGGACTCGTACTTGCGGAAGATCTCCAGCGCCTGGGCACGCAGCTCCGGAGTGAAATCGATCAGGTCGTTCTCCGTGAGCTGCTGCAGCTCGATGGGCGCGGGCCGGGTGGGAATGGGCTGCGTCGGCGAGTAGTACTCGCCCGGCACGTCGCCCTTCGGCACCGGCCGCTCTTCGATCGGCCACACGGGCTTGCCGGTGACGCGATCGAGCACATACACATAGGCCTGCTTCGAGAGCTGCGCGAGCGCCTTGATGCGCTTGCCGTCGACAGTGATGTCCATCAACACCGGCGGCACCGGCAGATCGAAATCCCACAGGTCGTGATGAATGGTCTGGAAATGCCACACGCGCTTGCCGGTCCTGGCATCCAGGCACAGGACGGAATTGCCGAACAGGTTGTCGCCCTGACGATTGCCGCCGTAGAAGTCGTTCGAGGGCGCCTCGGTGGGTATATATATGTACCCCAGCTCGTCGTCGCCGGTCAGCCAGGTCCAGGCGCCGGCCAGGCCGTTGAGCTCGGCCGAGCCTTTCTTCCAGGTGTCATAGCCGAATTCGCCCTTGCGCGGCACGACGTGGAACGTCCACAGCAACTTGCCAGTCCGCACGTCGTAACCACGAATGTCACCTGGCGGATCGAGCGCCGGTTGCGTGCCCTCGGGAACCTTCTTCTCCGCAACGCGAGGCACACCCGCCAGAACGACCACATCTCGAACCACTACCGGGAACGACGACCACGAATAGTTTTCGACCGGAGCATTGGGGAGACTGTCGGCGTAGACGTTCAGATCGACGCGCCCGCCATTGCCGAAGTCTCGATAGCGCTCGCCGGTCTTCGCATTCACCGCGACCAGATCGGAGCCGTCGAGCGCGAAGATGCGAGCGTCCTTGCCGTCGCTCCAGTAAGAGATGCCGCGACTCTTGCCGCCGCCGGTCGCGGCCTGCTTGTCCGTCCACAGCACTTTGCCGGTTTGCGGATCCAGCGCCATCACCGGGCCGGCATCGCTGCGCATGTAGAGCAGGCCATCGACCATCAGCGGCGTGTGCTCGTAATTGCTGCCGACCAGCGGCTTGTCATTGCCGAGCACTTCCGGCGGCGAGGCCGACTGACGCCAGACGATCTTGAGCTTGTCGACGTTGCTCGCGTTGATCTGGTCGAGCGGCGCGTATTTCTGCGCGCCGAGCGTACCGCCATAGAAGCGCCATTCGCCGACCTTGGTGTCGGTGTCGGCCCGCAAGCTGGTGCCGCCGAGCAGCGCCGCGATACCGAGCGCGGTCGCGCCAAAGATGAATCTCGATCCGCGATTTCTCATGGTGGGTTCTCTTACGGCTTGAGCTGATTGAGATAGGCGACGATGGCGGAGAGCTCGGCGTCGCTGAGCGCGACTTTCGGAATGGGCGGCATCTCGCCCTGACCGCTGCGCACGACCACGGTGATCTGATCTTCCATGTAAGCCAGCGGCACGATGGGCGGGGCCTTGTCGCCCTCGCCGTTTGCTCCATGACATGCGGCGCACACGCGGGCGAAAGGCTCCGCGCCCGCGGGCGGCGCATCTTTCTCGGGCGACCCGTTGACCAGAACGGGTGACGCCATCGCGATCACCCACACCCACCCTCTGCCACACCGGCGCTGCTTGCTCATGTGAATGCCTCGCCTAGAACTTGAAGCTCACGCCGGCCCGGACGATGCGGCCGAGCAGATCGTAGCGGCCGCCCGAACGGCTGTAGATGTAGGGCAGGCCGGTGGTGCCGAAGCCCGGGATCAGCTCGGGATCGGTGTTGAACAGATTCCTGACGTTCAGGAACAGCCGGCCCTCGCCCGGACCGAACTGATCGAACGTGTACGCGACCGACAGGTCGTAATAGACCGCGCCATCGACCTTCTGCCGATCCACGGTGCGCTCGAACGTCGTCGACGCGGGACAATTGCTCCGGCACACGATGTAATCGTTGTCGAGCACCGAGCTGTTGAAACCACGCGCGGTCAGCGAGGTCTGGAAACGATCCAGCGAATAGCCGATCGAAGCGTTGAAAATGGTGTCCGGCTGGGTGGTCGTGCCGACGATGTCATCCGGCAAGGACAGACCGTCGTCGGTGAGATTCTCGCGGTAGTGCGTGCCGGTGATGCGGAAATTCAGGTCGCCCTTCCAGCTCGACACCATCCGGTCCAGCGGCAGGCTGTAGCTCGCCTGCACGTCGATGCCGCTGACGTTCTGCTGCGCGAGGTTGTAGTTGCCCTGCTCCACCGTGGTGATCACGCCATTGACGCGCGTGATCTTGGAGCACAGGTCGGGCCGCCCGTTGTAACAGAGATTGATGATCTGGCTGCCACCGATCAGCGTGATGGCATCCTTCACTTCGATGTCCCAATAGTCGACCGACAGACTCAAGCCCGGTGCGAACGAAGGCTGGAACACCACGCCCACGGTCATGCTGTCCGCCTTCTCCGGGGTCAGGCCGAGGTTGCCGCGTTGCGTGCGGCCGTGCGTCGGAGTCGTGTTGGTCTCCGGATCGAACGTCGACGTGAGGCCGATGTTCAGCTCCTGGAACAGCTCGTTGATGTTCGGAGCACGGATGTCGCGGGAGATGGTGCCGCGGAATCTCACATCCGGAATCGGCGCGTACGTCATGCCGACTTTCCAGGTCTCGACGCTGCCCGAGATCTCGTAGTCCGTCGCGCGGAACGCGGCCGAGAGATCCCAGCTGTCGATGAAGGGCAGATGCGAGGCCAGCGGGATGAGCGTCTCGATGGCCGCTTCGGCCACGTGGAAGCCCGCATCCAGAGGAATCAAGTTGCCCGACCGCCAGCCACCCACTTGCGAAATCGGATCGGACGTGACGGTCGCTTCTTCCTCGCGATACTCGGCGCTCAATGCCAGCGACACCGGGCCCGCCCAGCTCGAGAACGGTGCGCCGGTGATCGACGCGGCATACACCGTCTGCTTCGTCGTCTGATCCGCGTGCGCCGTGCCAAATAGATATTCGCGTGCCGCCTCGCTGTTCACGCCGATACCCATGGGATTCCAGGGAACGCAACCGTTGCCCGGATCCGTGAGCGTCGAGCGGCAGACGGTATTCCCCGTCACCGGATCTCTCACTGCGTCGAGCGCCAACGCATATCTGGCGTTGTTCTCGACGTTGTAGGTGTTGTGCGAGCTCGACGTCTCACCGAGCTGAGCATAGGCATTCCAGGTCCAGGGCGTGCTAAGCATGTCGAACTTGCCTTCGGCGCCAACGACGAACCGATTGGCACCGCGCGTGGTGCCGACCGGAATATCTCCCATGTCGGCGTTCATGGTGCCGATGCGGATCGTGGCGAGCCCCAGCGCCGTCATCTGCGCCTGCACGTCCGCCGGAATGAACGGATTGCCGGACCGCACCGTCGGGCCGGCCCCCACCTGGTAGTGCGGGAACGCGATGCCCCACGTCTCCGAAACGCCGCGTGACACCTGTGCGAACACGTTCACGTTGTCGCTGATGTCGTAGGAAACACGGCCGAAGATGTTCTGCCGCTTTTCCGAGGGCGCGAGGCTGTAGGACTCGTAAGTGAGCGTGTCGGCGTAATCGCCGCCGGACATGAAATTGTCACGCGGCACGTTGATGCCGTAGTTGAATTGATAAGGCACGCCGCCTTGCCCGAAAGCGGTGCCGCGCAGCGGACCGGATGTGACGATGCCGCCCGGAGTCGCCGCGGACAGGAACACGTTGTCGGCAAGCAAGAACTCGGGCTCGCCGTTGGTGCCGTTGTAAGCCGGATTGACGTAGTAGTTGCGCGCCGTTTTCGCCCAGCCGCGCTTGCCCACGCCATGCACGCCGTCGTCGTCCACCATCTCGCCGCTCAACAGCACGTGTCCGCGTCCCTCCGCGAACGGGAAGCCGGCGGCCAGTTCGAGTTTCCAGTTGCGACCGTCGTCATAGCTGGTCGAAGCGCCCGAAGCCTCGCCCTTGAAGCCGGTGAACTTTCTGTCGAGCACGAAGTTCACGACGCCGGCGACCGCGTCCGAGCCATAGACCGCCGAGGCGCCGCCCGTCACCGTCTCGACGCGAGCGATCAGCTGTTGCGGGAAGTTGTTGGTGTCGACGATGCCGGTCGCAGTCGCGGGCACCGAGCGTTGCCCGTCGAGCAGCACCAGCGTGCGGTTGCCGCCGAGATTTCTCAACGCCACTCCGGAAATACCCGCGGTGTTGGAGCTCGGCGTTCTCGCGCCTTGGGCGACTGACAAGCTGCCACCGAACGCCGGCATGGTGTTCAAAGTCTGGGAGACGCTCGCATCGGCGGTCTGTGACAACGCATTCGCATCGACCACGGCCAGCGGCGTGGGCGCCTCGTAACCCTCGACTCGAACGATGCGTGAACCTGTCACGACGAGCTCTTCGGGCTGCCCCGATGCCTGCATGTCGACCGCTGCCGGCGCAGCCGCCTGCGCCATCATCTCGCCGCTCGCCTCCTGCGCCTGCGCACTCCACTGTTGTGCGGTCAATGCGAGGGCTACCGCGAAGCTCAGCTTGGACGATGTTCTCAGACTCATTGAATCCCCCGATCTGGTTGTCCGGCCGCCGTCGCCCCGGAATCCGGCGCGCAGCAACACGGTCCCGGAGCCGTGCGCCTCCGGAGTCGTTCGATGCCTGTTGTGAAACGCTTAGTTGACTAGCGCTGCCGAGCGCCAGAAGAAGCTCGATCCCGCCCGATCGCCGCCTTCGGAGTCGCCGCCGGTGGTGAGCGACAGATCGACCTTGCCCTCCACGTCTCCATAAACCACCACGTACTGGTTGTTGCCTTCCATATCCCCGGCCTGCTTGTCGCCGACGAAGGTGTAGAGCGGCGCGCCCTTGTACGCCCACTGGCGCACACCGTTGTCCGCGCGGGTTTCTATCTCCCAGAATCCCGACGGCCTGGCGTTCGCTTCGGCCACCAGCGGCTGCCACGTTTGCAAACATTCGTCCACGCAGCCGCGAGTGCCGACGTGCTTGGCGTCCGCATACGGATAGCTGTAACCGTCGCGACTCAGACGGCCGCCGTACTGCAGCCGATAACCGAGCTGCGTGTACAGCGTGCGACCTTCCTTCGTCATCATGACGGGACCGCGGGCGGTGACGAATCGAATGTCCACCGAGGGCGGCATGTAGTTCGCATACGCGAGTGCTGCATGCACCTCCTCACCGGCAGCGAGCCCGTTCAGATCGGTCGGCGAGTAGTCGCCGCGATACGTGTAGAGCAGATAGCCCTTGTACGCCCACTGCCGGCGACCATCCGCGCGACGCGTGACCAGCGAGAAGTCGCCCATGGGAACGGCGAGCCCCGGCGCGTCGACGGGCGACCACGAGGCCAGATCCTCCGGCTTCGGCGGCTTGGCCATCGCGTAGATGACCATGCCAGTGTTGGAGACGACGAACACATAACCGTTGGCCACCGCATGGCTGCGCAACGTGATGCCCGCAGGAATCGCCATCGTTTTGTCGGGCGAGAACGCCGCGCGCTTCCAGCCCGAATCCGGCGAATAGAGGGTGCTGCCTGGATCGAACAGAGCCGGGTCGCGCGCCCTGCTGCCTCCGAGCGGCGAGCCGTCGGACTTCGTGTCCGGCGGATCCTCTCCGGCGAACCGATGCAACGGCTTACCTTGATACGCCCACTGTTTGGTGCCGTCATCGCGCGTGATGATCGACCAATCTCCGCCCGCAACGGCCGACGCGGGCGCGAGCAACGGTGGAAACCTGGTCGCGCAGTCACCGGTGCATGTCGACTTGCCGCTCGCTTCGTCGGCGTTGTACGTGTAGAGCGCTTTACCGGTCTCGTCGCCGAGGCGTTGCCAGAGAAACTGTCCGCTGGAGCTCACCACGTCGATGATCGTCAAGCCGGTAGGCACGGACGGCGGCGGTGCCCACGCCTCCACCGTGCGACTGTCGAGCGAGTCACGCGACATCAGGAAATAAGCAGCCGCAGCGGCCACCACCACGCCGGCACCAACCATCAGTGCTGTCTTCATGTTGCTCACGCCAGCACCTCGGAAATCGGGCTGGTCACTCGATTGGAGCCGACGCCCCAGCTACTGGTCTGCACGCCCATCGCCTGCTGGATGGTCAAGCCGACGCGCGTTACCTGATCGCCGGGTCGACCGATGTGCATGCCTGTCTTGATGCGTCCGCCACCGCTGCCGAAGGTGATGATGGGATAGTTGCGGACCGAGTGCAGACGCGGCGCGCCGTGATCGGTGAACGCGAACACCACCATGCTGTCGAGCAAAGTTCGATCGCCTTCCTTGATGCTGTCCAGCCGGTTCGCGAACTGCGCCAGCGCGGTCATGTATTGATCGGTGAACCATCGGCACACGGGCTGATAGCCCAGCTTCGCGTCGATCTGTTCCTCGTGCGTGTGCGTGTGGTGCGCGGTTGCGTCGCCCTCCTTGCGCAAACCAGACTGCGGACGCGAGATCGCCAGATTCGTAACGTTCGTCTGACCGCAGGCCAACGCATGTGCCAGCAGACCGCCGAACAGATTGGCTCGCTCGATGGCCTCCGTCGCGAGCGTGACCGCCGGCTCCTTGTCCATCGTCAGCGGCTTCGGAATGGAGCACGACGGCAGCGGCTCCGGTTTCTGCAGCTGGATCTGCAGCTTCTGCTCCAGCTCGCGCAGGGACGTGAAGTAGTTGTCGAGCTTTTCGCGATCGGCTGCACCGAGCCGTTTCATCAGCGATTGCCGTTCTTCGGCGATGCCGGACAGCACGCTTTTCTTCAGCATGACATCGGGATCGGGCGTGAATTCGGCCGCGTTCGGATCCTTGAACTCCGCCCCGAAGATGCGGCTGTAGAGCGCCACTGGCGAAATCTCCGCCGGCTGCACGCCACTGTCGGTGCGAGCGCTCCAGCAATCGCGTGGGCTGCCGGCGCACGCGACTTCGATCGAGCGGAAGCGCGAGCCGCTGCCGATGACTTCGCTGATCAATGCATCGATGCTGCCGAGATACTCTCGCGAGTTCGCCACCTTGCCGGTCATCAGGCCCTGCAGGCCGGTGAAGTGCACGTTGTTGGACTGGCCGTCGAGAAAGACCTGGCCGCCGGTGAAGAAGTTGAGTTTCTTCTGCAACGGCTTCAGCGGCGCCATCTGCGGCGGCAAGGTGTAGTTGGTGCCGCTCACTTTCGGCGCCCAATCGTCCTCGCCGAGGCCGAGCGGCCAATACCAGGTGGCAAAGCGTGCCGGCAGCGGTGAGCCCGTGGACGCGAAGGCCGTGCCGTTCGTGTTCAGGACGCAATCGAGAATCGGCAGTCCTACCGTGACGGCGCTGCCTGCAAGCATGCCGCGCAGGAGACGGCGACGGGTGATCTGGCGACCGGACTTCATGGTGCGTCTGCTCCTTTAACGTGCTGCTGTGACGAGTTGAGCGGCCGACGGCGGCACACGGAACAACGCGTCGCTGAGCGCCACTTCGCGCAGCAGCTCGACGAAGTTGTATTTCTTCTTGCCGAACTCGGCCTGGATGCGCTTAAGCTCCGCATCACCGCGACCGGGCGTGCGGCCAGAGGCATAGGCGACGGCGCGGGTCGCCACGCAAGCGGTCAGCGCGGGATCGCCATGCAGCGCTTTGGTGAGACCGACGGGTCCATCGAACTTGGTGCCGTTCAACTCGCCGCTGGTGTCGATCTTCACGCCGTTCTCGGTCGTGCGATAACCGCCGGCGGTGTCGAAGTTCTCCAGCGCCAGGCCGATGGGATCGGTGATCTTGTGACATCCCGAGCACGCCGCATCGGTTGCGTGTGCCCCGAGACGTTCGCGCGCCGTCTTGAACACCGGATGATTGGTGTCCTGGACGACAGCGAAACTCACGTCCGCTGGCGGCGAAGGCACCTCCTGGCACAGCAGATACTCGCGCAATGCCTTGCCACGATCGGTCGGCGACGAGCGCCCCGAAGGCGAATGCAGCGCGACGAAGCTGGCGTGCGAAAGGATGCCGGCACGCGGATCGTCGGGCGGATACTTATGAGGAATCCAGCGCTCGGGCTGGCCGTTGTCCGTGGTGTCGACGATGGGCACTCCGTAGAGCGCGGCCAGCGAGCGGGTGAGGAATGTATCGGGCGTGGTGTACAGATCGCGATAGTCGCCCTGTCGCACGATCAGCAGATCGACGATGGTGCGCAAGGTCTGCTCTTGCGCCTGATCGATGACACGAGGGGTGAAGCGAGGATAGAAGGTCGGATCCTTCGCCAGCGTCTCGAATTCGCTGAACCCGAGCATGTCGGCGAAGAAGGCGCGGACTCCGGATTCCAGGCTGGGGGACGCCAGCATGCGGTCGACCTGGCGCTTCAAGCCCTTCCTGGTATGGATCTCGCCGTTCTCGGCGGCCGTGAGCAGAGCGTCATCGGGCGGCGCATTCCACAGAAAGAAACTCAGCACCGACGCCTTGGAGTAGCCATCCAGGCGCAGCTTGCCTTTCTCGTCCGGATCGGGCTCGAAGGTCTTGTAGACGTACAGGAAGTTGGGCGACAGCAGCATGTTGCTCAACGCCGCCGCCACACCGGTGTAGAAATCCTTCTTGGCGTTGGCGACTTCGCCGGCGATCCGGATCGACAGCGAGATCTCCTCCTCCGCCAGCGCGCGCCGATAGAGCAGACGACCGGCCGTGCTCAGGAATTGGCGCGCGCATGCATCGTCGCTCGCAGTGGCGGACTGAGGCTTGCACGGAATGAGCGTGTCACGATGGCGCGGATCGACCACTTGCGCCGCGATGTTTTCGGCGAGCTCATCGTAGCGCTCGATGCCGGACGCGGAGATGCTCGCCGTGCGTGCGCCGATGGTGAGCAATCCGTCCTGACGATATTCGGGATCGAAGCGCCCCGTGATCGCAATCGAAGGTCCGAAGACTTCGGCAATGGTTTGCCGGTACTGGCTCGGCCCGAGTCGCCACGACAACGGCGCCGCGGACGACGCCGGCGCCGAGGACGCTGCCTGCGCGTCCATCGTTACCAAGCTCGCGGTCAGCAGCGAAGCCGCCAGCACCGCGCCCGCGATATTTTCTCTCACTTTCATGCGTCTCAACCTTCGGAAGCCGTCGCCGCGACCTGGGCCGGCGCGCTCGCGGGTAACACGGCATTGGCGACGATCTTGCCGTCGATGGTGCTCAGGAAGGCGGGCACCGCCTCCATGCGCCAGGTAGAAGAGATTTCCTCGTTCTGGCCGGTCTTCGGATCGGGGCTGGCGTCCGCCATCTTCTTCACCGCGTGATAGATGCCGATGGAATCGCCGCCGTGGCCGGGACGCGAAGTGATCATGTAAGAGAAACGTTCGCGGCTGAAATAGCCGCCCCAGTAGCCGACCAGCTGGCCATCGGGCAGCACCTTGATGCGCATGTGCGCGTTACGCAGCGCCATCTCCGGATAGAACGGCATCTCCGCCTGCAGATAGATGTCCTGCGGCTCGATGGTGATGACGCCGGCCTTGAGCTCGCCCTTCAGCACGTTGTGAGATTTCGGCGAGGGATCGATCACGTAGCTGGCGCTGCTCATGATGTTGCCGGCCGCGTCGCGCTCGAGATGCTGGGTGACCCGATCGAGCGTGACGGTGACCTTGCCGTCCCTGGTGAAATCCTCGGCGGTGATCATGATCGACCAGCCCGGCGAGGTTTCGACCATGGCGTTCCACGACACCTCCTCGGGAAACGGCATCGCGGGCGGCTCGGCACGAAACGACGCCGTGCAGCCGATGGCACGCCACAGCTGGTTGTCGACCTTGCCGCCGGTCTCCGGATCGATGAACTTGGCGGCTTCGTTGGTGCCGCCCAGGTCGAAGCCGTAGGCGTACTTGCCCGAGACCGTTTCGATGTCGGGATCGGGCACGGCGTCCGGATAGTTATAAATGCTGACGTTCTTACCGTTGACCACGGCGCGCCTGGCAAGCTTGTCCCGCAGCGGCCCGGCGACTTCGCCGCCCTCGGCCAGCTTGGCCGCCTGGGCCTTCGAATAGCCGATGCTGATCAGGTCCCGGATCATCCATTCGGCGCCGCCGCCGTTCTTGTTCTGCGGGCAGCTGTTCTTGAAATCGCTGACGTAGGTGGCGGTGCCGAACCAGCTGATCACGTAGCCGCGCGTCTCGGCATGAGCCGGCATGACACCGGCGATGGCAAGAGCGGCTAACGATGCGCTCTTGCATAGCGCTGTAACGTTCTTCATCGACCCCCCGATTCTGTCGCAGCGGCCACCGTGGCGTTTCGCCGACGTTGCCGTTGAGGATCACCTTACCCGGGGGAGCGGCGGCTTGAGGAGATGTATAACGAGATGAGTTCGGTGTCTCCCAGACACCAGATCAGCCACGGCGCGCGCCTGTCGCGGCGTCCATGACTTTATTTATGCTGGCGCTTTCTTTCATTTCATCAGCAGCCAAGGAGACTCGAGGATGAAAGCACTGTCAGCCCTGATATCGACATTCGCGCTGGGCGTGAGCGCCGTGTCGGCGACCGAGCTCAGGCTCATGGGAGCCGAGGAAGTCCCGCAGGTCACGACCTCGGCGACCGGCATCGCAAACATTCAGATAAATGACGACAAGACCGTCAGTGGCAGCGTGAAGACCACGGGCGTGGACGGCATAGCGGCGCACATTCACCTGGCGCCGGTGGGCAAGAATGGACCGCCCATCATCACGCTGGTCAAATCAGGAAACGATGTGTGGAGCGTTCCCGAGGGCGCGAAACTCACGGATGAGCAATACGCCAGCTACAAGGCCGGCAATCTCTACGTCAACGTGCACAGCGCCAAGCACAAGGGTGGAGAGATTCGCGCTCAGCTCGAGCCCTGAATGACCAGGTGACATTGCACGCCGCGCCGATCCGCGCGCGGCGTGCATCAGAACCAAACACTACTAGATCACCGAACGTCCTCAAGTGGCCGCGCGATCGTAGACCACTTTGCCGCCGACGATGGTCAGGTCGACCTTCACGTTGAGCAGTTGCTCGGCCGGAATGTTCAGCGGGTCCTTGTCGAGCACGATCATGTCGGCGAGCTTGCCGCGCTCCAGCGTGCCCTTGGAGCTCTCCTCGAAGGTCAGATACGGGCCATTGGCGGTGTACATGCGCAATGCCTCCTGGATGGAGACTGCTTCTTCCGCACCGTACACCTTGCCGCTCATGCCCTTGCGCGTGACGGCGGTGTAGATGCCGACCATCGGGCCGATCGGCAGGTTGTCCGATCCGAACGCCACGAACAGTCCAAACTTCTTGGCCGGCGTCGCCACCGAGTTGGTGTGTTGCACGCGCCAGTCGTCGAGCGTCTGCACGTAGCGATCTTCGAGGTTGTAGGTGAAGTTCGGTTGCTGCGCGATCATGATCTTGTCTTCGGCCATGATCTTCATGGTCGCGTCGGGCGGCATCACGGTGAAGTGATCCAGGAACCAGCGGTGATCCTTGTTCTGGCCGACGATGGAGCGGATCGCCGACGAGTAGGCGTTGACGGTCTGCACGATCGCCGCGTCGCCGATCGCATGCAGGCCCATCTGCCAGCCGCGCCTGGCGCTGTTGTCCACGATCTCCTTGAGCTCCGCATCGCTGAATCGGCCTTTGCCACGGAAGCCGGGCATGCCCTTGTAGTCGGCGAGCGTCCACGCGGTCGGACCGGTGAAGCCGCCATCGACCGCTGTTTCGCCGATCGGCCCGATGCGCACCCGGTCATCGCCGTAACCGGTCTTGTGCGGATACGCCTTGATGCGCTCAGCCCCGGGGTAGCTGATATACAAAGCGAGCCGTGGCAGATCGGCGCCGTGTTTATCGTAGATCGCCCTGGCGCGCTTGTAGGTCACTCGTGCGCTGGGCTGGTCCGTGCCGCCCTTGCCCACCGGCTCGTCATCGATGGAGCCGCTCGCATCCATCACGCTGGTGATGCCGAGCGGCAGCAACGACTTCAGGCTCTCGACATAGCTGGCGCTCAGATCCTCCCATCGATTGGGCGGCGCGTGCTTGAGATACATCTCATTGCTCTCGCGAATCACGCCGTTGAGCTGGCCGCTGGCATCCTTCTCGATCAAGCCGCTCGGCGGATCGGGCGTCTGCGGCGTGATGCCTGCGATCTTGATCGCGGCCGAGTTGCCCACGATCGAATGCCCGCCCGCGCGTGTCAGCGCGACCGGATTGTTCGGCGCGGCTGCATCGAGATCCGCGCGCGATGGATTGCGCTTCTCCGCGAAGATGGCTTCGTCCCAACCGTAGCCGGTGATCCACTTGCCCGGTCCGAGCTCCTTCGCCTTGTTGCGAACCAGCTGCTGCAGCTGAGCAATGGATTTGACGCCGATCAGATCCACGTCGCGCTTCGCCGACGTGCGGATATGAATGTGCGTATCCGTGAAACCCGGCATGAGCACGCGGCCCTTCAGGTCGACGGTCCGCTTGGCCGTGTACCGCTTCGCGAGGTCGTCGCCACCGACGGCCAGGATCTTGCCGTCCTTGACCGCGACTGCCGAAGCGATCGAAAAGTCCCGATCGACGGTGAGCACTTTGCCTCCCACCATCAGCAGATCGGCGCTTTCCTGCGCCACGCCGCTGGCGGCGAATCCCATCCCCCCGAGCAGCACCAGCGCCGGGCGGAACAACTGCCTCGAACTCATTGGATGAACTCCCGTTTGTTGTAAGCGCGCGCCATTGGGTTGGCGTTGGAACGATTGCGAAGCAAGCAGGCGGCGAACGCGATGCCGGTGCAGAACAGGCTGGCGTACAGCTGGCTGGCCAGCTCCGCCGTGAACGCCATGGCGACGAGCACCGCGAAAATGGCCGCGATCACCAGCCAGCTCGCCCAAGGAAACATCCACATGCGCACCGTCAGCCCTCGCACTTGCTCGGGCGACAGCGCGTTGCGCTGCTGGATCTGTGCGAACGCCACGATCAGATAAACGACCAGCATGATGGCGCCCGACGTGTTGAGCAGGAATGCAAACAGCACGGAGGGCGAAATCACCGCCGTGAGCACTGCGGCGTATCCGAACGAGCTGCCGAGCAGAATCGCTCGCACCGGCACCTTGCGTGCGTTCAATCGGATCAGCGACTGCGGCGCGTCCCCTTTGGCGGCCAGCGTGAACAGCACACGCGATGTGATGTAGACGCCGGAGTTCAGGCACGACAGCACCGCCGTGAGCACGATCACGTTCATGATGAGTGCCGCGCCGGGAATGCCGATCCGCTCCATCGCCATGACGAACGGCGACACGCCGGGACGAATCTCGTTCCAAGGCACGATCATCACGATCAGCAGGATCGAGCCGACGTAGAACAACATGATCCGCAGCAGGATCGTGATGGTCAGTCGCGAGATGGTGCGCGTAGACTCGTTCGACTCCGCCGACGCGATGATGGCGATCTCGGCGCCGACCAGGGAGAAGATCACGGTAGTGATGGCGGCCAGCACGGCAACCGTCCCTTGCGGCATGAAGCCGCCATGTGCCGTCAGGTTGTGCAATCCGCCGGCCTGCGCGGGCGCGAACCCGATCAGATAACCGATGCCGACCAGCAGAAACGCCAGGATCGCGGCGACCTTGATGGAAGCGAACCAGAACTCGAACTCGCCGTAGGTGCGCGTCGAGAGCAGGTTGACGATGGTGAGAAGCACCATCAGCGCCAGTCCGATCTGCCATTCGGGCAGCGGCAGCCATTCGGCGATGATGGCCGCGCCGGCGATGGCCTCGATGGCGACCACCACCACCCAGAAATACCAATACAACCAGCCGGTGACGAAGCCGGCCCATTGGCCCAGGCCGATGCGCGCATACTCGGTGAACGAGCCCTGCCCGGGGCTCAGCGATGCCATCTCGCCCAACATGCGCATGACCAGCAGGATCACCGAACCGGCGAGCACATAGCTCAATGTGATAGCCGGCCCCGCGGCCGCGATCGCCGCGCTGCTGCCGACGAACAAGCCGGCGCCGATGATTCCGCCGATGGAGATCATCGTCACGTGCCTGGAGCGCAGACTCCTGGCGAGTTGCGGACCTTCGTTGGAGGGAACGGCGTCGGTCATCGGGCGGCTCATGCAACGCCGTTCGGCCGGCGCGTCCATCCAACCCTAGACCAGCGCCGTCGTGCGACGGAAGTTGCGCAAACGGATGCTGTTGGTGCCTGGGAAACACCATTACGAGCCTTATCCGCCGCGATGCGCTATATGCGAACCGGCACCCTCCCGACCCACGAGGCTTAGAAGAACGTGACTCATCCAACCAAACATTTGCTTCGCGCAGCCATCGTCACGGCGCTGTCCGCCACGGCCATGGTTCAACAGGTATTCGCCGCGACCTCGGTCGACCTCATCCTGAAGAACGGCAAGGTCGCCACGATGGACGCACAGAACAGTTTCGTCAGCACGGTCATCGTCGATGACGGACGCATCGTCGCGGTCGGAGACGACAACGTTGCCGCGAGCTACACCGCCGACAGGACGCTCGATCTCGATGGCAAGACGGTGCTGCCGGGATTCGTGGACAACCATGTCCATCCGCGGCCCGCGCGCCCGCTGCCGCCGGGAGAAGTCGATTTGCGTTACGCCTACACCTGGGCCGACAACGAGCGGATCCTGAAGCAGGCATTGAAGGGACGACCGCCCGGCACCTGGGTGCGCGCCAGCGCCTTCCGCCTGCATTTTGCCGACGACGCGCCGGCGACGCCGTGGATCAACGAAGATATTTCAAAGATTCCGAATCGATACGCGCTCGACAAGCTGGCACCGAACAATCCCGTGATCGTGCGCGCCTCGCAGCTGGTGGTCGCGAACTCTCTGGCGCTGCGACTGGCCGGCATCACCCGCGACAGCAAGGATCCCGCCGCCGGCGACGGCCACATCGAGAAAGACGCCAACGGCGAGCCCACCGGCATTCTGTGGTACGCGGTGGGCGATGCCATCGAAGAGTTCGCGCCGCCCTCCCCGCCGATCCCGAAGTTATCCAAGGCTGAGGAATTTGCGGCCTATAAGGATTTCTTCGAGAACCTGCGATCGCTCGGCATCACCAGCGTCAACATCGCCGGTGCACGACCGCCGACCGAGTTTCGCATCTATCAGGAACTGCACGCACGTTATCCCGGCGAGCTGCCCCGCATGACCATCCAGCCGTGGCTCGATGCCGGCCATTCCATGGACGTGGTGCGCGCGAACCTGGCGCGACTCGAAGGCTTCGGCTGGCGCACTGGCGCCGGAAACGAATGGGTCAAGCTCGGCGCCATCAAGATGGGCCTGGACGGCGGTTACACCTTCAGCCGGCCCTGGCCGATCAGCGAGACGGCGCATAAACACGTCACCAGCTACTATGGCGGCTGGCGCGACCTGCCCGACAATTTCTATCACATCTTCAAGCGCGCACATGAGCTCGGCTGGCAGATCGGCGTGCACACCGCCGGTGACAAGGCTGCGAGCATCGTCACGGACGTGCTCGAACGGGTCATCACCGAGTCGCCCCGGCAGGATCATCGTCATCACCTGATTCACTTCGAGGTGGGGCCGCCGGAAGCCACCTATGTGAAAATGAAAAAACTGGGCATCGGTGTTTCGATGCAGCCGAACTTCACGTATGCGTTGCAGCCGTTCTTCAGCCTGGCGCTGGAAGGCGACAGCCTGCAAAGAAACAATCCCGGCCGCAGCGTGCTGAACCACGGCCTGCACCTGTCCTATGGCTCGGACGAGCGCCCGTACGGCCCGCTCATCGGCTTGTATGCGGCTGTGACGCGTCGAGGGTATGACGGCAAGGTGTACGGCGCGGACGAGGCTGTCACCATTCAACAGGCGGTGCGCGCCTACACCATCGATTCGGCCTGGAACCAGTTCGACGAAAAGAATCGCGGCTCGATCGAGCCGGGCAAGCTGGCCGATTTCGTGGTGCTGTCCGAGGACATCTTCAGCATCGATCCGCTGCGGATCAAGGACATCAGGATCCTGAACACCATCATCGGCGGCCGGGTGTTCGACATTCCGAGCGGCAGCAAGAATCGTTTCTATCCGGATCATCCCTGATCCGCGGCCAGGGCGGGAGCGCCCACCGCGCTCCCGCCCGATCCGACCGGACGCTCAGAACTTGAAGTCCATGCCGAGGCGATACACGCGTCCCAGCTTGTCCCAGCGGCCGTTCTGCGAGCGTGAGTAGATGTAGCCCAGGCCGGTGGTGCCCAGCGCCGGCGTCAGCTCCGGGTCTTCGTTGGTGAGGTTGCGAACGTTGAAGTACAGGCGACCTTCGCCCGTGCCCACGCCGAACAACGATTCGAGGCGATAGGACAAGGACAGGTCGAAGTACAGTCCGCCATCCACGCCGAGCTGATCGAAGGTGCGCGCGAACGTCGTGGACGTCGGGCAGTTCGTCTGGCAGACGATGTAGTCGTTGTCCATCACCACGTCGCTGAAGTAGCGCGTCGTCAAGGTGGTCGCGAAACGATTCAGGTCGTACGAGACCGAGCCGGTCAGCACCGTTTCCGGCGTGCCGCCGACGGTGCCCACGCTGTCGTCCGGCTCGGTGAAGCCGTCGTTGCTGACGTTCTCGATGTAGCGCGTGCCCATCAGGCGCAACGTCACGTTGCCCACCCAGCTGTCGACCAGCGCTGCCAGGCCGAAGTTGTAACTGGCTTCGATGTCGATGCCGCTGGCCTTCTGGCTCGCGAAATTGAAATTGCCCTGCTCGACCGTGGTGATCACCCCTTCCGCATTCCGGGTGATGCGCGGACAGAGAATGTCATAGCCGCGATAGCACAGGGTGATGACGTCGGACCCGCCGATCAGCTGGATCGCATCCTTGATGTCCACGTCCCAGTAGTCGACCGAGACGCTCAGCCCCGGCGCGAACGACGGCTGCATCACCACGCCCACAGTGAGGCTGTCCGCTTCTTCCGGCTTCAGGTTCGGGTTGCCGCTCTGGGTGCGGCCGTGCGTCGGCGTCGTGTTGGTCAACGGATCGAAGGTCGACACCAGGCCGAAGTTCTGCCGCTGGAACAGCTCGCTGATGTTCGGCGCCCGAATGTCGCGCGACAAGGTGGCTCTGAATCGCAGGCCCGGGGTCACCGCGTACGTGGTGCCGACCTTCCAGGTCGAGACCGATCCCGACACCTCGTAATCGGTGAAGCGATAGGCGGCGCTCAGGTCCCAGGCATCGACCAGCGGCTTGTTCGCGAGCAGCGGCACCAATGTTTCTATGGCGGCTTCGGCCACGTGATAACCGGCATCGAGCAGCTGGTGATTGCCGGAATGCCAGCCGCTCTGGCGCGCTATTGCATCCGGAGTAACGGTCGCCTCCTCCTTGCGATATTCGGCGCTGAGCGCCAGCGAGACCGGACCGGCCCAATTCCGGAACGGCTCGCCGGTGATCGACGCTGCGTAGACCTTCTGTGTGGTGGTCTGCTCGGAGAACGCGGTGCCAAGAATGTAATCGCGGGCCGCCTGGCTGTTCACGCCGAGACCCATCGGATTCCAGGGCACGCAACCGTTCGACGGATCCGTCAACGTCGAGCGGCAGACGATGTTGCCGTTCGAGGGATCGATGACCGCATCCAGGGCGCGGTTGTAGTTGGCGATGTTCCTGGCGTTGTGGGTGTAATGCTCGCTCTTGGTCTTGCCGATCTGGGCGTAGCTGTTCCACGACCAGTTCGTGCCCCACAGATCGAACTTCCCTTCCAGCCCCACTACGTAACGATTGGCCGCGCGCGCGGTTTCGGTCGTCACGAACGGCATGTCGTAGTTCATCGTGCCGAGCCTGAAGGAAGCCAGGCCCAGCGTCGTCATTTGCGCCTGCACCGACGCCGGAATGAAGGGATTGCCGGACAGCACCGTCGGTCCCGCACCCGCCTGATAATGCGGGAACGCGATGCCGAAGGTCTCCGAGCTGCCTCGCGACAACTGCAGGAACACATTTACGTTGTCGGTCAGATCGTAGGAAACCCGGCCGAAAATGTTCCGTCGCTCCTGCGAGGGCAACAGACTGAATGCGTCGTCGGTGCGCGTCTCCAGATAGTCGCCGCCCGACATGAACAGATCGCGCGCCACGCCTTCGCCATAGTTGAACTGATAGGGCACGCCGCCCTCGCCGAAAGCGGTGCCGCGCAATGGCCCCGACGTGATCAGGCCGCCATGCGTCGCTTGCGAGAGAAACACGTCGTTTCGGAGCAGGAATTCCGGCTGACCGTTGGTGCCGTTGTACGCGGGGTTGACGATGTAGTTGGTGGTCGTTCGTCCCCAGGCGCGGTTGGTCCCGTGCACGACGCCGTCGTTGTCGACCAGCTCGCCGCTCAACAGCACGTGGCCGCGACCGCTGGCAAACGGGAAACCGGCGGCCAGGGCGAGCTTGTAGTTCTTGCCATCGTTGTATTCGGTCTCGCCACCGGACAACTCGCCTTTGATGCCCGTGAAATCACGATCGAGAATGAAGTTCACCACGCCCGCCACGGCGTCCGAGCCGTACACCGCGGAGGCACCACCGGTGACGACTTCTACCCGCTCGATCAGCTGCTGCGGAAAGTTGTCCGTATCCACCACGCCCGTGGCAATCGAACCGACCGAACGCTGTCCGTCCAGCAACACCAGCGTGCGCGTGATACCCAGGTTTCTCATCTCGACGGTGGACAGGCCGGCTTGGTTGAAGCTCGGCACGCCGGCGCCGGTGGTGATGTTGTAACCGCCCGAGAACACCGGCATCTGGCTGAGCGACTCGCGGACGCTCGAGTTCGCGGACTGACCGAACAACTGCTCCTGACTGAGCACGGTCAACGGTGTCGGCGCCTCGTAACCTTCGCTGCGCTGAATGCGAGTTCCGGTGACCACCACCTCTTCCTGTGGAGGCGCAGTCGTCGACTGCTCCTGCGCGTGTCCGTCCATGGTGAATGCGGCGCCCTGCACCGCCAGTGACAACACGACGCAACGTCTCAAACTTCCAGGCGGCTGACGATTCATAGGCCCCCTCTGCTTTTTTTTGGCGCGCGACCATCCGCAAGTGACGACCGGGTCGCACTCAGACAAGAATGTTTGGATTGCCAGACTCGACGCTTCATCTGTCGAGAGCTCGGACGTTAGAGCGGAAGCTCGTGGTTCGGGAAGTTGCAGAAACGGATTGTTTTGGTGTCAGCCAGGCACCGTTGCGGAACGGCTGAACCGAGCTGTGCAACTCTGCACACCGGCTGTGCCGACTTGTCACATTGCGGAGCGCCGGAGCGAGCCCACCATAGGGGCGTTCGGAAATCGCACTGGAGACTCGCTCATGGCATGGCTTCTTCTCATTGCAGCCGGCGTCGTCGAGATCGTGATGGCGCTGGCGCTGAAGTCCGCGGCAGGCTGGACCCGCCTGGGGCCGAGCATTCTCGGCCTCGGCGCGGCGCTGGCCAGCGTCGTTCTGCTCACCTTCGCGGTAAAGCAATTGCCCGTCACCACCGCCTATGCCGTCTGGACCGGATTCGGCGCGGTGGGCGTATCACTGCTCGGCATCGTGATGTTCGGCGAAAGCACGCATCCCGCGCGCCTCGGTTGTATCGCCGCGATCTTCGTCGGAATGATCGGGTTGCGCTTGCTGGACGGCAAGGTCTGAACGAGGAGGTCCCATGAGCAAGCTGCTTTACATCGAGGCATCGCCGCTCAAGAGCCGGTCGCACACCCTGGCGATCGCTCAGGCGTTTCTGCAGGCCTATCGAGCCGCCCATCCAGAAGACGAGATCGAACGGCTCGATCTGTGGCAGCTGGCCCTGCCGCCGTTCGATGATCGGACGCTCGAAGCGAAGTTCGCGGTGCTCCGAAACAATGAATTCTCACCGGAGCAGCTGCAAAGATGGGAAGCGGTGCGCGCGGTATCGCGCCACTTCAACGCGGCGGACAAATATGTCTTCGGCGTGCCCATGTGGAATTTCAGCGTGCCGTATGTCTTGAAGCACTACATCGACGTGGTCACGCTGCCCGGCGAGAACTGGACCTGGTCGCGAGCCGCCGGTTACGGCACCGTGTTGTCCGGAAAGAAGGCGCTGGCCATCTATGCAAGCGCGAATCCGCATGACGAGATCGGCCCCGGCGCGGACGACTTTCAGAAGCCCTTCATACGCCGCTGGCTGCGCTTCATCGGCATCGAGGAGATACAGGAGATCACGCTTGCGCCGACCTTGTCGGATCCGGAAACGGTCGCCGGGCTGCGGGCCGAGGCGATCGACGCGGCGAAACAACTTGCATCCCGCTTCTGAGGTAATCTCACCCGATGCGCAAACGGACCCCGCCAACGAAGCCCATCGACTGGGACGATCTACGCTACGTGCTCGCCCTGGCCGATTCGGGCTCGCTGAACCGGGCGGCCAGCGCATTGCGAGTGAACCGGACTACGGTGCTGCGACGGCTGAATGCCTTCGAGCGCAAGCACGGCGTGCGCTTGTTCGAGCGCTTCCCCAATGGCTACACGCTCACCGAGGCGGGGAATGAAGTTCTGCTGGCAGCCCGCGGCTTCGAGAACGCGATCGAGTCGATCGAACGCAAGCTTGCAGGACAGGACTTGCGAGCCGAAGGTCTGGTGCGCGTCACGACCACCGATACGTTACTCGCGTCCGTGCTGCCAGCCGCCCTCGCGACGTTCAAGCAAGAGCATCCAGGCATTACGCTCGACGTGACGACCTCGAACGCCTTTGCCGATCTTTCCAAACGCGACGCGGACGTCGCGATTCGGCCGGCGGTCGATCCACCCGAATTCCTGATCGGTCGCCGCGTCAGTGCTGTGGCATTCGCTGTGTACGCCGCGGCGTCGGAGGGCCCACAGCAGAGGCTCGATCTCTCCAGCGCACGCTGGCTTGCACCCGATGATTCGCTCGCGGGCACCAGTATTGCCCGCTGGATGCGCAACGAAGTGCCGTCGGTCCGGCCGGTGATGCGAGCGGACTCGCTCGTGTCGCTTCGAGAATTGTGTGCGGCCGGCGCCGGTCTGACCGCGTTGCCTTGTTATCTGGGCGATCCGGATCCACGGCTGATTCGCGTCCGCCCGCCCATTCCCGCGATGGCCACGGCCCTGTGGATCCTGACCCATCCGGACCTCGCTCGCACCGCGCGCATTCGATTGTTCCTGGATCGGGTCGCCAGGGCGCTCGGGCCACAACGAGCGCTGCTCGAAGGGCAGCGGCCGAGAATGTGAGCTCGCCTCGCGCCGATCCTGGCCGCAGTGTGAGCATCGTCACATTTCGTATCGTCTCTCGTTGACAGCCCAACCGCGGGAAATGAGACGCACGTTCCGCATTCTGTAACAGCCGCCGCATCGCGTCACAAACTGTTAGCGCGGTGCTGGACAGTGGTAACGCTACCTTGCGATGGTCCAGCTCACAGAAATAACAGTGCGCCGTCTTACGTCGCGGCGCCGGGCCTCGCGACAGGGTGGAGCGCATCGTGGACCAACAAACATTGCTATGGAGCCTGGCCGGGCTGGCCATCGCCTCGTGCCTGTGCAGTGTCTATCTGCTCGTCCGGCTACGGGCGGTTCGGCGCACTGGCGACGATCGCCAGTCCGGCGAGCGCGCCCTGCTGCGCACGGTGATCGATAACGTGCCCGACTTCATTTATGCCAAGGACGTGGACGGCCGCTTCCTGGTGGCGAATCTCGCCGTTGCCCGCAATCTCGGCATGACGCCGGATCAGCTGCTGGGCAAGCACGACTTCGATCTGTTTCCCCGGGAGGTTGCCAGGAGCTTTCACGAAGACGAGCAGGCGTTGATCCGCTCCGGCCAGCCGCTGGTCGATCGCGAGGAGATCGTGACCGACGCGGCCGGCCAGGCCCGTGATTTTCTGACCAGCAAAATCCCGGTGCGCGATGAGCGAGGCCGCGTGACCGGGCTGGTCGGCATCGGCAGAGATATCACCATGGGCAAGCGCATGGTCGCGGAGATGCGTGTCGCTCGCGAGGCCGCCGAAGCCGCGAATCGTTCGAAGAGCGAGTTCCTCGCGAACATGAGCCACGAGATTCGAACGCCCATCAACGGCGTGCTCGGCATGGCGGAGTTGCTGCTCGACACCTCGCTGGACCATACGCAGCGTGACTACGCCCGGACCATTCACGAGAGCGGCAAAGCGTTGCTCACCGTGATCAATGACATCCTGGACTTCTCCAAGATCGAGGCGGGCAAGCTCGACCTCGAACAGGTCGACATGGATCTGCGCAGCATCGTCGAAGACGTCGGGCGCATGATCGCATTTCAGGCGCATCGCAAACGCCTGGAGCTGGCGCTGGATATCGATGCGGACTTGCCGGCCGCGGTCAAAGGCGACCCCGGGCGCTTGCGCCAGATTCTCACCAATCTCGGGGGCAACGCGCTCAAGTTCACCTCCGCGGGCGAGGTTGCCATCGAGGTCAAGGTGCTGGAGTCGGACAGCAGCGGCACGCTGGTCCGGTTCGAAGTCCGTGACACCGGCATCGGCATTCCAGCGGATCGCATCGATCGCCTGTTCCAGCCCTTCTCTCAAGTCGACGCGTCCACGACCCGTCAGTTCGGCGGCACCGGCCTGGGATTGTCCATCGTGCGTCGGCTCACCGATCTGATGGGCGGCAAATGCGGCGTCAGCAGCGTGCCTGGCGTCGGCTCCACTTTCTGGTTCACGCTGCGGTTCGCGGTCGCGGATCAGAACATCCAGCACCGCACGCCTACGCCGCTGACTCTGAAGGATCGTCGTGTCCTGGTGGTGGATGACAATCAAACGAACCTGAAAATCCTCGCCGGTCAGATGGCTCGCTGCGGCATGCTGGCGACGTGCGTGTCGTCCGCTGCCCGCGCCCTCGAAACATTGCGCATGGCTGCGGCGGCAGGCCTGCCTTATGAAGTTGCGCTGCTCGATCACGACATGCCCGAGATGGATGGCTCGCAGCTCGGCGCCCTCATCAATGAGGATCCCGCGATAAATTCCACGCGGGTGGTGCTGCTCACCTCCTCCGGCCAGCCCGGCGAAAGCTCGCATTTCTCGCGCATGGGCTTTGCGGCGTATTTGCTGAAGCCCGTCAGCCACGGCGATCTGGTGGACACGCTGATGATCGTCCTCGGCGCCGCACCCGACGATCGGAACGCGCCGAAACCGCCCATCGTCACCCAGCACGAACTGCTGGCCATGCGCGCACGTGAGAAGCGACCGCGCGTATTGCTCGCCGAGGACAATCTGGTCAATCAAAAAGTGGGCGTAAAGCTGCTCGAGAAAATCGGCTGCACGGTCGAAGTCGCCGCCAACGGCAAAGAAGCAGTCCGCGCCTGGGAGAGCGGTCATTTCGACGTCATTCTGATGGACTGCCAGATGCCCGAGCTGGACGGCTATCAAGCGACCCAACAGATCCGCGCTCGCGAATCGGCCTCGCATCGCACGCCGATCATCGCGCTCACCGCTCACGCCATGAAAGGCGCCGACGAGGAATGCCGGGCGGCGGGCATGAATGACTACATCACCAAGCCGATCGATAGCGAGGTGTTGAAGGCCTGTATTGCCCGACACTGCGCCAAGAGCTGAGGTCGAGCATCGGCATTGGCCTGCGCACGTCCGCTCATTCTCTGTAGAATCCCCGCAGCCCATTCTACGACCCGTTTCTCATGACCTTCACCGAGCTGCAGCTGGCGCCGGAATTGATCGCGGCGCTGACAAAGCAGCAGATCACCCGCCCCACCCCCATCCAGAGCGCGGCGCTGCCGGTTCTGTCGGCCGGTCGCGATGCATACCTGCACGCGGAAACCGGCACCGGCAAGACGCTCGCTTACTTGCTGCCGATATTCGGTCGGATCGACACCGACCAGGCCGCCACGCAAGCAGTGATCGTCGCGCCGACTCACGAGCTGGCGCTGCAGATCCATCGGCAATGCGGCGAGCTGGCGCAAAATGCCGGCTGGCCGGTGCGTTCGCTGCTGCTGATCGGCGGCACGTCCACCGAGCGGCAGATCGAAAAGTTGAAAAAGAAACCCCACGTGGTGGTCGGTTCACCGGGCCGCATCGCGGAGTTGCTCGGCAGGGGCAAGCTCAAGGCGCAGCATCTTCGCAGCATCGTGATCGATGAGGCGGATCGGCTGCTCAGCGACGAAAGCCTGGTTGCCGTTCGCGCCATCATCCAGGCTGCGCCACGCAACCGGCAGCTGATATTTGCGTCAGCGACCCTGGAGACCCAGAGCATGACGGTGGCCAGAGAGTGGGCGCCGGAACTGCTGATGCTTCAGGCGGCGGCCGCCGCCGTGAACGAAAATATCGAGCATTTCTATTTGATCTGCGAGGAGCGCGATAAGCCGGATGAGCTGCGCAAACTGCTGCATGCGCTCACGCCGGAACGCGCCATCGTTTTCGTCCACCGCAACGAGGTCGCCGAGAGGATCGCGCTCAAACTGGCGCACCATAAGATCCCCGCCGCCGACTTGAGTGCCGCGCTCTACAAAGAGGATCGAAAGCGAGCCATGGAGGGTTTTCGTAAAGGAACGATCCGAGTGCTGATCGCGTCGGACATCGCCGCCCGCGGGCTCGACATCAAAGGCGTCACGCACGTGTTCAACTCCGACGTGCCTACATCGAGCCAGGCATATCTGCACCGCGTGGGTCGAACTGGCCGTGCCGGCGCGAAGGGGCTCGCGGTCACACTGATGACCGAGATCGAAGCGAGGCTGGTGCGCCGCTATCAGGAAGAGCTGGGTATCGACATGCAGTGCGTGCGCATGCGCGAAGGCAAATTGCTACGCGTCGAACGCCCTTAGTTCAGCTTTCCCTGCTCGCGCAGCCTGTCTTTCTTGCTCTTGCGCTTTCCCTTGATCCCACCGTTGTTCGGTCCAGGCGAAGCTGCGAGCGGCGCGGCGGTTTCCACCGGCTCGAATCCAGGAACGATTTCACGAGTCAGCGTCAGTTTGTGGCGCTTCTCGATCAACCGAAAATGCGACTCCGTGCTCGCGCTCACGAAGCTCACCGCCACACCGGCCTGGCCGGCGCGCCCGGTGCGACCGATCCGGTGCACGTAATCGTCCGTGGAGCGCGGCAGATCGAAATTCACGACAGCGGGCAGATGCACGATGTCGATGCCGCGGGCCGCGACGTCGGTTGCAACCAGGACCTGCAACTGCTGCGCTTTGAAATCCGCCAGCGCCTGAGTACGTGCGCCCTGGCTGAGCTCGCCATGAAACGCCGCCGCTTTGATCCCCGCGCGCCGCAACTTCTCCGCGACGTGCTCCGTCGAATATTTGGTCGCGACGAACACCAGCACGCGAGTCCAGCCCTGTTCCCGGATCAGGCGAAGTAACAACTGGGTGCGACGAGGCGCGTCCACATGAATGACGCGCTGATTGATATCCGGCACGGTCGCGGGTGTCGAGGCAACCTCGACTCGCAGCGGATCGCGCAGCAGATTCTCCGCAAGCGCATTGACCGCCGGCGGGAACGTCGCGGAGAACAGCAGCGTCTGGCGGCGTTCGGGCACCAGGCTCAACACCTGGTCGAGCTCGTCTGCAAAACCCAGCTCCAGCAGCCGATCGGCCTCGTCGAGGACCAGCGTCGTCACCGACCGCAGTCTCAATGCGTTGTGCTCCACCAGATCCAGCAGTCGACCGGGCGTGGCGACGACCATGTCGGCACCGCCTCGCAACGCCATCATTTGCGGATTGATGGACACGCCGCCGAACACCACCGACACCTTGGGCGGTTCGGGCAAATGGCGCGCATACCTCTCGATGGATGCGCCGATCTGCGCTGCCAGTTCGCGCGTGGGCGCGAGAATCAGCGAACGAACGGGCCGGGGCTTTTCGTGGCTGGCTTGCGAATGCCGCTGCAGCAATGGCAAAGCGAACGCAGCCGTCTTGCCCGAGCCCGTGTGAGCGCAAGCCCAAACGTCCCGCCCGGTCAGAACGCCAGGAATCACCGCGTTCTGAATGGGAGTGGGCGCGGCGTAGTTGCTCTCTGCGACGGCGCGAACGAGCGGCGCGGACAGCCCGAGCGAGGCAAAGGTCATGTGGTGAGTTGGGAGGGGTCGGTCATGCCGCCATGATCGCACGTACGCCGTGCGGCGTGCAGACCACGCTCCGAAATCACGCGCTTGGACGGCTCGCGTACCACGCGATCGTGGCGAACAGACCCGCCAATCCGATCATCGTCAAATCGACTCCGGCATAGATCCACAGGCCTTGCCCAAGCGAGTTGCCAAGGTGGGCCTCCGTGGTCATCGCGCTCACGATCGGTATCGCTGCGAACGAGATCGCAGCGATAGCAAACTGCGTCGACCACGCCCGACGCGCACCTTGCACGCCAGCTGCGACGAAGCTCAGCGCCCACGCAATGAAGAAGCAGCGGACCTCCCACTCGGCCCGGCTCGCCAGATCGGCCGCGAGCAGTCGGTTTGCCAGAAAGTACGCCGCGACACCCAGCCAGATGCCAGCGATCGCGCCGACGTTGAGCACCTGAATCACTCGATAACCCTGCTGCCAGAGTCGCGAATCGCCGCTGGCGGGCACGCGCTTGCGCGACCACAAGATCAGACCGGTGGCAACCATCGCCGCGCCCATCAGTCCGCAGAAGGCGAACATCCAACGCGAATCGCCGGAGGCGAAACGTGCAAGGTGAAGTCCCTTGAGCACACCGTAGGTGCGCAACGCAGGCGGCTCCTGCGGGGTGTAAGCAAGCAGCTGACCCGTTGCGCCATCGAACGTCATCGTCTGCGTGTTCGCCGAGATACGCCCGGTGTCGCTGCGTCGCATGTGGATGCGAGCGCCCGCGTAGCCCGGATGTTCGATACTGAGGCTGGCGGGCGACGCGCCGTTCCAGTGACGGCTGGCCTCCAGCAACAACGGTTCGATCGCGGTGAGCTCGGCCCGAAGCCCGGCGCGCTCGGCGGCAGCCGAGCCAGGCATCAGATAAGTGAGGAACTCGCCTGGATTGTACCCGTACCTGGCATCGACTCCGGCCGGCATGTACATCAGCATCAACGTGACCAGTCCCGTGTACGTGATCATCACGTGGAAAGGCAAAGCGAGCACGCCTGCGACGTTGTGCCCTTCGCGCCAGGCACGCGCGTCCCGGCCGGGACGGAACGTGAACAGCTTCTGGAGAATCTTTCGGTGAGTGATCAGGCCGCTCAGGATGGCGACGAGCATGACCATCGCGCACGCTCCCACCAGCCAGCGGCCCCACTGTGGCTCGAGGCTCAGCTCCGAGTGAAATCTCTGGAAGAATTCACCGCCTCGGGTCTGGCGACCATGGAGGACATCACCGGTCGCCGGATCCAGCTCGATACTTTCGAACCGGCGCAGCAGATTGCTGGGCTTGCCGGGCTCTGGAATGCGGGTCCAGCCCAGTCGCAGCGTCGGTCGGCGAGGCTCTGGAGCATCGATGAGCCAGCGAGGTGAATGAGGAGCGCGTTCCTCGAGGATCTGCAGCCCGCGCGCGATAGCGTCCGGATCCATACGCGCGGCGCTCAACTCCGGCCGCATCCAGTGCGAAAGCTCCTCGCGAAAGTAACTGAGCGTGCCGGTCACGAAGACCGCGTACAAGATCCAACCGACGGTGACGCCGGCCCAGCCGTGCAACCACGCCATCGACTGGCGAAACTTGGGCTTCAATCCGGCGTCACTCCATCGATGCCCAGAGCGCGACTTTCAGGACTGCGATGGCCGCAACCAGGTACAGCCACATCGACCACGCATTGCGCGCGGCGAATACGCTCAAAACGATGGCCGCGTAGATCGCAAACGACAGCATGGTCGCGGTCAGAACCGCCTCCGCAGGCTCCATCGGCAACAGCAGGGCCAGCAAGGCAACCAGCGACGACGTGAGCAGATAGCCGCCGACGACTGCAGCGACCAGGCGCCCGCCTGTGGAAACGCGATGGATCAGGGTGGGCCGAGACATTCTTTTCGGTGATCACGCTCGGTGCTCGTATGCCCGCAGCATACGACGGCCCGTCAAGCGGGAACAGGCACAGATCGCCACCGAATTTGCGACGCGTTGATGCTACAACCGGGCGAGAACGCGGGCGATCAGACCGTCGCAACGTCCGCCGCCGAACTCGAACACGTCGCGCTCGGCCAGATCGATTTCCTGTGCCAGCGCCTCACGCAGCAGACTGCGCGCGCGGAAATGACGGCTCCGCACGGTTTCCTCGGGAATATCGAGGATCTGTGCGGTGTCCTGAACGCTGAGCTCTTCGACGGCACGCAGTACGAACACGACCCGGAACGGCTCGGGCAGCTCATCGAGCTTGTGCTCCAGCAGGTCTCGCAGCTGCGCACGACCGATCGCCTGGTCCGGCAGCTCCGAATCCCGGGCGGCCACGCTATCGACGTCGGGTCTGTTGGTTGAGCTGACCATGGGAATCACGTTCTCGCGGCGGTGGTGACGACGCAGGCGGCCCGAGCATTCGTTGAGGACGAGACGCGACAGCCAGGTCGACAGCGCCGCATCACCGCGGAACTGCCGCAACGATTGATATGCTGCCAGATACACTTCCTGCAGCACATCGTCCGCTTCGGCCGGGTCTTTGAGAACCGCCCTCGCCAGTCGATAGAGCCGACGGTTATAGCGGCGCATCAGCCCCGCGAACGCGACGTGATCGCCTGCCGCGACACGATGCGCAATCGCAATGTCGTCCTCATCGGTGGGTAGTGACGATGCGATCTCGGGCGTCATTGGACGATCAGCGTCCCCTTCATGGTTGGATGGTACGTGCACGTATAAGTGTAGCGCCCCGGCGCGGCGGCGACGTACGTCCAGGATTTTCCGACCGGGATGTCCCCCGAATCGAATGCTTTCCCGTCCTCGGTGACCGTGTGCGGAAACAGATCCTTGTTGACCCAGACGACACGATCGCCGCGCCTGACCGACAGCTCATCGGGACCAAACTGCATGCTTTCGATACTCACGGTATGGGTCGCCGGCTCTGCGGACGAGGCGCGCTCGGTGAGCGTCATCACGGCCAGGAGCGAACCGACCGTCACCGCCAGCATCCGCCGGCGGCGATCGAGGTGAATGAGGTCTGCGCGCTCAGCCACTGGTCCTGCCCAAGGAAGCCTGCAACTGCTTCGCATGTTCCAGATGCGCGACGAATGCCGGACGCACCTTGACCAGCAGCGCCTTCAGCTCCGCATTCTGAGCGCTGGGAATCAGCGTTTTGTCCATCGCGTCCAGCACCGCCTGGTGATAAGCGACTTCGTGATCGACATACGCTTTATCGAACGCCGCGCCGCTCAGCTTCTTCAGCGCCGCGAGGTTTTCATCACCGCCCTTCTGCAGGCTCTTGCTGGTGTCGTTCGGCTGCGGCGTCACGTGAAGTTTCGTGACGAGCGCCTCCGCCGATTGGTTTACGCCGCTGTGGTCCGTGACCATGCGCTGCCCGAAGTCTCTGACCTCCTGGGAATGAGCGCGGGATTGGGCCAGCTTGCCGGCGTCGATATCGATCTGGTTGGCAGTGACGACGATGTGGGCGATCTGCGCATCGCTGGGGCCGGCACTCGCTGCGCCAGCGTCGACGGCAACGAGCGCGAGCGCCGCTGCGAAGGCGGTAAGCCAGGTGTTCATGGGTCGCTCCTGATTTGAGGGATCCTGCGTGATATTCGATGTCACGAGTCCGCGCCCCGTTCCCGCCAGGCTAGGGTTGTCGCCCGAATCTCCTGCGCGGCCTGGCCGTCTTCTTGGGCTCGGATGCGGTGGGCTCGCCTGCCGCGACGGCAGCGGATGTGGTCGCAGGCACGAACGGCCGGCCCGTCATTTCCTGAAGTTCTTCGACCAGCGACTTCGCGGGTGTTTCCTCGACCGGTGCGACACTCACCTGCTCCGGATCCAGCGGCGCGATGCCAAGCTCTGCGAGCCGATCGAACACGCGACGCAGCGCCGCGTCCGGATCCCGATAGAACGCACTGCCACGGATGCGAACGAACTGCCACCCCAGGCGTTCGAGCACGGCCTGGCGCGCAATGTCCTCACTGAGGCTCTCGGGCGTGCGATACCGGTCGCCGTCACACTCCACCGCCAGTCGCTTGCCATCGTTCTCGATGACCATGTCGATGCGGAAGTGACCGATGCTCATCTGCTGTTGCACGCGGAAGCCCGCGGCCGTCAGACGCTTCGCCACTTCGCGTTCGAGCGGCGACTCAGGTTCCAGGCGATCCCGCTCGGCCCCTGGCGCGGACAGATTCGGCTGTTGTGCGTGCTGAAGTAACTGGAAGCGCAAGTCGTCGGTCTTCAAGTCGCGATCCGCATCGAACGAATACACGACCCATAGCTGGTCGCGCGCCCGGCTCGCGGCAACGTTGTAACGTTTCTTGACCAGTTCATACACACCTTCTCGCACGGTACGCAGCGCCGCTTCTTCCGGCGTGCTATCCACGAGCGACAACAGGATGATGTCGCGCTCGTCGCCCTGAAACTCGGCCGAGATGCCGGCGAGGATGCGCCGCTTCTCCAGCTCCACGCTGTCGATCCGCTTGTGAAGCAGCGACTGGATCAGCAGCGCCTGCTCCTCTTTCACCATCGAGATCACGCCGATGGTCTTGCCTTCATAGGCCGGATGGCGCGTCATCGCCTTGATCAGCGCCACGATCGCCTCGGCCTCTGTCGGGTTCACGTCACCTTGCCGCACGCCATCCACCGGATATGGAACGCACGCGGGTTTGATGTGTGTCGAGTTTGCCGCCCGCAGCGGCAGGATCTTGCCGTCATAGGACAGCCGGTTGCTGAACGCAATGATCTCCGGCACCGAGCGGAAATGCTCGATCAAGCGCACCGCATCCCCAAACGCCTGCCGCCCGATGTCGTAGATGGAGGACATGGCATCGAACAGATGCGCGTTCGGGAAGTCATGCAGCATGGACTTGCGCAGATTCTCCAGCGCGGTCTGCTCCTTGCCCACGCCCAGCGGCGTCACCTGCTCGTGGTCGCCGACGATCACGACCTGCCGCGCCATGTACAGCGGAATGAGCGCATTGAGATCCGCCTGGCTGGCCTCGTCGACGATCACCAGATCGAAGCGCGTGGCCCGCGGATCGAAGGTCTCGGCGACCATGGAGATGGGCATGATCCACACCGGCACTGCTTCGACCGAATGTTTCATCAGCTTGCGAGCTTCGGTGAGCAAGGTCTGCCGACGCTCGGGGTGCCGTGTCGACATCAAGCGCTTGGCCGTATCCAGCCAGCCGATCAGCGCCTGCCGGATCGCATTGTTTCCTTGCAGGCGCGCCAGCTGCTGGCCCCACGCGGTAGCATCGATCAGCTCTTGTGTCACCGGCCGCAAGCGGTCGCGAGTGCGGTCCGCTTCGTACTGCAGCGTCTGCGCATCCAGGCGATCCATCTGCACCAGCGCGTCGTGCAGCTGACGATAGATCCAGGCCAGCTCCAGATCGCCCGGCGGATGCCCTTTGTCATGCGGCGCCTTGCGATCCTGCAAGCGGTCCGCCCAGCGAGGTGCAACTTCGCGCAGCCGCGTCAGCAACTCGTCACGTTCCGCCGTCAACGGCTTCACCGCGAGCAAGCGCTGTGCGTACTCGATCGCCGCTCTGTATCCGTGCGCATCGCGAGCTTCGACCGCTGCGAGCAGTCGGGAAGTGCAACCCGCGCCGGGAGACTGCGGATCGATATCGCCAACGCGCGCCGCGAGTTGATCGAACCAGTCATCGATCTCGCGCCGCTTGCGTCGATCCGCTTCAGTGGCGAGCAATGGAGGCAGAACTTCAGCAGACAGTCGCTCGACGGTCTGATACTCCGCCAGCGGGCTCGGCTCGCGCGGAATCTGCGCCACGAGTTCGTCCAGTCGCAGACCTTCGTTGCGCAGCTGCTCGGCCAGCGCGCCCCACGTATGCGCATGCCAATCGAGACAATGACGAATCTCGTCCGTGAGCGCACGGCAAGCCAGTTCCGGCTCCGGCCCCATGGAGCGAAACAGCGAATCGATGTGTCCGCCGATGAGCGCGTTCCAGGCGTCTTCGATTTCCAGTCGACGCACTTCCAGGTCGGCCACCATCTCCAGCACATGGAAGTGATCGATGCGTGAGGGCTCCCCGGCGGCCACCGACGCGGATTTCACGAACTGCCGCCACTCCGAACGCGCCGCCATCGTCAGGAAACCCAGGCCTCGGCCTGCTTCCAAGTGCTGCACGATCTCCTGAGCGATGCGTCGTTGAGTTTCCGCCGGCATCGACTTCGACAACTGCGGCCGGTGATGGCGCAACAGCGCGCATTGAGCGTTCGCTTCCGCCGCTTCTTCGATGCCGTGAATCAATTGTTCCCAGACTTCGCGCTGGGTGCCGCCGTTGATACCGGCGACGATCGCGTACGGTCGCCACGCCTGCCGGCGCCGCAGCTCCGAAAACTCTTCCGCCAACGTGGCGGCCAGCGCGTGAATCGCAGCGCTGTTGCCGGTTTTCGTCCATCGATGCGTGCCCGCCGACAGGTCCGCCGCTGCGAGCCGCTGATGTTCCGACGCTTGCGATTCGAATTCGCGCTCGGTCGGCAAGTCATCCAGATTGGGGAGTGGGCGACGCGAATCGTGCTCTTCGTCCGCCGGGAATGCGGCGCCCAACGCATACAGCCGACCCAGCTCGCTGGAATTCAGCGGCAATGACGCGCCCAGCTTCACCGGCCCTGGAATCCACGCGTGTTGCGCACCGTGAGCCTTCACATACTTCGCCGCGTCGGATGGCGAGAATCGCCGCTCATCGACCGTGATCTCGCGATACTCGTTTTCGAGCGCCTCGCGCAGATCCCGCTGCAGCACCTTGAGTTCGTTGAGCAACTCTTTACGCCGTTCTCCGAGCCGGGTCGCTCGCGACACCAACGACGCACTGGTCTCGGTCGTCAAGCGCTCGGTGATGGACCCGATGGATGTTTCCAATTGCCGCCGGGCATCCTGATCGCTGCCCAGCACGGCGACACACAACGGACGCAGCACATCGGGCACCTTGTCACGTAGTACGCGCAACGCTTTCGCGGTCTGCGCCGTGACCAGGATGGACTTGCCCTGCGCCAGCTGATGGCCGATGAGGTTCGCGATGGTATGCGTCTTGCCCGTGCCGGGCGGGCCTTGCACCAGCACCGAGCCGCTGTGGCTCAAGCGCTTGATGATCTGGATCTGTTCCTGGTTCGCTTCCTTGCCGAGCAGCACGTCATCGTCATCGAGCGGAGCGGCCGGCACCGTCGCGGCAGTTTCCTCGACCGGCGTGCCCGCAATCTGCACCATCGCCGGCGCGAACGCTTCGCGCCGATCGATATCGTCGATGATGGCGTCGACCGCATTCGCGATACCGCCGACCCGCTTGCGTAGTATCAGCATTGGATCGCGCCACATGCGCGGCGCGTCGGAAGGTTCGTCGGTGACACGCTCCTTGAACAGGCGGCCACTGGTGGGCGACAGCGTCTGCACCAGCGTCTTCAGATAACTTTCCGTGTCGTCGGCGCCCCACGGATGCAGACCGGCGTTCTCCAGCTCTGCTGTCCGATTGCGCAGCGCTGCGGCCGCCGTGTTCTGCAAATCCACGAACAGCGCGCTGTACAGCTCGGTCGGGCGATCGGTCTCGTGAATGCTGAACTCCGCGGCGCTGGCATCGAAGCGCAGCTCGACGCGCTTGAGCATCACCGGATGATCGATCGGAACACTGCCTTCGATCGAGGAGACCGCGCGCCAGTTCAGCCGGCCATCGGCGGCCACCAGCTCGAGCAGCTCGCCGTCGCGCTCGATGGCCGAATGGATTTCATAGAACAGCTCGAAGAAGTGCAGTGCCTTGCGTGCGGCCAGCTCCGAAACCGCCCACTCCTCGCGTTGCGCCACCCAGGCTTCGAAATCGGCCAGGCGCTGCTCGTCATCGTCGAACCGGATGTTGAGCGGCGGGCTGTCCGCCGCCGTGACGTTGCGAGTCGCCGAGAAATACGCGGCCTTGGTGGGATCGTCCCAGTCCGGTAACAGCCAGTTGCTGACGTTGAACGGCGGCGTCGGACACGGCATCGACACAGGACGCGCAATTCGCAACAGACAGTCGTCCGGAACCTGCGTGCCGTCGCTGGGACCGGGGCGATTGATCTGCACACACGGATGATCCGGCGCATCGGCCAGCCGGATCGCCCGAGGATGCTGGCTCACGTGCCGAACCGGAGGAAACCGCAGCTGGTTGGCTTCCTTCAGGAACAGATATAGCTGCCGCAGCTTGTGCCGGATGTGCTCGATCATCCGACGAGTATTCGGCGCCGCACCTGAAGCAGATTTAATTGGTCGGGAGCCGGTTCCGGAGCGTGGTGTAAATCGCTAATTTCCCTCGGATTTCGGCAGGCTCCGTGCCGCATCCGAGATTGCCTCTACCCGAAGCCGCATGCCGCCAACGTGGCAAATCGCCGCGGAAGTCACCAGACTAGGCCACGTGTCGCAGGTCGCTAGAGTCTCCTCGGCGAGGGTTCCGATGGCTTCCGACGAACAGCTGCAAGATTGGCGGGAGCGGGCGTTACGGGTCGAGAAGGAAGTCGGCCGGGCCATCATCGGCCAGCGCGACACCATCCGACTCATCAACGTGGCACTGTTCGCTCGCGGGCACGTGCTGCTCGAAGGCGATGTCGGCGTCGGCAAGACGACCATTCTGCGCGCGTTCTCTCGCGCGATCGGCGGAGATTTCGAGCGCGTCGAAGGCACCGTCGATCTGATGCCGGGCGACCTCATCTATCACACGTACGTCGACGCTGAAGGCAAGCCGAGGATCGAGCCGGGTCCCCTGCTCCGGCACGGCGAGCGGCTGTCGACATTCTTCTTCAACGAGATCAACCGCGCTCGCCCGCAGGTTCAATCGCTGCTGCTGCGGGCAATGGCCGAGCGCACCGTTTCGGCCTTCAATCGCGAATATCGATTCCCTCACATGATCGTGTTCGCCGACCGCAACCGGGTCGAGAAGGAGGAAACGTTCGAGCTGGCGTCTGCGGCGCGCGATCGTTTCATGTTCGAGCTGCGCATGCCCACGCCGACCGAGCCGGAAATACGCCGCGCACTGGTGTTCGATCCCGACTTTCACGACGTCGACCAGCTGATCCAACGAGTCGCCGAGGCGATTCTGCCCTGGCAGCAACTCAATGAGATCGGTGCGGCCATCCAGCGCAGCATTCATGCGAGCGACGCGCTGGAGCGGTATGTGCTGGATCTTTGGGATGCGAGTCAGGCGCCCGAGCGCTTCGGCGTGCGCCTGGAAGGCGTCGACATGTCGAAGCTGATCCTCGCCGGCGTGAGCCCACGAGGCATGATGTCTCTCACTCGCGCCGCGCGCGTCGTGGCCTGGCTCGCCGGCCGATCTCATATGACTCCAGCAGACATTCACGCGGTGGCTCCCTGGACGCTCGGGCATCGAGTGTTCTTTACGCCGGTGTACGAGTTGCGTCGGACGCAGCTCGCCCCGGCGCTCATCGAACAAATCCTGGAACACGTCCCGACGCCGCGCTGACGATGGCTACCTCACGCGAGTTTCACTACAGATTGCCGCGCCGATCCGGCGGCTGGCGACCTGGCTCGCATCCCGGATCGAGCCTCGGTGCCGGCCAGGAGTTCGTCTCGCACGTGAGCCTTTACGACCGGCCGGATCCACGCCGGCTGGATCTGCGCGCCAGCCTGCGCGAAGTTCGAGGAGACTGGCTGGTCCGAGTCAATCGTCAGCGGGTCAGCGTGCCGGTGCACGTCATCGCCGACGTTTCGACATCCATGAGCTTCGGCTTTCCCAGATCGAAGCTGCAGGTGGTGGCGGATTTCGTGATTGCGCTCGGGCACAGCGCCTTTCGTGTCGGCGATGCGCTCGGCATGCTCGCATTCGACGACCGGGAGCGTCGCGACCTGTTCGTACCCGCATTGGTGAGTCGCGGCATCGGCGAAGTGATGGCTTCGATGCTGGCCGGCTGCGCAGGCACGGCCGGCGCCAGCGACGGATTGGAAGAAGCGGCGCTGCATCTGGCCGGACGTCCCGGCCTGGTCTTTATCGCTTCCGACTTCCACTGGCCGCTGGATCGACTGGATGAAGTGCTCGACCTGCTCACGCACGCCTACGTCGTGCCGCTCGTCGTCTGGGATCCGGCGGAAGCACAGCCTCCGAAACACGACGGCCTCGTGCCCCTGCGAGATGTGGAATCGGGCGGTCGGAGCACCTTGTGGGTTCGGCCAAGCATGCGTGCGCGTTGGCACGACGCCGTGGGACGGCGGCGCGCTGAGTTGAATGCGCTATTCAGCGCCCGAGGCATTCGCCCGTTCTACATCACCGGCGAATTCGACAGCGAGGCACTGTCGCATTATTTCTTCGAGGCCACGGCATGAGCCGCGGCGTGGGAATCTTACGGGTCGCGCTGCTGATCGTATTCGCCGCCTGCGCGACGAGTGCGATTGCCGCTCAACAACGCGTACTGCAAACCATCGTGGTACAGCCGCGGCCCTTCGGGTACGTCATTGGAGATGTACTCACGCAACGTGTGCTGCTTACGACGCCGAGCGAGGAGTTCGAGCCCACTACCCTGCCGCCCCTCCAGCGCGTGAACATCTGGTTCGAGCGGCGCGCGACCGGCATCGAAACGGCTTCGGACGGGCGCCGCTGGCTGGTGGTGGATTATCAGCTGATCAACTCGCCTCAGGCGCTGGCCACTGTCACGCTGCCGGCCTGGAAGATCGAGGACAAGGCCCACGGCACGCAGCTCGCCATTCCGGCTGCATCGATCAGCGCCGCCCCGCTGATCTCGAACGCTTCGACCGGTACTGACGTCGAGCTTCGACCGGATCGCGAAGTATCGAGCATCGATACCTCCTCCGCACGCGCCAGTGTATTTCTCTGGTCGATCGCGCTGGCCGTCACATTGCTGGCGTGGCTTGGCTGGTTGCAGTGGCGCAATTGGCGGGATAGCCACAATCAACCGTTCGCACGCGCTCTGCACGAACTGAGGCGAATGGATGAGACGGCGCCGGAAGCGTGGCAAGCCGTCCATCGCGCGTTCGATCAGACCGCCGGTCGTGTGCTGCAAATAGATACGTTGCCGACGCTGTTCGAGCGCGCCCCGCATCTGCAGCCGCAGCGCGCGGACATCGAACGTTTCTTCGCCCAGTCCAACGAGCGATTCTTCGGCGCCGGGCCGCCGAGCAATCCATTGTCGGTGCGTGCGCTCTGCCAGGAGCTGCGCCGGATCGAACGGCGGCACGCCCAATGAGCAGCTCACTCGCGTTCGAGCATCCGTGGGTGCTGATCCTCCTGCCGTTGGCATTGCTGCCACTGTTGCGCAGCCGACGTGACACGCTCGCTTTTCCGTCCATTGCGTGGCTGCCGCCGGATCGTGTCGGCCGCATCATCGGCTGGCTCTGGCCGGTGTTTGCGGTCCTCGCGCTGGCGAGCAGCATCGTCGCGTTGGCTCAGCCGGGTCGCCCGCAAACCCAGGTCCAGCGCACCGGCACGGGTGCGGAAATCCTGGTGCTGCTGGATCGGAGTCGCAGCATGGACGATCGAATGCTGCCCGCCAACTGGCGCGAGATCGAACCGACCAAGCTGCTGTATCACCTCGGGCGCGGCTCGCAAAAGGCTCAGGTGGCGCGCCAGCTGCTGTCACAGTTCGTCGCACGACGGCCCGACGATCGGTTCGCACTGATGTATTTCAGCAATCGACCACTCAGTGTCGTGCCTTTCACCCAGCACGATGCAGTCATGCAAGCAGGCATCGCGGCGGGCGCCGTCGGCCGGGGATTGGCCGATACGGAGGTCGGCCGCGCACTCATCGCGGCGATCGCGCAATTCGACCAGCGCGCTTACTCGGGCAGTCGAATCATGCTTCTGGTGTCGGACGGCGGCGCGCATCTGGATGAAGAGACGATGCAGCGGATTCGCGCCGGGCTGGTGCGCAATCGTATCGCGCTCTACTGGATCTATCTGCGCTCGTACAACAGCGCCAGTCTCGATTCGACCGACGCGCGTTGGGAGAACGCGCCGGAAATGGCCCTGCATCGCTTCTTTCAAACCTTACAAACGCCCTATCGCGTGTATCAGGCCGAGGATCCCGAAAGCCTGTCCAGAGCGGTCGCCGATGTCGGGCTGCAACAGAACCTGCCGCTGGATTTCATGGAACAGATTCCCCGCCAGGACTATAGCCGCGTGTTTCTCGCGATAGCCGCGTTCTCGTGCGCCATCCTGTTGTTATATCGATCCATGCTGATCAGGAGCTTGCCGTGAAACGCTCCATCGTTCATAGCGCGTTCGCCGTGGTCGCGCTCGTGTGCGGAAGTCTGGTCGGATATCACGCTCTGCGTCTCGATCGAATCAATCGCACCAACGCGGCCATTGCGAGTACGCGCGTATCGGATTTCCAAGCAGCTGTCCCCGAAGCCCGCTTTGCCCGAGCGCTCGCGCTTGCCCGCGCCGGCGAGTCCGAAGCGGCAGTGAAAGCCTACAAAGCGCTGATCGAAGGCGACCGCCGCGATCTGAGCCAGGCGGCGCGCTACAACCTGGGCAACTTATATATGCGCGACGCGCTCGTGAACGGCCCAGCCCAGGCATTCCGGTCGCTGCCGCTCATCGAGCTGGCGAAACAACGCTATCGCGACGTGTTGCGCAATGAGCCGGGCGATTGGGATGCCCGATACAACCTTTCGCGCGCTTTGCAGCTCGCGCCGGAGCTAGAGCAGGAGCAGGAAGAAAAGGAAGAACCGCCGGAGAAGGAGCAGAGTCCGAGCACTCTGCAGGGCGTGAGGATCGACCTGCCATGAGGTCGTTGCGCCTGGCGATAGACAAGGACTCGCGCGCCATCACGCTCGCACTGGTGCTGCTGTTGGCTGCGCTCGTCATGCCATCGTTCGAGCTGCCGCACGATGCATACGATTACCTCCTGGTGTTCGACATCAGTCAGAGCATGAACGTCGAGGATTACCAGCTCAACGCAGCGCCCGCCAGCCGCCTTGCCTTCGCCCACGAGGCGGCTCGCCGGCTGGTGCGCGATCTGCCTTGCGGCTCTCGCGTGGGTTGGGCCGCCTTCACCGGATACCGGACGATACCGCTGCTGGCGCCGGTTGATGTGTGCGCTTATTACAACGATCTGCTCGCATCGCTCGACCAGGTCGATGCCCGCATGCGCTGGTCCAATGCAAGCGAGATCACCAAGGGCGTGTACTGGTCCGTGCAGACCGCCCAGGAAATGCCCCTGCAACCGGCCGGGCATCCCGACATCGTTTTCATCACGGACGGCCAGGAAGCGCCACCGCTCGATCCTCGCTATCCCCCCCGCCTGCTCGAAGAGCTGCCGAATCGCACCATCCATGGCTGGCTGATCGGCGCCGGCCGCGACACGCCGAGTCCGATCCCGAGAATAGACGAGGAAGGACACCGCCAGGGCTACTGGCGCGCCGACGAAGTCGTGCAGCCGAGCGCCATCGGCGACACCAGCGTGCCGGACATCGAACATCTGTCGGGACTGCGCGAGCCACACCTTCGCGCGCTCGCGGAGCAAGTCGGATTCAACTACGCACGCCTCACCGATCTCACCTCGTTGAGCGCGGCGCTGCGCGACCAGAAATTCGCACGTCGTCGACCGACACCGACCGATCTCTCTTGGCTACCGGCAGCCATCGCGGTCTGGTTGCTCGCATTGCGCTTCCGGCCGGATTGGCGACGCAAACCCGACGTCAGCAGGGCAGCACGGCGCCGTCTCCCAAACAGCTGAAGGAGGCTCCCATGTCAAGCAATTCACAACGCCGTCGGCTGCTGGCTCTTGCCGGTGCAACCACCCTCGCCGCGAGTCTGCCAGGAATCAGGTCGGCACAGGCTGCAGAGAAAGAGGAAGTCGAGGCCGCGGAGGATTTGATGCGAGAGCACGGCGTGCTGCGGCGAGCGCTGCTCGTTTATGTGGAAGCGGCATCCCGGTTATCGCGAGGAGGCGACGTGTCGGCCGACGCACTCGGGCAGACTGCCGCGCTGTTTCGCACCTTTGGCGAGGACTATCACGAGCGCAGCGAGGAAGAACACGTCTTTCCTCCTCTCGTAAAAATCGGGGGCAAGAACGGCATGCTGGCGAGCGTGCTGAAGCAGCAGCACGATCGTGGCCGCGAGATTACCGACTATGTCACGACCGTCACTCGGGGTGGCCGCATCGCCAGCGCCAACGGCGCGCCACTCTCCAAGGCCCTGCTCTCGTTCGTGCGAATGTATCAGCACCACACTGCGATCGAAGATACCGTGATCTTTCCGGCCTGGAAGGAAACGATTTCCGAGGCTCAGTACGAGGAAGCCTCGGAGCAGTTCGAAGACGTGGAGCATCGCATGTTCGGGGAACATGGCTTCGAGGATGCGGTCGCGCGCATCAACACCATCGAACAGGCGTTTGGGCTGGGCGACCTGGGCAAGCTGACCGCACCACCGCCGCCCCGCGCCACGGCATGAATGTTCAGGCGACCGTGCGCAAACGTTGGTAGTCGATCTTGTCCGTCGAGGTTCGCGGCAGCGCGGGCACGACTGCAAACAGGTCCGGAATCATGTAAGGCGGCAGCGCCCGCGCCGAATACTCTTTCAGCGCGATCCGGGTCAGCGTGATCTCCTGCTGGCAGGCCACGAAGGCCAGGATCCGCACGCCTGACTCGGCGTCCGGGAGTGCAATCACCGCCGCCTCGCGGACCTGCGGATTGCGCAGCAATGCGGCTTCGATCTCGCCGAGCTCGACGCGATAGCCGCGTCGCTTGACCATACGGTCGCGCCGGCCAACGTATCGATAGCCGACCTCCGGGTCCTCGCAGACGATATCGCCCGTTCGATACCAGCACCCGCCGGTCTCGTCCGTGAAGAAGGCGCGCTCATTGTGATCGGGCAGATTCCAATAGCCGCGCATCACGTTCGGCCCGCAGACGAGCAACTCGCCCGGCTCGCCGACCGTGACGCAATCGCCGTGCTCATTCACGACGCTGCCGCGGTTGGGCGGACAGATCCTGCCGATCGGAAATGTGGACATTCGATCCAATGGTGCATCCGGCGGCACTTCGTACCACGTGCAGACATTCGTTTCCGTGGGCCCGTACAAGTTGAAGTAACGCGGCCGAGGCCACATCGCATGCAGCGCCTCGTATTGCGGAATCGGAAACACCTCGCCCGCGAAAAACACCATGCGCAGCGAGCCAAAGTCGTGCCTGGCGAGCTTGCCGTAATTGGCGAGCAGACTGAGGATGGAGGGAGTCGAGTACCAGACGGAGATGCGCTCGGCGGCAATCGCAGCGGCCAGCTTGACGGGTTCCTTACCCAACGCTTCTCCGATCAGCACCAGCGTTGCGCCGTGCTTCAAGGAAACGTAGATGTCGAGAATCGACAGGTCGAAGTGAAACGGCGCATGCGATGAAAAACGATCGTCGGGCCGCGGCGCGAAGGTCTCGCTGCACCAGTCGATGAAGCTCAGCGCGTTGCCATGCGTGAGGACCACGCCCTTGGGATTCCCCGTCGACCCCGAGGTATAGAGAATGTAAGCGATGTCGTCCGCGCCAGTCTCGACCGATGCGACCGAGGCCGCCGGTTCGGAAAGCTGCAAGGCGTCCAACAACTCTTCCATCGGCCGGGATGCTGCGACATCGAGCACGAGCATTGCGGGCGATGCCGACAAGGCTCCGAGAGCGTCGACGAGGTTTGCTTCCAGGTCGCGCTCCGTGACCACAACTTTCACATTGCAGTCATTCAGGATGTACGCGGCGCGCGCAGCCGGAGACTCGGCGTCCACTGGCACATAGGCGGCGCCCGCTTTCAGGGCACCGAAAATCGTCGCGACCGCCTCGATGGATTTGTGCAGCCTCAGACCTACGCGATCGCCACGTCGAACGCCCCTATGGACCAGCCGATCGCGAACCCGATCGGAAAGCGCGGACAGCTCCGAGTAGGTGACACTTCGCCCACCAGGAACCGTGACCGCCACTTTCTCCGGGAATTCGCGCGCCGTCTGATCGAGCAAGCCGGCCAGGGACCGTATCGCGCTCATGGCACTAGCCACGCTGTTTCGCAGTCACCAGCGCTGCGATGCTGGCGACGGTGGAAAGATTGCCCGCATCCAGATCATCCGCCTCGAACTCGACCTGATACTGGCTTTCGAGAAACGTGACCAGCTTCAAGGTCGACATCGAGTCGAGGATGCCGCTTTCCTTCAGCTCGGTCGAATCGGTCAGATTCGAGGCATCCTCGCCCGGCAGGAAGTTGTCGAGGATGAATCTGCGTACCAGCTCGCGTACGTTGTCCATTCGCCTTTCCTTTTATGGATGAGTCAGGTTGGACAGCTTCTCCGGCGGCAAGGCGCCGAGCAGCTGCGTGTAAAGGGCATCGGCGATCACCTGATGGCCCATCGCGTTGGGATGCTCGTCCCACGGCGCCACTTTCAGCAGGGCCCGATCCTGCGCGGGGAACACGTCGAATAGATCGAACACCAGATACTGGGCACGCCGGATGGCTTCGATATTGGGAATATCCGCAGGGGCATCGTCGATGACAGCATTGAGCGCCAGCAACGCGGGAATTGCGCCGTTTTCGCGCGCGACGGTCGCGATACGTTCCAATGCCCAGTCGTTCACCGCATCGGAGATGCGGCGCACGCGAGCCTCAAACTCTCCTTGCGGCATCCGCGGTTCCAGCCCCAACTTGCCGGCCAGTGCGCGGCCCATCTCTGTGGGAATCGGCACCGAGCCGCGGTCGACGTGATCGAGTCCAGCTCGCGCCAGGATGGCGCGCAGCTCCTCGGAAACGGGAATCTGCTTCCAGGTGATCTTGCCAAGATACGCTTCGGTCATCGTGCGCCCCCGGTGATAGTGAGTGACGATCACCATGTCGGGAGCGAACTGCAGCACGCGGTCCTCCAGCATTGCCAGCTCCTGCGGCAGCGTGAAACCGTCTACTGCAAAATTGAGGATCTCGAATCTGCGCGGGTCGTTGCTTTCCTGCTGGCTGTTGAGCCTCTGCTCGACCAGATGTTCGAATGTCTCTCCGTCAGCCACGCCATTGCCCATGGCGTGAGACGGCCCGAGCAGGGCGATCCGGTAGGTTCCAGCGGGCTTCTGCAGCGAGTACTGCTGGTCCCGCATGCCGAAGGTGTTGGTGGTAAACGCCCTGCCGTTCCAGACCAGGTCGAGCGAAGGATGAAGATCTCGCTCCATGGCATCCTCGCGGGTGCGAATGATGCCCGCCTGCGCCGCATCGAGCCATTGCGAGCGGTCGCCGTCGGTCGCTGCAACGGCCGCATTGATTTGTCCACGCACGTCCAGTTGCTCGTAGTAGCCCCTGTGATGCTTGGCGGCGTCCCGCACGTTCAAGCCTGTCTCCTGCAGCGATGCGAGCGCTTTATCCCAGGACTGCGGCCCGAAATCTCGAACCGCGGGCAAGGCGATCACCAGCAACATCGTCAGCGCCCCCAGGCTTCGCACCCAAGGCTGCCGCCATCGCGAACTGCCCGCCCGCTTGCTCGCTTCCCAGTCGAATCCGCCGAGCAGTGCGACCACGCCGAAGGTCGCCAGCAGCAGCACGATCCCCTCCACGTCGACTTGACCGGCGCTGGTCAGCATCCAGATCCATTGGCCGACGGATTCGGTGCTCCACAACGACCACAGCAGACTGAACAGAAAAAAAGTTGCGGCGGCCCGCAATCCCATCCTCGGATCCCAGGCACGTGCGCTGCGCTTGGGTGCCTTGGCTGCTCCCAGTTCCTTCAATGCACCACGCACGACCAGAGCGCCGAGGATTCCCCAGAACAGCGCATCCGGCCAGGTCATCGGAAATCCGCCGCGCAACCAGAACCACTGATACGAGTGCAGCAACCACGTGGTTACGAACACAGCCGCGGTCGAGAGGGCCACCGCCTTGGCGGGACCGAGGCGCTTCACGCGGAAATACACCGGGTAGAAGACGGTCTTCATCATGAAGTCCGTCCAATAGATATTGATTCTGCGCCACAGCTCGGTGAAGCCGTGCGCCAGATAGTAGAGCTTGTGAGTCTCGGGCAGGCGAAAGCCGAACAGATGCAACAAGCCCACGATCAAATGGAACTGACCGGAGACCTTGAGGTACAGCAGGAACGTAGCCAGCACGATCTGGACGAGGTCCGACAGGCGCGCGACGTCGGCTGGGTCGATGAGCAAGTTGTAATAGACCAAGCGATACAGGACCAGGTGCACGAGCCCGCGGGAGATCCACAGAATGCCCTGGTCGTAGATGGCGGCCTCGTCGGCATCGAAATGCGTGCGCCGGAAGGTCTGATAGTCGACCACCGGATAGAGCGGAAAGGCGACGTTCGGCAGCATGAAGAAATAAGCCAGGGAGGACCACCACGTGCGCTCGCCCGAGTCGCTCTTCAGCGCTCGCATATAAAGGACGAGCCGAAACATGAACATCGAGCCGAGAATTGGCCAGATCGCCGCCGACCAGGGCGAGCCGACGACATTGATCCGCAGCACGGCCAGCCCCGCGCCGACCAGGACGAGCAACGCGATTCTCGCGCGCAACGCGATCGGGAGATGACAGATGGCGATCAGCGTGAGCCCGAGCGCGATCAGCCACGCGCCATCGGCCAGACCGAAGACCAGGAATACCGCGGCGACGGACAGGCAGGTGAACAACGGCAGTCGATATCGAAGCGGCAGCGCGATGCTGACCAGAAATCCGGCCGCCGCCAGCCAGAGCACCCTGGTGAAGGGCTCTCCTTCGAGCTGGTAGACATGCGCGACCAGCACGATCAAGGCCAGCTGTCCGATGCTCGACCAATGACGCAAGTAGGCACTGGCCCCCACCGGCCGAATCGCGACAGCTGCTTCGGTTCTCACAATCCCAATCCTCGCGCGATGATGTTGCGTTGAATCTCCGAGGTCCCCGAGTAGAGCGTGCTGCCAACCGAGTCGCGCAGATCGCGCTCCAGCTGCAGGTCGGTCATGTAGCCGTAGCCACCGAAGACCTGCACTGCATCCAGGCATGACTTCACGAAGCTCTCCGAGACATGCAGCTTCGCGAGTGCCGCCTCCACGGTGGCGTCCTGATTCGCGTCCTTGAGCGCCCCTATCCGATACACGAGCGGACGGCACGTTTCGAGCCGCACTTTCATGTCGACGATCCGATTCGCGACCGACTGGTACTTGCCGATGGGTTTGCCGAACTGTTTGCGCGTCCTGGCGTAGGCCACGCATTCGTCCAGTTGCCGTCGCATCACACCGAGACAACTGGCCAGGATGCAGCCGCGCTCCCACTCCATCGAACATTCGAAGATCAGCACGCCCCTGCCCTCGCGCCCGAGGCGCTGCGCGACCGGCACTCGACAGCCGTCGAACACGACCTGGGCCATGGGTGAGGTGCGCAAGCCCATCTTGTCGAGCTTGCGATCGATGACCAGGCCGGGCGTGTCTCGGTCGACGATGAAGGCGGTGATTCCGGTGGGGCCCAGCGCGGGGTTGACGGTTGCGTACGCAACGAACACATCGGCAACCGGAGCATTGGTCACGAAGGTCTTCGTGCCGCTCAGCACGTAATGATCGCCGTCCCGACGCGCACGCGTGCGCATGCTGAAGATGTCCGATCCCGCATCCGGCTCCGAAGCGGCATTGGCCCCAATGAGAGAGCCATCGCACAGCGACTTGAGATACCTTTGTTTCTGCTCTTCATCGCCGTATCGCAGGATCGGAATCGAGTTGGTCCACAGATGAGCATTGAGCGAGAACAGCAGCCCCTGGTCGCGCAGACCGCGGCCGAGTCCCTCCATTACTGCCAATAGATCTGAAAGCCCCAGTCCCAGGCCCCCATATTCTGGCGGGATCGGCATCCCGAGCACGCCGAACTCGGCGCAGCGCTGCCAGCCGGCCCGATCGAAGGTGGCGCTGCGATCACGCTCGATCATGTCCGCCGGCAGGCGCTGTGCGAATTCGAAGGCTGCGTCCTGGAGTCTGAGTTGTTCGGGCGAAAGCAAGCTGCTCATCACCGGTTACCTGCGAGGCCGAATTGTTTTGGTTGGGGTCCCGCGCGATTTGTGTTTATTGTTACCCGCGCGAACAGGCCCTCATGCAGTAACCGAGCCCGGGCTCGATCGGGGCAATCCACTCAATCGATTAGCGCGCGGCCTCGGCTCGCGCGGCAGCGCGACATGTAAACATCGGCAACACTCCCGCCGGTTATTTCTGTTCTAATGTTTCTTCGCGGGAGCCGGCTCGAAACATCGAGACTGTGTCACGGCCGCAGTACGGCTCGGCCGCGGATCTTTCCCTCTCGCAATCGTTGGTAAACATCCAAGCCCTGTTCCAACGGAAAGATCTCGACGTCCGCGCGGATGCGATTCGCGGCTGCCAGCGCGATCACTTCCATCAGCTCGGTGCGCGATCCCCAGTAAGGCACGGTGACCTGACAACCATACTGCGGACGATTGGCCGCATAGTGCACGACACCGCCCGCCAGACCGACCACCGTCAGGCGACTGTTTCGGCCCACGACGCGTACCCCCAGATCGATGGTGGGCTGCGCACCGACGAAGTCGAACACCGCCGTTGCGCCTCGCGGACCGACCAGGTCTGCGATCGTTTTCGCGGCGGCATCGGCATCGCGAGTGTTGACCACATGGCTCACGCCGAGCTTGCGGGCATGTTCGAGCTTGCTGTCATCGATATCGGCAGCGATCAACCGGGCCGGCGTCAGCGCCTGCAGGATCTGCACCGCCATGTGCCCCAGACCGCCGACTCCAATGACGACCGCGGTCGCTTCCGGCGTCAACAATGGCAGCGCCGCCTTGATCGCGTGGTAGGGAGTCAGTGCTGCATCGGATAGCGGCGCAGCTTCGACTGGATCGAGTGTTCCGAGAGCGACGAGCAACCGTGCGGACGGGACCAGCATGTACTCGGCCATGCCGCCGTTGGACCCCAGTCCTCCGCCCATCGTGCCGAGGCTGGCGTGATTCTCACAATAATTCTCGGCCGAGGTCTGGCAGGTGCGGCATCGACCGCATCCCCACGGACCGTACACCGCAACTGCATCGCCCTCTCGCCAGTCTTTCACGCCATCGCCCAGCGCCGCGACATGGCCCGCATTCTCGTGGCCGAGCACGAACGGACCTTTGAGGCCGAGATCCTCATCGAGCACGTGCAGGTCGGAGTGACACACGCCGGCGCCGGCGATCTTGATCACCACCTGCCCCGGTCCCGGCCGCGGCGTGGGCACGTCGACGATCTGCGGAGGCTGTCCGGTCTCGACGAATCGAATGGCTTTCATGGCCGCTCCCGTGGTGCGAGATTCGAACCCTACTTCGCGCTGCCGCGACCGCGCCCACCATCGTGAGCTCCCCCGACCCGCCCATCGGGTAATGCATAGGAACAGTTTCTACCCCGGCATGTTGTCCGGCGCAGGGTCGCCAATTTGTATACGACGCAGGTGGATCGTCACGAAACGGTCCCACTGTCGGACAGTTTGTAACTTTCGTGTGTGCCGGCAGATGAAACATCGGCTGTCCCGATTGCAATCCGTGGGTAGGTCGGGTATGAACGCAGCGCAACAGCCAACATACAACAGCATCTTTCTTTCCGATGCGCTCGAGCCCATCCCGATCGGCAGACGTCGTCCCTGGGGAGGCGGCGGTGATGCGGATATCAAACGAGCGAGCGGCCGCGCCAGGTCGTCGCTCGCGGCGAATCGCATTCACCGCGTGGCTCGGAACAGTCCTGCTGATATATGGCTCGGGATGTTTCGCCGCCGATGGCGACAAACTGTTCGCACAGTGCGCGGCGTGCCACGGCACCAGGGGCGAAGGCAATGCGACGTTCAACGCGCCCGCCATTGCCGGTCAGGACGCGGCCTACCTCGAGCGCCAATTGCGCAACTTCCGAAATCGTCGTCGCGGCGTCGACAAATCGGATGTGCCCGGAGCCCAGATGCAAGCCGCCGCGCTGGCCACGCTCGCCGATGACGCCGCGATCGCGAAGGTCGCCAGCTATGCCGCGAACCTTCCCAAAACGATCAATGCGTCGCCCGCGCCCGGCAATCTGCACAACGGAAACAATCTTTATCAAGGCAAGTGCGGCGCCTGTCATGGCGGAGCCGCCGAAGGCAATCCGGCGTTGAATGCCCCGCGGCTCGCCGGCCTCGATGCGCCTTATATCAAGCGACAGTTTGCGCATTTCCGGAACGGGGTGCGCGGCACGGACCCGCAGGATACTCCCGGCCGGCAGATGGCCATGATGGCCAAGACGCTGCCCTCGGAGCGCGATCTCGACGACATCATCGCGTTCATTCATCGGCAGGGCCGCCCGAAATGATGCGCGCGCTCGTGTTGCTCATCGCGGCCGCAGGGACCGCTGGCGCAACCGGGCCGGCACCAACCGATTTCACGCTCAACACCTCTTGCCCGCCGGGCTTCGAGAAAACCACGGCGGGCGTGTGCGAGCTGCGCACGCTCTATCAATTCTACGACTCGCTCGAAAATCGCGGGCTCGGCGGCACGCGCACCGCTCTGCCGCCGCACCGGGACGGCTTCACGCCGCAGCAGATCGATCTCGGCCGATATCTCTTTTTCGATCCCGTGCTGTCGGGCGATGGCAGCCTGTCCTGCGCGAGCTGCCACGATCCCGCCCGCGGCTTCTCCGATGGACGCCCGACGTCCATCGGCATCCATGACGAAGATGCGGGCCGCGCCGCGCCGACTCTTTGGAACGTGGCATTCCTGAAACGATTCTTCTGGGATGCACGCGCCAGCTCGCTCGAAGCGCAGGCGCCCGGCTCGCTCTACTCACGCCGTGAGATGGGCAATACACCGAAGCAACTGCTCGCGAGTCTGAACGGCAACGCCGTCTATCGTCGCCTGTTCCAGGAAACGTTCCCGAGCGATCGCGGCCCGATCACCGAGCAGCAGGTTTTCACAGCGCTGGCTGCGTTCCAGACCTCGCTCGTGTCGCTCAACAGTCGTTACGACCGCTACGTTCATGGCCACGACGCCGCGCTCTCCGAACGGGAGATCGAGGGCCTGAACGTATTCCGCTCGTTCGTCGCGCGCTGTTCCGAGTGCCACACGCCGCCCTTGTTCACCAACGAACAGATCGCGGTCATTGGCATGCCGGAGCCCGACGGCCGGCCGTTCGACATTGGCGCCGAGCCCATCCTGGGCAGCCCGAAGTTGAAGGGCGGCTTCAAGGTGCCCACGCTTCGTAACATCGCGCGCACCGCGCCCTACTCGCATTCCGGCGCTTTCGCCGATCTGCACGGCGTCGTCGAGTTCTACAACAAGGGACGAGGCAACGCGGTGCCCAAGGATCTGGGCCTGTATTTGCACTGGCACATCTCGGATCCAAAGCTCACGGAGGCCGAGGTCGATCGGATCGTGGATTTTCTGGGCGCCTTGACCGACGAGACGTTCCTGCCGCAGCAGCCGGCGCGAGTCCCGTCCGGCCTGACACCCATCAAGCGAGGGAAATAAAGATGAAGAAGGGCGTCATCGTGGGATTGCTCGTGGCCGCAGTGTCGTTCGGCGCGGGCACGTACTTCGGCCGCGGCAGCAAGCAGGATCTGACGATCAGCTCGTCCACCCAGGGCGCAAGCTACAGCGGCGGCTTCAAGCCCGAGGGCGTCGCCACGACACCGGGGGCGGCGATCAGATCGGTGGCCGGTCCGGCGCCAGCCAATGTGGTCGTGGTCAAGGACGGCGAATCGATCCAAGCGGCCATCAAGGCGTCGCCGCCAGGAACCATCGTGCGAGTGATGCCCGGCACCTATCACGAAACGGTGTACATCGACAAAGACGACATCCGCATCATCGGCGTGATCGAGGCCGGACGGCGCGCCGTGCTCGACGGCCGCAAGCAGCTCAACGATGCCATTCTGTACTCGGGCAACAACTTCGTCGCCGAGAACCTCGAGATCCGCAACTACAAGGGCAACGGCATCATGGGGCAGGCCGGCAACAACTTCGAGATCCGCAACAACCTGATCGCGGACTCCGGCGTGTACGGCATTTTTCCGCAGCTCGGCAAGAACGGCATCGTCGAGCACAACGTGGTTTCGGGAATCGCCGACGCCGCGATCTACATCGGCATGAGCGACAACATCCTGGTCGCGCACAACGACGTGTTCGACAGCGTCGCCGGCATCGAGATCGAGAACAGCCGCCATGCCATCGTCGAGCACAACTATGTGCACAACAACTCCGGCGGTCTGCTTGCGTTCGTGACGCCGGGCCTGCCGATCAAGGACACGGTCGATGTGATCTTTCGCAACAACTTCGTGGTCGGCAACAACCACCCGAACTTCGGCGCGCCCGGCTCGACGGTGTCCGGCATTCCAGCCGGCACCGGCATCCTGGTCATGGCGGCCGACGACGTTGTCATCGAAGGCAATGTCATCTCCGAGAACAAAGTGGCCGGCCTCATCATCACCGATCATGCCCATGCCCAGAACATCACCGCCGACCCGGAGTCGGAACCGAACTCGGATCGCGTGAAGATCCTCGACAACGTGATGCTTCGGAACGGCTACGACACGATCACCGAAGCCAAGGCTCTGCTGCTCGCCGAAGGCAAGGTGGGCGCGAAGAACCTCGACATCGTGCGCGTCGGCCCGAGCCCGGGCAGCTGCATCATCAATCGCCACCAGTATGTGACCGTCGGCGTCAGTGACTTCTCCGAGTGCGAGTTCACCAACACCGCGGCCACAGTGAACTATCTGCTGCCGCCCGTACCACCGCGCGAGATCAAGCCGGGCGAGCGCGGCAAGGTGGTGTATCTCGGCATCTGCACCGGCTGCCATACATACAACGGCCGCATGATCGGCCCGCCGGTGCAAGTGATCCAGGCGCTGTACATGGACAACCCGCAGGGGCTCGCCGACTTCATCGCCAGGCCCGTGAAGAAACGCCCCGACTATCCCGAAATGCCGCCGCAGGACTATCTCGATCCCGAGACTCGTCTCGCCGTCGCGCAGTACATGCTGCAAGTGACCAATTGATGCTGCAGGTGACCCACTGACCTCACTGACCTCACTGACGGAGAAGAAGATGAGCAATCGCAGGAACAGGCTCGGGTATGCAATCGCAACGATGCTGGGGACGGGATTCGCGGTCGCGGCGCCCGCAGTGACATTGGCTCAGGAGGCGGACGTCGACAGTGTCGAGGAGATTGTCGTGACCGCGCAGCGTCGCACACAGTCGCTGCAAGACGTGCCGATCGCGATACAGGTCGTGGACAGCACGCTGATCAAGGACGTCGCCGCGGAAAATCTGGGCGATCTGAATGGCTTCGTGCCTGGACTGGTCGTTTCCGACGGCAGCCCGACACAGCCGCGTTACCAGATCCGCGGCATCCAGACGGGCGACTTCGGCGTCGGCACCGATCCCGCCGTGGGTGTGTATGTCGACGGCATCTATGCGGCGCGTTCCGGCGCATCGCTGCTCGCGTTCAACGACGTCGAGCGCATCGAAGTCTTGAAAGGCCCGCAGGGCACTCTGTTCGGCCGCAACAGCGCGGCCGGCGCGATATCCATCGTCACGCGCCAACCCGAAGATGAATTCCACTCCTTGCTGCGGGTCCGCGTTGGCGAGTACGGCAAGCAGTATTACGAAGGCATGCTGAATACGCCCCTCGGCGACAGCGTCGCAGTGCGCATCAACGGCGTTTATAACAAGAGCGACGGCTGGCTCGAGGATGCGGCCACCGGACAGGATCTGATCCCGGAAAAGAACTGGGCCGGCCGGGTTGCGCTGCGCTGGAAACTCTCGGAACAGACCAGCGCGACGCTTTCCTGGGACCATGACGATCTGGATCAGCTGGCGCGGCCCGCGATCGGGCTGGTACCGGTGCAAGCCGGTCAGACGCAGTTGCCCTACCCGGCCGACCGCACCAGCTACCTCGATCCTCGCAAGGCGCCGGTCTACAACGACGTGGTCGGCAACGAGGAATCGCGTCAGCTCGACCAGGTGAACCTGTTCATCGATCACAGCTTCGGCGCGGCGGACTTCCGCTCCAGCACCTCGTGGCGCCAGTTCGACACGGTCAATCGCGAAGACGAAGACGGGACCAATCTGATCGCCACGTACTTCGACACTGCAAACATCGAGAACAACGAGAGCTTCTACCAGGAGCTCAAATTCTCCGGCAGGACCGAGCGCATCGACTGGGTCGGCGGCGTGAGTTATTACAAGGAGAAGGCGAACCAGATCAGCGACACGCATACCTACACGGACGGCATCGATACCCTCGGCATGAACCTCGGCATCTACCAGGAGCAGCATATTCCGTTCCCGCTGTACGCCGGCACCAGCAGCTTCATCGAGCCGTTCGGTTTCACCATGCTCGGCATGCCGTGGCGCGAGGCCATGTACAACCGCGGCGACTTCGAAGCGTACGCGGCATTCGGCGACGTGATCTGGCACCTCAACGACCGGACCAACCTGACGTTCGGCCTGCGTTACACCCACGACACGAAGAAGTTCACGTGGATCAACGGTCCGCATGAAAGCCCGGAGCTGGACCAGGTGGTCGCGGCGCTCGATCAAGCGGGCTTCTTCACGGAATTCCCGATTCCGCCCGAAGCGTATCGCTTCGCCGATATCGTGTTCCAGGTGGACACGCCGCCGGGTGGTCTGACGAAGAAACACTCCTGGGATGACGTGAGCCCGCGCCTGGTGCTCGACTACAAGCTCGCGCCGAACGTCATGATGTTCGGCTCGCTCGCCAAGGGCTACAAGGCCGGCGGCTACAACAGCACCGAAGTCGGCTCGGAGTTCGAGAACGAGGACGTGTGGAATGTCGAGGCCGGCATCAAGAGCGTGTTCCCGGAGGTGGGCGTGATTCTCAACGCTTCGGCGTTCTACTACCTCTACGAGAACAAGCAGGCGATCTCGCTGGCCACCGACGTGGAGGGCTCCGATATTCCGCAGTACGTGATCGACACCAGCGACGAGAAAGCATGGGGCATCGACGTTGACGCGCAATGGCGGCCCATCGACCCGCTCAGGCTGTACGCCAACGTTGCCTTCATCGACGCAACGTTCAAGGACAAAGTGACGCGAGGCTCGGATCCGCTCGATCTCTCTGGCGAGCCGACGGGCGAGCCCTATCTCAGCGCCGCTTTGGGCGCGAGCTACGGTTGGGCGCTGGGCGCGGCGGGCGACGTGGAGTTGTCCGGTCGGTACGCGTATCGCGGCAAGTCGCGCTGTAACGCGGACTCCGAGCGACAAGGAACTTGCGCGCTCCAGTCGGTCTTCAAAGTCGGCGAGGCCACGCAACGCCTCGACCTGCGGCTCGCCTGGACCAGCGCAAGCGACACGCTCGGCCTCGCGGCGTTCGTGACGAACGCGCTGGACGATCGGTACGTGACCGGCATCAACAATCTCACGACCGATACCTTCGGCACGCCGTTCGCTTCGATCTCCAGGCCGCGCCAGTGGGGTGTGGAAGCGACGGTCTCGTTCTGAGAGAAATGGAGCCGCGAATGGAGGATTCGGTCGCCGGGCTGTTCGAGTCGCACGCCGCAACGGCATTGAAGTTGAGACAATCGAGCGCCGCCGAGCGGCGGCGCAAGTTGACCCGACTGCTGAACGCAACGCTGGAGCGCAGGGAGGCGCTGCTGCAGGCGGTCCATCGCGACCTGAGCAAACATCCGACAGAAACCAACCTCACCGAGCTGCTGCCCTTCGTCGGCGAAGCAAAGCACGCCATTGCGAAGTTGCAACGCTGGATGAAGCCGCATCGGATCAGCCCGACGATGGCCACGCTCGGCACGAGCTCCCGCGTGATGTATCAGCCGAAGGGTCGCTGCCTGCTGATCAGTCCCTGGAACTATCCGTTGAGTCTGTGCCTGGGGCCGCTGGTCTCGGCCGTCGCGGCCGGCAACACGGCCATTCTCAAGCCTTCCGAATTCACGCCTCACGCCAATCGCGTCATCAAAGACATCGTCAGTACCGTGTTCGCGATCGACGAGGTGGCCGTCGTCGAGGGCGCGGCGGACACCGCAACCGCCCTGCTCTCGCTGCCCTTCGACCATATCTTTTTCACGGGCTCGCCGGCAGTGGGCAAGGTCGTCATGGCAGCGGCGGCGCGCAATCTCGCCTCGGTGACTTTGGAACTGGGCGGAAAATCCCCTGTCATCGTCGACGCCACCGCGGATCTGCGCAGCGCCGCGGAACACATCATCTGGGGAAAGATGGTGAACGCGGGCCAGACCTGCATCGCCCCGGACTATGCGTACGTGCATCGGGATGTCGCCGATCGCTTTGTCGATCTGTGTCGCCAGACCATCGCCCAGCGCTACGGCGCGAGCGATGCCGCGATCCAGAGCAGTCTGGATTTTCCCCGCATGATTCATCCTCGACACGCGGAGCGCGTCGCCCGGCTCATCGATGAAGCGGTGCAATCCGGCGGTCAGGTCGCGTGTGGCGGCACATACGACATCGATTCGCGCTATGTCGCCCCTACGCTGCTGCGTGACGTGCCCTCAGATGCACGGATCCGCAGCGAGGAGATCTTCGGCCCCGTCCTGCCCATCCTCATCTTCGATGCTCTCGACACCGTCATCGCCGAGATCAACGCGGCCCCCAAGCCGCTGGCCCTGTACGTGTGGAGCAAGAGTGAGCGCACCGTGCAGGCGGTCGAAACGAACACCAGCTCGGGCAGCCTGTGCGTGAACCTGTGCCTGCAGCAATTCGCGCAACACAATCTGCCGTTTGGCGGCGTCAACACCTCCGGCATCGGCAATGCGCACGGCTTCTTCGGTTTCAAAGCGTTCTCTCACGAGCGCGCCGTCATGTCGGCCGGCCCGCTCTCGGCGCTGGAACTGCTCTTTCCTCCCTACAACGCGCGCAAGCGTCGGCTGAGCGACTGGCTCATCAAGTATGTGACCTGAGGGGTCGTTGGCCTGCAGCGACATCGTCCATCGCCTGAGCCGATTTCGAGATGCCGGCTGGTAGCGCCGCGCTTCCGGAATCTGTGAAATCCGTGCCGGGGCACGCTGTCTCAATCACGTAGTTTGTACGCCGGTGGCATCACGCGGCGCGGCGCCGCTCAAGGATTTTCATCATGAAATCTCGGCACTTGGGTGTTTCTCTGGCGAGCTGCGTGGTGGCGGTCGCGCTGACCGGTTGCGGTCGCGCCGACGATCCGGCGGCAACTGCGGCTGAACAGTCTGCTGCAGCCAGGGCGGCGGAGCTCGACGCCCGCGAGCAGCAGCTCGCTCAGCGCGAAGCAGAGATCAAGAGCAAGGAAGCGGAGCAGGAAGCGCTGCGTCGTGCCGAGGCGGAAGCAGCTGAACGAGAAGCGGCCAAGCTCGCGGCCGCCAAGAAAGCAGCCGAGGAAGCCGCCGCCAAGCGCGCGGCTGCCAAGAAGGCAGCTGAATCACGCGCGGCTTCCGTTGCTCAGAGCACGAGCCCAGCTCCGGCCACTGCACGGGTACAAGCACCCGTGGAGATTCAGGCCGGTACACAGCTCATCGTGGCGCTTGCGTCCGACATCTCCACCAAGACCGCCAAGGTGGGCGATCGATTCGAAGCGCGCCTGGCGACGGCGTTGCGCAGCGGCGATCGCCTGGTCGCCCCCGAGGGCGCGCGTGTCACCGGCACGGTCACCGAAGTGGTTTCTGGCAGCAGCCAGATCGGCGCAGTGCCCGCGCTCGGCCTGCGCTTCGACGAGCTGGAGCTGGCCGATGGCCGGCAGACGGCCATTCGCGGCGAGCTGCATCAGCTCGGCCAGAGCGAAAAAGGCACTGACGCCGCGAAAATCATCGGCGGTGCCGCGGCCGGCGCGGTGATCGGACATCAGATCAAGCACGGCACCCGGGGCAAAGTGATCGGCGGCATCCTGGGCGGCGCGGCCGGCGCCCTGGTGGCAAAGAATACCGGCTCCGAAGTGCAGCTCCCGGCGGGCTCGCAAGTCACCCTCGTGCTGGAGCAGGGCTTCGTGGTTTCCCACACCTCCAGCTGAGCATTCGGGCTCGTCTGCTGAATCGAATCACGCAAGCTGTCACAATCGAGCCCGGTGACATTCCAATCGTGAATCGAGGTTGATCGATGCGAACGTTTCTTTTCCTGCTCGTGCTGCTCGCAGCGGGTGCCGGAGGTGTCTGGTATTACGCCGGCACGCTGCCCGGGCCGAAGGTCGAAATTCTCGAACCCACCAAGGGCGTCGGGCAAAGCGGCCAGCTGTCGCTCGAAGTGATCGCGCCGCGCGAGCGGCTGCAGCAGCTGGATGTCTGGCTCGAACAGAACGGGGAGCGCAAGGCGACCTTGTTCAGCCTGGCCGATAGCGCGTCGGCCGCGCACCTGACGCCGCTGCCGGATCGGGTCCGCGTCACTCGGACGCTGGGCAAACAGGACGTACCCGAGCTGCAGGCGGGCAACGCTCGCATCGTCGTGACCGCCGCCGGCCCGGTGCTGTTCGGATTGCGGACCGTGTCCGCTTCGGCGGAGCACGACTTCGAGGTGCACCTGACCCCGCCGCAGATCTCGGTGCAGTCGGTGCATCACTTCATCAACCAGGGCGGCTCGGAAGTGGTCGTGTATCGCACCACCGCCGGGGCGAAGTCCGGCGTGCGCGTCGGCGACAAGGAATATCCGGGCTATCCCGCCGCCGGTGCCGGCATCGCCGGGGCCAGCCCCGACCTGCACGTGGCCTTCTTCGCGCTGCTGTGGGATCAGGATCCGGCCACTCCGATCAGCCTGTTCGCGCGCGACGACTACGGCAACGAAAGCCGCGCCAGCTTCGATTACCGGGTGATCCCGAAGCGCTTCCGCCAGAGCCGCATCGGGCTGGATGACCGCTTCCTGGGCAAGGTCGTGCCCGCGATCCTGCAGAGCACTCCCGACTTCAAGGTGCAGAATCCCGGCGATCTGCTCGCCTCGTTCCTGGCGATCAACCGCGACCTGCGCCAGCAGAACAATGCGACCATCACCGAGCTCGCCCGGCACTCCGCGCCGCGCGTCCTCTGGAAAGACACGTTCAAGCAGCTCGCCAACACCGCGGTCGAGGCAGGCTTCGCCGATCAGCGCAGCTACATCTATCGCGACCAGTCGGTCGACCAGCAAACTCATCTCGGCTTCGATCTGGCGTCGGTCTCCAACGCGCCGGTGCATGCGTCGAATGCCGGCAGCGTGGTGTTCGCGGGCTGGCTGGGCATCTACGGCAACTGCGTCATCGTCGATCACGGCATGGGCTTGCAGTCGTTGTACGCGCACCTGTCCTCCATCGGCGTGAAGGTGGGCGATCCCATTACGGCCGGCCAGGAGCTGGGCCGGACCGGCGCCACCGGCATGGCCGGCGGCGATCACCTGCACTTCACCATGCTGCTCAATGGCAACGCGGTGACGCCGGTGGACTGGTGGAGCAAGCAATGGATCCAGGACCGGATCATTCGCAAGTTCCGCGAAGCCGACAGCGTCGCGGTCAGCAGCGGCAACTGATCCTTCCCATTTCCTTGCAGGGCCTGTGAGTTGCCGGGCAATTCGCAGGCCCTGACCGGTGCCGCGCCGTCGGCACCGATGACGCGCAAACCCATAGCTGTCCTTCCTCTCGCGCGGCCCTCTGCATGCTTCGATGTGTAACGGTTCGGTTGATCCGCAACTGTATCTGCACATTTTCAAACGCCGCGCACCGCGCCCGATCATCGGCTGGAAAAATCACACCAGTCATCACAAAAATTTGATCCTGCCGCGGCACGCATTACAAATGTTTGCTGCAGCCGATTATCACGTTGCGTTTGCTTGCAATCGATGCAGCGATGCTTTCATGATCCTCGCATCCTTCGTTGCCAGCAAAGCGCTCGTCTCGTGATACATGAACAAACTTCGCCGAAGCGCCGCATCGGCTTTCTCGGTCTGGGATTGATGGGACAACCGATGGCAGCGAACCTGGCGCTGTCCGGCACTCCTCTGATGGTGTGGAACAGAACGCCCGGCAAGGCCGAGCGCATCGTCGAGGCTGGCGCCACGGTCGCGAACGATGCCGATGCAATCTTCGCCGAGTGCGACACGCTCGTGATGATGCTGGCCACGCCCGCCGCGATCGATGAAGTCCTCGGTCGCGGCACTCCGCAGTTCGAGCAGCGCCTGCAAGGTCGGCTCATCATCAACACCGGCACGACCTCGCCTGAATATTCCAACGCGCTCGCCGCGGACATCCGCGCTGTCGGCGGACGTTATGTGGAAGCGCCCGTGTCGGGCTCTCGCAAACCGGCGGAAGAACGTCAGCTCGTCGCAATGGTCGCGGGAGATCCGGCGGATGTTGCCGTTGCGAGGCGGGTGCTCGGGCCGACCTGCCGGGAAACATTCGACTGCGGCGCGGTGCCCGGCGGTCTCAGGATGAAGATGGCCGTCAACCTGTTCATGATCGTCATGGTGACGGGCCTGGTAGAAACATTTCATTTCGCCGAGCGCGCGAACATCGACGCGAACGCTCTGCGCGACGTGCTCGCCATGACGCCCATGGCGAGCCCGGTCTCACAAGTGAAGGCCGCGAAGCTCGCCGCGCAGGACTGGGCGCCGCAAGCGGCGCTCGCCGACGTTTTGAAAAACGTCGATCTGATCCTGGCCGAGACGGGCGCCGCGGGCGCTGCCACTCCCCTCATCGAAACGTGTCGTCGTCTGTACGGTCAGGCCATGGCACTCGATCGACGCGACGACGACATGGTCGCCGTGCAAGCGGCATACACTCATCTCACAGGGACTCGTTCATGACTTCGCAAGTATTGATCGTCACTGGCGGCAGTCGGGGAATCGGCGCAGAGATCGTGCGCGGCGCCGCTCGTCGGGGCATCGCAGTCGGTTTTTCTTATCAAACGAACGAGCAGGCTGCCCAAGCGCTGGAGAAAGAGATCACCGCCGCCGGCGGAACCGCCTTCGCGGTGCGTCAGGACGTCGCCGCTCCAGAGTCGGCGCGTCATTTGATAGACAGCGTTGAAGCGCGGCTCGGTCCGATCTCGATGGTGGTCAACAATGCCGGCATCACGGGTCCGATCGGTGCGTTCGTCGATGCGACGCCGGACACGCTGCGACGGACCACCGAAGTCAATCTCCTGGGCACCATGTGGCTCGCCCAAGAGGCGGCACGACGCTGGCTGGCGCGTGGCACGGCCGGACGAATGGTGAATATTTCCTCGATTGCCGCGACGCTCGGTGCACCCGGAGAATATGTGCATTACGCCGCGACCAAAGCGGGAGTCGAGGCACTCACGGTCGGACTGGGGAAGGAGCTCGCGCCCAAAGGCATCCGCATCAACGCGGTCTCGCCGGGCACCGTGTTCACGGATATCCATGCGGCTGCCGGCGAGCCCAACCGGCCCGCTCGTGTCGTCTCGCGAATTCCGAGCGGGCGGGTGGGTGAACCTCGAGAAATTGCTGCCGCGGTCCTGTGGCTGCTCTCGGACGAAGCGTCCTATGTCACTGCGACCGTGCTGCGAGTCTCGGGTGGAATCTAGGCGGGATCGGGCTGCGCCGATCGATCAGGGCAGCTTGCCTTCGATCTCCTGATAGACCTTCGCGATCGCGACCGGGCCCTGGCTGCCGCTCGCCGGCCACTTCCGGTACGGGCCCCAGTTCGCCTGCTCGATCGCCGGGCACTGCTTCGGCGAGTCGCACTTCAGGCCGGCCGCGTGCAGGCGCTTCGACTCGTCCATCACCGACCTGATCGCCTGTTTGAACTCGATCAGGTCCTGCTTCATCGCAGCCGGATCGTCGGTGAAGCCATGGCCGGGGATATATAAAGAAACATCCATCGCCAATGCCTTGTCGATGGTTGCGATCCATTCGCTCGGATAGGCGCTGCGCATCGCGGGGAACAGCCCACGCAGATACACCTCGCTCATGAACATGACCTTGCTCGCTGGCAGATAGACCACGAGGTCGCCGCCAGTATGCGCACGCCCCAGGTTCAACACCTGAACCTCGCTACCGCCGAGCTTGATCGTCTCGCGATCCTTGACCAGTTTCGTCGGCACCGCGGCGTTCTTGTTCTTCGCGAGCGCTTCTTTCGAGAAGGCCGTGGAAACGAACACGGCATCGGGATACGCCGCCGTGAAGGCAGCATTGCCGGCGGTATGGTCGCCGTGGTCGGAGCTGACCACCACATACTTGACGGGCTGGCTCGTCACTTTCTTGATCTGGTCGATCAGCTGCTGGCTCTCGGGCACACTGCCCTGCCCGTCGACCACCAGCACGCCCTCTTTCGTGACCACCACCAGCGAGACCGTGGTGAAGACGGCACCGCTCGTATCCGGAGAGTGCAGCCCTTCGAATATATAAGCGCCCGGCGCGACCTGCTGCCAGCGCGGGAAAGCTTCCTTGTTCAGGCCGTTGTCGGCGAGCGCTGAAGAACGGACCGAATCCGGGCCGGCGGCCAGCGCGGGAAGGGTCATGAGAGCGGCCAGCAGGCCGGCGAGAAGACGAGGTGAGCTCATGCGATTCGACTCCAGCTGCGCAGGGAAGGAACAGACATCACGACACATCGGAATGAGTCCGGGGCGGACGTTGCCGTCCGCCCCGGGCGCAATCACCAGCTCTTAGAACTGGAAGCGAACACCCGCGCGGTAATAACGACCCAGACGGTCGTAATAGTCCGCGTTGTCCTGGCCGTTGTAGTAACCGCCGTTGCGGGTACCGGAAACCAGCGCAGGCTCCGTGTTCAGCAGGTTCTCGACCACGAAGAACAGCTGTGCTCCGGTGTCGAGCAGATTGCCGGTGAACGACAGGTCGAAGTACTTCCGGCCATCGATATGATTGCTGGAGATGGTCGGATTGTTCAGCGTGGACGGCGGGCAGCCTTCGGTACAGACGATGAAGGTGTTGTTGTACTTGCCCGAGCTGATACCGCGCATCGTCAGCGTCGTCGTGACCGGATCCCAGTTATAGGAAGCGGAGACGAGATAACGATACTTCGGCGAGATCAGCGCGTTGCCGAAGCCGACGCCGGCGCCGCCGGCATTCATGCCCGAGCCGTCGACGACGCGACCGTTGCTGTCCTGGGTCTCCAGCTTGTCGAAGTACGTGCCGAGGGCACGCAGCTCCAGATCGCCAGGACCGATCGGCAGACGGTAGCTCATCTCGAGATCGTAACCGGCAGCAACCTGTCCCAGGATGTTCTGCGGCTGGTTGATCACGGTGATGATCTTGTCGTCCTGCGCCGGGTCGCGAATCACGTACTGACACAGATTGGTAGCGCCAGCCTCGCAGCGATCGGCGATCGTCTGCGCGCCGAGCGACGCAATCGCGCCGTCGATCTCGATGTGATAGTAGTCGAGCGACATCGTGAAGCCCGGGATGAAGCTCGGCGAGTACACCACGCCCAGGCCCAGGGTATCGGCTTCTTCAGGCTTCAGATTCGGATTGCCCGTGGTCACGCTCGTGACCAGATACTGGCGCTCCGTCCGAGTCACCCGCGGATCGTTGAAGTTGCTGCCACCGCTCTGTCCGGCATTGAACAGGTCACCGAGGCTGGGAGCACGGATATCGCGCGAACGAGTCACACGGAACCGCACGTCGTCGATCGGCTGCCAGGTCGCGCCCAACTTCCACGTCGTCACATCGCCCGAGGTGCTGTAGTCCGTCCAACGCGCGGCTGCGTTCAAGTCGAGCGACTGCGCGAACGGCAAATCTTTCGCCAACGGTACGACGGTTTCGAGGAAGGCCTCCGTCACATTGTAACTGCCGTGCGATGCATGCCAGTTACCGGCGAAGAATTTGCTCGCCTCGTCGAGCTCGCTGGCGACGCCTTCGACCTTCTCACGACGATGCTCGGCGCCGAACGCCACCGAGATCGGACCGGCCCACGAGTCGAACGGCATGCCACTGGCGCTGGCCGCAACCACGTCCTGCGTCAGCTCCTGCTCGGCCCAACCCATTTCGGTGATGTAGTCGATCACCGCCTGCGAGTTCACGCCGACGCCGAACGGGTTGTACGGCAAGCACGACGGATCGGCTGCGAGCGTGGGGTGGGGAGCGCATACGATGCGGCCCGACGCGTCGCGAGTGGTGTTGATGGCACGCGCATAGTTGTCGTTGATACGGTTGCCGGGCGCGGTCTGCAACGCCTCGGTGGTGCTGCGCTGAGCGTAGATATCCCACGACCACTCGTCGCCGGCGATGTCCAAGCTGCCTTCGGCACCGAGCGCGTAGCGCTTGAAGGTGCGGGTGTTGTCACCTTGCACCGGCGGCAGATCGCCGTTGATCGTGCCGAACGCAAGCCGGTCGTAGTTGTTATCGATCATGTACTGCCGCATTTCTTCGGGCAGGTACGGGTTGTCGACCGGAATCTGCAGATTGAAATCGAACGTGCGCAGCGCGTGATGGTTGATCGCGCGGGTCTTGGAATAACCCAGCTCGGCATACACCGTCGCATTGTCGGTCACGTCGAAGCTGGCGCGGCCGAACGCGGTGCTGCGCTCCATCTGCATGGTCAGCGACTGCTCGTTGTAGGTGCGCGAACGTTCCCAATCGCCGCCCGACATGTACGGGTTGCTGATGATGTCGCCGAAGTTGAACGGCAGCGGCTGGCCACCTACGCCGAAGTCGGTGCCACGCAGACCACAGTTCACCGAAACATCCTGGCCCGGCTCATAGCATCCCCGGATCAAGCCACCGCGCGTGGCCTGGCCCAAGCCGGCGTTATACACATGGATCAGCGCCGGCTCGCCGTTGCCTGGCTGGTAAGCCGGGTTGTTGATGAGCTGATAGCCCTTCCTGTTCCACGGACGATTGTTGCCGCGGATTTCATCGGAGCCGGTCCATTCGGCGCTGAGCAACAGGTGGCCGCGGTCATCGGCGAACGGCGTGCCCATGGCCAGCGAATACAGCTGGCTGTCGCCGTCGTGATAGGTGCTCTGGCCGACCTGGGCGGTGCCCTTGATGCCGGTGAACTCCTTGTCGAGGATGAAGTTGACCACGCCGGCCAACGCATCCGAGCCGTACACGGCGGAGGCACCGCCGGTCACGATTTCCATACGCTGAATCAGTGCGGTCGGAATGGCGTTCACGTCCGGCGCGCCGGTGGCGGTGTCGCCCGTGCCGAGCGTGGCCGGGACCATGCGCTTGCCATCCAGCAACACCAGCGTGCGGTTGGCGCCGAGGCCGCGCAGGTTCAACGTGTTGATGCCGGCGGTGCCAGAGCTGACGTTACCGGAATAGTTGTGCGAGCTGCGGCCACCCGACAGTGCCGGCAAGCGGTTCACCGAGTCGGCGAGGTTGGTGGTCGCCATCTGCTGGAGCTGTTCGGAGCCCAGCACCGAGACTGGCGTGGGAGCTTCATAACCGTCGCGCACGATACGCGTGCCGGTCACAGTGACTTCCTGCAGCACCGCGCTGGCGCTCGATGCGTCCTCTGTCTCCTGCGCCATCGCTGTACCTGCAGCCAGCGAAGTCAGCGCCAGCAGCGTGCTGCCAGCAATGCCGAGCGTACGACGCACGGCGGTGGCCACCGTGCAATCCTGCTGCCGCAGGATCGAATTACCTACCATCATCATTCAGACTTTCTCCCCTTTGAGAACTGGTTGGCGTCTTAGAAATCAATACGAACTCAAAACCTGAACCGCACCGCGCCGACACCGGCGCGACCGATCGTGGCGTACAGCTGCGAGTGACGAGCTCAGCGAAGGATGCGCGCTCGCGACCGATGGCGGCTGCTCGTTCAGCACATTCGCCACGTTCAAGAACAGCTGGGGCTCGGTGCCCGCGATGGCCAGCTCGTGGCTGATCGACGGGTCGTGGTGGAACCGGGAAGCGATCTGGTTGTAGTCGAGGGCCTGTGCCGTCGCGGTCGACGGTGAGCGAGCGCATTCTACGTATCGCAGCGCGTAGTGTCCCGAACTCATGTGTCATCAATGCTCATTTCGGTCCTCTGATCGCATTTCGACTACTCGTCTACTTGTCAAAACAACTTGCTCGCCCGGCCGACCGCGTGTTGGCGGCAAACCGGAGGTGGGCGCCGGCTCCGCAGCCGGCGCGAACATCGGGTCGATGAGGTGGTTCGTCGGCTAGCGGGATTGCGAGACCGCGATATTGGGTTCGCCGCGATCGAGATAGACTTGCACCATGTAGATGTTCACCGCCGAGGAGATGGCGGTCATCTTGCCGCTCTCATCGGGATAGCCGTCGGCGTGTTGCCACAGCTTGCGCCAGAAACCGGATGGATCGAGCTGACCGTACGAGAGGTGGTGCGTCGACCAGCCCATCACCGTGCGATAGAACGTATCGACGTCCGCGTAGCCGGCCATCAATCCTTCCGCCCTGCCATCCTCCGTCAGCTGCAGCCGGAACTGCATGCCGCGGAACCGATATTCGTTGGTGTTGCCGAAGAACACGGCCCACGGCCAGGTCACGTCGCTGGCTTCCGTCTCCAGCACGCCGTTGACGATTCTACCCTTCAGCTGCTTGTAGAAGCGCTTGCTGAAGCGATTGTCGACGCGCTGGGTGCCGCCCGGCATGATCTTGTCGCCGCCGGCATCGGTGAGCAGCGGATCGAGGCCGCGCAGGATGGTCACCTGCACCGAGTCGTCGTTGCGCAGACTGTCGACGCCGCTGAGCTCGATCATCGAGCGGTTGTAAGTCAGCTGCCGGACCAGGCGATTGCCGAACAGACGGAACTGTCCTTCGGGGCCGCGAAACTGCGGGCTGCAGCCGATCACCCGATACAGCGCATTGTCGATGCCCTTCTCGCCGGTGGGGCTGGTGAAGTCGTTCGGCCCGAGCTTGCCGTCGAGGTTCAGGCCGATCGCGATCGGTCCGCGCGCTTCGGGCATGGGGAAGTTGTCTTTCGAATCTTCCGGGTAGTACTTCAACGCTTCGCGCGCGAGATGCGTGTCGATCTCGGTGCCGCCTTTCGGATACAGCTTGGCGAACACTTCGCGCGGGCCGTACTTGTTGAGGCCGTCGGGACACTCCGCCTTGCCATCGGCCGTTTGATAGACGCCCCAGTACATATCGGTGGTGACGTAGGCGATGCGGCCATCGGCAGGCGCGGTGCCGTCGCCAGCGAAAGAAATCGCAGGAGCCGCCGCGAGCGTCACCGCGGCAGTGAACGCACGCCAGCCAACATGCTTGGCGAATGAATGTTTCATGATTCCCCCGCTATCGGCCGTTGACCCCATCGGCTCAAGTCTCGCTGTGCGAGAAATCGTCTCGCACCCACAGAACCGTGAACCCGTTGCGCTGACCGTACATCTCGCCGACCTGGTCGCCTCTCACATCGCCGGGCTCGACGTCGTCCGCGTACGTGTAGAGCGGATTGCCGCGATAGGCCCACACGCGCAGCGCGCCGGCTTCACCAGGCGTCGCGAGCCGGCCCGAGCGCGGCTCGATCTCGATCACCGACCACAAGCGGTTGTCGCTCCTGGCATTCGCATCGGCGACCACGTACGGCCACTTCTTCAAACAGCGATCGACATCGCCGCCGCCACAAATGGCGATTCGATACTCGGGCGGCGAGCCCGGGTAGTCGCAGGACAGCTGATCCAGGGAGTCGTCCGAGCACAAGTACGCGTACACAGCTTTGCCGTTCGCGTCCGCGACCGCCACGCCCTTTTGCGTGTCGATCAGCTGGAACGGCTTGGGCAAGGGCCCGACCTGCTGCGTGTAGACGTTGTGCCAGCCCGGTACATCGGAGCCCTGCTGACTGTAGAGACTGGTGTCGCGGTTGTACGTGTACAGCGGCTGCTTGCGGAACGCCCACTGACGCACGCCGGGGGCGCGCTCGACGATCGTCCACTCGCCATCGGACTTGGCGAGCGCAGGTGCCAGCATGGGCTTCCACGTCTCCTCGCAGGTTGCGCGGCAATTGGATTTGTTCGGGCCGTCCTGGTCGGAGGCGTACACGGAATAACCGTCGGCATTCACCAGCAGACGACCGTTGAACGTCGTCACCACGCTGAAGCCGGGCGGAATCTTCGGCTGCGGCCCGACCGGATAGCGGCCCGCCATCTGTCGCAACTGATCGCGGTTCGTGCCGCCGAGCACGTCGCCAGGCTGACGATCGAGCACCGACGTGTACAACGCCTGCCCGTCATAAGCCCACTGCTTGCTACCGTCCGGTCTGGTGATCACGGTCCACCTGTCGACCGGCTTCGCATCCTCGGGCGCAGTCACCGGCGGCCACATGGCAGCACAGCTCGGGCGCGTATCCAGATGAGGCAACACCAGCCCCGGCGGATATGGACTGAACAGACCCTCGCTGGTGGTGGTCACCTTCGAGGTGCAAGTGGAGCGCCCCTTCTCGTCGCCGACATAGCCGCCGCGCAGCGATTGATACGGCCACTTGTAGAGCGTCTTGCCGTTGGCATCGGCGAACACCGGCCCTTCCAGCTCGGTGACGATGACCTGAATGCCCGCAGGCATCGGGGCGCGAACGTATTCCTCTTTGGCGGCGACCGGAGCGGAAGCCGCGAATGCGTGCCCCGCTGCCGCGACACCGAGGAACGCGCTGTAGATGTAATTTCGCATCGTCGACCTGCCGTTTGCGATCAGGCGAGAATCTCGCCGATCTCCTGGGACGTGCTGTTCGACTGGGTGCCCCACGACGGCACATCGACGCCCATGACTTTCAGCGCGGTGTAGCCCATGCGCGTGCTCGCCGAACCCTTGCCGTCGATGTGCAGGCCGGTCTTCATCCGGCCGCCCGCGCGACCCGCGGTGAGCATGGGCAGGCCATCGATGGAGTGGATCTTGGCGAACGACTGATCGGTGGTGCCGTAGATGAGCATGTTGTCGAGCAACGTGCCGTCGCCTTCCTTCACCTTGGAGAAGGCTTCGACGAAGTACGCCCAGTTCTCCATCGCGCGCCGCGTGAACCACGAAGCGTTCGGCTGATAGCCCAGCCTCTCGTCGATGGGCTCTTCGTGAGTCGCGGTGTGATGCGGCTTGTCGTAGCCGTTCTTGGTGGTGCCCGAGAACGGCTTGGAGTACAGCATGTTGAACACGCGCGTCTGATCGCACGCCACCGCCATGACCAGCAGATCGGTCATGATCTTGTGACGAGCCGCGACATGCTCCGCGTCGATGCCGGTGATCGCCTGCTCGACCGACTTCTTCGTCGGCACCACGCACGCCTCGCGAGGCTCGGGTCGCGTGACCTGCAGCTCGAACTGACGCTCCAGATCGCGCAGCGAGCTGAAATATTGATCCAGGCGCTGCTTGTCGGCCGCGCCCACGCTCGCCTGCATCTTCTTGGCATCTTCCAGCACGCCCGACAGCGCGCTCTTGCGCACCATGGTCATCGGGTCCGGCTTGAAGTCCGGTGCGTTGGGATCCTGGAAGCCCGCGCCGAACAGCTTCTCGTACAGCGCCAGCGGCGAAGCGATCGCCGTATTGACGGTGGTGGCGTTCTCATAGCTGAGCGTATCGCGCTCGTCGCTGGTCGCGGTCACGCTCAGGGATTGATAGCGCGTGCCGGCGGAAATCCTGCGTGCCACCGTCACGTCGATGGTCTGGCCGGGGCGATCCAGGTTGGTCATCGGCGGCGAGCCGGCGCGCTGAATGACCCAGCCGGTGTAGTGGCACAGGTTCGGCGCCGCGTCCCGGAAACCGTTGAAGTTGGTGAGCAGGTTGATGTGCTGACGCACCGGCTTGAAGGACACGATCTCCTCCGGCAGGTCGTAATCGGCGCCGAGCTTCTTCGGCACGAAAATCGACTTGCTCATGCCGCAGCCCCACGACCAGGTCCCGAAGCGCACCGGCAGCGGCTTGCCATCGGCCAGCGCGGTGCCGTTGCCGTTGAGGAAACAATCGAGCAGCGGCAGCGCGACGCTCACCGCGGCGCCATCCAACATGCCACGCAGCACACGTCGTCTGGTGATGGGCCGTTTCATGCTTCATTCCCCCGAAATCTCATAACCGCAAGCTCGTTCAATGCAAGGCAGTGAGGAGTTCGATTTCGATCTCCTCGGTCGGCGCCGCCGGATCCAGAGCCTTGCTCGGTACCGCCGGCCCCGGAACGATCCGCGAAAACGCCTCGCTCAGCGCGATCTCACGCAGCAGATCGACCACGCGATAGCCGGACTCGGCGAAGTCCCGTTCGAACACCTTGAGCATCGGATCGCGATTGTTGACCGGTCCACCGGTCGCGTAGCTGTACACCTGCTTCACCAGGCAGGTCGGCAATGCCGGGCTGTTCCTGAGCGCCTCGCCCAGACCCACGGCATCCTTGAACGGCTGGCCATCCAGGTCGCCGCTGGTGTCGATGGTCGCGCCATTCTCGGTGGTGCGGAACTGGCCGGCGCCGTCGAAACCCTCCAGCGTCAGTCCGATCGGATCGGTGATCTTGTGGCAGCCGGCGCACGACGGATTGCTGCGATGGACTTCCAGCTTCTCGCGCGCGGTCTTCAGGCTCGAATCGGGATCTTCGACGGCCGAGAAGTCCACGTCCGGCGGCGGTGGCGGCACCTTCTGGCACAGGAACACTTCACGCAATGCTTTGCCGCGCAAGGTCGCGGAGCTGCGCGCAGGATGCGCGTGCAAGGTGAGGAAGCTGACATGCGTCAGGATGCCGGCGCGACCGCTGTCGGCAGGCAGCTCGTAAGGAGTCCATCCCGGCGCCGCACCGACGTGATAGACGGGACCGAGCGCGCGTGAAATGAACGTCGAGCGCGTCGTGAACAGATCGCGATAGTCCGCGTTCTTGTGCAGCAGATGCTCGACGACGGTACGCAAAGTCTGTTCACGCGCGTCCTGCAGCGTCGCGCCAGTGATCGTCGGATATTGCTGTGGATCCTTGGTCAGCGAATCGAAGTGATCGAAGCCGAACATGTCGTCGAAGAAGGCGCGCACGCCGCTCTCCAGACGCGGGCTGGCGAGCATTCGCTCCACTTCGCGCTTGCGGCCGCTCTTGGTGTACAGCTCTCCCTTCTCGGCGGCGTCCAGCAGCTGTTCGTCGGGCACGGAGTTCCACAACAGGAAACTCAGCCGCGACGCCAGTGCATAACCATCCAGGCGGCGCTGGCCGGGGCGCTCCGGATCGGGCTCGGTGGTGTCCTCGATCAGCAGGAACTGCGGATTGATCAGCATGCTTTCCAGCACGACCTGCAAACCGCCGTAGAAATCGTTGAGCGAGGCCGCGGCCTCATGGGCATTGCCGACCAGCTCGGCAACCTTCTGGTCGCTGAGCGGACGGCGGAACAACAAACGTCCGGCCTGGCGAACGAAGGTCGCCGCGCATTCGTCGTCCGGCTGGGTCGCGACAGCGGGCTTGCAAGGCACGAGCGCATCCCGATGCGAAGGAACGCCGCGGTCCAGATTGCCGTCGCTCATCACCTGCGAGGCGATCGACACCGCCGCTCGCTGGAAGTCCTGCATCTGGCCCATGGTCACGCTCACCTGCGACGCATTCAGCGCCAGCAGGCCGTCGACACGCTGGAGCGGAGCGAACGCCGAGCCGACGTCGATGCTCGGCCCGAACATGTAGTGGATCGAGTTCGCGAACTGCGTGCCGGTCATCAATCTGACGCGCGCGGGACTGCCGGCATTGGGCGGCAGCGACGGCTCCCTGGTTAGGAAGATCACGGTGGCGAGCGCTGCGACAGCGGCCACGCCTCCCGCGATCAAGGGCCAACGCCTGGCCTCTTCCCCCTGACTCGAGTCACGCACGTATCCGTTTCTCCGGTTTCGGCTGGACCTGGAGTCTTCGCCCAGCATATGACTTCGGAAAGAATGTGACACACAAATTTTTACAACTCAATACTTCGTGTGTCATTTTAAGCCGTACGCCCGCTTCGCCGGGAAATCGCCGGCGGCCGCGGGCGCGCAGGATTTTCTTCAGCGTCGGTCAGGCATCACAATCTTCCAAAGATCGATCGATTCCTGCATTACTTCGGCGGGCACGTAGCGGGATCGCTGTCGGCGCGTTGCAGATACGCGATGAGATCGGCTCGATCCCGAGCGTCGTGCAGGCCCGCGAAGCCCATCATCGTGCCCGGCACATAGGAGATCGGCGAGGCCAGAAATTCGTCGAGCGTCTGCGCATTCCAAGTGAGCCCGGACGTCCGCATCGCTTCCGAATAGGGGAACTGCGGCACACCGCCGGCCTTGCGGCCGAACAGGCCACAGTGCATCGGCCCGGTGAAGTTCTCCTGCATCTTGTGACAGCCGGCGCACTGTGCGTACAGCGTCTCGCCGCGCGCAGCGTCTCCCTTCGGGCCACCGCCACTGCAAGCGGCGAGCAATGCCGTAGCCGCACCAAGCAGCAGCAGTCGAGCGCGCATCGGCACTGCCATGATCGATGTTGTGTGTGTCATCATTTTTCGCGCGCCGGTTGTGACGTCCACGTGCTCCCAGGGCTCATTTTGGATACCTGCAACGAAACTGTCATGTCATCGGAAATTGATGCAAGGACACGCGAGTTGACGGCGGAATTTCGTCGTCAACGACCGCTGCGAGGCGGGTCGTTGATAATTACTATCTTCGGGGATGCGATCGCGCCGCGCGGCGGCGCCATTTCCCTGGGCAGCCTGATCAAGCTGTGCAGCCCGTTCGGCATCACGGAGCGCCTGGTACGAACCTCGGTGCAACGCCTGACGCAGGACGGTTGGCTCAATGGCATGCGTCACGGCCGGCACAGCGAGTACCGATTGTCGACGCGCGGCCAGGATCGCTTCGCCGATGCCACCCGTCGCATCTACGCGGCCGGCCCCGATCGCTGGCATGGCCTGTGGACCCTGGTGCTGCTGCCGACCGGCGACGCCGAAGCGAAGGAAGCCTTGCGCAAGGAGCTGTCGTGGCTGGGCTTCGGTCAGCCGATGCCGGGCATCATGACTCATCCGACCCGCAGCGCTGCGAACACTCGGGCACTGCTCGCGAATGCGCCGAACGCGCCGCTCGCGCACATCTTCGAAGCTCGCTGCGACGACACCGAGGCGGACCGGCGCTTCGCCCGCGAGAGCTGGGATCTACGCGAGCTCACCGAGCGCTATCGCAAGATGCTCGCCGCATTCGAGCCCATCGCAGCAGCCGCGGCTTCCTCCTCGCGCCCCGCGCCGCTGACAGCGTTCATCATCAGAACGCTGCTGATCCACGAGTACCGCAAGATCCTGTTGCGCGATCCGGTGCTGCCGACGTCGCTGCTGCCGGCCGACTGGGTCGGCACGCAAGCCTACGATCTGTGCCGCTATCTCTACGGCTATGTGTTCGAGTCGGCGGAAATGTATCTATCGAACGAAGGCTCGCGCCTGAACGACGAGCTGCCGCGCGTCGACGCGAATGCCCTGCAGCGCTTTGGCGGAGTGCTGCGTCCGAGGCTGGACGTGCCGCAAGTGGTTACATGAGCGGCAGCGAGGTCGTGTACTTGACCTCCGCGACCGAGGCCATGCAACGCACCTCGCAGACGTGCGGCACGTGATCCAGCTTGTCGAAATGAAAACGATGGTAGGCCTCCAGATCCGGCACCACCACTCGCAACATGAAATCGAAGGCTCCCAGAATCGCGTGACACTCGAGCACCTCCGGCAATTCGCGGATGGCTCGCGAGAACTCCGCGATACTGGTGGGATCCTTTTTGGAGACCCTGATGTGCACGAACAGCTGCGTGCCGACGCCCAGCTTGGTGCGATCGAGTAGCGCGACCACGCCCGAAATCCAGCCGTCGCGGCGGAACTGCTGGATGCGACGCCAGCATTGCGGCTGAGACAGGCCGACTTCGGACGCGATCTTGCTGCACGGGAGCGAGGCGTCGCTCTGCAAGAGAACGAGAATCCTGCGATCGATCTCATCGATGACGGGGGCCCCGTTCTCCATGTGCGTGCTCCGGCGCGGCGTCAGGTCGACGGCGGAATGAAGCCTTGAATCTGCCTGACGGCGTACTCCACCTTCAGATCGAAGGCGCGCTTGCCGAGCTTGGCGCTGGAGCGACGGCCGTCGCCGACGATGCCGTTCTTCAGCTTCGGATCGTCGGTGGCCTGCGGCCTGCCGTCCGGACCGACCGGAATGCCCACGGCGTCTTTCAGCAGCTTCTTGCGCACGTAGGTGCCGTCCTTGTCGAGGTACATCATGATGGATGTATCCGTCAGGCCGCCATGCAGGCTGGCCGGATAACCTTGAGCGGCGATCTCCTTGTCGAACGCCGTGTTGGCCGGCATGTACACCTGGTCGCAATAGAACACGTGAATGCCCTGCGCGCTGTACTTCTCGTTCAACCGGGTCGCGACGCGACGATAGACGTTCCTGTCGCCTTCGCCCTGACCGCCGCCGTGGTCGCCCATGAGCACCACGTTCTTGAAGCCCGTCACGATCGACTGCTCCGTCATGCGCTCCAGCACCGCCTCCAGCAGCTCCGGCGTCAGGCCGATCGTGCCCGGCAGCTCGGCGCTGGCATTGTTCGGGGTGAGCGGCAGCACCGGCATCGCGATGGCGTTGCCGAGCTTCTGCGCGATGGCTTTGACGATGGCGCGCGCCATCAGGTTGTGGCCGCCGTTGGCGTTCTGCGGTCCGCGCTGCTCGACACCGCCGGTGTAGATGAGAGCAGTGGTCTTGCCGGCAGCGAGCGCGTCCCTCACTTCGGGCCAGGTCATCAGCTCGAACTCGACCAGCTGCGATGAGGCCGCCGCGTTGGCCACGCTGGGCAGCACCGGAGTCAGCGCTGCGGTTGCCAGGAATGCGGCCGTCAGACTTGCCTTGAGCACTCTATGCATGTCGTCACCCTTCTACTCTGAGCTACTCTGAAGCTCTCAGCCGGCGCTCGCCGGAACCGAAACGGGGGCTGGTGAAACCTCGTCCTCGCGCTGCTCGTCGCCATCGATCTGGCCGTCGTGGCGCTTGACGAGCAAGCTGGACACCAGGCCGATGATCGCCGCGGCGGTCATGAACCACGCCGGCGAGGACAACGATCCGGTCTCGCGAATCAACGCGGTGGCCGCCAGCGGCGCCGCGCCGCTGAAGCAGGTCATGCTGACGTTGAGCACCAGCGCGATGCCCGTGAAGCGGATACGCGTCGGAAACAGATCCGCGATCAGGAACGCGAACGAGCCATTGAACAGCCCCGCGCCCACGCCGCCCAACACGAGCGGCAGCCACGGATTCGCGCTGCTGGAGACGATGGCGTCGTACCAGGTGAAGGAGAACAACGTGAACAGCAAGGTGCCGACCATCATGAGCCGGCGCGGCGGGATGCGGCTGCCGAGCCATGCCGTCGCCAGCAACGCGAAGCTGTGAACGACCAACGCCAGGTTCTGGCCGAACATCGCCTTGCCGGGGTCGACGCTCAAGACGGTTTTGAGATACGCGGGCATGTAGGCAAACAGCAGACCGTTGAACGCCGCCGTGCAGGCCACCAGTCCGATGCCGATCAGCACCGGACGCGGGTGAGTGCGCATCAGCTCGCCGAACGGGCTGGTCGAGGTTTGTTTCTTGACGCGCTCGAACTCGGGCGATTCTTCCAGCGAACGGCGCACCCAGAAGCCCAGCAGCCCGAGGCCGCCGCCGATCCAGAAGGGAATGCGCCAGCCGTACGAGCCGACTTGCTCCGGCGTCATGACGTTTTGAATCAGCAGACTGAGCAGGGTCGCGACCACGACGCCGCCCATGACACAGAAGAATACGAAGCCGCTGGTGAAGGCGGCACGCTTCGGCGCGACTTCCACCACATAAGTAATGGCGCCGGGCAATTCGCCGCCCAGACAGAATCCCTGCAGCAGCCGCAGGAACACCATCAACATCGGCGCCGCGAGCCCCCATGATTCGTACGAAGGCACCAGGCCCATGCCCAGGGTCGCGCCCGACATGCCGAGCAGCGAGATGACGAAGACTCGTCGACGACCGAAGCGATCGCCGAAGTGACTCAGCACGATGCCGCCCACCGGTCGCGCCACATAGCCGACCGCGAACGCTCCGAACGACGCCATCAACGACACCAGCGAGGAAGACGCTGGGAAAATCGCGCGCGCGATCTCCGCGGCGAAGATGCCGTAGATGATGAAGTCGTAGTACTCGAGTGCTCCGCCGAGACTCGCGAGCAGCGTGGTGCGCCGGCTCGACGCGGACATTTGAGACGTTTCCGGTGTAGAGCTCAACTCTGTCTTCCCCCTAATGCACCATGCTGAATGCATGGTGCACGCCAGATCGCCGGCTCACGTGCGCGCACGCGTGTGAGCCGACCATCGATTCATCGTGTGGAGCCGCCGGCGGCTCGTCGAGCCGCGCGGCGCCGCTTCAGCGCTTGCTCACCAGCTCCTGCTCGGGACGCTGGATGAAGACCTGCGTGAATTTCACTCGCATGGCCGAAGAAATCGCGGTGTTCTTGCCAGTCTTCGGATCGGGATAGCCGTCGGCGAGACGATTCATCGCCTGCCGTTGCGAGATCGACGAAAACTGTCCGTAGCTCTGGTGGTGCGTGGACCAGCCTTCGTTCTTGCGCAGCGTGTAGCTGTCGACGTCGGCATAGCCGGCCAGCAGGCCTTCGGCGGTCTCCGGCGTCAACTTCAATTTGAAGCGAGCGCCGCGGAACACCTGGTACTGGTACGACACGCCGCGCCCCCAGGGAATCAGCAGCGTATCCATGGGCTCGGACAGCAAGGTCCCATCGACGATCTTGCCCTTGGCCTTGCTGATGTAGCGCTTGCCCCAGCGCATGTCGATGCGCTGCGTGCCGCCCGGCACGAACGCGTCGCCGGTGGCGTCGGTCAGCAGATTTTCCAGGCCGCGATAGGTGGTGATCGTCACATCGTCGTCGTTGTGCAGATCGTCGACGCCGGTGATCTCGATCAGCACGCGGCTGTCTTCGCTCGACTTCATGAACAGGTTTTCGAAGTGCGCGAACGAGCCGCCCTCGCGATAGCCGGCGATGCAGCCGTTGGCGCGATACAGCTGATTGTCGATGCCCTTCTCGCCCTCGGGGCTGATGAAGTCATCGGCATCGATCTTGCCGTCCAGGTTCAGGCCGTAGGAGATCTTTCCCTGCACTTCCTTGTACGGCATCTTGTAGGTGGCGGTCTGAGGATGCCACTGCTCGCCTTCGCGCTTCAGCTGCGTCTCCACCACGGTGCGCTGCTTGCCATCCTCGGGGAACAGCTTCTTGAACTCTTCGCGGTTGCCGTCGTTGAAGCCCTGCGGACATTCTTCCTTGCCGTCCTTGGTCTCGTACACGGCCCAGACTCTCTCGGTCATCACATAACCGATGACGCCGTTCTCCAGCACCGGGCTGGCTTCTTTGGGTGCCGCGCTGCCGCTGCCGGCGAAACCCGTGAGTGCCAGACCGATTGCAACGCCCAGCGTCTGTGAAATCCGCTTTGGAACGTTTCTCATGGTGAGCCTCCGACTACAAACTGTACGCGCTGTTGCCGAAATCGTCCCTGAGCCAGAACGCGCGAAACCCGTTGCGCCGTCCATTGAATTCACCGAAGGAATCGCAGTTGGCATCGCCCGGCTGACGATCCAGGGAGCAGGTGTACACCGGCCGATCGCGATAGGCCCACACGCTCAACGCGCCCGCCTGGCCCTGGGTCGCGCGGCGCCCCGTGTTCGGGTCGATCCACATCACGCTCCACAGCCGGCTGTCGCTCTTGGCGTTCGGCGCGGCCTGCACATACGGAAAGGTTTCCTGGCACAGCTTCGGATCGCCGTTGCCGCAGATGGCGAGGCGATACGCCTGCTCGGTATCGGGATGATCGCAGGCGAGCTGGTCGCGCGCGTCATCGCCGCAGTTATATATGTAGACCGTCATGCCCTTGGTATCCGCGAGCACCTGACCGGCAATCGAGTCCTGCACCGTGAAGTCTTTCGGCGGCGTGATCGCGCGCTGGGTGTAGACGTTGTGCCAGCCAGGCACGTCGCTGCCCACCAGGCTGCGCGTGCTGCGATCCAGGATGTAGGTGTACAGAGGCTTGCCGCGGAACGTCCACTGCTTGATGCCTGGCGAGCGCTCGATGATGCCCCACTCGCCATTCGGCCGGGCGGTCACGGCGGCGGTGACAGGCGCCCAATCTTTCAGGCATTCGCGCGTGCAGTTCGACTTGTTCGGTTCGTCGCCATCCCAGGTGTAGACGGAGAAGCCCTTGTGATCGGTGAGCAGCCGTCCGGTCGCCGTCTGCAGCGGACCGTAACGACTCGGGTCGGTATCGGTGCCCGCGAACTCGGGCGGCACATTCGCCGGCGGCCCCACCGGAACGCGCACCACCGGAGCATCGCCGGCGCGCTGGATCTTCGTGCCACCGAGCACATCGCCCGGCTTCTTGTCCAGATCGGAGGTGTAGAGCGGATAGCCGCCGTAGGTCCACTGCAGCTTGCCATCGGCGCGCTTGATCGTGGTCCACGCGTTGTGCCCCGAACCGACGGGCTTGGCATCCGGCGGCGCGATCAGCGGCGGCCACGCCTGCGTGCAGCTCTTGCGTGTCTCGACGTTGGGCAGCAGCAGCCCGCCCGGATAGGGGCTCATCAGGCCGGAAGTCACTTTCTGCACCTCGTCGGTACAGCTGGAAATGCCGCTGTCCTTGCGATCGCCAACGTCGCCGTTGCGCAGGTTCTTCAGCGGCCAGCTGTACAGCGTCTTGCCGTTGGCGTCGGCGAACACCGGCCCATCGAGCTCGGTGTGGATCACCTGGATGCCAGGCGGCATCGGCACGCGCACATAGTCTTCTTTGTCGGTGCTGGAGGGGGCTTGCCAATAGTCGTAGCGGGCAAGCTGCTCCTGCGCCGCCATTGCAAGCGTGGCGAACGCAGTCGCCCCGACCAGAACCCCCAGTGAACCCCGCAGTCGTCGCATATCTCTCTCTTATACCAAACCGACCTTCGATACTGCCTTACTGCGGTCCGGCAGCGGTGACCGAAAAGAATTTGACACACAAAATCCTGTCTGGCAACAAATCGTGTGTCACAAAAAATTTAGCTAAAGAACGACTCGTTCGTGCATGGTTTTCACGCGCGTGAATCCCTCCGCAAGCTCAGCCGAGAATCAGGCAAAAGCTCCTCCACTCGTCACGCCGGTCCGCCATTCGTCCCTTTTCGGTGGCTGAGCTCGTCGGCAACCGCGATGCTCGATGGTCGCGGCTACCGCGGCTCTCAACAGGGATGTGATTCATGGACATGCGCGCGTTCATCGTCCTCGCGTTGACGACCGGCTCGGCATTGGGTGCAGACGCTTCGACAGCAAGCCTGGGCACGACCATCGAGGCCGAAGCGCTGCGCGCCGATCGTTCCGCCGGCTATGCAATCACCCAGCACGGCCCGGACCGCTTTCTGCAATTCATCGATCGCGGCAGTCATCTCTGTTACGACCGCGTCGATCTGACCGGCGTCAAGAGCATCGAGTATCGATATGCCAAGGGCGACGGCGAGCCACCGCGCCGTTTCGCGCTCGTGGCTTTCGCCGGGCGCGACTTCGACTCGGCCAGTCGCATCAACCTGGGAGAAAGAATCACCACGCTCACCGGCGGCTGGGACGCCTTTCGCACCGAGCGCATCGGGCTCGCACGACAGCTCACCGGGCTGCATCGTCTGTGCATCATCGGCATGGAAGGCGGTGGAGTCTTCAATCTCGACAAGCTCACCTTGAGCGATCAGCCCGGCCGGCATGACGGCATCACGATGGATTATCAGATTCCCATCGAAGCCCGCAGCGCCGCCGGGGAGCGCTTCCGCCTGGAAAAAGTGGCCGAGATCTCGGGCGAGCTGTGGTCGATGGATTTCCTCGACCGGCGTTCCATCCTGGCCGCCGAGAAAGGCGGCAGCTTGTGGCGCTTCGAAGACGGCAAGCGCACCGGCCCCATTACCGGCACGCCGCCAGTCCGATTCGTCGGACAGGGCGGTCTTCACAGCGTGAAGGCGCATCCGGACTATCGGAACAACGGCTGGATCTACCTGAGCTTCGCCGATCCCACACCGCAGGGATCGATGACTGCCATCGTGCGCGGGCGGATCCGGAACAACCGCTGGGTGGATCAACAAGTGATCTACGAGGCGGCGCCTGCTTTCTATGTGAGCTCCGAAGCTCACTATGGCTCGCGCCTCGCGTTCAAGGGCGACTATTTATATTTCAGCGTCGGCGACCGTTTGCAGCAGGACAAGGCGCAGGACCTGAGCACTCCCTACGGCAAGATTCATCGCATCTTCGCGGATGGACGCATTCCCAAGGACAACCCTTTCGTCGCTCGGCCCGGCGCCGAGCCGACCATCTGGAGTTATGGTCATCGCAATCCTCAGGGCCTGACCGTGCATCCGCAGACTGGAGAAATCTGGGCCACGGAACATGGTCCGCGCGGTGGCGATGAGTTGAATCTGATCGTCAAGGGAGCGAACTATGGATGGCCCGCCGTCACGTTCGGCATCAACTATGACGGCACGATCATCAGTCACGAAACAAAGCGCGACGGCATGGAGCCGCCAAAAACCCACTGGACGCCATCGATTGGGGTATCGGCCCTCACGTTCTACGACGGCACCCGCTTCGGCACGTGGCGCAACCAACTGCTGGTGGGCAGCCTCGCCTACCAGGAGTTACGACTGATCCGCATCGAATCCGGCAAGGTGACCCGACAGGACGCAGTGCTTCAAGGCATGGGCCGCATTCGAGATGTGATGCTCGGGCCTGATGGCAACGTCTATGTCGCTTTGAACTTCCCGAACGGAATGATTCTGCGTCTGATGCCGTTCGAACGGAGCTGACGGGCCGCGAGCGCAGCGCTCCGCCGCCGCATGGCGCGCGATCGCTGCTGAAAT
>NZ_CALFXI010000044.1 GCF_937958065.1 uncultured Steroidobacter sp.
GGTGCGCATTGGATCTCAGCTACGCCGCCAGGTCGTCGTCCCGTCCGGCTTGTCTTCGAGCACGATGCCCGCATCGGACAATTGCTGCCTGATCCGATCCGCCTCTTTGAAGTTCTTGGCCGTGCGCGCAGCCTTGCGCTCGCCGATGAGGCGCTCGATATCGGCGTCGCCGAGCGATGAAGCGCCGACGCCCTTGCGCAGGAAGTCCTCCGGCGCCAGCTGAAGCAATCCGAGAACGCCAGCAAGCTTCTTGAGCTCAGCGGCGAGCTCACTGGCGGTTGCAGTGTCGCCCGCGCTCTTCGCGCGATTGATCTCCGTCGCCAATGTTTGTAAGGCTGCGATCGCGTCTGGCGTGTTGAAGTCGTCATCCATCGCCGCTTCGAAACGTCGCGTGGCCTCGCTCGGCTGGTAGCTGCTCGCCGGCCTCACATCACGCAGGGCCGTGTACAACCGCCCCAGCGCCGCATCCGCCTGCTCGATCTGCACCAGCGAATAATTGATCGGGCCGCGATACTGACTCGAAGCGAGAAAGAACCGCAGCACTTCCGGATCTCGCAGATGCCCCGAGTCCAGCACGTCGCGAATACGGAAGAAGTTGCCGAGCGACTTCGACATCTTCTCGTCGTCGACATTCACGAAGCCGTTGTGCATCCAGAACGCCGCGAACGTGTCGCCCGTGGCCGCGCACGACTGCGCGATTTCGTTTTCGTGGTGCGGGAATTTCAGATCCATGCCGCCGCCGTGGATGTCGAAATGCGAGCCGAGCAGATCGAGCGACATCGCCGAGCATTCGATGTGCCAGCCCGGCCGGCCATCGCCCCACGGCGAAGGCCAGAACGGCTCGCCCGGCTTGGCTCGCTTCCACAGCACGAAATCCGCCGGATCGTGCTTCGCTTCATCCACCGCGACGCGCGCGCCCGCGCGCAGGTCTTCCAAGGCTCGGCCGGACAACTTGCCGTATGGCGCGAACTTCGACACCGAGTACAGCACGTCGCCATTGCTCGCCACATACGCGTAGCCCTTGTCGATCAGCTGCTGCGTCATCGCGATGATGCCGGGAATGTGCTCGGTCGCCTTCGGCTCGTGCGTCGGGCGCAGGATGCCGAGGCGGTCGTAATCCTCGTGCATGAACTTGATGAAGCGTTCCGTCAGCGACTGGATGGACTCGCCGTTCTCCGCGGCGCGCTTGATGATCTTGTCGTCGATGTCCGTGATGTTACGAACGAAGTTCACCTGATAGCCGCGATACTCCAGGTAGCGCCGCACGATATCGAACGCGACCTTGGAGCGCGCGTGGCCGATGTGGGTGAAGTCATAAACCGTATCGCCGCACACATACATGCGGACGACGCCCGGCTCGTGGGTGGTGAACTCTTCCTTGCGACCGGTCAGTGAGTTGAATATCTGCATAGGCGGATTGTGTCAGACCGCGAGCCGGCGGGCATGCTCGAGCCGTGCCTGCACTTCGGCGAATGGCAGCAAGGCCAGCATGGGGGCCAGTTCCGGCCCGTGGGTGAAACCCGTCAGCGCGGCGCGCAACGGCATGAACAACGCGGGGCCCTTCTTGCCCGCCGCCTGCCCCAGCGCTTTCACGGCCTGTTTGAATTCGGCGCCGGGATGACCGATGAGCTTCAGGGCCTCGGTGAAAAAGCCCTCGCCCGCCTCGCGAATCGCGGCGAGCGCGGTGGGCTCGAATGCATCGAGCTTGCCGAAGATCACGTTGGCCCAGGCCCTGGCGTCCGAGGGCAGCTCGATGTTCGCGCGTGCGACGCTGACGAACTGCGCCTTTTGCTGAGCATCCAGACCTGGCGGCAGTTCGGCCGCAATCCAGCTCAGGAACTCCTCCGTCGACAGATGCGCGACCGTTTCTTTCTGCCAGTGACGCAGCTGCGCTTCATCGAACTTGGCGGCAGCGCGGCCGAGCCGGGTCAGATCGAAGTCGGCGATCAGGCCCGCCTCGTCCAGCCAGCCATCGCTCACGCAGGAGTGACCGAGTCGCACCAGGTGATTACGCAAAGCGCCCGGCAGATAACCGTGCTCACGCAGATCTCGGAGGCTCGTGTCGCCGTGACGTTTGGATAGCGGCGCGCCATCCATGCCGAGCAGCAGCGCAACGTGCGCGTACCGAGGAATGCGCAGGCCCAGGGCCTGCAACAGCAGGATCTGGCGCGGCGTATTGGTCATGTGATCGTCGCCACGCAGGACCAGCGTCACGCCCATCAACGCGTCGTCCACCGCGTTGGAGAAAAAGAACGCAGTGCTGCCGTCGGTGCGACGAATGATGAAATCGCCGATGTCGTCGGTGTTGAAGCGCTGCTCGCCGTGGACCACATCGACGAACGACACCGTCTGCCCCTCCGGCACGCGAAAGCGCAGCGCCGCGGGCAAGCCTCGCGCCAGACGTTCGGCGCGCTCCTCCGTCGTGAGATTCCGGCAGGTGCCCGCATAGCGCGGCGGCTGACCGGCGGCAAGCTGGCGCTTGCGCGAAATGTTCAGCTCGGTGGGCGTGCAGAAACAGGGATACGTCAGCCCCGCGGCATCCAGCCGCGACAGCCATTCGTCATAAAGCGTCCGGCGCTCCTGCTGGCGGTACGGCGCGTGCGGACCGCCGATGTCCGGCCCCTCGTCCCAGTCGATGCCCAGCCATTTCAGATCGGCGTACAGCGCGATCATGAACTCGTCGGTGGAGCGCGCCTCGTCGGTATCCTCGACGCGCAGGATGAAGCGCCCGCCGGCCTTGCGGGCGGCGAGAAAGCTCAGCAGCGCGGTGCGAGCGTTGCCCAGGTGCAGATACCCGGTCGGGCTGGGCGCAAAACGCGTGACGACCGGGTCGGGGGACTCTGAAGACATCGAATCTGAAGGCATTTGGAGGTGCTTCCGTGAAGCCGCGCATTCTATACGGCCGGCGCTATTGGCGCTGTAAGAGCCGGGGAGGCTCCGGCGGCGGTCTTTGATAAGATCGCCGGCCTAATCCCTACGGCGGTCACTCATGCGCATTCCTGGATTTGCTCGCCTCCCGGGCCTGTTCGCGGCCCTGCTGCTCGCGTTTTCGTCACTGGCTTCGGCCCAGTCCGCGCCTCGCGTGCGGGTGGAAACGAGCCTGGGCAGTTTCGTGATCGAGCTGGATCCGCAGCGCGCGCCACTGACGGTGGCGTCGTTTCTCGAATACGTCAAAGCCGGCCACTACACCGACACCGTGTTCCATCGCGTGATCGGCAACTTCGTGGTTCAGGGCGGCGGTTTCGACACCAACTATGTCGAAAAGCCCACCCGGCCCGGCACGCCCAACGAGTCCGGCAACGGTCTGTCGAACCGTCGCGGCACGGTCGGCCTCGCGCGCACCGGCGAGCCTCACAGCGGCACGGCCCAGTTCTACGTGAACCTGGCGGACAACGCGGCGCTCGACCCGCAAGCCAGCCGCTGGGGGTACGCGGTGTTCGGGCGCGTGGTCGACGGCATGACCGTGGTGGATGAGATCGGCGCGGTCGCCACCGGCAATCTGGGACCGTTCGATCGCGATGCGCCGCTGCAGCCCATCCTGATCAAGCGAGTCGAACTGTTGCAATGAGCGCGGCCGCGTCCAGCCCGGCGACGCTGTTCATTTCCGACCTGCACCTGGACGGCGAGCGCCCCGACATCACGGCGCAGTTCCTCGAGTTCCTGGAACGCGAGGCGCGCCACGCGGCGGCGCTGTACATCCTGGGCGATCTGTTCGAAGCGTGGATCGGCGACGATGACCCGGACTCGGACAAGCGGCGTGTCATGGCAGCGCTGAAGTCGCTGACGCAAGGCGGTGTGCCGGTTTATTTCATCCACGGCAATCGTGACTTTCTGATCGGACGGCGGTTCGCGAAAGACACGGGAGTGAAGTTGCTGGCGGATGGGACGCTGATCGAGCTGTACGGCAAGCGCGTGCTGCTCATGCACGGCGACACGTTGTGTATCGACGATCCGGATTATCAGCGGTTGCGGAGGATCGTGCGCAATCCGCTGGTGCAGTTCGTGTTGCGATGTCTGTCGTTGCCGCAGCGGCAGAAGCTGGCGGCGAAGATGCGCGCGGGCAGCAAGAAGCACATCGAGTCGATGGATCGGAGCAAGCCGCAGATCATGGATGTGAATCAGGGCGCGGTGTGTCGCACGTTCGAGCAGGAACATGCGGATGTGATCGTGCACGGCCACACGCACCGGCCGGCGGTTCATGAGGTCCCTGTGGGAGATCGCGTCGCCAAGCGGATCGTGCTCGGCGACTGGTACGAGCAAGGGAGTGTGCTCAGATGGGATGAGCGGGGCTTCGAGCTGGCGGGACTGGGGCGCTAAGAGGCGCGGTGGTCCGCGTCATCGGGGAGGGACCTACCTCCTTCCGGCACCGGCTTTGGCCGGGAGAGGAGTCAGAGGCGCAGTGGTCCGCGTCATCGGGAGTGACCTACCTCCTTCCGGCACCGGTCTTGGCCGGAAGAGGAGTCAGCGGGCGCGGTGGTCCGCGTCATCGGGAGTGACCTACCTCCTTCCGGCACCGGCTTTGGCCGGGAGAGGAGTCAGAGGCGCGGTGGTCCGCGTCATCGGGAGTGACCTACCTCCTTCCGGCACCGGGCTCGGCCGGAGCGCACTGCGCTCCTCACCGCACGTCCATGATGAGCCCTGCTGTTGCGACCCCGTCCATGTGTCGCAAAGCTGCCGGAAGGAGGTAGGTCACTCCCGATGACGCCGAAACGTCACAGTGCGCGTGAGGAATGTTCCCGAGCGCGGTCACAGTAGGCGGCGAGGAATGCTCCCGAATCGCAGTCACAGCGGCTTCGAGCGCGAGCAATAGTCCGGCAGCGGGGCTCAGCTCGTGGGCAGGCCGGAGTGGAAGCGGAATTGGGGGTCGGGGCTCGTGACCAGATCGGCTTCGATGGTGGCGAGTTGTTGCAATCTTGCGCGCCAGTCGATGTCACCCGCTCGCTGTTCGGCGAGGCGCAGATACAACCCTTGATGCCTCGCTTCTGAAACAGCGAGGCCTGTATAGAAACCTCGCAGTGGCTCGGACAGTATCGGGCCGAGGCCCTCGAAGCGCTCGCAGGAGCGGGCTTCGATGAGCGCGCCACACAGCAACAAATCCAGCAGTCGCGCGGGCTCGGCTCGATTGATCGCGGAACGCAGGCCTTCCGCGTAACGCGACGGCTGCATGCGAGCGAACGGCACACTCAGTTCCTGCATCAATTTCTGAACTTGTTCGAAGTGACGCAGCTCTTCACGCGCGAGCCGCGACAGCTTGTCTGTGAGCGCCATGTCTTCGGGATACGAGAAGATCAGGCTCAGCGCCGTCGAAGCAGCCTTCTTTTCGCAGTTCGCGTGATCGACGAGCAACTCACGCCAGCGCTCGCAAGCCACCTCGAACCAGCGAGCCGGTGTCGGCGCCAGCAGTACGCCAGCGTAGCGACTCGACAGGGTGTCGACAGTTTCGTCTCTGGTCGCGGCGTTCATGCGCTGACGACCTCCAGCTGCGTGGCTTCGGCCAACAACTCGCGCGCAGAGGCAAACCGATCTGCCGGCTCGATGGCCAGCAGCTTGTTCAGCAGCGGTTGATACACGCTCAGCTCGCCGGTCAACACCGGACGCGGTGCGTTGCCGTGCAGATAGATCACACCCATGGGCGTCGGCGCGAGGAACGGTTTCTTCCCCGTCAGCATTTCGTGGAAAATCACCCCGAGACTATACAGGTCGCTGCGCTCGTCGAGCGACTGGCCGTGCCCCTGCTCCGGGCTCATGTAATAGGGCGTGCCGAAGATTTCTCCGGCCTTGGTCATTTCGACATCGACCTGGAGGTGCCTGGCGAGCCCGAAGTCGATGATGGCGAGCGAGCCGTCGGCGCGCTCCATGATGTTTCCCGGCTTCAGGTCCCGATGCAGCACACCGACTTCGTGCACGACCTGCAACGCCGCGGCCATTTGCGACAGATACTGCAGCGCCTGCCGCGGCTCCATGCGCCTCGCGATGCGGCCGCGCAAATCGCCACGCTGGAAATATTCCATGGCGATGTACGCGTGATCATCCGCGATACCCAGATCGAAGATGCGCACCACGTTGGGATGACGGATCTTGGAGATCAGCTCGTACTCCTGCAGGAATCGCGAGAACTGGAGCTGCTCATCACCCGTCTCGGGCGCGTCTCTCAACACCTTCAAGACCACCAGCTCACCGGCCCGCTCGCTCTCGGCCAGATAAACCATCGACGTGCCGCCGACCGCGAGCTCGCGAATGCAACGGTGTCCGAGAATCGTCACCGGTCCGAAACGCGACAGCTGCTCGGCTTGTGAGCTGGTACGCCACAGCGCCAGTTCCTGCCGGCGACGCTGGACCGCGTCACGTAACGCATTCGCCAGCCGGCGATGATCGATGCGCTCGCGAACGATGCTTTCAACCGCGCCGCGTTCCACTACGCGCACGGCGAGCGCCGGATCGTCGCCCGGAGCGAGATAGATGATGGGCGGGAAGCCAGGACGATAGAGGAAATTTTCCAGCCATTCCTCGCCGCGACCGCGCTCGCTGCGGTCATCGAGCAGCACGGCGTCGTAACCCGCGGCGGTGAACCCGGAATGCAACCGCCCGGAAAGCAGCGGTGCGTGCACGCGGCACTCCGCATCCGACCAGACGATGGAGATGTGATGTTCGAGCGCGCGCGCCAGGTCGGTGTGATCGGTGACGATCATCACGCGCGGCGCCAGATTGGCGGACGCCGCGGCGAGAGGTCGGGACGCTGGACCGGCAGGCAGAGCCACGACTTCAGCTCACGTTGCCGGCCGGGCGATCAGACTGCGCGGATGGCTTTCAGCGGCGACTGACGGCGCTTCGCCTTGGCCTGATCCGAGCGCTCTTCCTCCAGGCGCTTCAGGTACGCCGGCGTGATGTCGCCCGTGACGTACTCGCCCGAGAAGCACGACGTATCGAACTGCTCGATGTGCGAGTCGTGATGCAGGCATGCGCGCACCAGGTCGTCCAGATCCTGATAGATCAGCTTGTCCGCACCGATGGCCTTGGCGACTTCCTCTTCGGTCTTCTCGCTCGCGACCAGCTCGGAAGCCGTCGGCATGTCGATGCCGTACACGTTCGCGAAGCGCACCGGCGGAGCCGCCGACGCGAAGTACACACGGCGAGCGCCCGCTTCACGCGCCAGATCGATGATCTGCGCGGAGGTCGTGCCACGCACGATGGAGTCGTCGATCAGCATGACGTTCTTGCCGCGGAATTCGAGGTCGATGACGTTGAGCTTGGAGCGCACGGATTTCTTGCGCTGCTCCTGCCCCGGCATGATGAACGTGCGGCCGATGTAGCGATTCTTCACGAAGCCTTCGCGGTACTTCACGCCGAGCAGCTGCGCGACCTGCACAGCCGCCGTGCGGCTCGTGTCCGGAATCGGAATGACCACGTCGATGTCGTGATCCGGCCAGACGCGCTTGATCTTCTCGGCCAGCAGGTCGCCCATGCGCAGGCGCGCCTTGTGCACGGAGATGTTGTCCATCTTCGAGTCGGGGCGCGCGAAATAAACGTACTCGAAAATGCACGGCGTATGTTTCGCGGCCGGTGCGCACTGCTGCGAGTACAAGCGGCCGTGCTCGTCGATGAACACTGCCTCGCCCGGATTCACATCGCGCTCGAGCGTGAAGCCCAGCATGTCGAGAGCCACGCTCTCGGAGGCGAGCATGTACTCGGGGCCCTGCGCGGACTCGCGCTTGCCGAGCACCAGCGGGCGAATGCCGTGCGGATCGCGGAAACCGAGCAGGCCGTGACCGACGATCATCGAGACGACTGCGAAGCCGCCACGGACGCGGCGATAAACAGCGCTCAGCGCCGAGAAGATATCCGCCGCCGAGGCACGCGGCGTCCGCACGCGCGACAGCTCGCTCGCGAGCACATTGAGCAGGACTTCGGAATCGGAGGTGGTGTTCAGATGACGCAGATCTTCACGCGTCAGGACTTCGGCGAGCTCGGCTGTGTTGGTGAGATTGCCGTTGTGGCCGAGGCAGATGCCGTAGGGAGAGTTGACGAAGAACGGTTGCGCTTCGGAGGCGCTGTCACATCCCGCCGTGGGATAGCGCACGTGGCCGATGCCGACGTTGCCTTTCAGTTTCAGCATGTGATTTTCCTGAAAGACATCGCGCACCAGGCCGGTCTTCTTGCGCATGAACAGCTCGCCGTCCTGGTACGTCATGATGCCCGCGGCGTCCTGACCGCGGTGCTGCAAGACCGTGAGCGCGTCGTAGAGCTGTTGATTGACCGGACTGTGTCCGACGATGCCAACGATGCCACACATGCTCAGACTCCTGCTCTACTCAACTCGGAACCCTTCAGAGCCTGCTGATCGAGCACGCTCATGCCGGTCTCCGCAAACGATTGCAGCCAACCCGCCGTCTCCGACGCATAGGGAAGCAGCCGCGAGCTCTTCCACCAGCGGGTCTCGGTCAGCTGCACGAACTGACCCAACAATACGAACACCGCGACGACCACTGCGCCGCGCACGAAGCCGGTGACCAGCCCGAGCAGACGATCCAGCATGAGGCTCAGTCCCGAATGGCGCAGCGTGTGGCTGAGAATGCCCGCCAGGATCCAGCCCACGATCAGCACCCCGAGCACGATCAGCGTGCGCGCGGCCCAGGTGCTTACCGGCGGATCGCCGACTCTGCCCGCCAGTAGCGGCTCCACCACAGGAGCATAACGCCAGGCGAGCCACAGACCGCCCAGCCAGGCGATCACGCCAATGGCCTCTCGGACGAATCCGCGGAAAAACCCCAACAGCATCGAAAGGAACAGCACGCCGAGAATCAGGTAGTCAGCACCATTCATAAGCGCAACAACGATTTACGGCCTCGTGGCCTGGGGCGCGCGGATTCTATCAGTGCGGCGCAGTTTGGAAACAACGGCCTGCGCACACTCGAACGCCCGTAAATCTCTCTCACGGATGCGCCACCACGGCGGCGTTGGGAATGGTGCTTTTTACAACCTTGAGCGCGGCCTCGGCGCTGGCCCGGTCCTTGGTGGGCCCGATACGGACGCGGTACAGCGTCTTGCCACCCGTGGTCACCGGCATGACGAATGCGCTCTGACCCTTACCGCGCCATTCGTTCATGATGCGTGCGGCCGTCGCCTCGCTGGCATAACTACCCAATTGCACCGCCCAGCCTTTGCCCGTGGGAACCGCGGATCTGGGGGCGGATGGCGCGGAAGCAACGGCACGTGGCTGAGATTCAGGTTTCGGCTCTGGTTTCGGCGGAGGCACTGCCTCTGCGCGGGCCGGCTGCGCGGCGCGTTGGGGCGGTGGAGTTTCTGCGCGCGGTGCCGGTTTGGGGGTTTCGACCGGCGCAGGGGTTCTCTGTGCAGGCGGCTCAGCAGGTGTGACCACCTGCGATTCAGGGGAAGCCTGAGCCACGGCAGGTGCTGGCGCGGGCAGCGTCTCCGGTGGCGGTGTCTCTTCAGGCGGAGGCGCGCGATTCGCCGTTTGCTCGACGGAACCCGGCTGCAAGCCGGGCGACTGACTCAGATCGATGGTGTAGGTTTTGATCGCGGGCTCGCCGCTGCCCTTGGCGTCCGCAGTCTGCGCCTGTTTCTCCGCGGAGTCGCGGCTGGGTCCCGAGAGCATCTCGGGAATCAGGATGACGGCCGCGGCCATCAACACAGCCGCGCCGATCAAGCGTTCTTTTACAGGGCGTTCCACGGCGCGAAGTATAAGAGGCGCGGCGCGCGAACGACACGTGAGTTAACCCCTGAAAATCAACTTCCCGCCTGCAGCCATTCGAGTGCCGGCCCGACCGTCAGAAATGAACCGAATACCACGATGCGATCGCCGGCGCGCGCCATCTTCTGCGCGGCTTCGCAGCCATCGGCGACGGTCTCGGCAGTCTTCTCTATGCGCGCGCCTCTGCTGGCAAGCCGCTGTGCCAGGCCATCGACCGGTACGGATCGAGCGCTGGGCAGGCCGACGATGATCCAGGCGTCGAAGCAATTCCGCAGAGCATCGGCGATGCCTTCGATGTCCTTGTCGCCGAGGATGCCGCACACGGCGATGGTTCGCCCGTTCGTGGGACGTGATGCAAGCTGACCGGCGAGCGCCTGTGCTGCCGCGGGGTTGTGCGCGACGTCGAGGATCCAGTCCACGGCAACTGGTTCGGTCCGCCGCACGAGCTGAAAGCGTCCGGGCAGAGTCACATTCCGCAGACCCGTTTCGATGGCGTCTCGCGTAACCGGCAGCCGCGACGACAGGCATTCCAACGCGCATAGCACGGACGACGCGTTGTCGAGCTGCAGCTCGCCTTGAAGCGCCGGGAGCGGCAGGTCGTCGTAGCTCGCGTTCCGGCCCCGCCAGGACCAGCGATCGCCAGCGCGCTGCCAGTCGAAATCCTGACCGAGGCGATACAGCGGCGCGCCAAGTTGCTGAGCGACTGCGCCGATCGATGCCGGCATCTCGCGCGAACCGAAGATCGCGGGCTTGCCCCCGCGGAAAATGCCGGCCTTCTCGCGACCGATACTTTCCACATCCGAGCCGAGCCAGTCGCAATGATCGAGCGCGATCGAAGTGACGATGGCCACATCGGCATCGACCGCGTTGACGCTGTCGAGCCGACCGCCGAGCCCCACTTCGAGCACGATGGCATCGACGCCCGCCGTATCGAACACGAGCAGTGCCGCGATGGTGTTGAATTCAAAAAACGTCAGCGTATCGGAGCCGCGCGCCGCATCGATGCGCTCGAATGCCGCGACCAGCGACGCGTCGGAGACTTCGCGCCCGTCGATGACGATGCGTTCGTTATAACGAATCAGGTGAGGCGAGGTGAATGTGCCGACTCGGTAGCCCGCGGCACGCAGCATCTGCGAAGTGAGCGCGACGGTCGAGCCTTTGCCGTTGGTACCGGCGACCGTGATGACGGGGCACGCCGGTTGCCGCCAGTTCAGCCGCTGCAGGGTGCGGCGCATGCGATCCAGACCGAGATCGATAGCGCTCGGATGCAGCGTTTCCTGCCAGCGCAGCCAATCGGCCAGGGATCTCATGACGACTGTCACCGTGCGAACGGAAGCGTAGAAAGCGGCGGCGACGCCGCTGATGGCAGAACGGGCAGCGGCGCCAGAGGTGCCGCTGCCCGCAGTCACTGTTCAGGTCAGGCCGCGACCTTCGGCTGCGGCGCAGGCTTGTGCAGGAAAATGGTCAGCAGGCCGGCGATGCGCTCACGCATGTCGCGACGGTCGACGATCATGTCCAGCGCGCCGTGCTCGAGCAGGAACTCGCTGCGCTGGAACCCTTCCGGCAGCGTCTCGCGCACGGTCTGCTGAATGACGCGCGCACCGGCGAAGCCGATCAACGCCTTGGGCTCGCCGATGTTCACATCGCCGAGCATCGCGAGACTGGCGGACACGCCGCCGGTGGTCGGATCGGTCAGCACGGAGATGTACGGCAATCGTTCCTTCGCCATGCGAGCCAGCGCGGCACTGGTCTTCGCCATCTGCAGCAGCGACAACAGCGCTTCCTGCATGCGCGCTCCACCGCTCGCGGAGAAACAAATCAGCGGCTTGCGATGCTCGATGCAATGCTCGGCCGCGCGCACGAAACGTTCGCCCACCACGGAGCCCATCGAGCCACCGAGGAACGAGAACTCGAACGCGCATGCGACCACGGGCTCGCCCATCAGCGTGCCAGCCATGACGATCAGCGCGTCTTTTTCCTGCGTCGACTTCTGCGCGGCCTGCACGCGGTCGCGATATTTCTTGGTGTCGCGGAATTTGAGCGGATCTTCCGGCTCGATGTTGTCCGCCAGCTCGACCTGCCCTTCCGGATCGAGGAACGCCTCCAGCCGGTCGCGGGCGCCAATGCGCATGTGATGGCCGCACTTCGGACACACATGGAGATTGCGCTCGAGCTCGGCGCGGTACAGGACCGCGTCGCAGGCGGCGCACTTCATCCACAGGCCTTCCGGGACGGAGCGCGTGCGGCGCTCGGTCTTGATCCGCGAAGGCATGATCTTTTCGAACCAGGTCATGGTAATAGCCTGAATTTGGAGGGGTGCATCTATACTTGGTCCGGAACCGGCGGGCAAGTTGCTGGAGAACTCGCCGATCCACTGCCAATGGGCTCAGGGGACTCGACCCATCCCCGCTTCCGTCGCGGCCAGAACATTGAATTCCGGCTCACTGGGCAGATTCAAGGCGGGCGCATACCGGATCCCGGCCAGGTACAGCCCGCTCGGGACGGCGGTCACGCCGCCCAGCTTCCTGTCCCGGTACGCCAGGACTTGCGCGGACCAGTCCACCGGCTGCTCGCCGGTGCCGATCGCGATCAGCACGCCCGCGATGTTCCTCACCATATGGTGCAGGAAGGCGTTCGCGCAGACGGTCAATACCACCAGTTCGCCATGCCGCGTCACTGCGATTTCATGCAGGTTGCGCATCGGCGTGCGCGACTGGCACTGCGCGGCGCGAAACGAGGAGAAATCGTGCTCGCCTACGAGATGCTGGGCGGCCTCATGCATTCGCTTCTCGTCCAGCGGCTCGCGAATCCAGGCCACGCGCTTGGCGTTCAACGCTGGCCGCGGAACGCGGTTCAGGATCACGTACCTGTAGCGGCGTGCCATTGCTGAATATCGCGCGTGAAACCCTTCGGGCACCTCGCGCGCCCACAGGACGCTGACTTCATTGGGCATGTTCGATACGGCGCCGAGCATCCAGGAGCGCTCGCTGCGGATCGCCGTGGTATCGAAGTGAACCACCTGCATGGCTGCATGCACGCCGGCATCCGTGCGACCGGCGGCCACTGCTTCCACGGGATGATCGGCGACTACAGAAAGCCCCTTCTCCACCACGGACTGGATGCCGCGGGCGTGCTCCTGCGATTGCCAGCCGGCAAAGCTGCTACCGTCGTATTCGATACCGAGGGCGATTCGAGGCATTCAGAGGTTTGGCGAAGAGAGGTTTGGCAAGGAAGGTGATTTAGGAGCTCAGCGCTGGCGCGCGATTATCGCAGCGTCTGCGCCTCAAGCTACCACCGACGCATCGACGAGGTACCACGACCCATCGGCGCCTGCCGGGAAGGGGGATCTCCTCCCGGCAGCTTTGCGGTACAGGGACGAGACCGCAACAGCAGGGCCCATCATGGACGTGCGGTGAGGAGCGCAACGCGCTCCCGCCGTGCCCGGTGCCGGGAGGAGATTCCCCCTTTCCGGCAGGCGCAAACCACCGCGCTCAAACAAACCACCAACGATATCCGGGGAAAGGCCGGGCGCAAGCCCGGCCGTCAGACCAAATCTACCGGATCGAGTCCATCAGCCGCTGCGCTTCCTGCTTCTGGCTGGGATTACCTTCCGAGAGCACCTCGTCGAGGATGCTGCGGGCGCCGTCGGGGTCGCCCATGTCCATGTAGGCGCGCGCCAGGTCGAGCTTGGTGCCGACCTCGCTCATGGTCACCGGCTCCAGCTCGGACAGCTCCATCTCGGTCGCCAGGGCGTGACGTTGCGTCGGCTCGCGGTCTTCGTTCGAGGACAGCGGCTCACCGACATCCAGATCGAGGCCGCCGCCGCGCGCCACTTCCTGCGTGCGCTCGTCGCTGCCGAACACGTCGCTGGAGAAGATGTCGTCGTCCTTGCGCGGCTGACGCACGGTGTCGGTGCTCGGGCGCGCTTCGCTCAGATCGTCCAGATCCAGGTCGATGTCCGTCAGCGCCAGCGAGCTCTTCATCGACGCCGTCGAATCCACATCCGGGCGCGGATGCTCGGCCGTGTCGCCACCGCCGCCGGTCAGATCCACCTGGTCGATATAGATCGTGCCGGTGCTCTCGATGTCGCCATCGAAGCGCTCCGGGATTCGCGGCGCTTCCATGGTGCGATCGAAGCTGCTCAGCGACGGTGCCAGCTGGGTCATCTCGTCATCGCGCAGCGGGCGCACGTCTTCGATCGTGTCCTTGTCGAGCGAATGCGTATCTTCCAGGGCCCGGCCCTGGTCGAGCGAATCCGCATCCAGGCCCAGATCGTCGATCGACAGCTCGGCGGTATCGCCGGTGCTGGTGCCCTTGTTGAACAAGGCGGTGTCGACCTTCTCGCGCACGGTCTGCGCGGTGCGATCGATCATCGGCGACTCGATGGTCGGCGTTTCCTGCGTGCGGGCCAGCGCGTCGATTTCGCGGGTGCGCTGTTCCTGGGTGTCGTCGTCGTTCGGCTCGTCGAGCAGGAAGTCCAGGTCGCTCGCGACCTGCGTGGCGTCGTTCGGACCGCGGCGCTCGCCGCTCGAGAATTCCAGATCCAGGCCCTGGCGCTCCTCGCCCGAAGGCTCGGCGAACAGATCGACGTCGACGCGGTTCTCGCCGCCTTCCAGGTTCACGTCGACCAGGCCGACATGGCTGCCCTCGCCCTTGAACATGTCGTTCTCGGGGGCGATCTGCTTGCCCATGATCAGGACCTTGTCCCACTCGCCCGGCGCCTCGTCCGCACGGGTCTCGTACAGATCGCGCGCGGTGTCGAGGAATAGATCCTTGTTGCCCCAGACGAAGTAGATCTCCAGCAGCTTCAGCTTCAGGTCGCGGCGCGACGGCTCGCGGTCGATGGCGATCTTCACCAGATCCGCGGCCTGGTCGTAGAGACCATAGGCCATGTGGAAGTCGGCCTCGGCCAGCGCGTCCTGCTGATCGAAGCGGACTGCGGATTCGCTGCTCAACGTGTCGTCGGCGGCGAGAGCTGCGGCCGGCGCTGCAGCGGCGGCGGGCTCGAAGCCGCGAGCGGGCTCACGACGCGCGGTCGGAGCCGGATCGCCGAAATCCAGATCTTCGTCGAGATTGGTCTTCACCAGACCGGCGTCGTCCTCGCCTTCGACGAGGAACGCATCGGCGCGGCCGCCCTTGCTGGCCGGCGCGAGGGCGCGGGCCGGACGCTCGGACGGCGGATCGAACGCCAGCGGCGCATCCAACGAATCGAGCGAGTCGTCGTCGGCTCCACGACGACGACGCATGAACAACACACCGACAATGACGGCCAGACCCAGCGCGACCACCGCCCACCAGTACTCGGTGATGCGTTCGACCAGTGTCGGCTCGGGAGCGGGCGCAGGCGGCGGCGCCTTGGCACGCGGCGCTTTCCGAGGTGGTTCCGCGGCGGGCTCTTCTGCAGCCGAAGCCGGCTCGCTGGCAGTCGGCGCCTCGGCCTCGATTGGCGGCGTCTGCTGCTGTTCGGCCGGCGGTTCGGCGGGCGTCGGGTCAACATTGCGCTGCGCCTGAGCCAGGCCAGGGTTTTCGACTTCGAGACGGCGATCCGGGGGCGTAGCCGCGCCCGGGGCAGTCGGCGCGGACGGCTGCGGCTGTTGAGCCTGCGTCTGCGGAGCCGGTGCCGGCGTCGGCGCAGTCGTCGTTTCTTGCGGCGTCACCAGCCGCAGGCGATCGGTTGCAGGAGGCGTGTCGGCGACGATGCCACCCGCCCACTCCGCCGTCTGCCGCGACACTTCCGCGGTGGCTTCCTCACTGGAGATCGCTTCGATCTCGGACAATTCAGGAATGCGCAGCACGCTGCCAGCACGCAGTCGGTTGATGTTGTTGCCGCTGAACGCCTGCGGGTTGGCGCGGAACAGCGCGATCATGGTGCGGTTGTTGACGCGACGGTTGCCGGGGTTCGCCGCGGCCGCGATCTTCGACAAGGTGTCGTTGCGCTGAACCGTGTATTCGCTGCCGGGCGACGCGAAGATCTGTTGCTCGGTCGACGGCTCGGTGCGCTGAGCGGTCGGCTCGGGCGCCGGCGTTGCACTCGGTGTCGGAGCAGGAGCCGGGACAGGAGCAGGAGCGGACGCCGGTTCGGGCGCGGGCGCCGGACGACGCTCGATACGACCTTCCGCGGTCGTCGCCGACTGCGGCGTCGTGACCGGAGCGGGCGCCTGATTCTGGGACGGCATGAACACCGGCGGATCGAGCAGCACGGTGTATTCGCGAACCAGCCGGCCACGGGCCCAGTTCGCCTCGACCAGCAACGTCACATACGGTTCGGTGACCGAACGATTCGAGGTGACCTTGATGGTCGCCTTGCCCTCGCGGTTGCGGCTGACCGCGAAATCGAAGTTGCTCAGGTACGCGGGACGATCGATGCCATAGCGGGAGAAGACGTCCTGGCTGGCCAGGGCGACCTTGAGGCTGCCCAACTCCTCGGCAGTCGGCGACAGCAGCTCGATTTCCGCATCGAAAGGCTGATTGAGCGCGGAATTGAGGCGGATCTCCCCCAGTCCCAGCGCGTACAGCGTCACAGGGGACAGCAGGGCGCCCGTCAGCAGCAGGCGCGGCAGGTGTCTTCTCATCAGCACTCCCGGTACGTGTCCCGAAGCATCCTTTTGCGAGATGTCAGGGAGCTTGCCCCAAGGCGTTATGCAACGACCTTATGACAAGCGCCCTGGCTACAGATGACCAGCGCGCTTGACGCGGAAGTGCATGAAAACTTCATGTGCTTCCTGACGTTAGGCGCGCAACTATAGCTCACAAATACTGTTTCACCAAAATCTCGGCGATTTGGACGCTATTTAACGCCGCTCCCTTGCGAACGTTATCGGACACAATCCACAGATTTAGACCCCGGTCATGACTGATGTCCTCCCGGATGCGTCCCACGAACACCGGATCGGTCCCGGCGGCCTCGGTGACGGCAGTGGGATACCCGCCGGGCTTGCGCTCGTCCATCAGCACCACCCCAGGCGCCTTGCTCAGCAGTTCCCTGGCTTCGCCCTCGGTGAGCTTGCGCCGGGTTTCGATGCTGACGGCTTCGGAATGGCCCACGAACACGCCGACGCGCACCGCGGTGGCGTTCACCTTGATGTTCTTGTCTTCGAAGATCTTCTGGGTTTCCCAGAACATCTTCATTTCTTCCTTGGTGTAGCCGTTGTCCAGGAACACGTCGATCTGCGGCACGCAGTTGAACGCGATCTGCTTGGCGATCACCTTCGGGGTCACCGTGCCGCCCTTGAGCAGGGTCTCGGTCTGCGACTGCAGCTCGTCCATCGCCTTCTGACCGCCGCCCGACACCGACTGATAGGTCGCCACGTTGATGCGCTCGATGCCGGCGGCATCGTGCAGCGGCTTCAACGCCACCAGCATCTGCATGGTCGAGCAGTTCGGGTTGGCGATGATGTTGTGCTTCTTGTAGCCCGCGATGGCGTGCGGATTGACCTCGGTCACCACCAGCGGGATGTCGTCCTGGTAACGGAACTGCGAGGTGTTGTCGACCACCACGCAGCCGGCCTGGGCGGCGCGCACCGCGTGCACTTTGGAAACGCTGGCGCCGGCCGAGAACAGGCCGACCTGCGCCCGGCTGAAGTCGAACGTCTCCACATCCAGCACCGGCACTTCTTTGCCCTGGAAGCGAATGGTTTTGCCGACGGATTTGGCGCTCGCCAGGGGAAACAGCTCGCCCACGGGAAAATTGCGCTGCTCCAGAATCGACAGCATGTTGCCGCCGACCAGACCAGTCGCCCCCAAAACCGCCACGTTCCAACGCTTGCTCATGACTCCAGACTCAGTTACTCGCCAATGCACCGGCTGCGCGACACCATGCCGTCAGCCTGAATGAGGGGACACATCTATTTTTCCTGCGGATCCGCGGCCGGCGGGCTCGGCCGGTCAGCGTGCGGAAAATAGATCTGTCCCCTTTTTAACCTAAGCTGCCAAATCGGGCCGCGCACACTACCTCAATCGCCGCCAGGAAGCAGCGTCCCAAGCGCGAATTTGCTCTTTACGTCCGCATTCTGGGCGCGCTGGCGCAGATAGTGATCCATCAGCACCAGCGCCAGCATCGCCTCGGCGATGGGTGTGGCGCGCAGTCCCACACAAGGGTCGTGCCGCCCGGTCGTGACGACCTCGACCGGATTGCCGTCCACATCGATGGAGCGCCCCGGCACGATGATGCTGGAGGTGGGCTTGAGCGCGATGCTCACCAGGATGTCCTGGCCCGAGGAAATGCCGCCAAGCACGCCGCCCGCATTGTTCGAGAGAAATCCCCGAGGCGTGATTTCATCGCGATGCTCGCTGCCCTTCTGGCTCACGCTCGCGAAGCCGGCGCCGATCTCGACGCCTTTCACCGCATTGATGCTCATCATCGCAAAGGCGATGTCGGCATCCAGCCGATCGAAGACCGGCTCGCCGAGCCCCGCCGGCACACCGCTCGCGATCACGTTGACGCGCGCCCCGACTGAATCGCCGTCGCGGCGCAGATTGATCATGTATTCCTCGAGCTCCTCCAACCGGGACGGATCGGGGCTGAAGAACGGATTGTCGTAAACCGTCGCCAGCGATTTCGGCTCGAGCACCAGTGGGCCAAGCTGCGCGAGATATCCCTGAATGGTCACATTGAGCCGCTCGCGCAAATATTTGCGAGCGATCGCACCCGCCGCGACACGCATCACCGTTTCGCGCGCCGAGGAGCGTCCGCCGCCACGATAGTCGCGAAAACCATATTTCTGCTGATAGGTGTAATCGGCGTGCCCGGGACGGAAACGATCCTTGATCTTTTCGTAGTCGCGCGAACGCTGATCCGTGTTCTCGATCAGCAACCCGATCGGCGTGCCGGTGGTGCGACCTTCGAACACGCCGGAGAGGATCCTCACCTGATCCGGCTCCTTGCGCTGGCTGGTGTGCCGCGAGGTGCCGGTGCGACGCCGTTCCAGCTCCGGCTGAATGTCGTCTTCGGACAATGCCAGCCCCGGCGGACAGCCGTCGACGATGCAGCCGAGCGCGGGCCCGTGGCTTTCGCCGAAGGTCGTGACAGTGAACAGCTTGCCTAGGGTATTGCCGGACATTGCAATGGAAATGACTGGTAACGGGTGGCGAACGACGGCTCGGAAGCGACGGCCAGGATTCTACCCACAGACCGGCTGGCCCCGCGCTGCGCCCTGCTCGCGTTTTACAGACTTTTTTCGTGCCGCGCGCCCAGCTCTTCTCTGGTAAGCAGGAACACCCCGCCGCCGCCGCGCTCGAATTCCAGCCAGGTGAACGGCATTCGGGGCCGCGCCGCGACCAGCGCATCCTCGGAATTGCCCACCTCGACGATCAATATTCCCTGCGGCCGCAGATGCGCGGCCGCCTGATCGATGATCCGGTGCACGATGTCGAGACCATCGCTGCCGCCATGCAAGCCCATCACCGGCTCGCGGCGATACTCTTCGGGCAGGCTCGCCAGCTCGTCATCGCCGACATACGGCGGATTGGAGACGATCACGTCGTAGCTCTCGTCCTGCAGGCTGTCGAACACGTCCGACCGCACCGCGCGCACGCGTTGCTGAACGCCATGACGCTCGATGTTCTTGCGCGTCACGGCCAGGGCATCGGGCGACAGATCCGCCGCATCGACTTTCGCTTTCGGGAATGCCAGCGCACTGGCGATCGCGATACAGCCCGAGCCGGTGCCGATGTCCAGAATGCGACGCACCCTGGCGGGATCGATCCAGGGACGAAACTGCGCTTCGATCAGCTCGGCGATCGGCGAGCGCGGCACCAGGACCCGATCGTCGACGTAGAACTCATGGCCCGCGAACCACATGCGATGCGTGAGATAAGCAGCCGGCACACGCTCGCGAATGCGCCGCTCGATCAGGCCGAGCGCCTTGGTTCGCTGCGCGGCCTTGAGCGTCTGGCCGTAGACTTCGTCCGCTTCGTCGTGGCGCAGGCCGGCGGCGAAAAACACCAGCTCGGCGGCTTCGTCGACGGCGTTGTCGGTGCCATGCCCGAACCACAGCTCGGCGTGCGCAAAGCGTTCGGCAGCGAAGCTGATGAGCTGGGCCACGGTGGCAGGCTCGGGCGCGCCCGCGACGGGTGAAACCGCCGTTTTTGCCCCACGAGCCTTGCTCGGGCCGGCGCGTCCCGGGATGGAACGCAGTTTCGAAGTGGACTTCCTGGAGGCGGTTTTCTTGGCAGGCATGCGATACTTCGCGCCACGAGGAGACAAATGAGTCGAGCAAAATCGATTGGACTCGCGGCGTTGGTCGCTATTGTAGCGATAGCGGCAGGCATGCTGCTGTCACGCGCGCTGCTGAATGGCCCCGGCGGCCCCACCCTGGCCAAGGCCACGCTGATCGAGCCGGCCCGGCCGCTGCCGCCCATGGCATTCATCGACCAGCAAGGTCAGCCGTTCGGGCTGGAGCAGCTGCGCGGCCACTGGAGCATTCTGTTTTTCGGCTTCACCTCGTGCCCCGACGTATGTCCGATGACGCTGGCCTTGCTGGCGCAGGTCGAGAAAAAGCTCGCCGACCTGCCGGCCGAACAGCGCCCGCACGTCGTGCTGGTGTCCGTGGATCCCAAACGGGATACGCCGGAGCGGCTGGCGCAGTATGTGAAGTCGTTCAGCCCGACGTTCACCGGAATCACCGGCGAGCAGTCGGCCGTTCAGGAATTCGCGCTGAAGATGGGCGTGCCCGTGGCGATCACGGAGCAGCCCGGCGGCAACTACACGGTGGATCACTCCGCCGCGATTTTCGTGGTCGACCCGAGCGGCGCGCTGCGTGCCCTGTCCTCGACGCCGCACGAAGTCCCGATCATCGCTGAAGACTATCGCAGCCTGGTCGCCGCCTATCCGCCGTCCACATGACCGAAGTGCCCGACGTGAGTACTGGCGACCGGCTGTTCGCCGCGCTTCAGTACGTCCTGCCCAAACATCTGATGTCGCGCGCGATCTACTCGATCACGCGCAGCGAGTCGGCGTTCGTCAAGAACACCTTCCTGCGCATCTTCCTCAATCTGTTCGACATCAACATGGCGGAGGCGGCGCAGCCGGACCCCTTCGCCTATCGCACCTTCAACGAGTTCTTCACTCGCGCCCTGAAGCCCGGCGCCCGCCCGATCGCGATCGAGCAGGAATTCATCGTCAGCCCGGTCGATGGCACGGTGAGCCAGGTCGGCGAGCTGCTGAACGAATCGATCCTGCAGGCCAAGGGTCAGCACTACACGCTGCAGGAGTTGCTGGCTGGCGACGAGGAATCGATCACCACGTACCGCAACGGCAGCTTCGCGTGCATCTATCTCGCGCCGTACAACTATCACCGCATTCACATGCCGTACGCGGGCACGGCGTTCAAGAACATTTATGTGCCGGGCGAGCTGTTCAGCGTAAACGCCTCGACCGCGCGCGCGGTGCCTCGGGTGTTCGCGCGCAATGAACGTCTGATTTGTGAGTTCACGACGCCGATCGGGCGAGTCGCGGTCATTCTGGTGGGCGCGCTGCACGTCGGCAGCATCGAAACGGTGCACTGTGGCGAAGTGAATCCGCCGCCGCGGCGTCGCAAGCAGCCGGAAATCATCGCCAGAGGCGTCGGTCACGAATTCGACAAAGGCGAGGAACTGGGCCGCTTCAACATGGGCTCGACCGTGGTACTGCTGTTCGAGCGTGGCCGCATCCATTGGGAGTCGTCGCTGCACCCGAATACGACAGTGCAGCTCGGCCGTCCCATCGCCCGGATCGTCCGATGAGCGACGACTGGCGTCCGACAGCGCCCATTGCGACGCTCGAGATTCGGGCGGCCATGCTGCGGGCCGCGCGGGAATATTTCACCGCCACGCGTGCGCTCGAAGTCGACACTCCGACGATCAGCTCGGCTGCCGTCACCGATGTGCATCTGGCGAGCGTCGCTGCGAGCACCCTTGGCCGTCGCACGTTTCTGCATACGTCGCCCGAGTACGCGATGAAACGTTTGCTTGCGGCCGGCTGCGGCGATATCTGGCAGATCTGCAAGGTGTATCGCGACGGCGAGAGCGGCCGTTCGCACAACCCCGAGTTCACCATGATCGAGTGGTATCGACTCGGCATGGATCATCACGCGTTGATGTCGGACGTCGAGCGCTTGATCGGCGCGATGCTGCCGGCGTCACGTGCGTTCGACCGCTCCGAGCGGCTGAGCTATCGGGAAGCGGTGCAGCTGCATGCCGGCATCGATCCATTCGACGATCCGCTCGCAGTGCTGATCGCTCGACTGGAAAGCGCCGGGATCGAAGTGCCGCGGGATGTGAAGAACGATCGCGACGCGTGCCTGGACCTGATCATGGGCATCCTGGTCGGGCCGCAGCTCGGTCACGATCGGCTCACCTTCGTTTATGACTACCCCGCCTCGCAAGCCGCACTCGCGCAAATTCGCGGGCCGGTCGCCTCCCGCTTCGAGGCTTACATGGATGGGCTCGAGCTGTGCAATGGCTTTCACGAGCTCGCCAACGCCGCCGAACAGCGCGCCCGGTTCGAACGTGATCTCGCCGAGCGCGCCAAGCGCGGGTTACCGCCGATGCCGATGGATGAACGCTTTCTCGCGGCGCTCGAACACGGGCTGCCGGAGTGTTCCGGAGTCGCGCTCGGCTTCGACCGCCTGGTGATGTGTGCGACCGGCGCCAAACATATCGACGCCGTGCTCGCGTTTGCGTTCGACCGCGCCTGATCAGCGATCGACCAGCTTCATCAGCTCCTCGCCGTAGCGCGGGCCGGAGACCTGTTCCCTACCGATCGAGTCGAGCTGCCGCATCTCCTCCGGCGTGAGCGTCACTCCAACGGCCGCAACGTTCTCTTCGAGATACTTGCGCCGTTTGGTGCCCGGAATCGGCACGATGTCATCGCCTTTCTGCAGCACCCACGCCAGTGCAATCTGTGCCGCCGTCGCGCCTTTCTTCTTCGCAACAGCCTTCACCTCTTCCACCAGGTGCAGATTGCGATCGTAGTTCTCGCCCTGAAAGCGCGGATCGCGACGACGAAAATCGCCTTCGAGCGTCGAATCCAGACGCGGTGCCGTGCCGGTGAGGAATCCGCGACCCAGGGGGGAATACGGCACCAGACCGATGCCCAGCTCGCGTATCAGCGGAATGATCTCCGGTTCGAGATTGCGCTCCCACAGCGAATATTCACTCTGTAGAGCGGAGATCGGATGCACCGCATGCGCGCGCCGAATGTTCGCCACGCCCGCCTCGGACAAGCCCAGATAGCGCACCTTGCCCTGCTTCACCAGCTCCGCCATGGCACCGACCGTCTCTTCGATGGGCACCGACGGGTCGACGCGATGCTGGTAGAACAGGTCGATGTAATCGGTGCCCAGCCGCTGCAGGCTTTCGTTCGCGACCTTGAACACATTCTCCGGCCGGCTGTTGACGGCGCCGAGCCGGTCCCTGGAGGTCAGATCGAACCCGAACTTGGTCGCGATCACGGCCTGCTGACGCTTGCCCTTGAGCGCCCTGCCGAGCAGCTGTTCATTGGTATACGGCCCATACACTTCCGCCGTATCGAAAAAATTCACGCCGAGCTCGAGCGCGCGGTGAATGGTTGCGATGGACTCGGCGTCGTCGCTCTCGCCGTACACCTGAGCCATCCCCATGCAGCCCAGGCCGAGCGCGGACACCGTCAAACCCTGAGAACCCAATTTACGCTGTTGCATGGTGACCTCGGAACTCGATGCATTGTGCGGACGGCATTATTGCCGATGCGCATCGCAGCCACGATGCCCGAAGCCGCAGCATGATTGCCTGAACATGCCCTTCGCCGCGGCCGTCGACAAGTCACCAGAAATTACTGAGCGACGTGTTCTGTCCCCCTGAGGGCACCCAACTGACGTTGTACCGCTGCAAGTGCGGGATGCGCGGGTGGCATGATTTTCCGCCGCAAGCTCGCAGCCTCATCGAGCAAGGCCCGCGCGATGTCGGCATCTCCAGCATCGCTGCGCAGTTCAGCCAACACGCAGAGCGCCTCGGCCAGTCGCACCGGTTCGTCCTGCTTGCGCAAACTCGCGACGGCGTCTTCGAGATCCTTGGTTGCATCGCCGGTTTTGCCCAGCGCGAGATTCACGCGGCCGCGCTCCATAGTGATCATCACGTGCCGCCGATCCTTCGCATCGAAACGCTGAGCCGCAATGGCCTCCGCTTCAGTCAGCGCGCCGCGCGCCTCGGTGAGTTTGCCGAGCTCGCGCAAGGCACCGGCGCGTTCGAGCAGCGAGCTGACCAACTGTGGACTGCCCGGCCCGACGGCCTCGCGCTTCAACGCAATCGCCTGGTCCGCCTCTTGTAAGGCTTGCGCAAAGTCACCCGCTTCGCGATAAACACCGGCCAGATTGTGATGCGCGATGGCGAGATCCAGCTGATCGGGCTCGCGACCCGATTCGTAGATTCGCAAGGCTTCCAGCAGCGCAGCTTCCGCGCCCTTGTAATCCGCCTTCGCTCGCAGCAGGGTCGCGAGATTGTTCTGCGCACGCGCCACCAGAAAGTGATTCTTGCCGAGCATTTCGGTCTGCCGCTCGACGAAGCGTCGAAACAGCGACTCGGCCTCTTCGAGCTTGAACTGCCGCCGCAGAATGTGGGCCAGCGTATTCAGGCCGTTGGCGTACAGGTCGTGACCTTCGTACACCGCTCCATCCAGCAGCGGCAACGCTTCGCGCGCATAACGCTCGGCATTGACGTAGTCACCCGACTCGCCATACGTGAACGCAAGCCCTTGCAGCACGTTACCGAGCGTTCCGTGCTCCGATTCGGGCAGCGCTCGCGCGCCCGCCTCCGCTCGCAAGTGATATTTGATCGCTTCCTCGAAGCGCTGTTCGGCGCGCAGGTTCGCGGCAATGGAGTGCAGCAGACGCACCCATTCGGCGTCGTGCTCCAGACCCAGGCGAATCCGGATCAGCTCCGCTTCGCCGAAGACCTGCTCGGCCAGCGTGAACTTCGACATGGAGTGATGCACATGGCCGAGCGCTTCCAGCGCCCGCGCCAGCTCGACATCCGTCTCGCCGAACAGCGAGCGCGCCACACTGACTTGCCGTTCCATCAAGCTCAGCGCCTCGGGCATCAAACCCAGGCCGCTGTACGACTGACCCATCTTGCGCATGAGCGCCAGCCGCAGCCGTGGCTCGTTTGTGAGATCGCGATCGATGCGCGCCGCTGCGGCATCGAGCGCATCGCGCGCTGTGACTTCGGCGCCGCGCGTTTCGTTGGGATTGGCGCGGCGGAACACGTCGATCATGAATTCAGCGACGGTGTCGGCCGCCTTGCGCTCGCGTTGCGCGATGTCGCGCTCATGCGAAAGTCGTGCGGTGTAGAACGCGATCAGCGTGACGATCATCAGCACCGACGCCGCCGCTCCACTCACCGCCCACACGTTCCGACGTAAGAACTTGCGGGCGCGGTACGCCCACGTGTCCGACCGCGCCTGCACCGGTCGGCCGTCGAGGTAGTTCTGAATGTCCGCCGCGAGTGCCGCCGCCGAGGCATAGCGACGATTGGGATCGCGATGCATGGCTTTGAGCACGATGTTGTCCAGATCGCCGCGCAGCTCGGCGGCGAGCCCGCGTCGATCCGTTTGGGTGGGAATCCGTGCGCTCGGCGGCGCGGGAGTGGTGAGACCGACGATCCGCGTGATCTCACTCAACGACAGGTTCGCGAATTCGAACGGCCGCTGGCCGCTCAACAATTCATACATCAGCACGCCGAGCGCATAGATATCCGACGTGGTGCCGACCGGTTGGCCGAGCAACTGCTCGGGGCTGGCATGATCCGGCGTCAGTACGCGGTCGATCTGCTGCGTCATGGAATGATCGGGGCCGCCACCGGCGCTCAGGAGCTTGGCGACGCCGAAGTCCAGCAGCTTCACCACGCCCTGCCCGGTCACCAGAATGTTCGACGGCTTCAGATCGCGATGGATCACCAGGTTCTGATGCGCGTACTGCACGCTCGCGCAGACCTGTTGCATCAGTTTGAGCTTCTCTACGGTGTTGAGCCGGCCAAGCCTGCAGTAGTGATCGATGCGCGTGCCGGCGATGTGCTCCATCACCAGATACGGCGTGCCATCGGGCATCTGCCCCCCGTCGAGCAACCGCGCGATGTTCTCGTGCGACAGTCGGGCGAGGATCTGCCGCTCCGCACGGAAACGACCGGCGAGGTCCGTGACGGCGGGGCACCACTCGACGACCTTCAAGGCGACCGACTGTTGATATTGCTCATCGGCGCGCTCGGCGAAATACACCGAGCCCATGCCGCCGCGCCCCAGCAGGCGCACGATCCGGTAGCGCCCGACGATGGCTCCGGGCAGGAGGTCGCGTCGGATGATTCCGGCAGGGTTGGGATGATCCGAGGTGGGATCGGCCGCGCTCGGCGCGGGCTCGGGGCTGACTCCCGGCTCCATAGTTCGTCCGCTGATGTTTGTTACAGATCGAGCCGTGCGCAGCGTACACGGGCGCCGGGCATTGCTGAAGAAGCGGGATCACACTGCGCAGTACAATGCCTTTACTTGTAATAATCGGGTTGCGCCATGCACGAGAGCCACATCGACCCCACCCAACCAAAGTCAGTGCTGTATCGCCAGCTCGTCGCGGAGCTGCGCGCCTTGATTGCGGACGAGCCGGACTGGATCGCCAATCTGGCCAACAGCGCCGCGCTGCTCTATCACTCGCTGCCGGACCTGAACTGGGCGGGATTTTATCTGCTCAAGGACGGGGAGCTGGTGGTCGGCCCCTTTCAGGGCAAACCCGCGTGCGTGCGCATCGCACTGGGCAAAGGGGTGTGCGGAACCGCCGCCGCGCAGAGACAGACGCAGGTGGTGCGTGACGTGCACGAGTTCGCAGGTCACATCGCCTGCGATTCGGCGTCGAACTCGGAAATCGTGGTGCCGATGATTCGCAACGGCGAGCTGATCGGAGTGCTCGATCTCGACAGCCCGAAGCTGGCGCGCTTCGACGCGGAAGATCGCAACGGTCTGGAAGATTTCGTGGCGGCGCTGCTCGCCGCCACGTGATCGGCCCCTTTCGGGGAAACGACTTAGGCCGGCGCCTTGGCGCGGGCGATGTACTCGGCGGTCCGGGTGTCGACGCGGATGTACTCGCCTTCGTTGATGAACAACGGCACGCGCACCGTGGCGCCAGTCTCCAGCTTGGCCGGCTTGGCGCCGCCGGTTGCGGTGTCACCGCGCAGGCCCGGGTCGGTTTCGATGACTTTCAATTCCACGTGCGCGGGCGGGGTCACGGTCAGCGGCTCGCCGTTCCACAGCATTACGGTGCAGCTCATGCCGTCCTTCAGCCACATCGCGCCATCGCCCAACGCTTCCTTGCCGGCGGTGTACTGCTCGAACGACTCCGGATTCATGAAGGTCCAGAATTCACCGTCGGTGAACAGATATTGCATTTCGGTTTCAACGACGTCGGCCGCCTCGGCCGTGTCGCCCGACTTGAAGGTGCGCTCGGTGACCTTGCCGTTCTTCAGGTTGCGCACTTTGACGCGGTTGAACGCCTGGCCCTTGCCGGGCTTGACCATCTCGTTCTCGACGATGGAATACGGGACACCCTCGAGCAAGATCTTGACGCCCGATTTGAATTCATTGGTTGAGTAGCTGGCCATTGGGCACCGCGGATGAAAGTCTGCGAAAATGGACCGGTCCCGCAGTCCCGCGAGGCCCGGCAAAGGGCGCAGATGATAGCCGCAACCTCCTACGCAAACCAGTTGAACAGCCAGCACGATGCCATTGCGCCCGCTGCCGCCGCCCAAAAAGGGGCGGACGGTCCCGGCTGGCAGCTGTTGCTGGCTGACGCGGTCAGCGATCCCCGGGAGCTGTGCACCCTGCTGGAACTGGACCCGGCCCTGGTCCTGCCGGCGCTAGCGGCGGCCAAGGACTTCGCTTTGCGCGTGCCCCGCAGTTACGTCGCCCGCATGCGTAAGGGGGATCCGAAAGATCCGTTACTCCTGCAAGTCCTGCCCGTTGCCGCGGAAACCGAGGTGGTCGAGGGCTTCGTCAGCGACCCGGTCGGCGACATGGACCGACAGGCCGCCCAGGGCCTACTGCACAAATACCACGGTCGGGCGCTGCTCGTGGCCACCGGCGCCTGCGCCGTGCATTGTCGATACTGCTTTCGCCGGCATTTTCCCTATAGCGAAGCCTCGGCCCTGCACCAGGGCTGGCTCGGCGCCGTGGAGCACCTGCGCGCCGACCCGAGCATCACCGAAGTGATCCTGAGCGGCGGCGACCCGTGGAGCCTGAGCGATCGACGGCTCGAACAGCTGACCGACGCGCTTCAGGAGATCCCTCATATCCGCCGCCTGCGGGTCCACACCCGCTATCCCATCGTGCTGCCCGAGCGCATCGATGGCGGTTTGCTCGCCTGGCTGCAGGGGGTACGGCTGCAGAAGGTGGTGGTGATGCACGCCAATCACGCCCGCGAAATCGACGATTCGGTGCGCCAGGCCTGCCGGAAGCTGGCTGGGGCCGGCGTCACTCTGCTGAACCAGTCGGTGCTGCTCCAAGGCGTCAACGACAGCGTCGACGCCCTCGCCGAATTGAGTGAAGCGCTATTCGAGACGCACGTCCTTCCCTATTACCTCCATGTATTGGACAAAGTGCGGGGCGCGGCGCATTTCGACCTGCCCGAATCCCGGGCGCTGCAACTCCACCAGGAGCTGACGGCGCGCCTGCCCGGCTATCTCGTGCCCAGGCTGGTCCGGGAGATCGCCGGCGCCCCGGCGAAGACCGCCGTCGTGGCCGCCTGAGCCTTATTGGAAGTTTTTGCTGGAGTAGTACGTTGGCCGAATCTAGCGCCGTGCCGATGATCGTCCTGACCCGCCATCAGGACAACGTCGAGGCGATCAACAGCAACCTGCGCAATGCCGGCGTGGCCGTGCGCTGCAATTGGATCAAGGAGCTGACCGACCTCGGCGACGCCTTGCAGCAGATCAATGCCCACATGCTGGTGGCGTTCGTCGGCCCCGACCCGGCCGACATGACCAAGGTGATGACGGTGGCCAGACAATACGGCGCCGAGGTCCCGGTGCTGTTCGCACGCGACCAGGTCGATGAGGAGATCATCGCCAACGCCATGCACCAGGGCGCGCGCGACGTGGTCACGCTGATGAATCCGAATCGCCTGCGCGCCGTGGTCGCTCGCGAGCTCGAAGCGAATCGCCAGGCCCGCGCGCTCAACAGCACCATCAGCTCGGCGCGCGAATATCGCGATCAATTGAAGTCCTTCATGGCCGGCTCCGCCGACGCCATCGCTCATGTGCAGGAAGGCATCATCGTCGACGCCAACCCGGCGTGGCTGGATCTGTATGGCTTCACCGAGGCCGAGGCTCTGGTCGGCACGCCGCTGATGGACGTGTTCGATACCGAAGTCCATGCGGCGCTCAAGGGCGCCCTGGTCGCCTGTCTGCAAGGCAAGTGGTCCAACCATGCGCTCAAGGCGAACGCGCTGCTGAATGACGGCTCGAGCGTGCCGCTCGATCTGGAATTGTCGCGCACCGAGTTCGACGGCGAGCCCGCGGTGCGCCTGTGTTTCGCCGCCCGCAAGCGCGAGACCGGCAATCTCAACGAGCAACTCACCGAAGCGCTGGAGCGCGACGCCAGCACCGGCGCGCTGCAACGGCGCTTCTTCATCGAGCATCTGAAAAAAGCACTGGCGCAGCCCATCAAGGCGGGTGTGCGCGAGCTGGTCGCGATCCAACCCGACAAGCTCGATGCCATCGCCGACGACATCGGGCCGCTGGCGGTCGAAGATTTCATCGCCCAGTTCGCCGGCCTGGTCAGCGAAACCCGCCAGGGCAGCGACTTGTTTGGCCGCTTCGGCGACGGCACGTTGCTGCTGGTCATGGAGCGCGGCACCGCACGTGACATCGAAGTGTGGGCCACCAACCTGATCCGCAAAGTCGGCACGCAGGTATTCCGCCTCGGCGAGAAACAAATCTCCTGCACCTGCAGCGTCGGCGTCGGCCTGATCGATCCGCGCGCACCGAATGCTGGCAGCGCCATTGCCGACGCGCTGTCTGCTCGCCGTGCCGCCGAAGCTGCCGGAGGTGCGCGAGTCAACATCGTCGATCACCGCGAAGAAGACACGAAGCGCGAAGCCGCCGATGAAGTGTGGGTCAAGCGCATCCGCGCCGCGCTCATGGAAAACCGTTTCCGTCTGATGCAACAGCCCATCGCCAGCCTGCTCGGCGAAGACAAGGGCATGTTCGACGTGCTGGTGCGCATGGTCGATGAACAAGGCGCGGAGCTGCTGCCGGCGGAATTCATGGCAGCCGCGGAACGCAACGATCTGATGAAGAACATCGACCGCTGGGTGATCGGCGCGTCCATGACCTTCATCGCCAGCCGTCCGGTGAAGCAGCTGTTCGTGCGCCTGTCGAAGGATTCGGTGCGCGACAAGTCGCTGCTGCAGTGGCTGTTGAATCAGCTCAAGTCGTCCCGCATCGAGCCCGGCCGGCTGGCCTTCCAGATCAGCGAGCAGATCGCCACCGACTATCTGGGCGACACCAGCGAGCTGGCCAACGGCCTGCGCAAAATCGGCTTCCGCTTCACCATCGAGCACTTCGGCACCGGCCGCGATCCGCAGCGCCTGATCGCGCACCTGCCCATCGATTTCATCAAGGTCGACGGTACGCTGATGCAGGGCCTCGCCGTCGACCAGGCATTGCAGGGCCGCGTGCGCGAGCTGGTCGACCAGGCCAAGCACCGCAACATCGGCACCATCGCGGAACGCGTCGAGGACGCGAACACGATGGCGGTGCTGTGGCAGCTCGGCATCGAGTTCATCCAGGGTTACTTCGTGAACGAGCCGGAGCAGGTGGTGATGGGCTGAG
>NZ_CALFXI010000045.1 GCF_937958065.1 uncultured Steroidobacter sp.
GGACGTGCGGTGAGGAGCGCAGTGCGCTCCGGCCGTGCCCGGTGCCGGGAGGAGATACCCACCCCTGGCGATGCCAACCACCGACCCTCTTCTCCGCAAGCCACCAACGCTTCCTCTCCGCGAGTGACCGGCGCCTCTTCGATGCGAGCCTCCAGCGCCTTCTCCGCAAGCCACAAACGCCGGCTCTCGATTTCAGCACCGCGCCGGCCGCGCTGTTACGGCCACAACCGACCTGCACGGAGCTTTCACCACAGGACAGCTTGCGAAGCGCTCTCCCGATGGTCGCGTGCGCTGATCGGCCGAGCCGCCTTTGATTTCGACCACTATCCTGGTTGGAAAGGAAACCACGATTTGGTGTTAGCAACGTACAAAACTCTCGGATAAACCCGATAATTGGTGGATACGCATAGCTTCCAGCCAACACCAAATGATCAACGCTCTTTACCCGCTCATCCGTCCGCTGCTGTTCTCGCTCGAAGGTGAGCGTGCGCATGAAGTGACCTTCTCCATGCTCGAGACGGCTCACAAGCTTGGTCTGCTCGGCACGCATGAGTCGCGACCGGAACAGGGCGTGACGCTCATGGGGCTGCGTTTTCCAAATCGGGTTGGACTCGCGGCCGGGCTCGATAAGAACGCGCATCACATCGACGCACTCGGTGCACTCGGTTTTGGATTTATCGAAGCCGGTACCGTGACTGCGCAGCCACAGGCGGGCAACGCCAGGCCGCGATTGTTTCGGCTTCCCGAAGCGGCGGCGCTCATCAATCGCATGGGGTTTCCGAACGAAGGTGCCGAGGTGATCGCGCAGCGGCTCGCGCAGCGCAAGTTCAAAGGACCCTGCGGCATCAACATCGGCAAGAACGCGACGACACCGCTCGAAGATGCCGCGCGAAATTACGTCGAATGTTTTCGCGTCGTGGCGCCTCACGCCGATTACGTGACCGTCAACGTTTCGTCACCGAACACCGCCAACCTGCGACAGTTGCAGCAGGTCGATCAGTTACGCCCCATCCTCGACGCCCTGCTCGAAGCTCGCGTGCAATTGACCTCGAGCTCGGGGAAGCAGCTGCCGATATTGGTGAAGGTGTCACCCGACCTGTCGAGTGAGGATCTCGCCGCGATCGCGCGACTGGTGCGCGAGTTGCGTATCGACGGTGTGATCGCGACCAATACCACGATCACCCGCGAGGTGGTGAAGGGCGTGCCGAACAGCGAGCAGCAAGGTGGCTTGAGCGGTGCGCCGATTCGTTCATTGGCGCTGCAGTCCATTCCCGTCCTGCGTGAGCATCTGGGGCAGCAGGTGCCGCTGATCGCGGTGGGCGGAATCGATTCAGGTGCGGCGGCGGTTGCTGCCTTGCAGGCGGGTGCAGATCTGATTCAGATCTACACCGGCCTCATCTACCGCGGTCCAAAGCTGGTCACGGAAATTCTCGGCGCGATCGACTCGTTCACAAAGTCTGCACGCCCGCGGTAGAGCCCAGAATCAGCAGATCCGCCGGGCGCCGCGCGAACAGGCCAACGGTGACCACGCCGGCGAGCTGATTGAGCTCGCTCTCCAGCGTCACCGGATCGAGGATGGACAGGCCGTGCACGTCGAGAATCTGATTGCCGTTGTCGGTGATGAAGCCTTCGCGATAGACCGGTTGTCCCCCCAGGGCAACCAGCTGCCGGGCGACATACGAGCGCGCCATCGGAATCACCTCGATCGGCAATGGGAATTTGCCGAGCACGTTCACCAGCTTGGATTCATCGGCGATGCAGATGAAGCGCCGCGATGCGGCGGCAACGATCTTCTCGCGGGTCAATGCGCCCCCGCCGCCCTTGATCAGCCGACGGTGACGGTCCGACTCGTCGGCGCCGTCGATGTAGAGGTCCAGCTCGCCCGTGGTATTGAGGTCGAGCACATCGATGCCGTACCGGCGTAACCGCGTCGTCGAGCGCTCGGAACTGGAGACTGCCCCTCGAATGCGCACCTTTTGCGCAGCCAACGCGTCGATGAAGAGATCGACCGTGGACCCGGTGCCCACGCCGAGGATGGAGTCCTCTTCGACATGGGCGAGGGCGGCGAGGGCGGCTTGCTGCTTCAACTGATCGGCGTTCATGGTGTGCGGCTCTTGGGCTGAACTGTTCGGAAAAGGCTCATTTTCCAGGGTCCGGAAACGACTGTGCCCGCTTTCGCGGGCACAGTCTTCATCATCATCTACTCAGAAGAACTTACTTCTTCTTGGCAGCCTTCTTCTTGCCGCCTTTCTTCTTCGCAGACTTCTTTGCTTTCGTTGCCATGATACTAGATCTCCATGTCGAGTTAGTCCGGGCGCAGTATATACATAAATTAAAAATGGCAAGCAAGAGGTGCGTGCGATTTTGTTGTGCCCGTTCTCAAGAGGAGGCTCGTCGCGCGCATGCCGATGCGTCACCGCGCGCATGTGCATCGCTCATTCGAGCGACTCGATGAAGGTCCATTCGCTCTTGGTCACCGGTGTGACCGACAGACGGTTGCCGCGCTTGAGCACGATCATGTCCTTGAGCTTGCCGTCGGCATGCTTGCGCAGCTCATCGAGCGCAATGACTCGGTCGAACTTCCTGACCAGCTTCACGTCGACCATGTACCAGCGCGGGTTCTCCGGATCGCTGGCGGGATCGTAGTGATCGTTCTTCTTGTCGAACTGCGTGGGGTCGGGATACGCCTCGCGTTGTACGGCGGCAACGCCGGCAATTCCAGGGACTTCGCAGCTCGAGTGATAGAAGAACACCAGGTCGCCGCGCTTCATCTCCTTCAGATAGTTGCGCGCCTGGAAATTGCGCACGCCGTCCCAGCCGGTGGTGCTGTTCCTGGCCTTGGCGAGCTGCTCGATGCCGAACACGGACGGCTCGGACTTCATCAACCAGTAGTTCATGAGAACTCCGTAACTTCAGAGGGTGAAATCGTATCCGGCTCGACGCACGAAGCGTTGCAGTCCGCGTTCGGTCACGATGCCGTCCAGCGGCACGTCCCAACGATCCGGTTGCAGGCGGGCGACGCGCTGGCATTCGTAGCCGACGCCGATCAGCTTCGGGCGGCGCCAGCCGCGTCCTTCGCGCAGGTGATGCAGGCTGCGATCGTAGAACCCCGCGCCGCTGCCCAGGCGCCAGCCGCGCTCGTCGAATGCGACCAGCGGCAGCAGAATCAGGTCGAGCTGCCGCACCGACACGACTTCGGCATGGCACGGATCGGGTTCGGCGATGCCGTATCGGTTTACGCGCATCACGCTATCGGTGTGATAACGCACGAAACGCATGCGACTGCGACGAAAGTCGGTGATGACCGGTAAGTACAGCAGGCAGCGATGACGATGTGCGACGTCGATCACATCGCACAGGTCGGCTTCGTGGCCATACGCGAAGTACACCGCAACACGCTGCCCGGGCCGCAAGCGATACGCGCGGGTCAGAATGCGTGCGAACCGGCGATGCGCATGATCGCGTAGCGCAGGGGAGAGTGCGCGGCGGAGCTGCCGCATTTGCCGGCGCAGTTGCTGACGTTCCAGCAAGCTCGCCGACGCGGAGGGAAGAGAGGAGGCGCTACCCGCCTGTGCCGTCATGAGCCATTGCTCTCGACACGGAGCAATAGGTGGGACGCAGCCATGGCAGCTAAGGCTTCCCGTTCGAGACGGACTTGCACACGGCTACCACGAAACCGAATCCCTGGGGTATTAACGTTAGGGTCGAGAGGTAACCCGACACACGTCGAACACCGCAGGCAGCGCCATAACAAAATCGTTTCTGAGTCTGCGTCCGTAACGCGCATCCGCAGTCCCAAGTTCATCCCATCAAGCCGATTGGAGCGTCGACGGGAAGATTTACCGTGCCGGATATCTGGGTCGGATATCGCCGGCTTCAATGCCTACAACGGCAATTGCTGTCCTCGGCTCAAGGCCGATTCCACCCGCTCGCGCATCTGGCGGACCCGCTCGCTGACCTCGCTCTCGATGGCGTCGTTACGATTGCGCTTGAGCAGCTCGTGCGCCAGGTTGAGCGCGGCCATCACCGCGATCCGGTCCAGGCCGACGATATTGCCGGCATCGCGAATCTCGCGCATCTTGCCGTTGAGAAATTCCGCCGAGTCGAGCAACTCCGAGCGCTCTTCGGGCAGACAGGCGACCTGGTACTCCTTTTCCAGGATTCGCACACTGACACGGACCAAGCGGTCGCTCATGCGTTGTGCTCCATCGCCTTCAGGCGGCCAATCATCGCTTCGACCCGCGCGCGCACCTGCTCATTCTTCTGTAGCAGCGTGGCACGCTCGGTCATCATCGAATCCTGTCGCTGACGCAAGGCGCGGTTTTCTTCCTGCAATTGGGAAACCAGCGCGACCAGCTCGTCCACGCGCCGCTCGAGCTGTTTCAGCTCCTGATCGACTTGAGCCTGGGAGGACTGCGGATTCATGCAGGCGATTATGCGGCCCACTCCCGAACCGGTCAAACCACGCCCGCCAACGGTCAAATCCATCGTCCGGGAGGCACAGTGCTAAGATAGCGCGGATGTTGCAAGTCACATTCGCTGAAGTCGCGCGCGTCCTGGAAGGACTGGGTTCGTCGGTGCCGGCGGCGGAAGCCCACGGTTGCCTGGTCGGTGCGCTGTGCACTTCGCCCGACTATCCGATCGAGCGCTGGCTGGAGGAAATCATTCCCGATGCCGACCTGCGGGATGACAGCGATGATCAGCAGCCGCTGCGTCTGTTGTATGCCGACACGCTCGGTGCATTGCGCGGCGAGGACATGGAGTTCGAAGCGCTGCTGCCGGACGACGATATTGCGCTCGCCACGCGCGCCACCGGTCTGTCGCAGTGGTGCCAGGGATTTCTGTATGGCTTCGGCACCGGCCAGGTCGACAATCCGGCGGCAAAACGCGAAGAGCTGCCCGGCAACGTCAATGAGATTCTCAACGACCTGACTCACATCGGCCGCGCCAGCGTCGAGCTCGAGGGCGAGGGCAACGAGAGCGAAGAAGAAGCCTACGCCGAAGTGGTCGAATACGTGCGCGTCGGCGTGCAGCTGATACACGATGAGTTGATTCCAGCCGCGGCCCACCGCATCGAGATGGGGGAGGAGGACCGGGAGAGTCCCGATCCGGACGATGACGGCGCTCCAGGAACCCTGCATTGACGCCGGTGTCGAGCTCGAACCGGTCACCAGCCACCAATAGCGTAGAACATGCGCAAAGATGAATTCGCCCGCCGTCGCCGGCAGCTCATGAAGATGATGGGCCGGGGGGCCATCGCCATCCTGCCCGCCGTTCCCGAGAAGACGCGTAACAGCGACGTCAGCTATCACTATCGGCCCGATAGCGATTTTTTCTATCTCACCGGCTTCGCCGAGCCGGAATCGGTCGCGGTACTGATACCGGGTCGCGCGCATGCCGAATATGTGTTGTTCACGCGCGAGCGCGATCCCGCGCGCGAGACCTGGGATGGCAAACGTGCGGGGCCGGAGGGTGCGGTACGCGACTATGGCGCCGACGATGCGTTTCCCATCAATGACATCGACGACATCCTTCCGGGATTGATGGAGCACTGCTCGCGTGTCTACTACACGATGGGGCTGCACCAGGAGTTCGATCAGCGCGTGATCGGCTGGGTCAACACACTGAAGGCACAGGCGCGCACCGGTGTGCAGCCTCCGCAGGAGTTCGTTGCGCTCGATCACCTGCTCCACGACATGCGGCTGTACAAATCGCGTCCCGAGCTGGATGCGATGCGCGAGTCGGCCCGCATCGCCGTCGCCGCCCATGAGCGTGCGATGCGGTTCGCCAGGCCGGGCCGCAAGGAATACCAGGTCATGGCCGAGCTGCTGCACGAGTTCCGGATGAACGATGCGGATATCTCGTATCACCCGATCGTGGGCAGCGGCGCCAACACGTGCATCCTGCACTATCACGAGAATTCCGAAGAGCTGCGCGACGGCGATCTGCTGCTGATCGATGCCGGCTGCGAATACAAGCTGTATGCGTCCGATATCACGCGCACCTTTCCCGTTGGCGGCCGTTTCTCGCCCGAGCAGCGGGCCGTATATGAGATCGTGTTGGAGGCGCAGCAGGCCGCGATCGAGAAGACCCGGCCGGGCAATCATTGGAACGAGCCGCACGAGGCGGCCGTGAAAGCCATCACGCAGGGACTGGTGAAGCTCGGCCTGTTGAAGGGCAAGGTGCCCGGCCTGATCAAGGAAGGCGCCTATCGGCGCTTCTACATGCACCGGACCGGTCATTGGCTGGGCATGGACGTGCACGACGTGGGCGACTACAAGATCGGCGACCAGTGGCGCGTGCTCGAGCCCGGCATGGCGATGACGGTCGAGCCCGGCATCTATATTCCCGCCGGCAGCAAGGGCGTGCCCAAGCGCTGGTGGAACATCGGCGTGCGCATCGAGGATGACGTGGTGGTCACCAAGGATGGCAACGAGGTGCTGACCGCGGCGCTGGTGAAGGACGCCGACGGCATCGAGAAGTTGATGAACGCATGAGTGACTCCGACTCCACGCCCCTGGTCGTCGACGTTGCCATTGCCGGCGGCGGCCTGGTCGGCGCCAGCCTGGCGCTCGCGCTGGCGAAGCTGCAGCTCAGAGTCGCGCTGATCGAGGCCGCTCCGTTCGGCGCCGTCGAGCAACCGAGCTTCGACGAGCGCACCACCGCGATCTCCAACGGCAGCCGGCGCATCTTCGAAGCGCTCGGTGTCTGGCCGCTGATCGAGCGCGAGGCCACCGCCATTCGTCGCATTCATGTGTCCGATCAAGGGCGCTTCGGCTTCACGCGCATCGACGCGAGAGAACAGGGGCTGAGCGCACTGGGCCATGTGGTCGTCAATCGCGTCATGGGCGCGGCGTTGTGGCGTCGGCTCAATGCCGAGTCGTCCATCACGGTGCTCGCGCCGGCCAAAGTGCAGTCCATGCAATTGCAACAGCACAGCCAGCGCATCGAATGCGAGCTGGAAGACGGCGTGCGCGTCGTCGAAGCGAAACTTGCGATCGCCGCCGACGGCGCTCGTTCCACCTTGCGGCAATCGGCCGGCATCGGCTCCAGCACTTGGGATTACGACCAGGTCGCGCTGGTCAGCAACGTGCTCTCACAGCACTTCCACGATCACGTCGCGTACGAGCGTTTCACCAATGCGGGGCCGCTGGCGCTGCTGCCGCTGACCGAGGGCCGGTTGGGCGTGGTGTGGACCTTCCGTCCCGACACCGCCAAAGAAATGACGGCCCTGAGCGATGCCGAATTCCTGGCGCGCCTGCAGGACACGTTCGGTTTTCGTCTTGGCCGCTTCACCCGGGTCGGGCAGCGCCAGTTGTATCCGCTGTCGTTGACTCGCTCCGACGAATACGTCGCCGAGCGCCTGGCCATCGTTGGCAACGCCGCTCAGACGCTGCACCCGATCGCGGGGCAGGGATTCAATCTCGGTCTGCGCGATGCCGTGAGCCTCGCCGAGGTGCTGGCGGACGGGCTCGCGCAGGCGGGTACGGACTTCGATGCAGGCGACGGCATGTGGTTGCAGCGCTATCGCGAATGGCGCGCTGCCGATCGCAGCAACATCGTGCGTTTCACCGATGGTCTGGTGAGGTTGTTCTCTCAGCCGCTGGGTCCGATCAAGCTGCTGCGGAACGCCGGCATGCTGGCGTTCGATCTGATGCCCGCCGCAAAGGACGCGCTGTCGCAGTTGTCGTTGGGAGCTGCGGGCCGGGTGCCGCGTCTGGCGCGGGGCGCGCCACTAGAGCGTTGATGGCATGAAGACAGGCTTCCACCTCCTCGTGATTGGCGGCGGCATGGTCGGCGCATGTGTCGCTGCGTTGGCGGCCACCAATCGTCACTTCGCCGATCTGCGCATCGCTGTGCTCGAGGCGAAGCCGCCGACGCTGCCACCGCCGGATGCAGTCGACGATGTCGATCTGCGCGTATCCGCAATCTCACGCGCTTCAGAGCGCATCCTGAGCGAGATCGGGGCATGGCAGCTGCTACCCAGCCAGCATGTCTGCGCATACGACGACATGAGCGTATGGGACGCCGTTGGCAAGCCGCGCGGTCCGGGCTCGATTCATTTCTCCGCGAGCGAATCGGGCGAGCCGAACCTTGGATACATCGTCGAGAACCGGCGCGTGCTGTGGTCGATCTACGATTGCGCCGCTTTCCGCAATCGTGTGACGTTGCTGCGTGGTGAGCTGAGCGGGCTGGAGTTCGAAGACGATCACGCGACGGCCATTCTGAGCGACGGCCGCCGTATCGATGCGGCATTGATCGTCGGATCGGACGGCTCCGCCTCCCTGAGTCGCAAGCTTGCCGGTATCGAGACTCGCGGATGGGAGTACGACCAATTCGCCTTCGTTACTCACGTGCGCACCGAGCATCCGCATGCGCGTACTGCGTGGCAGAGATTCCTGCCGGATGGGCCGATTGCATTCCTGCCGCTCGCCGATGGCCGCAGCTCCATCGTGTGGACGACCACGCCGGAGCACGCCGAACGCCTGGTCAGTGACGCTCCCAAGCAGGTCGCGAAGGAGTTGTCGTTGGCGCTCGATGGCACGCTCGGCCAGGTCGAGCTGGCCGGACCTCGCGGCCGATTCCCTTTGCGCCTGACCCATGCCAAAGATTATTGCCGCGAGCGTTTCGTCCTGGTGGGCGACGCCGCTCACGCCATCCATCCCCTGGCGGGGCAGGGAGTGAATCTGGGTTTCCTCGACAGCGCCGCGTTGATCGAGGTGCTGGCGGAGGAATTGGACGCGGGGCTGCCCGCCGCGGCGCTCGGTGAGCGACGTGTTCTGCGCCGATACGAACGTTGGCGCAAGAGCGAGAACGCGGTGGCGCTGGGGCTGGTCGATGGTTTGAACAAACTGTTTGGCAGCCGCACCGAGACGCTCGGCTGGGCGCGCCGCACCGGTCTGAGCGCGTTGGACGGCAGCCTGTTCGCCAAGCGTTTCCTCATGGGGCGTGCGCTCGGAATTCGCGGCGCGGCCCCAGCGCTGGTTCGCGCGCATCGCTAAACTGAACGGACGCAACTCACTAGGGTGGGTCGGGGATGCAAAGCACGCTGTTCATCCAATCCCCGCCGGTGCTGGGCAACCAGTATGGCGACGATCTCTTTTTGCGTGGCTGGTTGCAGCGGCGTCTGCCCGCCGGCATGCTGGCGGAGATCGAGCCTTCCCTGACCGAGCTGGGTGCCCTGGCCGGTGGCGAGTTGTATCAGCTGCAGTTGCAGGACCGGCTCAACGAGCCGACGCTCACGCAATGGGATGCCTGGGGCAATCGCATCGATCGCATCGAAGTCACCCCCTTGTGGCGCCGGGCTGCCGGGATTGCGGCCAGCCACGGGCTGATCGCGATTCCCTATGAGCGGCGTCACGGCCGTTACTCGCGCATCCATCAATTCGCGGCGGTTTATCTGTTCCATCCCTCGTCGGATGTTTATACCTGCCCGTTGGCCATGAGCGACGGTGCCGCCCGCACGCTGACAGTTTCGGGCAATCAGGCGCTCATCGAGCGTGCGGTCAGTCGCTTGATCCAGCGCGATCCGGCCCAGGCATGGACCAGCGGTCAATGGATGACCGAAGCGACCGGCGGCTCCGATGTTGGCGCCTCGCTCACTCGGGCTGTGCGCGACGAATCCGGTTGGCGGCTGTATGGCAAGAAGTGGTTCACCTCGGCCATCACGTCACAGATGGCACTGACGCTGGCTCGTCCGGAAGGCAATGGTCCGGGCGGCAGCGGGCTCGCCATGTTCTACGTCGAGACGCACAACGACGATGGCAGCTTGAATGGCATCCGTGTCGAGCGCCTGAAAGATAAATTGGGGACGCGCAAGGTCCCGACCGCGGAGCTCACGCTGGAGGGCACGCGCGCCGTCCTGGTCGGCGACACGCGGCATGGCACTCGAAACATCGAGCCGATGCTGACCGTGACCCGTGCCTGGAACAGCGTGACTTCGGTCAGCTTCATGCGTCGCGCGCTCGCGTTGGCGCGTGCCTATGCCAGTCAACGGCGCGCGTTCGGCGCAAAGCTGGCTGAGCTGCCGTTGCACGTCGACACGCTCGCTGGCCTGGAAGCGGAAACGCGGGGCGCGTTCCTGCTGGCGTTCGAGCTGGTCGAGCTGATGGGGCGGCAGGAGGCGGGCGAGATCGACGCTGCCCAGAAAGCGCTGCTCCGAGTGATCACTCCCATCGCCAAGCTGCTGACCGCCAGACAGGCTGTCAGTGTTGTGAGCGAGTGCATAGAAGCGTTCGGCGGCGCCGGTTATGTAGAAGATACCGGCCTGCCGCTGCTGCTCCGTGACGCGCAGGTGTTGCCGATCTGGGAAGGCACCACGAACGTGCTGGCATTGGATACCGTGCTGCGTGGAGAGCTCAGCGTCGGATTGCCGGCCTTGCGACAGCGGATCGAGCAAGGTATCTCGACCCCGCAAGACGCGCGCCTGGCCAAGGTCGGACAACAGGCACTCGCTGCCGTCGAACACGTCTCGAGCTGGTTGAGTCACAATAACGACCCGAGCTGCCTGCAGGCCAACGCCCGCCGGGTGGCGATGACTCTCGGACGCGCGCTGGAGCTGGCGTTGCTAGTCGAGCATGCTGCAGCGACCGCGGCGCCTGGCGATGTGGCCGCGGCCTGCCGGTTCGCAGCCGCGCCCGTGGATTTGCTCGTGGATATCAATAGCGAAGATTCCGCCCGCCTGATCGAATGAATAATCGTCACATCTATGTGCTGTCAGCGGTGCTGGCGCTGATCGGCTTGTCGCTGTTCGCGTACAAGTCGCAAGTGCTCGGCTTTCCGCTGCAGCCGCAGGAGGAGACGCGTGTCTGGACCGTCGAGGCCGCGGTGCGCTTCGACCCGGGGCCCGCCGCGGTGAAAGCGACCCTGCGCATTCCCAATCTCACGCCGGGTTTCTCCATCCTCGATGAGAATTTCATTTCGCGCGGCTTCGGTCATGCGACCCGCGCCGCGCCGGCTGGCCGCGAATCGCAATGGACGCTGCGCCAGGCGACCGGCCCCCAGACGCTGTACTACCGCGCACAGGTGTATCGCGATTCCAGCCGCATGGCCGAGGACACGACCCCGCCGTTTCCCGAACAGCCGGTGCTCGATGAGCCCTCGCGTATCGCCATGGAAGGATTGATCGCCGAAGTGCGGCGCCAGTCGGCGGACGTCGCCAGCTTCACCACCGAGCTGCTTCGTCACATCAACCATGCCGAACGCGATCCCTACGTCAGCCTGTTCATGAGTCGGGGCCGCGCGCGGGCGGATGCGGCCGAGCTGGCGACGATCTTTCTGGCCGGTGCTCAGATTCCGGCGCGCATCGCGCACGGCATCCAACTGCGTGCCGTGCCGGGGCCGGTGCAGTCCCAGCAGCTGCTCGAAGTGCACGACGGCGTGCAATGGTTGTACTTCGATCCCGAGACACTGGAGCAGGGACTGCCGCCGGACTTCCTGATCTGGTGGCGCGGCGACGAGCCTATCGCCAGTCTCGAAGGCGGCAGCAATCTGGATGTGACCCTCGCGGTTCAGCAGAACCTGCTGGATTCGATGGTGGTCGCCGAGCGCCGCGCGGAGTTGACCGGCTCGCACGCCATGGACTTCTCGCTGTTCGCATTGCCCATCGCGACGCAGGCGGTGTACGCGGTGCTGATGATGATCCCGATCGGCGCGCTGGTGATCATGCTGCTGCGTAACTTCATCGGTGTGAAGACGTTCGGCACGTTCATGCCGGTGCTGGTCGCGCTCGCGTTTCGTGAGACCCGGCTGCTGTGGGGCATCGTGCTGTTCGCCGTGATCGTGTCGTTGGGACTGTTGATCCGCTTCTATCTGGAAAAACTGCGCTTGCTGCTGGTGCCGCGCCTGACCACCGTGCTGACCGTGGTGGTGCTGCTGATGGCCGGCATCAGCGTGCTCAGTCAGAAACTGGAGCTGCAGCCGGGCCTGTCGATCGCGCTGTTCCCGATGGTCATTCTGTCGATGACCATCGAGCGCATGTCGATCGTGTGGGAGGAGCGTGGCGCGTCGGAAGCCCTCCAGGAAGGCCTCGGCAGCCTGGTCGTCGCGGCGGTCGCGTACGTCGTCATGGGCATCGCGTGGCTGGAACACCTGATCTTCGTGTTCCCCGAGCTGTTGCTGCTGGTGATCGCGATGTCGCTGCTGGCTGGCCGTTACACCGGCTATCGCTTGCTCGAATTGCGCCGCTTCAAGGCGCTGGCGCCGGCCGGGAGTGGGCCATAGTGTTCGGTCGTTACCGGGCCTTGGCCGACGAGGGGGTGCTTGGGCTCAACAAGCGCAACGGCGACTACATCCTGCGTTTCAATCCCCGGCGGCTGTATCCGCTGGTCGATGACAAGCTGAAGACCAAACGGCTGGCGCTCGCCGCCGGGATCGCGGTTCCGCAGCTGTATGGCGTGATCGAGACTCAGCATGACATCCGGCGCCTGCCGGAGATCGTGAAGGATCATCCGGAGTTCGCGCTGAAGCCGGCACATGGCAGCGCGGGTGACGGCATCGTCGTCATCTCCGGCCGCAGCTCGCAGCGCTATCGAACCATCAGTGGCACGTTGCTCGACGACGATTTCCTCTCGCACCACCTATCCAATGCCATCAACGGACAGTTCAGCCTCGGCGGCGTCCAGGACGTGGTCATCGTCGAATACATGGTGCGCTTCTCGCCGGTGTTCGAGCGCATCAGCTTCCAGGGCGTGCCGGACATTCGGGTCATCGTGTATCGCGGTTTCCCGATCATGGCGATGGTGCGGCTGCCGACCCGGGCGTCGCATGGCAAGGCGAATCTGCATCAGGGTGCAGTGGGGGCGGGGATCGATCTCGCTTCCGGCGTGACGCTGGATGGCGTGGTGGGAACGCAGGTGGTGACGCATCACCCGGATTCGGTGCATGGGATCGCCGGGCTGAAGATTCCGGACTGGGACGTCATCCTGGACATCTCGGCGCGCTGTTATGAGCTGACCGGCATGGGTTACATCGGCGTCGACATCGTGCTCGATCGCGATCTCGGCCCGTTGGTGCTGGAGTTGAATGCCCGGCCGGGGCTGGCCATTCAGATCGCCAACCGGCAGGGATTGTTACGTCGCTTGAAGATCTGCGACGAGCGCGCCAACTTCAGCGCTGCCGCGCCCGAGCGCATCGCTTTCGCTCAACGGGAGTTCCGTCATCCCGTCGGCCCTGTGCTTGCTCCCGACGCTGTCGTCAGCGTTGCGTGAGCTGCGCTTCGCGTTGCGCGCAGCCTGTCGGCAGAGCTGGGGCGTAGGTGGGGGGCTCGGGAAACTCGCCAGCGTCTGCAGCGTTGGCGGGCTTTGCGTCGATGGCTGCCGCACGATTTGGAGCGCTGCGCGGCGTGCGCTTCGCTGAGCGCGAGCTGAAGAAGGTGGGGGCTGAGAGCGGTGGATCGACGGCGGGGATTTAACATTCGGCGTTTCCGCACAAACGTCCGCTGCCGCAAACCCTCTGTTCGATCCAGCTCGTGCCGTTGAGCGCACAGATTGATCTGTTCGTGCGCGCCGGCGGGCGACAAACTTCTCGACACGGCGGGGTTGCCCACTCAAGCGAGCGCTACTCGCCAACGTCAGCGCGGTGCTCCCCACTGACCGCGAGCGCTAGTCGCCCCACACTCTCAAGGCGCGTTCCGAGACTCCGAAGCAGGCTGGGGCGGCGACCATTTGCTTTTTGGCGCCGGCACGTTCACCGACGCGAAGAATCCCGCCGATGTTCTGATGGTCACCTTCGCCGGCCGGCAGCTGAAATCTCGCAGGTCGATGCGCAGGGGCCTGGTGAACTCCTGTCGGGCGAGGTCATCGGGCTGGCTGTCCACCAGCAGCCCGAGAATCTGCTGCCGCTCATCGTCGAGCCGCTTGCACTCGTCCCACTGCACGTTGAACTGGTGATCCGGATTCGTGCCGCGGTACGCGATGGTCATGACCAGGTGATCCTTGGCCGGGTCATACGCGAGAGCCGTCACCGTCACCGCCGCGGCGGGCGCGACGTAGAGGAGGGCAGCGGTACATGCCGCCCAGATACGCAGGTGCAGAGCGAGTCGACCCAACGTAGCGCGGCGCATGTGAGTTTCTCCGGCTAGGTGCGTGGCAAAGCGTCCACCTTGGCGGCGCAGATGAAATCGTTGTGCGACAGCCCGCCGATGGCGTGGGTGTTGAAGGTCATGCGGCAATAGCCATAGCCGACTTCCATGTCCGGATGGTGATCTTCGGCGTTGGCGATGTGAGCGACCGCGTTCACGAAGCTCATCGTGTGATAGAAGTTACGGAACTTCCATTCGCCGCGGATGCTGCGGCCGTCGGCCGCGAGTTTCCAGACGTCGCTGACCTGTTTCATCAAGCCCTGCGCTTCTTCGAGGGTCAGGGGAGCGACGCCGCCTTCGCAAGGTTTGCAGCGTTGTTCGGCAAGTGAGGTCATGCTGGTTCTCTCCGCGCGTAGGTCTTGGCGATGTAGTCCTCGACCAGCGATTGAAATTCTTCGGCGATGTGCTCGCCCTTGAGGGTCGGGCCTTTTTCACCGTTCACATAAACGGGGGCGACCGGACGTTCGCCGGTGCCGGGCAGGCTGATGCCGATGTTGGCGTGCTTGCTTTCGCCGGGGCCGTTGACCACGCAGCCCATGACGGCCACGGTCATGTCTTCGACGCCGACGTACTGCTTGCGCCATTCCGGCATCTGATGACGGATGTGAGATTGAATCTTCTGCGCCAGCTCCTGGAAATACGTCGACGTGGTGCGACCACAGCCGGGGCAGGCGACCACCATGGGCATGAACGAGCGCAGCCCCATGGTCTGCAGGATCTCCTGCGCGACGATCACTTCCTGAGTGCGATCGCCGCCGGGCTCGGGCGTCAGCGAGACGCGGATCGTGTCGCCAATGCCTTCCTGCAACAGCACGGCCATGCCGGCGGTGGAAGCGACGATGCCTTTGGAACCCATGCCGGCTTCGGTCAGGCCGAGATGCAGCGCGTAATCGCAGCGTTTCGCCAGGTTGCGGTACACCGAGATCAGATCCTGCACGCCGCTGACCTTGCACGAAATCACGATGCGATCGGAGCCCATGCCCAGCTCTTCGGCGCGCCTGGCGGATTCCAGCGCCGAGACCACCAGTGCCTCGCGCGTGACATCGCGGGCGTCCATCGGCTCGGCGGACTTGGAGTTTTCGTCCATGAGACGCGTCAGCAGATCCTGATCCAGGCTGCCCCAGTTCACCCCGATGCGCACCGGCTTGTTGTTGCGGAGCGCGACTTCGATCATTTCGGCGAATTGCGGGTCGCGTTTGCTGCCACGGCCCACATTGCCAGGGTTGATACGGTATTTCGCCAGGGCCTCGGCGCAGGCCGGGTGAGCCTTGAGCAGCTTGTGACCGTTGAAATGAAAGTCGCCGACGATGGGCACGTGAATGCCCAGCCGGGCGAGCCGGTCGCGAATGTGCGGGACGGCCGCGGCGGCCTCGTCGGTATTGACCGTGACGCGGACCAGCTCGGAGCCGGCGCGCGCCAGGGCTTTGATCTGCTGGGTGGTGGACTCGATATCGGCGGTGTCGGTGTTGGTCATCGATTGCACGACGACCGGCGCGGGGCCGCCGACAGTGACGGAGCCGATACGAACGGGGATGGAATGACGTCGGGTAGGGCGCATAGATGCGGTTATTGTAACGCTTCACGCACGAAGCGCTGGCTTCGGCTACCATACGCGCACCCATCGCAAGGCACGGCCGGAGAGAGCGGGATCGACCCCGCCGCCGAAGGCGCAACCGCCCGGAAACGCTCAGGCAAATGAACGGCGTGCAAGTGGACCGGCGGAGCTCCGCCCACCGCTCGGCGGGCTCTGGAGAGAAACTGGCGACAAGCGCCTGGCGGCAGCCGGCGGGTCGGCAGTTCACCGAAGGGGAGAGGTGCGCGACTCGAGTCGGTACCGGATCTCTCAGGTCACAGGACAGAGGGGCGTTGAACGCTAGGCGTTCGGCGCGACCTTTACACTGGCCAACTCCCGGAGCATTCGATGGGCTTCAAGACTCCCCTTTACGACACCCATGTCGCCGCCGGCGCCCGCATGGTCGATTTCGGCGGCTGGGACATGCCGGTCAACTACGGCTCCCAGATCGAAGAACATCACGCGGTCCGTCGCGATGCCGGCATGTTCGACGTTTCCCACATGCTCAGTGTGGATGTCACCGGCGCGCGCGTCCGTGACTACTTGCGCCATGTGCTCGCCAACGACGTTGCCAAGCTGAAGGACTCGGGCAAGGCGCTGTACAGCTGCATGCTCAACGAGAACGGCGGCGTGATCGACGACCTCATCGTCTATTTCATCGACGACTCCTGGTTCCGCATCGTGGTGAACGCCGGCACGCGCGATAAAGACCTCGCCTGGTTGAAGCGCTTCTCCGACGAGTTCGGCGTCGACATCAAGCCGCGCAACGACCTGGCGATGATCGCCGTGCAAGGTCCGAATGCGCGCGCCAAGGCGGCGACGCTGATCGGTCAGTACGCCGACGAAGCGCTGCAGTTGAAGCCGTTCACAGGTCGGCAGCTCGGCGAATATTTCATTTCTCGCACCGGTTACACCGGCGAGGACGGTTGGGAAGTCATGTTGCCGGTCGCGGCAGCGCCGAAGTTCTGGAGCGATCTGAAGGCGGCCGGGGTCGCGCAGTGCGGTCTGGGCGCGCGAGACACGCTGCGGCTCGAAGCGGGCATGAATCTCTACGGCAACGACATGGATGAAAACCTCTCGCCGCTCGAATCGGGCCTCACCTGGACCGTGGCCTTCGATCCGCCGGAACGTGATTTCGTCGGTCGCGCGGCGCTCGAAGCGCAGCGCGCCGCGGGCGTGAAGCGCAAGCTCGTCGGTCTGATTCTCGACGATCGCGGTGTGCTCCGCGGTCATCAGCGCGTCGTCACCCCGGCGGGTGACGGTGAGCTCACCAGCGGCACGTTCTCGCCGACGCTGGAGAAATCCATCGGCTTCGCGCGGGTGCCGGCGGCAACGGGCGAGCGCGTCGAAGTCGATATCCGCGGCAAGTTGCTGGCCGCGCGCGTCGTGAAATATCCGTTCGTGCGCAACGGCAAGCCCCTGGTTTCCTGATTCTTCCAGTCATTGGTCATTAGTCACTATCTAGGATTCTCACCATGTCGAACATTCCTGCCGACCTGAAATATCTGGACTCCCACGAATGGGCGCGCGTCGAGAGCGACGGCACCGTCACCATCGGCATTTCCGACCATGCGCAGGGCGCGCTGGGCGATCTCGTGTTCGTCGAAGTGCCCGAAGTGGGCAAGTCGCTGAGCAAGGGCGCTGCCGCCGCGGTGGTCGAGTCGGTCAAAGCGGCGTCCGACGTTTACAGCCCGCTGTCCGGCGAAGTGATCGCCGCCAACGACGCGTTGAGCGGCTCGCCCGAGCTGGTCAACAGCGATCCGTACGGCGCCGGCTGGCTGTTCAAGCTCAAGCCGAGCAACGCCGGCGAGCTGCAACAGCTGCTGGATGCCAAGGCTTACGAGAAGGTCGTCGCTGACGCCGCCCACTGAGTGCCGCCATGCCGTTCATTCCTCACACCGAAACCGAGATCAGCGAAATGCTGGCCGCCATCGGCGCGCCAAGCATCGATGCGCTGTTCGACGAAATCCCGGCGGCGCTGCGGATCAAATCGCTCGCCGCGATTCCCGACGCACTGAGCGAGATGGAAGTCGGGCGCCTCATGCAGCAGCGCGCGTCGCAAGACGGTCGCCCGCTGAACTTCCTGGGCGCCGGCGCTTATGAGCATCACATTCCCGCGGCGGTCTGGGCGATCGTCACGCGCGGCGAGTTCTATAGCGCGTACACGCCATATCAGGCGGAAGCGAGCCAGGGCACGCTGCAGCTGCTGTACGAATACCAGACGATGATGAGCAGCCTGACGGGCATGGAAGTCTCGAACGCGTCGCTCTACGACGGCGCATCGGCGCTTGCCGAAGCCTGCCTGATGTCGGTGCGCGCGCATCGCAGGTCGAAGTCGGCTCGCATCGTCGTGCCTTCGACGCTGAACCCGACTTACTTGTCCGTGTCACGGGCGGTCACGGAAGGTCAGAACCTCAGCTTCACGGTGCTGCCGTACGAGCCGGGCAAGGGCACGCTGCAGTTCTCCAGGCTCGAAGCGCTGAAAGGTGAGGACATCACCGCCGTCGTGATCCAGCAGCCGAATTTCTTCGGCTTGATGGAAGACGTCGATGCCATCACCGATTGGGCGCATGCCAACAACGCGCTGGTGATCGCGGTGGTGAATCCGCTGTCGCTGGCGTTGTTCAAGCCACCGGGCGAGTGGGGCACGAAGGGTGTCGACATCGTGGTCGGCGACGGCCAGCCGCTGGGCGTGCCGCTGTCCTCGGGCGGTCCTTACTTCGGCTTCATGACCACCCGCATGGAGCATGTGCGTCAGATGCCCGGCCGCATCATCGGTCGCACCGTCGACCTCGATGGCAAGCAGGGCTTCACGCTGACGCTGCAGGCACGCGAACAGCACATTCGCCGCAGCAAGGCGACTTCCAACATCTGCACCAACCAGGGCCTGCTGGTGACGGCGGCGACCATCCATATGTCGCTGCTGGGCGCGGCCGGTCTGGAAGCCGTGGCGGCGACTTCGCAACGGCAGACGAGCAAGCTGGTCGAGCGGCTGGCGCGCATTCCCGGCGTGAAAGTCGTGTTCGACGGTTACCGTTTTCATGAAGCTGTGTTACAGCTGCCGACCAAGGTGAGCGAGGTGCTCGAGGCCCTGGCCAAACGCAACATCGTCGGTGGATTGGATTTGTCGAAACTCTATCCCGAGCTGGGCAACGCGCTGCTGGTGTGTGCGACGGAGATGCGCACCGATGCGGACCTGGATAGCTACGCCTCAGCTCTCGCCGACGTTCTGGAGCGCAAGCCGTGAGCCACATCACTGAACCGTTGATCTTCAAACATTCGCGCCCGGGACGCAGCGCCGTCGGCCAGTATCCGCAAGGGGCTTCCGCCGAAGTGCCGGAGAAGTTTCGTCGCAGCAAGCGCGCCGCGCTGCCGGAAGTATCCGAGCTGCAGGCCGTGCGTCACTTCACGCGCCTGTCGCAGCTGAACTTCTCCATCGACACGCATTTCTACCCGCTCGGCTCGTGCACGATGAAGTACAACCCGCGCGCGTGTAATGCGTTCGCGATGTTGCCCGAGTTCCTCGGCCGTCATCCGCTGGCGCCGAACTCGGTCAGCCAGGGCTTCCTCGCCTGCCTGTATGAGCTGCAGGAGATGTTGAAGGAAGTGACCGGCATGAAAGGCGTGTCGCTCACGCCCATGGCCGGCGCGCAGGGTGAATTCGCCGGCGTCGCGATGATTCGTGCGTATCACCGGGCACGCAATGATCTGGAGCGCACCGAGATCATCGTTCCCGACGCTGCCCACGGCACCAATCCGGCGACTGCGACCATGTGTGGCTGCACGGTGGTGGAAATTCCGTCACTGCCGAACGGCGACATCGATATCGATGCATTGAAGGCGGCGCTCGGTCCGAAGACGGCCGGCATCATGCTGACCAATCCGTCGACGCTGGGCGTGTTCGAACGTCGCATCCAGGAAGTAGCCAGGCTGGTGCACGACGCCGGCGGCCTGCTGTATTACGACGGCGCCAACCTCAACGCCATTCTGGGCAAGGTGCGTCCGGGCGACATGGGCTTCGACGTGATTCACATGAACCTGCACAAGACCTTCTCGACGCCGCACGGCGGCGGCGGTCCGGGCTCGGGTGCGGTCGGCGTCGGGCAGCGCCTGCTGCCGTTCCTGCCCATTCCGATCGTCGGCAGGGACGGCGACAGCTATCGCTGGCTGGACGAGAACGACATACCGCAGACCATCGGTCGTCTGTCCGCGTTCATGGGCAACGCCGGCGTGCTGCTGCGTGCGTACGTTTATATGCGCATGCTCGGCCGCGAAGGCATGCATCGGGTCGCGGAGTTCTCGGCGCTCAACGCCAACTATCTGCTGGCCCGCTTGAAGAAGGCGGGCTTCGATCCGGCGTATCCGGAGCGTCGCGCCAGCCACGAGTTCATCATCACCATGAAACGCCAGGCCAAGGAGCTGGGCGTGAATGCGATGGACTTCGCCAAGCGCCTGCTCGATTACGGCTTCCATGCACCGACCACGTACTTCCCATTGCTGGTGCCGGAATGCCTGCTGATCGAGCCCACCGAGACCGAGGCCAAGGAGGAGCTGGATGGCTTCGTGGAGGCCATGATCGCCATCCAGGCGGAAGCCGAGCAGGACGCGGCCAAGGTCAAGGGCGCTCCTTACAATCTGCCGGTCCGTCGTCTCGATGACGTGCGTGCCGCCAAGCAACTCGATCTGACCTACGGCATGAGAAATACTGAATGAGTCCGACTGAGCGCCCCAAGCTGGCCGGCATGCGCCGGCTCCTGCTCGCATTCGTCAATTCATGGAAGGGTTTTCGGGGCGCATTCCGCTCTGAGGCGGCATTCAGACAAGAGGTGGCCCTGGCGGCGGTCCTGCTGCCGCTAGGGGCTTACCTGGGTAAAAACCCGGTGGAAAAGGCCCTGCTGATCAGCTCGGTGCTGATGGTCCTGGTGGTCGAACTGCTGAACACTGGCATCGAGACCGTCGTCGACCGCATCGGCCTGGAGCGCCACGAGCTCTCCGGCCTGGCCAAAGACGTCGGCTCGACCGCCGTACTGCTATCCTTCGGCGTCCTGGTCGTGATCTGGGGGTTCCTGCTGCTGGGCTGACCGCCCCGGCCCCGTGAATCCCCGCTCGCGGCTCCTTACAGCCACGAACGCGGTTCACTCATGCATAGAACTCTTGCCGTTGCCGGACTGCTGCTGCTTGCCTGTCTGCCTTCGCACTCCCAGGAGGCGAGTTCTCCCTCGGGGATTTCGCCCATGCCAGCGGCCCCGGTGCCGGTGCCCGACGTCGAAGATTCACGCTGGACGAGGACGCTGGAGCGGGTCGCCAGCGGCGTCGTCACCATCCAGGTCGATCTGGCTCGTGCGTTCGACACCGAGTGGAACATGTCGAGCCAGGCGACCGGCTTCGTCGTCGATGCCCAGCGCGGCCTGATTCTCACCAACCGTCACGTCGTGACGCCGGGGCCGGTGACGGCCACCGCGGTGTTTCTGAATCGCGAGGAAGTCACGCTGTATCCGGTGTATCGCGACCCGGTGCACGACTTCGGTTTCTATCGTTACGATCCCTCCAAGCTGCGTTTCATCAAGCCGACCGAATTGAAGCTGCACCCGCAGGGCGCGCAGGTCGGTCGCGAGATTCGGGTCATCGGCAACGACGCCGGCGAACAGCTGTCGATTCTCGCCGGCACGCTGGCGCGCCTGGACCGCGAGGCGCCCAACTACGGCCTCGGCAAGTACAACGACTTCAACACGTTCTATTACCAGGCCGCCTCGAGCACGTCGGGTGGCTCCTCCGGCTCGCCGGTGATCGATATCGACGGCCGCGTGCTGGCGCTCAATGCGGGCGGCAGCAATGCAGCGGCATCGAGCTTCTATCTGCCGTTGGATCGAGTGACGCGCGCGCTGGACGCGATTCAGAAGGGCAAGCAGGTCTCGCGCGGCACGCTGCAGACCGTGTTCGTCTACACGCCGTTCGATGAGGTGCGTCGCCTGGGGCTCGGCAACGGCACCGAGATCGAAGTCCGTAAGAAGTTTCCGAACAGCGTCGGCATGCTGGTCGTGTCCGAAGTGCAGCGAGGCTCGGCCGCCGAGAACGTGCTCGAGCCGGGCGACGTCCTGGTGCGGATCAATGGACAGCTGACGGCCGACTTTTCTCTGCTCGCGGCCACGCTCGACGACAACGTCGGCAAGACCGTGAAGCTGTCCATCGAGCGCGGCGGCCAGGAGCTCGAGCGCGAGCTGCCCATCCAGAACATGTACGAAGTCATGCCGGACGAGTTCCTCGAATTCGGCGACGCCATCGTTCACAACCTGTCCTGGCAGCAGGCGCGTCACATCAACGTTCCGATCAAGGGCGTGTACGTCGCCAATCCGGGCTACGTGCTCGGCGCAGCCGGCGTGCCTCGCGGCGCCGTCATCAGCGAAGCCGGCGGTACGCCCATCAACGGGCTCGGCGATCTGGAAGAAGTGCTGTCGAAGCTGAGCGACGGCCAGCGCATCACGGTGCGTTTCTTCACCATCGACGATCCGAAGACCGCGCAATGGCGCAGCGTTCGCATGGACCGTCGCTGGTTCCCGTCACGCGTCTGCAAACGCGACGACAAGCAGGGCACCTGGCCATGCACGCCCTGGGGGCACGATGGCCGCGCGAAGACGCCGGAGCCCGCCACGACGACGTTTGCGAAGACCTCCGATCCGCTGGTCAACAAGCTCGCGCCGTCGCTGGTGCTGGTGAACTTCGACATGCCGTATTCGGTGTCGGGCATCACCGAGCGCAGCTACTACGGCACCGGCCTGATCGTCGATGCGGAACGCGGCCTGGTGATCGTGGATCGCAACACCGTGCCGGCGCCGTTGGGCGATGTGCGCATCACGTTCGCCGGCTCGATCGAAGTGCCGGGACGGGTCGAGTACATCCATCCGTTGCACAATCTCGCCGCAATTTCTTATGACCCGAAACTGATCGGCGCGACCCCCGCCAAGGCGGCGACCTTGAAAACGGTCGATGTGCTGCCGGGCCAGGAGGTGTGGGCTGTCGGCATGCGTGCCGATGGCAAGGTGCAATCGCGCTCGGCGACGGTCGCCTCGGTGGACCCCGTCGGCTTCCCGCTGTCGCGCACGTTGCAGTTCCGGGACTCGAACCTGGAGACCATTTCCCTGGTGAACGGTCCGTCGGACTACGACGGCGTGCTGGTCGACAAGAGCGGCGCCGTCATCGCGACCTGGGCCAGCTTCGCCTACGAAGCCGGTCGTGAGATCGCGCAGGAGAATCGCGGCATTTCCGCGGAGCTCGTGCAGGAAATGCTGCCGTTGGTGCGCGAGGGGCGTGCGCTGCATTCGCTCGAAGCCGAGCTGCAGCCGGTGCCGCTGGCGGCTGCCCGCAAGCAGAATCTGCCGGATGACTGGATCCGCCGCCTGGAACAACACAGCCCCGAGCGCCGCCAGGTGCTCAGCGTGGTGCGTACTGTCGGCGGCTCGCCGGCGGATGGGTTGCTCCGCTCGGGCGATCTGATCCTGGACATCGATGGGGCGATCGTGAATCGCTTCCGAGAAGTGGAGCGAAGCGTGCAGAAGCCGTCGGTGCGAGTCACCGTCTGGCGTGACAAGGGCGTGCAGGTCATCGAGGTGCCGACCGTGGCGCTCGGTGGGCGCGATCTGGACCGCATCGTGGTGTGGGCCGGGGCAGTGCTGCAACAGCCGCACCGTGCGCTGGCCGCGCAGCGTGGCATCGAGCCGGACGGCGTGTTCGTCGCGTATTTCTCGTACGGCTCGCCGGCCACCCGTTATCAGCTGTGGGCCGGGCGCCGCATCGTGGAGGTCGACGGCAAGCCGGTCGCCGATCTGGATCAGTTCATCCAGGCGGTCAGCGGGCGCGAAGATCGCAGCTCGCTCAGATTGCGGACTGTGACCTGGAACGGCTCGGTCGAAGTCATGACACTGAAGCTCGACAAGCGCTTCTGGCCGACCTACGAACTGCGCCGGACGGCCCAGGGGTGGACCCGGACGGCGCTCGAATGAGACCGTCCGTCGCCCGCGACCAACGGGCGGGGCCCCTCTTGCTATCATTGCCGCCATGGCTATAGGACGAGTGCTACAACAGGAAATCCAGGAGGCCGTCGAAGCGTTGCGCGCCGGCGAGCTCGTGGCGTTTCCTACCGAGACGGTGTACGGCCTGGGCGCGAACGCCAACAACCCGGACGCGGTACGTAAGATTTTCCGCGTCAAAGGTCGGCCGTCTACACACCCGGTGATCGTACACATCGATCATCCGCGCTATCTGCAGCGCTGGGTGCGGGACATGACGCCGGAGGCGAAGAAGCTCGCCGATGCATTCTGGCCGGGGCCGCTCACGCTGGTCGCGAAACGCGCGCCGGCGGTCAACGATGTGATTACTGGCGGGCAGGACACGGTCGCGATTCGCGTGCCGAATCATCCGGTCGCGCAGCAACTGCTCAACGCGTTCGGCGGCGGAATTGCGGCGCCGTCGGCAAACAAATATGGCCATGTCAGTCCGACGCGGGCGGAACATGTGCGAGAAGAGTTCGGTGACGAGCTGAAGTTCGTGCTCGATGGCGGCGACTGCAAGGTCGGTTTGGAGTCCACCATCATCAGCTGTCTCGCGGATGGTCCGCGAGTGTTGCGGCCGGGGAGTATCAGCCTGTCGCAGCTCAAGGCGGTGGTGCCGACGATCCAGATGGGGCCGAATCCGAACGCGCCGCGCGTGCCGGGCTCGACGTCGCGACATTACTCGCCGGCCACGCCGGTCAACGTCGTGCCGAGCCGCCGGCTCGAAACGGTGATGAACGAGTTCACGGCGAATCACGAGAAGGTCGCCGTGCTGGCTCAGCGTCCGCCGGGAACGGCGAATCCGTTCATGACCTGGATCAACGCGGGCATCCGGCCCGATGTTTACGCGCGCAATCTGTACGCGAATCTGCGTACGCTCGATAAGGCGTCGGCGAAGATCATCCTGGTCGAAGAAGTCCCCGAAGGTGAGAAGTGGGATGCCGTGCGCGATCGCCTGCGGCGCTCGGCGAGCGCCGAGAACATCGTGACCTACGACCAGGACATCGCTGCCTGGGTTGCCGACTTCGGCGAGGAAGGCGGGCCTCCCGGCTGACGGATTCGCTATCGCTGCTGTTGGCGCTTCGCGCTGGCGCGGTTGCGCTTGGCCTGGCTGCGGAGCTGGGCATCTCGCTTAAACGTTGCTTTTCGCTTCGCGCTGGCGCGCAGCCTGTCGGCAGAGCTGGGGCGTAGGTGGGGGTCTCGGGAAACTCGCC
>NZ_CALFXI010000046.1 GCF_937958065.1 uncultured Steroidobacter sp.
GGGGACTAACCCGACACGAGTCCCGTTTCCACCAAAGACACCTCGACCGTAGTGGCCGAGACATGGAGATTTGCCCGAAGGCGGAAGCGACGGAAGAGATCGAATCCGTCGCCTGGGACAGATCATAACCGGTTCAACCGGATTGTGGTCAAGATTATTCTGCGACCGGCCAAAATCTTTTCGATCTCAGTAAAATCAAAGACTTACGATTTTACTTCCGCAGTTTGGCCAGCACCGCGTCGCCCGCCTGGGCGGTGCTCACGGCCGCTCCCGGGGCGGCAATATCGGCGGTCCGGACACCCTCCGAAATGGCCTCCGTGACGGCCCGTTCGACCGCCGCCGCCTCCTCGGGGAGGTCGAGCGAATGACGCAACAGCATCGCGACGCTGAGGAGGGTGCCGTAGGGATTTGCGATGCCCTTGCCCGCGATATCCGGCGCCGATCCATGAATCGGTTCGTACAGGCCGAGCTTGCCGGCACCGAGGGATGCCGACGGCAACAAGCCGAGCGATCCGGCGAGCATCGAGGCCTCATCGGTGAGGATGTCGCCAAACATATTTTCAGTGAGCACGACATCGAAGTGGGCGGGCTTGCGGATCAGCAGCATCGCCGCCGAGTCGACCAGCTGATGCTCGTACTTCACGTCCGGAAATTCTTCGCTCAGCACTTTCTCGACCGTGCTGCGCCACAGGCGCGATGTTTCCAACACGTTGGCTTTATCGACCGACGTGATGAATTTGCGTCGGCCCCGCGCGAGATGGCCGGCAACGCGAGTGACGCGAGTGATCTCCTCGACGGAGTAAGTGCAAAGATCGCTGGCCGAATGCTCGGTGCGTGTCTTCTCACCGAAGTAGATGCCGCCGGTGAGCTCGCGCACGACCATGATGTCGGTGCCTTTCAGTACTTCGGGCTTGAGAGGAGACGCGTCGAGCAGCTCCGAGTGCAGCGATACAGGGCGCAGGTTCGCGAACAGACCGAGCGCCTTACGCAGCGCCAGCAGACCTTGCTCGGGACGAATCTTGGCGTTCGGGTCGGACCACTTCGGACCGCCCACAGCGCCCAGCAGCACGGCGTCAGCGGTGCCGCACGCGGACGTCGTTTGCGACGGTAACGCGCTCTGCGTCGCGTCGATGGCGGCGCCACCGATCAAATGGTGCGCGAACTTGAAATCGTGCCCGTAACGGCTGGCAATCGCTTCCAGCACGCGCACGCCCTGTTCGGTGACTTCGGGGCCGATACCATCGCCCCCCAGAACCACGATGCTTGCTTCGGTCATGGCAATGTCCTGGATGAGCTCAGAAGGTGCGCGCCGCTTCGTAACGCCCGATCGCCGGCGCTTGTTGCAGCAGGAAGCCGAGCTCGTCGACGCCATTCATCAGGCACACGCGCGCAAAGCCCTCGATCGGGAATTTCGCGGTCGCGCCGGTCGGCAAGGTGAGTGTGGTCGTTTCCAGGTCGATGGTGACGTTCGCACCCGGATTGTTCATCAGCCACTGATGCGTCTGGTCGTCGACGACGATGGGCAGCAGCCCGTTCTTCAGCGAGTTGTTACGAAAGATGTCGGCGATCTCGGTGCTGATGACCGCGCGGAAGCCGTAATCGAGCAGCGCCCAAGGCGCGTGCTCACGCGACGAGCCGCAACCGAAATTGCGGCCCGCGACCAGAATGGCGCAGCCGGCGACTTCGGGCTTGTTCAGAATGAAATCGGCTTTCACCGCGCCGTTGGCGTCGTAGCGCCAGTCGGCGAACGCTTGTTTGCCCAGGCCTTCACGGGTCGTCGTGGTGAGAAAGCGAGCCGGAATGATCTGGTCGGTGTCGATGTTCGTCACTGGAATGACGACGGTGCGAGACTCGATCGTGCGGATGGGTTGCATGGTCGGGCGCTCAGTGAGGAAGGTAGGCGCGAGGATCGGCGATCTTGCCGGCGATCGCTGCGGCCGCCGCGGTGGCGGGGCTTGCGAGCAGCGTGCGTGCGCCCGCGCCCTGGCGTCCTTCGAAATTGCGATTGCTGGTGCTGACTGTGTATTGGCCGCGGCCGGCGGTGTCGCCGTTCATGCCGATGCACATCGAGCAGCCGGATTCGCGCCACTCCGCTCCGGCGTCGGTGAAGATCTTGTCGAGCCCGAGACGTTCGGCTTCGCGCTTGACTTGCTGCGAGCCCGGCACCACCAGCATGCGAACGCCGCCCGCGACCTTGCGGCCTTTCAGCACGCCTGCGGCGAGCTCGAGATCGGACAGGCGTCCGTTCGTGCAGCTGCCGATGAAGACGACCTGGATGGGTTTGCCCACCATTGCCTCGCCGCCATTCAGGCCCATGTAGCTCAGTGCCTTCGCGTGCACCGGATCGTTGGCGACCTCGGGCACTTTGCCGCTGATGGGAACGACCATGCCCGGATGCGTGCCGTAGCTGATCATGGGTTCGAGCGAGCTTGCGTCGATGGTCACGACGCGGTCGAACTTCGCGCCCGGATCGGTTTTCAGTTCACGCCAGCGCGCGACGGCTTCGTCCCAAGCCTTGCCTTGCGGAGCGAAGCGTCGGCCCTCGAGATACTCGAACGTCGTTTCATCCGGGGCGATCAGTCCGGCGCGCGCGCCTGCTTCGATCGACATGTTGCAAACGGTCATGCGCTCTTCCATCGATAGCGCTTCGATGGCCGGGCCGCGATATTCGATGACGTAACCCGTGCCGCCGGAGACGCCGATCTCGCCGATGATGGCGAGGATCAGATCTTTCGCGGTCACGCCGGGACGCAGCTTGCCGGTCACTTCGATGGCGAGCGTCTTCGGACGGCGTTGTAACAAACATTGGGTCGCGAGCACGTGGCCCACTTCGGTCGTGCCGATGCCGAAGGCGAGGGCGCCAAATGCACCGTGCGTCGCCGTGTGACTGTCGCCGCACACGATGGTCTTGCCCGGCTGAGTGGCGCCCAGTTCGGGACCGATGACGTGCACGATGCCGCGAGTGTCGCTGCCCAGTCCGTGCAGCTCGATGCCGAACTCACGGCAGTTCTTTTCGAACTCTTTCACCTGACGCGCCGCGGATTCGACTTTGATGGGCACCCGGCCAAAGACCTCGTCGGGATCGGTGGGCGTGGAATGATCCATGGTCGCCAGCACGCGCTCGGGTCGGCGCACTTTCAGGTTCTGGGCGCGCAGCACGGAGAAGGCCTGCGGGGAGGTGACCTCGTGCACCAGGTGCAGATCGATGTACAGCACGGCCGGCGCATCGGCGCTCTCGGGCACGACCTGGTGCTGTTCCCAGATTTTTTCGAACAGGGTCCTGGCAGTCATGAGCTAGACCATCGAACAAAATGGCGAAGCTGCAAGCATGCCAGGGTGGGGCGGAAGCGGGGTTGACGATTGCCGAGGGGGCCATCGTCATCGGCGATGGAGCGCCGCCATCGCGGCGGCGCCCTCGAATCAACCGGTTAAGCGCCTACTGCCTGCCTGGCGCCGTCCTCGCACGACTCCAGCCAGCCCCATTTGTCCGCGGTCTTGCCGGTGAACAGACCGAAGAACGCTGCCTGGAGCGCCTCGGTAATCGGGCCGCGCCTGCCGGCGCCGATGGTGATCTTGTCGACCGAGCGTACCGGCGTGATTTCAGCGGCGGTGCCGGTCATGAAGATCTCGTCCGCGAGGTACAGGAACTCGCGCGGCAGCGGTTGTTCACGTACTTCGAAGCCATGCGCACGCGCCAGCGTGATGACGCTGTCGCGAGTGATGCCTTGGAGAATCGAGTTCGCGAGGCCCGGCGTATAGATCACGCCGTCGCGAATCACGAACAGGTTCTCGCCGGCGCCTTCGCTGACCGTACCGTCCGTGCCCAGACCGATGCCTTCGGCAAAGCCCAGCCGCTTCGCCTCCATGCTGATCAGCTGGCTCGACAGGTAGTTGCCGGCCGCCTTGCCGAGCGCCGGAATCGTGTTCGGCGCGAGGCGCTGCCACGACGACACCATCACGTCGACGCCGTTCTCCAGGCCTTCGGAGCCGAGATACGAGCCCCATTCGAAGGCCGCGACGACGGTATCGATGGGCGGCGAAATCTTCGGCGCGACGCCGATTTCGCCGTAGCTGCGAAATGCGAACGGCCGCAGGTACGCGCCCTTGGTGAGGCCATTGGCGTTGATGATCTCCTTGCACGCGGCATTGATCTGGTCCGGCGTGTAGGGAATGTCGATGGAATAGATCCTGGCCGAGTCGAACAGCCGGCGGGTGTGATCCTTGAGACGAAAAATCACCGGGCCGTGCGGCGTCGGATAGGCGCGCTCGCCTTCGAATACCGTCGAGCCGTAATGCAGCGCGTGGGCCAGTACGTGTACCGTGGCCTTTTCCCAGGGCACGAGCTTGCCGTTGTACCAGATGTGTTTCGCTGCATTGATGGGCATCGTCAGGTTCTCCTGTGGCGGGGTCCGCAGCCGAAAGCGGCGCCCGCAGGCGCCGCTCCCGGTCACGAACGTTTGAAAAATTACGCTTTCTCTTCCTGCAGCCAGGGCATGCGCTCGCGCAGCTTGGCACCGACCTTCTCGATCTTGTGGGTGTAGTCCGCTTTCATGAGCTTGTTGTACTTCTTGCGGCCGCTGCGGTTCTCGGCGATCCACTGACGGGCGAATTTGCCGTCCTGGATTTCCTTGAGAATCTTCTTCATTTCCTTCTTGGTGGCCCTGTTGACCACGCGCGGGCCGCGCGTCAGATCGCCGTACTTGGCGGTTTCGGAAATGAACTGATGCATCTTGGTCAGGCCGCCTTCGTGCAGCAGGTCGACGATCAGCTTCAGCTCGTGCAAGCACTCGTAGTAGGCGACTTCGGGCTGATAGCCGGCTTCCACCAGCGTCTCGAAGCCCTTCACGACCAGTTCGGTCGCGCCGCCGCACAGCACCGCCTGCTCGCCGAACAGATCGGTTTCGGTCTCTTCGGCGAAGGTGGTGGTGAGCACGCCGCCGCGCGTGGCGCCGATGCCATCGGCGTAGGCGAGGGCAATGGCCTTGGCTTGTTTGTTCACGTCCTGATACACGGCCAGCAGCGCCGGCACGCCGCGGCCCTGCTGATACTGACGACGCACCAGGCCGCCCGGGCCCTTCGGCGCGATCAGCACCACGTTCAGGTCCTTACGCGGCTTGATCTGCTTGAAATGAATGTTGAAACCGTGGGCGAACAGGATGGTGGCGCCCTGTTTGACGTTGCCGATCACGTCCTTGTACAGATCTTTCTGGGTCAGGTCGGGGGTCAGGAACGCGATCAGATCGGCATTCTTCACCGCCTCGGTGGGCTCGGCGACTTCCAGGCCATCCTTCTTCGCCTTGGCGAAGCTGTCGCCGGACTTGCGCACGCCGACCACGACGTCATATCCGCTGTCCTTCAGGTTTAGCGCATGCGCACGGCCCTGGCTGCCATAGCCGAGGATGGCGATACGGGCCTTGGCCAAGGCCTTCTTGTTGACGTCCTTCTGCGAATAGATCTGCGGCATGTTGCTCTCCGAATGAAACAAGCTAAAAAGCGTGTGTGTGTTGAAAGAAATCTGTATCTCAAAAACGAGCGAACCCCGCCTCGGGCTGGCCGGTGCGGGGTTCGTGTGGCGAATCCTATCCTGTGGTGATCAGACGCCGGTCCCGCACTCGACCCGCCGCAGCAGGCCGGAGACGACTACACGCTCTACTACAATGATCGCGACGATCATTGCGAGGCCGACGATCTCGGCGGAAGCGTGCGTGACGGCGGGCATGGCCTAACTTGTAACGACGGGTTGGCGGTTTGTGCGTCTGAATTGATGCGATAAAGCCTGCAAATGGCACCATACGGCTGCGTAACTTGTCAAGCTGCGCTACTCTTGTGAGCGCTGCGTCACGTCGTGAGCAGCTTCCGAACACAGCAGTTACAGCTATCGACCGGCGCCGTCGTGACCACACCATCCATTCCTTTGCACCTGCTCCACGAAGATGAGTTCGAGCAGTGGCGCACGGCTCAGGACGAGCCGGTGCGCAACTGGGCCGCGACTCACGGCTTCAAAGCGGAACGAAACAAACTACTGTTGCTGCCGGGCCCGCAAGGGCGGCCAATCGCCGTAATCGTCGGCGCGGGCAAGTACAATCCCCGCGAAGAACCGAGCTACTGGCTCGGCGCGGGCCTCGCCGACCGGCTGCCCGATGGTCAATACCACCTCGCGAGCTCATTGCCAGCCCGCGCGGCCACTCAGTTCGCGGCCGGTTGGGCCTACGGACAATATCGTTTCGAGCGCTACAAGCGCGGCGGTCCGCAACGCTCGGTGCAGTTACGACTGCCCGAAGGCGCGGACGCCACGGAGGTGGAAAGATTCAAAGCCGCGAGCTCGCTGGCGCGCGATCTCATCAACACTCCCGCCAACGACATGTCGCCCGAGGTGCTGGCGCAGGCGGCAGTGGAAGTCGCGCGACGCTACGGAGCGCGTCATCGCGTCATCATCGGCGACGACCTGTTGAAGGAACGTTTGCCCGCCGTGCACGCGGTGGGCCGTGCGGCCGCAGTCGCGCCGCGGCTCGTCGATATCGAATGGGGCGATGCCTCCAAACCCAAAGTCACGTTGGTGGGGAAAGGCGTTTGTTTCGATACCGGCGGCCTCGACATCAAGCCCGGTGCCTCGATGCTGCTGATGAAAAAAGACATGGGCGGCGCGGCGGTGGCGTTGGCGCTGGCCCAGACCATCATGGATGCGAAGCTCCCGGTGCGCTTGCGCGTGCTGCTGCCGATCGTCGAGAACTCGATCTCGGGCAACGCCTTCCGACCCGGTGACGTGCTGGGCACGCGCAAAGGGTTGACGGTCGAAGTCGGCAATACAGATGCCGAAGGCCGTTTGATTCTGTGTGACGCCCTGGCACTGGCCGACGAAGAACAACCGGAATTGCTGATCGATACAGCGACGTTGACGGGCGCGGCGCGGGTCGCGCTCGGCCCGGAACTGCCTGCCTTGTTCAGCAGCGATGACGGCGCGGCCGAGGAATTGTTGCGCATCGGTGCCGCCGAGTCCGATCCGCTGTGGCGCCTGCCCTTGTGGACAGGTTACGACGATGAGCTATCGAGCAAAATTGCCGACGTGAACAACGTTTCCAGTTCGGGCTTCGCCGGCTCCATCATCGCGGGTCTGTTCCTGCGCCGTTTCGTGAGCAATGCCCGTATCTGGCTGCATCTCGATTTGTATGGATGGAATGGCAAAGAGCGCCCCGGCCGACCGGTAGGCGCGGAACCGCAAACAGTTCGTGCGTTATATGCATTCCTCAAACAGCGATACGCGCGTTGATTGATGGTTGCAAGCTCCACCACCGGCGTGGCAGATGCCACGGCGATTGCGCCCCGGCACCTGGTCCTGCTGGTTCTGATGAACCTGGTGTGGGGCTTGAACCTCATTGCTTCGAAGATTGGCGTCGCGCAGTTCCCGCCCATTCTGTTCACGGCGCTGCGTTTCGGATCGCTGGCCATTTTTCTGTTGCCGTTGTTGAAAATCCATCGCGGTCAGATGAGCAATCTGCTCCTGGCCGCGATGTTGACCGGACCGGCGGCGTTCTCGTTGCTGTTCCTGGGCGTGTTTTACGCCGAAGACGCGGCGACCGTGGCGATCGCCAGTCAGATGAGCGTCCCGATTTCAACTCTGCTGTCGATCTGGCTGCTCGGCGAGACCATCCGATGGCGTCGTACGCTCGGCATCACGCTCGCGTTCGGCGGCATGGTGATCATCAGCTTCGATCCGCGCGTGTTCGCTTATTGGGAAGGGTTGGCGCTGGTGGTGGCGTCGACGTTTTTTGGCGCGCTGGGTTTGATCTTCGTCAAGCGCCTGCACAACATCAAAGCGCTGGAATTGCAGTCCTGGATCGCGGTCGCGGGCGGTTCGACGCTGATGCTGTTGAGCCTGCTGTTCGAGCAGGGTCAGTGGCAGGCGATTCAGTCGGCGGACTGGAAGGCGTGGACGGCGCTCGCGTTCACGACCTTGATGTCCAGCTTGCTGGCGCACACCGCGTGGTACTACCTGGTCAGTAAATATCCGGTGACGAGCTTGTCGCCGATCACGTTGCTGTCGCCGCTGTTCGGTATTTTCTTCGGGGTGACGCTGCTGGACGATCAATTGACGACCCGCATGTTGCTCGGCGGCGCCGTCACGCTGATCGGCGTGTTCATCGTCGTGATGCGGGAGAAGCGGCTGGTCGATACGGGCACCTGAGCAGCTATCGTCGCCGTCTGCCGGGCTGCGAGGGCTTCATGAATGCCTCGATCTCGATCGCATCGACGGCCCGAGACTCGCCGGGTGCGAGTCCCTGCAAGGTCCAGGGGCCGACCGACCATCGAATCAATCGCAGCGTTGGCAAGTTCACCGCGGCGGTCATGCGCCGGACCTGACGATTCCGGCCTTCGCGAATGGTGAGCTTCAACCAGCTCGTCGGAATGGCCTTGCGAAATCGAATCGGCGGGTCGCGCGGCCAGAGCCACTCGGGTTCATCTATGCGCTCGGCTCCCGCCGGCAAAGTCATCCCATCATTCAGCTTCACGCCCCGGCGCAGGTGCGCGAGGGCCTCATCGTTGATTGCGCCTTCGACTTGTACCAAGTACGTCTTCTGCTGTTTCCAACGCGGGTCGGCGAGCTTCGTTTGTAGCGGGCCGGAGTTGGTCAGCAGCACCAGACCTTCGCTGTCGTAATCGAGTCGGCCGGCCGGCCGCATTCCCGGTGCGTGTATGAAATCGCGCAACGTGGCCTTGCCGTCCTCGCTCGTGAACTGAGTGAGCACGCGGAACGGCTTGTTGAGCAGCAGCAGGGCAGGGGAATCCATCGAGCTCGACTTCAATGTACATCAAATATTCTGGGCGGTCGTGAGCACCAGATCGAGAAAGCGTTGCACGGCCGCGGCGTTTTCGCCACGACGACAAGCGAGAATCAGCGGCGCGGTCAGTTGCGGCATGTCTTCGAGCTTGCGATACACGATGCCATCCATCTGCAAGCGCTGCAGGGATGCGGGCACGATCGATACGCCGATGCCCGACGCTACCAGATTCAACGTCGAAATGATTCGCGGCGCCTCCTGGCCGACCCGCGGGCTGAAGCCGGCGCTTTTGCACGCTGCGATGATGGTGTCATACAGGCCGGGGCCGCCGGGACGCTTGTAGAGCACGAATGTTTCTTTCGCGAGCTCGGACAGCGGCAGCAACACGCTGCGACTGAAGCTGCTCCGGCGCGCGAAGATGTGACCGGTCGGCAGGGCCACCAGCATTTTTTCTTCCAGCAGTGGCCGCACGGTGAGGCCGACCACATCGGCGACCGGCGAGCGAATGAACGCCGCATCGATCTGTTCGTTGTGCAGCCCCTGCACCAGCTCGCTGCTGCCACTCTCCTCGAGCACCAGAGACACGAGCGGAGCCGCTTCGCGGAACGCCCGCAACACGCGGGGCACGAACGGGTGGAAGGGGGCGGAGCTGGTGAAGCCCACGACCACCCGGCCTTCCTCGCCACGGGCGGTTCGGCGGGTGGTGGCCACTGCCCGATCCACCTGATCCAGGATGGCCCGAGCCCGATCCAGAAAGGCCGCCCCGGCATCGGTCAATTCGACCCCGCGCGGCTGGCGGCGGAACAGCTGGGCATCGAGCTCCTGTTCCAGGGCTCGGATCTGCATGGAGAGCGGGGGCTGCTGAATGCCGAGCCGTTCGGCCGCCCGGGTCATGTGCTTTTCTTCAGCTACAGCAACGAAGTAGCGCAAATGTCTCAGTTCCATACTGAGATATGTACCAGATATCGATTTCTAACTCACGATATATTTTACCCACAGGCAGGAAGTCGCTAAGGTGCATCCACTTTCGCAAATGGGGAGCGTCAATGGCGACCAATCCAGCGGTGGACTCGACCACCACGGGCATCGAAATCCGCGGGGCACTGAACCCCGGGTATGACTCGATTTTGAGCCCCACCGCCCTGGAGTTCGTCGCCGATCTGACCCGTCGCTTCGGCGATCGGGTGACCGCGCTGCTCGACGCCCGCGAGGCTCGCCAACGCGAGCTCGATGCGGGGGCCTTGCCGGATTTCCTCGCCGAGACCCGCAGCATTCGCGAGGGCGACTGGCGCGTCACGTCGATTCCGGCCGATCTGCAGGATCGCCGTGTCGAGATCACTGGCCCGACCGATCGGAAGATGATCATCAACGCGCTCAACTCCGGCGCCCGGGTGTTCATGGCCGATTGCGAAGACTCGATGACGCCGACCTGGGACAACGTCGTGCAAGGCCAGATCAATCTGCGCGATGCCGTGAACCGTTCGATCTCGTTCACCAACCCGGACGGCAAGCAGTACCGGCTCAATCCGCAGATCGCGACGCTGATCGTGCGGCCGCGCGGCTGGCACCTGTTCGAGAAACATATCTATGTGGATGGACGTCCCGCTCCCGGAGCGTTCGTCGACTTCGGCCTGTACCTGTTCCACAACCATGCGGCATTGCAGGCGCGCGGCACCGGTCCGTACTTCTATCTGCCGAAGCTCGAAGGTCATCTCGAGGCGCGTCTGTGGGCCGATGTGTTGCGTTACTCCGAAGGCAAGCTCGGGCTCGCGCCGCAGACCATCAAGGTCACGGTGCTGATCGAAACCATTCTCGCGGCCTTCGAGATGGACGAGATCCTGTTCGAGCTGAAGGACTTCATCGTCGCGCTCAACTGCGGTCGCTGGGACTACATTTTCAGTTTCATCAAGAAGTTCGCGCGCCGGCCCGATTTCGTGCTGCCGGATCGTCAGCAGGTGACGATGACCACGCACTTCCTGCGCTCGTATTCGAAGCTCGCGATCCGCACTTGTCATCGTCGCGGCGCCTTCGCGATGGGCGGGATGGCGGCGCAGATCCCCATCAAGAACGATCCGAAGGCGAATGAAGAGGCGCTCGCCAAGGTCCGCGCCGACAAGGAGCGCGAGGCGGGCGATGGCCACGACGGCACCTGGGTCGCGCATCCTGGCCTCGTGCCGGTGGCGATGGAGGTGTTCGATCGGCTGATGCCGACGCCGAATCAGTTGAACAAGGTTCCTGAGATCGACGTGACCGCCGCCGATTTGTTGCAGATTCCGCAGGGCACGATCACCGAAGCCGGGCTGCGCGGCAACGTGAGCGTGTCGATTCAATATCTCGCCGCATGGCTCGGGGGGTTGGGGTGCGTCCCCATCAATAACTTGATGGAAGACGCGGCGACTGCGGAAATTTCTCGCGCGCAGATCTGGCAGTGGATCAAACATCCGCGTGGCGTGCTCGAGGATGGCCGCAAGGTCACCGCCGAGCTGTTTCGTGCAATCACGCGAGAGGAGCTCGGGAAGTTGCGCCCGGCAGTCGGCGAAAAAGCGTTCGCGAGCGGCAACTTCGAGCGCGCTGCTGCGTTGATCGACCAGATCACGACCGCGCCCGAGTTCGAAACATTCATCACTCTGCCGGCATACCGGGTCATTCACTAATCGTTCGTCAAGTCGAGGTTCCTATGACACTCCCTTCCGCTGAACAACTTCGTAAAGACTGGGAAACCAACCCGCGCTGGAAGGGCGTCGAGCGTCCCTACAAGGCCGAGGATGTGGTCCGTCTGCGTGGCTCCGTGCACATCGAGCACTCGCTGGCTCGCCTGGGTGCCGAGAAGCTTTGGAAGTACGTGAACGAAAAGCCGTTCGTCAATGCGCTCGGCGCGCTCACCGGCAACCAGGCCATGCAGCAGGTGAAGGCGGGCTTGGACGCGATTTATCTCTCCGGCTGGCAGGTCGCCGGCGATGCGAACCTCGCGGGCGAGATGTATCCGGACCAGTCGCTGTATCCGGCGAACTCGGTGCCGCAGGTCGTCAAGCGCATCAACAACACGCTGCTGCGTGCCGACCAGATCAGCACCGCCGAAGGCGACACGTCGATCGACTGGCTCAAGCCCATCGTTGCCGACGCCGAAGCCGGTTTCGGCGGCGTGCTCAATGCGTTCGAGCTGATGAAGGCCATGATCGAAGCGGGCGCCGCCGGCGTGCACTTCGAAGATCAGCTGTCGTCGGCGAAGAAGTGCGGTCACATGGGCGGCAAGGTGCTGGTGCCGACGTCCGAGGCGATCAGCAAGCTGGTTTCGGCGCGTCTGGCTGCCGACACTGCCGGCGTGCCGACCGTGCTCGTCGCGCGTACCGATGCCGAGTCGGCGAACCTGCTGACCGCGGATGTGGACGAGCGCGATCGTCCTTTCATCAAGGGCAAAGAGCGCACCAGCGAAGGCTTCTTCTACGTGAACGCCGGCCTCGACCAGGCCATCGCTCGCGGTCTTGCGTATGCGCCTTACTGCGACATGATCTGGTGCGAGACCGGCAAGCCGGACCTGCACGAGGCCAAGCTGTTCGCCGAAGCCATCCACAAGAAGTTTCCGGGCAAGCTGCTGTCGTACAACTGCTCGCCGTCGTTCAACTGGAAGAAGAAGCTCGACGACGCCACGATCGCGAAGTTCCAGCGCGAGCTGGGCGCGATGGGCTACAAGTTCCAGTTCATCACGCTGGCCGGCTTCCACGCCCTGAACTACTCGATGTTCCAGCTCGCCAAGGGCTACAAGGCGACGCAGATGGCGGCCTACGTGCAGCTGCAGGAGCAGGAGTTCGCGGCCGAGAAGGACGGCTACACCGCCACCAAGCATCAGCGCGAAGTGGGCGCGGGCTACTTCGACGATGTGACGCAGACGGTCACGTCCGGCCAGTCCTCAGTGACGGCGATGAAGGGCTCGACCGAAGAAGAGCAGTTCCACAAGGCGTCCTGATGATCTGATCCACTGCGGCTTCCCGCCCGCTGACCTGCTACAGCCAAGTGCAGGAAGTGGCGGGAAGCCTGCAGACCGGTTCACACGAGGGCATCCTGCTACGACCCTCCTGGCGAGGCGGCAAAAGGCGTGACTTTTGCCGTTCGTTCGAAGCAGGCTCGTGCTGGGCGCGGTAGCAGCTCGGTACAATGGATGGATGATCAAGTCAGCCGCCCGCAAATCTCCCGCAAAAAGCTCGGCGAAGCGCGCCCAGCCCATCTCCATTCCGCGCACTCATAAGAGCGCGCCGCTCAAGCAGCTCGCGCTGACCGACGACAAGCCGAGCAACGGCCTGTGGCCTTCAGACGGCGTGGTCTTCGACCGCACCTGCACCGATTGCCCGCGCCTCGCGGCGTTCCTGGAGGAGGGGCGGAAGCAATATCCCGACTACTACTGTGCGCCCGTCGCCCCCTTCGGCGATCGCAAGGCGCGGCTGATCATCGTGGGGCTCGCGCCCGGCTTCCACGGCGCGAACGCGACGGGGCGGCCGTTCACGGGCGACTATGCGGGCGTGCTGCTCTATCAGACGCTGCACAAGTTCGGCTTCGCGAACAAGCCGGAATCCATTCACCGCAACGACGGATTGAAGCTGAACGACGCCCGCATCACCAACGCCGTGAAGTGCGTGCCGCCGGACAACAAGCCGCTGCCGATCGAGATCGCCACCTGCAATCACTATCTGCAGGCGGAGCTTGCCAGCGCGCCGAAGCACGTCGTGCTGCTGGCGTTAGGCTCGATCGGACACAACGCGGTCCTGCGCACGCTCGGGCTCAAGGCGGGCGACTATAAATTCGGCCATGGCGCCGAGTTCAAGCTGCCGGGAGGGCAGTGGCTGATCGATTCGTATCACTGCAGCCGCTACAACACGAATACGCGGCGGCTGACGGAGGAGATGTTCGAAGCGGTATTTGCGCGCGCCAAGGCGCTCATCGCCGCCGCGCCCGGAAATGCCTGACCAGCACTGACCGGCTTCATCCTCTAAAATGGGCGCCATGACCGGTTCATCGAGCGCCACCTTCGACTCCAAGCTGTTCCTGGCCAACGTCAGCCAGCGCCCGGGCGTCTATCGCATGATCGGCGCCGATGGCGAGGTGCTGTACGTCGGCAAAGCGCGCAATCTGAAGAATCGGCTCACGACCTACTTCGTGGGCAAGGCGCAGGCGGCCAAGACCATGGCGATGGTCTCGCAGGTCGCCAATGTCGAAGTGACGGTGACGGCCTCGGAGACCGAGGCGCTGCTGCTCGAGTACAACTTGATCAAGCGGCACCGGCCGCGTTTCAACGTCACCCTGCGCGACGACAAGAGCTTTCCGTACCTGTACGTCACGACCGAGCAGGAATATCCGCGCATCAGTTTCTATCGCGGCAGCCGCAAGCTGCCGGGCCGCTTCTTCGGCCCGTACCCGAACGCCAGGGCCACGCGCGAGACCATCCTGCTGTTGCAGAAGTTGTTCCTGCTCCGTCCCTGCAGCGACTCGTTCTTCGCCAATCGTTCGCGGCCCTGCCTGCAGCATCAGATAAAGCGCTGCTCGGGGCCGTGTGTGCGGTTGATCTCGCCGGAGCAGTACCGGCAGGACGTGAACGACGCGATCAAGGTGCTGGAAGGCAAGGGCGCCGAGCTGATCGACGATCTGGCCGGGCGCATGGAGCAGGCGTCGCAGGCGCTGGAATTCGAGAAGGCGGCGCGGCTGCGCGATCAGATCAACGGCATCAAGGCCATCCATTCGACTCAGTCGGTCACACGCAATGCCACCGAGGACATCGATGCTGTTGCGCTCGTGTCCCATGGCAGCGACCACTGCGTGTCCATCGTGTTCGTGCGCGGCGGGCGCAATCTCGGCAGCAGCAACTTTTTTCCGAAGCCTGGCATCGCGGAAGCGGGCGAGTTGCTCTCGGGCTTTCTGGCGCAGTACTACCTGGGGCGCGAGGCGCCGGGCGAGATCCTGATCAACGAGCAGATCGAAGACGCGGATACGCTGGAGCAGGCGCTGAGCGAGCGCATGGAGCGATCGGTGCGGATTCGCTCGAACGTTCGCGGCGTCCGGGCGCGCTGGCTGGAAATGGCGCGGACCAATGCCGAGCTGGGCGTGAAGATGCGTCGGGCCACCGAGGCCACGAGTGTCGAACAGCTGCAAGCCATGCAAGAAGTCTTCAATCTGCCGAATCCGCCGGCGCGGATCGAATGCTTCGACATCAGTCACACCATGGGTGAGCGCACCGTCGCGTCGTGCGTCGTGTTCGGCCCCGAAGGGCCGATCAAGAGCGACTATCGGCGCTTCAACATCGAAGGCATTGCGCCGGGCGACGATTACGGTGCCATGCGCCAGGCGCTGTCGCGCCGCTACGCGCGCATCAAGAAGGGCGAGGCGCCCACTCCGGACCTGCTGCTGATCGACGGCGGGCCCGGGCAGCTTGCCCAGGCTACGGAAGTGTTGACCCAGCTGGAGATCAATAATGTGTTGATCGCCGGCGTCGCCAAGGGCGCGGATCGCCGGCCGGGGCAGGAGCGGCTGTTCCTGCCCGGGCACGAGCTGCCGACCGTGCTGCCGCCGGATTCACCGGCGCTGCACTTGATTCAGCGGGTGCGCGACGAGGCGCATCGCTTCGCGATCACGGGTCACCGGGCGCGCCGCGCCAAGGCACGGACCGAATCCGTCCTCGAAACCGTGCCCGGCCTCGGTCCGCGGAAACGTCGGGAACTGCTGCGTCAATTCGGCGGTCTGCAGGGGGTCAGCCGCGCGGGAATCGACGATTTAGCCAAAGTGCATGGGATCAGTCGTAAACTGGCGCAATCGATCTATGACACATTGCACGCGAACGGCTGAAAAGTCCTTACAATTCCCCCCAGTGACTTTTCCCATCGCGAACATTCTGACCGTAGCGCGGATCATCATGATCCCGCTGGTGGTCGTGCTCTTCTACCTGGACCAGCATTGGGCCAAGGCGGCCACCGGGTGGATTTTCATTCTGGCCGCGGTCACGGACTCGCTCGACGGCTATCTCGCGCGCAAGCTGGGCCAGACTTCGGCACTGGGCGCGTTCCTCGATCCGGTCGCGGACAAATTGATGGTCGCGGTCGCGCTGATCCTGCTGGTCAGCTACGACCCGCCGATGCTGAAGTTCATCAAGTTCGACCCGCACACCCTGATCACGCTGACCGCGACGGTGATCGTCGGCCGCGAGATCACCATATCCGCGCTGCGTGAGTGGATGGCCGAGATGGGCGCGCGGGGCAAGGTGGCCGTCTCGTCGATCGGCAAGATGAAGACCATCTTCCAGATGACGGGTCTGTCGATGATGCTGTTTCGCGAGAACGTGTGGATCATTCCCGCGTTCGAGCTGGGGTTCTACTGCCTAGTCGCTGCCGCGGTGCTGACGCTGTGGTCCATGGTTGTTTACCTACGAGCCGCCTGGCCGGACCTGATGCGGTCGGGGTCGAAGTAGTCGGCCTGGTGTCATCGTTCGTGCGATGAACTGGGCAACTGCGCGTCGGCGCGCAATTCTGAACTGGTAGGTCGGTTTTGGACTTGGAGGCTCGGGCCGGAATCGAACCGGCGTAGACGGCTTTGCAGGCCGCTGCATAACCACTTTGCTACCGAGCCAGTAGGGAGTGGGTAGGAGTGGTGAAACCCCAGCTCCCGCCGGTGCCGCCGTAACCTTATCGACGTTCTAAGTTGCTGGCAGCACTGAAGAAAATGGAGCGGGAAACGAGGCTCGAACTCGCGACCTTAACCTTGGCAAGGTTACGCTCTACCAACTGAGCTATTCCCGCGTCGCGCCCGGAAGCAGTGCTCCCGGAAGAGGCCGCTATTCTAGGGTCGAGATGAAAAGTGTCAAGGCAAGTTACGCCCCAAGTACAAAATTTTTGGGCACGGCCGCCTGAGCCCGGCATGCGGACTTCATGGCGACCGGCGCGGCTCGGCCCGGGCCGCTATTTTCTCTTCTTCTTCTTCTTCTTCACGCTCTTCTTCCCCCGACGCGACGATTTCTTTGCCGTGGCGCTCGCGGGCAGGGGTGGCTCTGTCGCGAAGGTGCTCTCGTCGAAGAAGCGGAAGTACGGGTTGCCGTAGTGCTGGTACGCGCCCCATGTTTTGACGCCGTACTCTCGCTGCGCGATGTCGCGACGAGCATCGCGCATCGCCTCATGTAGATACAGGGCGTCGGCCGCTTTGTATTTGCCTGGATTGCTGGGGTCCGGGGTCAAGCCCAGCAGACGCGCATAGAGCGTGAGTGCGAACTCGCTCGCGGCGATGTCGTCGATGCGCCAGGCAGTGCAGACGAAGTTCGCGACGCCTTTGGCGAAAAACGCTTCCGCAAAGCTCGGGGCGAGCGCGGCGGAGCGCGCGAGCCGTCGGGTGATGCGCCCATCCGTGATGCCCGACTCGCACGCGTTCGAGAACACGAAGCTCGGAACGCGATCGATACGGTTCAGCTCATCGGCGCTCAGGCGCTCGTCCTTGGAGAAGATCCACCCGGATTCGCGGGGCCTGTTCGCATCGAACACGCAGTGCCCCGCGAAATGCAGCACGTCGTACCGTCGCAGCAGGAGCTCCCGTACCACGTTGAAGCGTGTCGCCTCGGTCGGACCCAGCAAGGTCTTCACTTCGATCCGGCTTTCCGTGCGTGGGCCGTGCACGGTGTTGAAGCTGTGGAACAGGTCCGCGAGCGTCGCACCCTCTTGTTGGGCGCCACGAAGCGGCGCGTCCGCTGCGGGATCGGCTACGATCAGAACGCGCAGGATGCGACGTGGCGGCGGCGGGGGCTCGGGAGGAGGCGCAAAGGTCGAGCGGAGTTGGCGAGTGAATCCGCGAGTCGTCCCCAGAAACTCATCGACCATCCTGTTCGCACCGTTGGTCTGTCTGAGGCGCGAGTGCTCCTGGTGCGCGATCATCTCCCAATGCACGCGCGCGGTTGCGCTGTCCATGGTCATGACCACCGGCGCATCCCCGCTCAAATGCGATTTGAGATCCGCCGGGAACAACAATCGGCCGAGCAGATCGCCTGCTTCGTGTTGTCGCTCCCAACTCGTGCTCGCGGCGAGTTGATCGTTCGCCTGTCGCAGCAGAGCATCGTCGAGCACGGTGGTCCGCTCCGGCACGGAGGCGGTCTCGGAGATGGCCCCGAATCGGTAGCCCTCCCTGTCACGTTCCACCGTCATGCGGGTGGGCACTTCACTGCTCTCGCTTTGGCCGTTGAAGCCGTTCCGCGCCCTGACTTTCCATTGCTGCCACTCGGTGCGGGCGCTCTGTTTCAAGGTGACCTCGACCGACCGTAACAAGCCAGTGATGGCGGCATCGCTGAGCCTGGCGTACTTCACGTTGAGCGGTGAGGGCGGCGATTTCTGCAAGTTCACCAGCGTGGCATTGATCTCGATCAGGCGCCGGGGATCGATCTCGACGAAGGTCACTCGCCGCAAAGTTTGCTTCTCAGGCTGCCCGGCGCCTGAAAGTGCCGCGGCGATGCCTCGCAGCCAGGCGCGCACCGCATCCGCGACCGAGATGTTGCCCGTGCCGCTGCCAATGAGAACGGTCGCGAGATGCTGCTTGCCCATGCGGGCGAGCGACCAGCACAGCTCCCGGGCCAGGACGGCCAGCTCCGGAGTGCCGAAACGTCCGGGCAACCCCATCCCGGCAAGGGCGATGACGCGTTCGCCTCGGGCGCGCGGATCGTCCATGAAGAACGGCTGGCCGAGCTCGCCCCGAAGCACGCCGCGGTCGGTGTATTCGGAGATCAGGCCTTCCTTGCGGTGACCGTTGAGGCGGGAGTTGCCCAGTGCGCGCGAAATCGCTTCGTCGAGCGCGCGTTCCGCATTCTGGGGCCGGACCCCGATATAGTGTCCCACCGCGATTGCATCCACAGGCAGACCGGCCGCCGGGAATGTGTTCTCGGCAATGCTGCCTGCCACGAGGGCGATCTCGATGGTTGGCGGCGTGATCGCCGAGGCTTCGAAATCGCGACGCTCCGACTCGATGGGAAGGAATGATCGGGTGAGGCTTTCTTCGAGCTCGCGTTCGCTCGGATCGACTTCGTTGGCCGCCGCCGCGGCCGGAGCCCGCGACCGCGTCGTTTCCGCCAGTGCGCGAAACTGCTCGATATCCTCCTTCTGCCTGGTCCAGATTTCCTGTGCGAGCCCGCTCTGCGGGGCCGAGCGGGCGCTTGGCTTGGTCGTCGGCAGCAGCTGCGTCTTGCCGGAGAGCAGCAGCTCGGCGGTGGCGAGCATGACCTTCTCGTTGCCGGGCAGATCGCCATGGTTTTCCTTGATGTAGTAGGTCGTTACATCATCGAGGAGTCCCAGGCGATGCGGGACGCGCCCATCGCCATCCAGCGTCGCCACATAGGCCTCCTCGGAGGCCGGCTGCTTTTTCTTGAAGCCGCAGAACGTCTTCTGGTCGTAACCCGCGATGTAGATCATGCGCTCGCCGTCGACGATCTTCTCGAGCGATTCGTGGTGTTTCAACGCGGTATCCAGATGCACTTGCGGAACCGCGAGCGGCGCGTAGGCGGCCGACTTGTACAGCCACTCGATCTCCGGCATCACGAGCGGCGAGGGCAGCATCTGATACGACCCGACGAACGAGTTGAACACGGGCAGCAGCTCCTCCAGCCCGTGTTTGAGATCGACGAGCGCCAGCTTCTTCACCATGCCTTCCAATCCCGTGATGACTTGCGGAATCGCGAACGAGCCATGGTTCGGCGTGCCCAGCATGATCAGCCGGCCCATCTTGTGCCAGCGCTTCGGATAGTCGCGAATGAAGGTGCGCGCGACCAGCCCGCCCATCGAATGGGCGACGATGTGAACTGGCGCATCGGCGCCGAACCAGGAGCGGATCCTGGCATCCAGATCCGCCGCCGCCAGCGTCAGGTCCTTGCGCCAGTCATACCAGAACGCACGCACGTTCCATTGATCCGCCAGCTCGAGCAGCAGCTCGCCATACGAGCGCTTCATGATTCCCGAGGCCTGCACCTGATACTGCGGGTCGGCATCCGAGCGGCCATCCTCGCTCAGGCGCAGCCGCGTCACTTTGCCGCCAATGAGTGCCATCACCTTGGCCCAGATGTGATCGGTGTCGCCGCCTTTGTGCGAGGTCAGCTCGCCGCCCATGATTCCATGGATCACGACCACATTGCCTTTCGGGCTGCGCAGGCCGCGTCGCGCGGACTGGCGAAGTGCGGTGGCATGCAGGCGGCGATATCGTTCGTCGCCGAAGTGGGCGCGCAGTGCGCGTTCTTCTTCGATGTCGGGACGCGCCAGGATGCGCGCGAACTCTTCAACATCTGCGCTCTCGACTCTGCTTATGAACGCGCGTTCGTCGATCATGATTCGTCCTCACGCAAAGCGTTGATGGAAAAAAACGAGACAAGTCGAAGGTGCGCACGCGAGCTCGTGCGTGGAGTGGGGAATGAAATAGTTGTAAGTCGGCATCCCTGATGTGCTGCCGTGCAGCGCGACCTGAGGGTCGTAATATTTTTCCCGCTGGCGGCGAGTTTAGATTGATCGATGGCGCGCTGTCACTCTGCAACGCCTTTGGAATCGCCGTGCCGCCGGGGGCATTGTTTGTAATGCACCTTGACAGGGCAACCCGAGCGGGTCGGTGGGGTCCTCTTGTCTCCTATACAAAAGAAGAGTAGATCTGTGGTTGCCAGGCGCGCGGCGACTCAAGAACAACGGCCGCGCGATCTCAGCTTCACAGGATCGTCACATGGCCGCGGTACTCCGGCCCGGTGCTGTCAATGTTTGTGTCGAAGGCGTTGACACTGGTTCCCTGCAGCGCCGGCCTTACTGAATCGACAGGAAACGCACGAGCATCACGCTACTAATCAAGACAAGGGAGAGCAACATGCCGGTACTCACGACTGATTCGATGCGGGCGTTCGTCAACGGCGCGCGGTTGAGCAAGGTGCCGACGCGTAGCCGCCTTCGGGGCGAGGAGGCGCCACCCATCGAGCTGAAGGACACGGACGCGCAAGCCCTGGTCGTAGGCTCGGGCCTGATCGTCGCGGCGGAGAATGTGCCGGCCGAAACTCGCCAGGACATCGTCAACTGCACGCTGTTCGCTCAGCTCGCGGCGAGTGGCGCGGTGACGGATCCAGCGAAAGTCAATGAATGGTATGGCGAGTACTTTCGGGCGTTGAGCATCTGCGGTTGGGCCCAGAGCAGTACTCAGTTCGAGGAGTTCAAGGCGTCCGGCAAGCATCTCGAAACTCACAAGTCCATCATCAAGGTGCTCACCGTGATGCTCGGTCCGGCGGCACCCGCGGTCACGCTCGTGACCGAGATGTTGAACGCCCTGCAGTCGATGGACGAGAACAGCCCCTGGATCACGCTCTTCAATCGTGAAAGCACGACCACCCGTACGTCACGCTTTCAAGTGGCGACCGCACAGAAGAATGACGACGGCCTGGTGGAAGTCGCGCTGGTGGCCTTCGATCTCAGATCGAAGACCAACCTGACTCAAGTGCTGTTCTTCAAGTTCAGCTCCAACAAGGTCAGCCTGAAGTTCTCGCAGGGCAAAGCGACCATCTACGAGGCCGCCCTCGCGCAGACACGCCAGCTGGTGAAGGATCGACTCGAAGCCTATCGCTCGGAATACATCCGAGAGGTGAAGTTCCCGCCGAAGACGGGAACGGTGCGCTCGACCGCGCTGGTGCGGCCTCGGCGGCGGGCAGCGTGACCCGGGCGCTCGCGATACTGGAGGCGGTGGGGTCGGCTCAATCGCTGCTCGACACAGTGACTTGACCTGCGGCCGTGACGGCCTGGCCTGACGTTCCGGTCAAGGTGCGTTGCCGGCCCCACAGCTCCTCGAATTGCCAGCCCGTCAAATCCTCGACGATGCGCCGGCTCTCCGGATCGGGCGTGGGGTCGGGCTGCTGCTTGAAGCGCTGAATCTCCCGCATCAGCACGGTGTGCGTGTCGCGATCGAGGTGGAAGCGCAGCGAGACGATCCAGCCGAACGCGAGCAGCGCCAGCGTGCCCAGGGCCAGCACGAGCACGATGGTTTGCACCGCCTGGGCGGATTGACTCGTGTTCCCGGAAATGAAGCCGCCGGCCTGCAGTATGAACCCGACGCCCATGACGGCGGCGGCCTGGGACGTCTTGCGAATGAACGTCATGACACCCGCGAATGCGCCTTCGCGCCGGCGCCCGGTGACGATCTCATCGACGTCCGCCATGTAGTTATATGTGTTCCAGGGAATGTAATTGAGCCCGCCGCGGCCCAGGCCGGCCAGCAGCACGGGCGCGTAAATCCACCCGGCCGGCACGGGATGCATCTGGTGGAGCGTGACGAAGCCCAGCACGGCGGCGGCGTACAGGCTGACGGCGATGCGATAGGAGGGGGCCGGATGCAATCGCAGGCACATCGGAATGAAGATGGCGACGGCGAGCAGTTGGGCGAAGGCCATCGTGCCCATCAGATTGGAGGCAGTGACGACGCTGCTGCCGAGCGCGAACACGACGAAGTAGGTGAACACGGCGTTGAAGATATCCTGGCTGATGTAACCGCCGAGGTACATGCCGAGGTGCAGCCGGAACGCCCGGATGCGCAGGGTCGCGATCAAGTCGGAGTAAAGCTGAGTCAGGCGCCGTAACGGTGAACGATCGCCGTGAGCGACGGCAATGCTCTCGATCTCCTCGCGCGGACGCTCCCAGCTGAACGTGAAGACGGCCAGCGCGACCAGCATGAAAATCACCGAGAAGATCACACCCAGATAGAAGAAGGTTTCGGCCGAGCTCTTGCCGAACGCCTCGATGATACGGCCGGGCAGCACGCCCGCCAGAATTGCGGCCACCTGACCGCATAGAATGCGCGCGCCGGCAAACTTGGCCTTGACCTTGTAGTCCGGCGACATCTCCGCGGCCAGTGTTTCGTATGGAATCAGCTCCATCGCGTACACGACCTCGAAGAACACGTACGTGACGAGGTAGTACCAGAAGCTCATGCCGTCGATCCACATGAGCGCGAAGCTCGGCAGCAGCGGCACCGCCAGCAGAATGAAAAACCGCCGGCGGCCGAAGCGGCGGCCGAGGGCGGTGCGATGGAAATGATCGGAGAGATAGCCGATCAGCGGGCTGGCCACGGCATCGAACAGTCGTGCGATCGCGAAGATCGCGGCGGCTTGCACGGCGGTGAGGCCGCAGAAGGTCGTGTAGAAGAACAGGATCCAGCCGCTGATGACCGACATCGCGCCGGCGCCGAGGAAGTCATTGCTTCCGTAGGCGAGATAATGGCCGAAGCGAACCGTGCGGGTGGCCATGACGCTCACAGGCGCGTGCGCAGGAATTCACCCAGACACAGCATGGCCATGGCCTGGCCGTACGGCATCGGGGTCAACGGGATCTTGCGATAGAAATCCAGGTCCGAGCCCATCGCCGTGCCGAAAGAAACGTTGCGCAGCTCGCCGGCCTCGCTGATGTTCTCGATCACGCCTCGAACCGCGCGCAGGGCGGTGTCCAGATATTTCTCGGGCAGATAGCGGCGGCGGACGGCTTTGAGAATGCCGTAGGCGAAACCGGCCGTTGCAGAGGCCTCCAGGTAGGAGGAAGGATCGTCGATCAGCGTATGCCACAGGCCGCTCGCGTCCTGGTGTTTCTGCAGGGCTCGGACCTGCGCTTGCAGCGTGTCGATCAGGAACTCGCGGAGCGCCTCGCCCGGCGGTAGGTTCAGCATCTCGATGAACTCGGGAATCGCGATGGTCACCCAGCAATTGCCGCGCGCCCAGAGCGCTTCGGCGAAGTTGTGACGCCCGTCGAAGGTCCAGCCGTGAAACCACAGGCCGGTGCGGCGGTCGTGCAGATATTTGACGTGCAGCAGGAATTGTCGACGCGCCTCTTCCAGATAGTGCGGCCGTCCCAACACCTGCCCGATGCGAGCCAGCGGCAGCACGCACATCATCAGCGTGTCGTCCCACAGCTGCTGCGGGTTTTCGGAGTTGAAGACGATGTGTTGCAGTCCATCCTCTTCGGTGCGAGGCATGTCGTGCATGACCCACTCGGCCCAGGTGTCCAGGTAGGGCAGGTAGGTTGGATCGCGGTATTGCTCGTAAAGATTCGCCAGCGTGAGAAACGGCGCCATGGTGTTGACGTTCTTGGTCGGCGTGCCCGCGGCGAAGCGATCGCGGAACCAGTCCTTGATGATCTGCAGACAGCGCGGATCGCCGGTGAGCTGGAAATACTGCTGAATCCCGTACAGCCCGATGCCGTGGGTCCATTCCCAGTCGTTCCAGCCCTTGGTGTCGATGACGCGTCCGTCATCGAGGCGCAACAGGAATTCACCCGAGGCGTCTTTCAGATCGACCAGGTTCGAAATCAGCCGCTGGACGGTGCGATGGATGCGTGCCGTGTCGTACTCATGAAGCGGAACGGGCATGAAAGGTCCTTCAATCCAGATGAAACATGGGGACCAGCGGCCATTCGCGCGGCCGCAGATCGGGTTCGGTCTCCATCAGCTCCGCCATGTACAGCCACCAGCGCTTCATCACCGGATGATCGGGCAGCTCATCGCGGCGATGGCCGGGGCGCAACTTGAGCACCGCGAACAGTTGCAGCGTCGCCGGGTCGAGAAAGATGGAATAGTCATGGATCCCCGCCTCGCGCAGCGTTTCGACCAGCTCCGGCCACAGCTCGTCGTGGCGCCGCCGGTATTCGTCCACTCTGCCAGGCTTCAGCTGCATGCGGAAGGCGATGATATTGGAGTCGCGCATGACTTACCTCTGGCTCAATACGAGCAGTGATTTCGCAGGCAGCTCGATCTGCAACCGATCGCCCCGAGGCGCTGGCGCTTTGAACGGAGCCGGGCGCACGTTGTCGGGCGCGTCGAATGTATTGATCGCATCGGTACGCGCGGCCGTCAGGATCTGCGCCTGGAGCACCTTGCCAGTCTGACGCGGCAGGTGCAGCTGGACCGAAGCGGCGCGGTGTGGGTCCAGATTCGTGAGCGCGAGATGCAGGGCACCGGCTTTATCTCTTGCGGCTGTGGCATGCACAGCGGGAACACTCTCGGCATCGAGCCGGTAGTCGGCCGTCGATATCTCCAGCGGAACATGCGTGGCCCCTCGGAATGGCTTGTACAGGGCGAATGCGTGATACGTCGGTGTCTTCACCATTTTCGGCCCGTCGGTGAGGATCATGGCCTGCAGCACGTTCACCATCTGCGCGATGTTCGTCATGCGCACCCGGCCCGCATGACGATGAAAGATATTGAAGTTCACGGCCGCGACCAAAGCATCGCGCAGGCTGTTCTGCTGGTACAGAAAGCCCTCGTTGGTGCCCGGCTCGACGTCGTACCAGGTGCCCCATTCATCGACCAGCAGCGCGACGCGACGCGCCGGATCGTAACGATCCATGACCTGGCTGTGATTGGTCAGGATCTCGTCCATTCGCAAGGTGCGCTGGAAGGTCGAGAGCCATTCGGACTCGGGAAAGCCGGTCGCTGCGCCTTTCTCTTTCCATGAGCCGCGGGGCAGGGTGTAGTAATGCACGCTGATGGCATCCATGTGCTTGCCGGCTTCACGCATCAGCACTTCAGTCCATTCGACGTTGCTGCCGTTGGCGCCGCTGGCGATGCGCTGAGGTCGATTGTCTCGTGGATTTTTGATGAAAGTCGCGTACTGCCGATAGAGGTCAGCATAGAACTCCGGCCGCATGTTGCCGCCGCAACCCCAGGTCTCGTTGCCGACCGCGAAGTAATGCAGCCGCCACGGCTTGGCGCGACCGTTGGCGCGCCGGAGTTGCGCGAGCGTCGAGTTGTTATCGGCGGTCATGTACTCGACCCACTCGGCCATCTCGCGCGCCGAGCCGGTGCCGACGTTGCCATTCACATAGACCTCGGCGCCGATCAGCTCGGCGAAGTCCATGAATTCGTGAGTGCCGAACGCGTTGTCGTCGACCACGCCGCCCCACGTCGTATTGATGCGCGTCGGGCGCTGGTCGCGTGGACCGATGCCGTCGCGCCAGTGATATTCATCCGCGAAGCACCCGCCGGGCCAGCGCAACACCGGCACGCCCAGCTCCTTGAGCGCCGCGATGACATCGTTACGGAGGCCGCGCGTGTTGGGAATGGGGGAGTCCTCGCCGACCCAGATGCCCTCGTAGATGCCACGGCCGAGATGCTCTGCGAACTGACCGTAGATGGCTGGATGGATCACGCTGCCAGGCTGATCGGCTCGCAGCGATACAGTGGCTCGAAGCAGCTCCGCCGGCGCGACGGACCAGGAAACAAAGGACAACAGCAGCAAGAGCAACGAACGTTTCATCATGTCAGATTCTTTGTCATGAGCCATCGAGGATGGGGTTGCAAGGCGGCGTGCAGCCATGAAAGGGGGCTGTCATGCCGCACGCCGCCTCCAACCGCACTCACAATCGCGCTCGTACTCCGAGGAAGTAGCGCGATCCGTAAGTCTCGTTCGCGACCCGCCGCAGGGGCGTGTTGTGCTCGATGCGCTGTTCGTCGAGCAGGTTGATCGCCTCCAGGAACACGGTGAACCCGGGCAGAATGTTGTAGCTCACCGATGCGTCCAGCGAGCCGAAATCCTCGTTGAACTCCGGCAGGGCGCCGCGGCCCGAGGGCGTGATCAGCCACTTCTCACGCCAGTTGTACGAGGCACGAGCACCGAAGCGCTCGTTCTCGAAATACAGGGAATAGTTGTAACTGAGCCGGGACAGACCGGGAAAGGGCAGCGCTTCGCCGGTGATGAGACTCCTGCCTTTGAAGCCTTCGTCCTTCTGATAGGTCACGTTGGCGAGCGCGCCGAAACCGTTGAACGGCGGGGGCAGGAAATCGAACGCGTACTGGGCGCCGGCTTCGATGCCGTTGATGGTCACTTCTTCATCGCCGTTCACCGGGATGGCTACCGTATAGAGCGTGCCGCTGCCGTCGTCGCCTTCCTCCGTGACCGAGGTGTTGACGACGAACTGGGAGATCTCCTTACGGAACGCGGTCGCGGATACGAAGCCGTCCTGCGAGAAGTACCATTCCAGGCCGAGATCGTATTGAAGCGCTTCATACGGTTTCAGCGCGGGATTGCCGCGCGAACCGGTGAGACCGACGCTGTCCAGGGATCGACGAAATGCCAGCTGGCTCGGGTTGGGGCGTGCGAGCACCTTGCCCGCCGTCATGCGTCCGATGAGGTCATCGCGCAGATCGAAGCGCAGATTCAGCGAAGGCAGCCATTTGCTGTAGCCGCCGTCGCGCGAAGCGCGAGGGAATTCAACGTTACCGGGCCCGTGCTTGATGCGGTTGTATCCTGTAGACATCGTTTCGGTATCCACATAGCGCACGCCCAGCGTGCCGCTGATGGGGATGGGCAGGTCGGCGAACTTGAAGGAGCCCTGCAGGTAGGCGGCGTTGGTGGTTTCCTCGACCTCCCAGGTGTCCAGGTAGTTCTGGAAGCTGTTGTTGGTCTCGATGTTCGGATTGAACGCATACGGGTCGATGTTGCCGAGGCCGCTGGCATCGATCGTCGCGTTGTAAGTGGCGTCGCCATTGTTGTTCCAGTAGCGGATGCCGCCGAAGCCGAGATCGCCGGTCGCGAAGAACCGCACCGCGTTCACGCCTGAATGGGTATTGACGATGTCCTGTATCACCGACTGCGCGACCGGCACGGTGAGGGTTGCGCCGCTGCTGCCGATGCCGGGGCGGCTGGTCAACTGGATGGTGCGCTGGAACAGAATGCTGTCCATGGTCAGCTCACGCACTTCCACGCCGGTCTTGATCGAGGTCAACCAGTGGCTCTCGGGGCGATATTCGACGTTGAACTGCGCGCTGCGCTCTTCCTGCGAGTTGGTTCTGGGATTGAACACGGCCGTCAGATTGTTCACGGCATCGGCGGTGGTCGTGTCGATGCCGGGAAAAGTGAAGTTCGGCGCGCGTGCGCTGTTGCTGTAATCGATGATGGCGCGCGGTAGGCCGAAGATGGTGGCGGTCGAGTTCTTCTCGTCGTTCTGCACTTCGGCCGAGGCGTAAGTCACGCGGCCATCGAGCTTGAACGATCCTACGTTCCATTCGCCGCCGAACGCCGTGGTGTACTGCTCGCGTTCCAGGGAGCCGCCAATGTTGCGATAGGCGAGCTCGGTCTGGAACTGCGGATGCGGAATCACTTCAAGATGAGTCACCGTGTTATCCGGGCCGACCACGCTGTTGGCGTAGTCGATCAGACCCGAGGAGGCGGTGAGCTGCATGAACATGCTGTTGACTTGCTCTTTCGCCTTCGAATAAGTGCCTTCGGCGAACAGCTTCATGCGGTCCGAAGGCGCCCATTCGAGGATGCCGAGGAACGCCGGCCGCTTGGTTTCGCGGCGGTCCAGGCCGTAACGGGGAATTTCCGGAATCCAATCGAGCGTGCCGTCCCCATTCACGTCGGTGCCGCGGCCGGGCGTCGCGCCCGCACCGGAAGCCGCTGGCGCTCGACGCAGCCAGCCGGTAGTGCGCGCGTTGTGACTGTCGAGATGGCGCTCTTCATAAGTCGCCGCGCCCAGAATGCCGAGAGTGTTGTTCAGGAAGCTGCGACTGCCGATGATGGCGAGCTTGGGGTCGTACTCCTCGGCAAGATTGCTGTAGACCATCTGTGTCGAGCCGGCGAGATAGGGCTCGGGGCTGTCCAACGGCCGGCGGGTAACGACGCGCACGGTGCCGCCGATGCCGCCTTCGGTCATGTCCGGCGTGGACGATTTGAACACCTCCAGTCGCGACACGAATTCGACCGGCAGATCGCGAAAGTCGACGTCGCGGCCGCCGCCAACTGTGAGGGAGAGGGCGGTGACGCCGTTGATCTCGACGCGGTTCAATCCGGGCTCGGCGCCGCGAATGCTGACGCCTCGGCCTTCGCCGTCCTGCCTGCTGATTTGCACCCCCGTGATGCGCTGGAGCGCTTCACCGAGATTTTTATCCGGGAAGTCGCCGATGTCTTCGGCGGAAATCGCATCCACCACCGTGATCGACTCGCGCTTGACCTCGAGCGAAGAGCGCAGGCCGGCGCGAATGCCGGTCACGACGACTTCTTCGAGCTCGCCGCTCTCGGCGCCGACTGCGAACGTGGACCATCCGTGTAAGAACAACACAGAGGTGGCCAATGCCCACGAGGCGTGCCTTCTCGATCGCTCACCGCGGTACGCATGGATAGTCGCCATGAAATCCCCCGATCCGTCTGCTTTTTTGGCCGTCTACTCGTGGCTGTCCGGGCCAGCTCCGAGCGTGCCCGAGCTGCTTGCGGGCGCCGGGCGCGGCTGGTGACACCGGTGACAATCCGGCACGACCCCGACCCGGCCGTTGCTAATATTTGCGCTAGTTTGATCGAATTTGCAATCATTTGTCAGAGAAATCGTCTTTGCGACGCAAAATAGCGCTGCCATTGATCAGTTTTGATCGACACTGAGCAAGATCGGGTTTCAAGTTCGCGCATTCAGGAATCACGGGGGATGCAATGAAGCAGGGGATTTCGCGACGGCATTTCATCGCCGCGAGCGCGCTGGCACCGGCGGCGTTCAGCGGCGCGGCGAGCTCACAAACGGCGTCGCCCGGCGCGGTCGCGCTCGCCACGAAACAAACATTTGCCGAGGGTGCCTGGTGTCACTGGCTCGACGATCGAGCACCGGACGTATCGACGGGTGTCACTTGGGGCATGCCGTGGCCGCGAAGCAAACATTCGCCACGAACGCCATTCTCTCTGCGTGATCGCGACGGCAATCGCGTGCCATTGCAGACCTGGCCGCTCGCGTATTGGCCGGACGGATCGCTGAAGTGGACGGCACATGCAGTGGCGGCGGATGTGACTTCCCGAAGCACCGCGTTTCGAGTCGAACCGGGTCAAAAGGGGCCCGCCCCGGCGACCACCCTCCATGTGAAGCAGGACTCCGCAGCGATCGAGATCGACACAGGAATGATGACTTGCCGCGTGCTTCGTCACGGCGCGATCTGCATCGATTGGATTCGGCGCGGCGACCAGCAGTTGCTCAAATCAGGCCGGTTGATCGCGGTCAGACAGGATGCGCCGCTCGAGGAGGCGGACGCTGCCGTCAGGGTGGAAACGTTCGAGTCGCAGATCGAGTCGGCCGAGATCGAGCATGAGGGGCCGTTGCGCGCGGTGATCAAGGTGACGGGGTGGCATTCACGCCCGCAGGGACGTCGTTGGTTGCCATTCACGCTGCGACTGTATTTCTACGCGGGCGCCGATGATGTGCGAGTGATTCACACGTTCGTCTTCGACGGCAATGAAGCGACGGATTTCATTCGGGGCATCGGCGTGAGGTTCGACATGCCTCTGGCAGACGCGCTTCACGATCGGCATGTTCGTTTCGTCGGCGAGAACGAGGGTGTATTCGGCGAAGCGGTGCGAGGACTGACAGGTCTGCGTCGCGATCCCGGCGCCGAGGCACGCGCAGCTCAGATCGCCGGGCGCGCGGTGGCTTCGATCGAGCCGGGAGTCGCCGGCGGCCTCGAGTTGATTCCAGCTTTCGGCGACTGGACCTTGTTGCAGCCGACGGCGGATTCGTTCCAGATTCGCAAGCGAACGGCCGTCGGGCATGCCTGGCTCGACGCGAGTCGCGGCGCTCGCGCCTCCGGGCTGGGTTATGTCGGCGGCCCGAGCGGCGGCGTCGCCTTCGGCATTCGCAACTTCTGGGAAAGTCACCCAGCGCAACTGGATATCCGCAACGCGCGCAGCGAGCAGGCCGAAGTCACGATGTGGCTGTGGGCGCCGGACGCGCCGCCCATGGACCTGCGCTTCTATCACGATGGCATGGGCCAGGACACGCACGAGAAACAGCTGCAAGGTCTCGATATCACTTACGAGGATTACGAGCCCGGATTTGGCACGCCGGTCGGGGTCGCACGGACCAGCGAGATGCGGTTGTGGTTGCTCGATGCCACGCCCGCTCGCGAACGTTTCGTGCAACTCGCGGCGGCAGTGCGCACGCCGGCAGTGATGGTCGCAGTGCCCGAGACTCTGCATCGGTCGGGGGTGTTTGGCGGCACCTTCTCGCTGCCCGATCGATCAGCCCCCAGGCAAACGCGCATCGAAGCGCAGTTGGACTGGCTGTTCGACTTCTACGAGAAGCAGCGCGACCAGCACAGCTGGTATGGGTTCTGGAACTACGGCGATGTCATGCACACCTATGATGCGGATCGTCACACCTGGCGCTACGACGTGGGGGGCTATGCCTGGGACAACTCGGAGCTGTCCACGGATATCTGGCTATGGCTGTATTTCCTGCGTACCGGTCGCGCCGAGGTATATCGATTCGCGGAGGCGATGACACGTCACACGGGCGAGGTCGATGTTCATCACCTGGGCAAGTTCGCGCCCCTCGGCTCGCGACACAATGTCATGCACTGGGGCTGCAGCGCCAAGCAACTGCGCATCAGCACGGCGTTGAATCGCCGTTACTACTACTTTCTGACTGCCGATGAGCGCGTCGGCGATCTGTTGCGCGAGCAGTTGGAGGCGGCTCGCACGCTGCGCACTGTCGTTCCAGAGCGGAAGTTGCCGGAGGCGCAGGACCGGCGACAGGAATCCGCAGACGGCGACTATGCACGTCTCGGCTTTGGCACGGACTGGGGCTCGATTGCTGGAGCCTGGCTGACGGAGTGGGAGAGAACGGGTTCGCGCCAGATGCGCGACCGGCTGGTCGCGAGCATGCGATCGATTGGCTCGCAGCCCAGAGGGTTCTTCACCGGGGGTGGGCGCATGAACCTGAAGACGGGTGCGTTCGATATCGGCAAGGACACGGCATTGAATGTTTCGCACCTCAGTGCCGCGTTCGGATTGCCGGAAGTATGTGCCGAGTTGATCGAGCTGCTGAAAGTCCCGGAGTTCGAGCGAGCGTGGGTACAGTACTGCACGTTATACAACGCGCCGGTGGAACAGCAGAAGGCAGAGCTGGGCGAGAGTTTCGGCGAGCTCAACCTGGGACAGGGACATTCGCGGCTGACGGCGTATGCGGCGAGCAGGAAGCGAGATCCACAGCTGGCACGTCGCGCGTGGCAGGAGTTCTACGCAGGTCGTGCGGGGTTCAAGCCGGAGCAGCGCTTCGAATCGAGGCAAATCCGCGGGCCGGCGGTCATGAATGCAGTGGATGAGGCCGCGTGGGTGTCAACGAACGAGGCGGCGCAATGGGGCTTGGCCGCGATCGAATGCCTGGCATTTGCGGCAGAGGGGCTGCAGGACAGCTGAATCGGAGCATCGCGCGCCTCGATCGGGAGGCGCGCGATGCTCACTGACGATCAGCTCTTGCGCGCAATCCTCAGCAACTCACCATCAGCTGCTTCGGTCACGACGTAGACCGCGCCATCCGGGCCTTGCTTCACGTCGCGGATGCGACGGTTGCGGTCCTCCAGCAGCCATTCTTCGCCGACCACCTTGCCGTCCTGCATCTGCAGGCGGACGAGCTTGGTGCTGACCATGCCGCCGACGAAGATGTTGCCTTGCCACTCGGGGAACATGCTGCCGTCGTACACGATCATGCCGGAAGGAGCGATGACCGGATCCCAGTAATAGACCGGCTGCTCCATGCCTTCCTTCGCGGTGATGCCTTCACCGATTTTCGGGCCGGCATATTCGATGCCGTAGGTGATGACCGGCCAGCCGTAGTTCAGGCCCGCTTGCGGTTGGTTCAGCTCGTCGCCGCCGCGGGGGCCGTGCTCGATGGCCCACAGCTTGCCCTGGGCGTCGAGGGCGGCCGCCTGTATGTTGCGATGGCCGTACGACCAGATTTCGGGCTTGGCATCGCTGCGACCGACGAACGGGTTGTCGCTGGGCACGCTGCCGTCGGGGTTCAGGCGCACGATCTTGCCGAAGTGGCTGTTGAGATCCTGCGACTGCACGCGTGTTTCGGGCAACGAGCGCTCGCCGAGCGCCAGGAACAACTTGCCATCGGGGGCGAACACGATGCGTGAGCCGAAGTGCAGCTTCGATTCCCACGTCGGCATCTGGCGGAAGATCACTTGCACGTTCTCGACGGCGGTTTCGTCCGCCGACAACACGCCCTTGGCGAGCGCGGTGCCGTTGCCGCCTTTACGCGGCTCGGCATAGCTCCAGTAAATCGTGCGATTGGTCGCGAACTGCGGATCGAGGGCCACGTCGAGCAGGCCGCCCTGGCCTTCGAAATAAACCTTCGGCAATCCTTTCAAGGGCGCGGACACCTGGCCGTCCTTGCCGACGATGCGCAGATTGCCCTGGCGTTCGGTGACCAGGATGCGCTGATCCGGCAGGAACTCGAAGGCCCAGGCGCCGTTCAAGTCCTTCGCGACCACGGACACCTCCAGGGGAAACTCGCTCTTGACGGCGGGCGCGCGCGTCTGGCCAGCGAATGCCGGCTTGAAATCCTCGCCATTCGGCGGCCGGGTTTCGAGGGGGGTGTTCGAGGCCGCTGTGGAGGCGGATGCCGCCGGAGCACTCGCATCCGCCGCCGGCGCCGCAGCTTCGCGCGAACAGGCGGCGCACAGCGCCAACAGTGACAGAGTGGCCGCCTTCAGCAGCGACGAATGCTGGTACGTCGGGTGCATACGATGTCTCGCAATGTCTCGTTGTTGGGGAGGAGTCATGTTGCGGAGTATATGCGTTATCCTCGGAAGTTATGAGCGCCCAGTCATCAGTCGCATCGTTGCCCGAGGCTCGGGCACGCTGGACACCGCTATACGCCGTTACTGTGATCGTCGGCGCGTGTCTGTTGTTCCTGGTGCAACCGCTGATCGCGAAGATGATCCTGCCCTGGTTCGGTGGCACCTCCGCGGTCTGGAGCGCGGCGCTGGTGTTTTTCCAGGCATGCGTGCTCGGCGGTTATAGCTACGCGCATTGGCTGACTCGCATTTCGCCGCGCCGGCAAAGTCTGATTCACGGCGCATTGCTGATCTTCGCATGCCTGCTGATGCCCATCCTGCCGTCGGAAGCCTTGCGGCCCGACGGCAGCGGCAATCCCGCATTACAGATCCTGCTGCTGCTGACGGTGACGGTCGGTCTGCCCTCGGTGATGCTCAGCTCGACCAGTCCGTTGCTGCAGGTCTGGTATATGCGGCGAACGGGAAGCGAGCCGCCGTATTGGCTGTTCGCATGGTCGAATGCGGGGTCGCTGCTCGCGCTGCTGAGCTTTCCGCTGTTGCTCGAGCCGGCCTTCGACTCCCGCACGCTGGCGCTCGGATGGAGTGCGTTGTTCGTCGTGTTCGCGGCCCTGTGCATCTGGCTGGCTTATTTGAACAGCAAACAATCGATACCCGAAGTCGCCGCTGTCGACGAATCCGCCCGGACGCAGGCGCCTGCGCCGACTGTTTCGCGAATGGCTCTGTGGCTGTTGTTGTCGGCGTGTGCGTCCGGGTTGCTGGTCACCATCTCGGCGAATCTCAGTGCCAACGTTGCGCCGATTCCGTTGTTGTGGGTGGTGCCGCTGGCGCTGTATCTGCTGACTTTCATCCTCGCGTTCAGCCACCACCGCATCTACAACCCGGCCTGGTACTTTCCGCTGGTGGCGCTGTCGCTCGGCGGCCTTGCTTATCTCTATACGCAGCGCCTGGAAAACTGGCCGATGCAATACGTGGTGCCGGCTTATCTCGCGAGCCTGTTCATCATCTGCATGGCCTGTCATGGCGAGCTGGTGATGCGGCGGCCGGCGGGGCCGTACCTCACGCGCTTCTACTTGCTGATATCGCTCGGTGGCGTGTTGGGTGGCGCGTTCGTGGGCTTGATCGCGCCAGTGGTATTCGATACCTACGTCGAGCTGCCGTTGCTGCTGGTGCTGATCGCCGAGTTGTACGTCTTGATGCAGTGGTATCGGCGCGGCTCGCGACGAACGCTGTTGCTGGTTCGGGTCGTGATGGTTCTTGGCGTGCTCACGCTGATGGGCGAATTGCTCCGCTCCGAGATCCAGGATCGCAGGCAAAGCGTGCTGGTGCAGAGAAATTTCTACGGCGTGCTGAGCGTGCAGGACGATCCGCTCTCGTTGGAGCTGGCGCGCCGCTATCTGATTCACGGCACGATCAGTCATGGCTATCAGTATCTGCTGGCAGACTGGCACCGGGTGCCGTCATCGTACTTCTCCAGGCATTCGGGCGTCGGGCTGGCCTTGACGGCGCTGCAAGCGGACGGGCCGGTGAGGATGGGCGTGGTCGGTCTGGGCGTCGGCGTGCTGTCAGGCTATGTGCGGGAGGGCGACTACGCGCGGTTCTATGAAATCAATCCGGACGTGGTCGACATCGCCGATTCGTACTTTACCTTTCTACCCGCGGCACGCGTCGCTGGCGACGTGCAGGTGGTGCTCGGCGATGCTCGCTTGACGCTGGAGCGTCAGCCCTCGCAACAGTTCGATCTGCTGGCCATCGATGCATTCTCCAGTGACGCCATTCCCACGCATCTGCTGACGCGCGAGGCGTTCGAGCTGTACTTCAAACATCTGAAGCCTGGCGGCGTCCTGGCCGTGCACATCTCGAACCGATACGTCGATCTGGTTCCGGTTTGCGCAAGATCCGCCGAGCATGTGCACCGATCGGCGCGAGTGGTGCGCAGTATCAGCGATGGCACCTACGATACGAGCATCTGGGTCGTGGTCACGTCCAACCAGGAGTTGCTGGCCCGCCCGGAATTTCGCGGCTCCAATACGTACGATGCGACTGCGGACGAGTCATTCCCCGGCTGGAGCGATCAATACAGCAGCCTCTGGCCGCTGCTGCGCCTGAGGACGGCGACCAACGCTGTCGAGCCTAACTAGGCTCGCGCACCGTGCGGCTAGGGGCGGGACGACTCTCCAGGCGCACGGCGTTGCGCAGCGAGTCGAGCAGGCGTTGCCAGGAGGTGCGGCGACGGACGCTCGTCGGTAATCCGAGTCGATCGCGCATGGCGCCGAAGATCGCGTCGGGAACGCTGATGCGACAGGCCTTCTCCAGGCCCTGGAAGCCGGGCGAGGAGTTGGCCTCGCAGATTCGATAGCCATTCGAGTCGAGCAGGATATCCACACCGGCGACATCGAGCCCGAGCACATTCGCGACTCGCACCGCCAGCTCGGCCATGTCCGGCGGCGGCTCGAAGGCGGTGCCGACGCCGCCGAGCGAGATGTTCGATTTGAAGCTGCCATCGGTGGAGCGGCGTTCCATCGCGGCGACGGCGCGCCCATTGATCACGAGCACGCGCACGTCGCGCCCGTGGCTCGCCTTTACGTACTGCTGGAAGATGAAGTCGCTGCCGGACTGCGCGCCATCGAGCAGATTGGCCAGATCGTTGAACTGCTCGCGGCTCGCACACAGCAGCACGCCGTTGCCACGTGTGCCACGCAAAGTTTTCACGACCACCGGAAAGCCCAGCTCGCGCTCGATCACACCCACATCGACGGGAAATTTACCCAGGATGGTTTTGGGAATCGGGATGCCCGCGCCGGACAGGATTTGCAAAGTTTGCAGCTTGTCCGCGACCGCTTCGACCGCGGCGGGGCTGTTCACCATGGCGATGCCCTGACGCTCGAAATGGCGCAGGACGGCCAGCGTGAAATAGCTGGTCTCGCTGCCCGTGCGGGGAATGATCAGGTCGGGCTTGGCGAGCTTGCGGCCCTGATAGACCGCGGACCAGCCTTCGGTGGAATCGACGATCAGCTCGAAATCACGCGGATTGAGCACATCGAGCCGGATGCCCGCTTGCGCGGCCGATTGCTGGAAGCGAAACACTTCCGCCGCTTCGGGTACACCGCGTCGCAGTTCCCGATGAAAGAGAAGCCAGCAATGCATGCCACGGCCCTCGGCGTTGAGGTAAACAAACCCGCATGCTGCCCGTGCCGGCGCGATCTGTCTATTTCAGAGTGGTTACGAAGAATGCTTCGCAGCGGCACGCATCGCGCGTGCCGCTGCAGCGACGAGCTCACCGGATCTGGCCACCCATGCGAGTGGATTGATAACCCATGGGTTGTGTTCCCTCCGACTGGATCCCTCGACTGCTCTGTGTCTCGCTTACGACGCGGATGCTGTTGATCACATCGCGCACGCCAGGCAGCCCCTCGATCAAATCTTCCGCATGCCGCTTTTGCATGCGGGAAGTCACGGTGCCCGTCAGCATCACCTCGCGATCGTTCACCGTCACTTCGATGTCGCTCGCGTCGATGTAGTCGTCGTCGGTCAGGCACTGACACACGTCCTCTCGGATGCGCTCGTCGGAACGACGATAGCCGCGCGGCCCGCGACCACTGAACTGACCGGGAGTCTGCGAAGGCGAGGGAGACTCGAACGAGCGGCGGCCGCCGTACACCAGATCGTCGAACTGCTCGCTGTCGTTGTCACGTTGCCACTGCGTGATGGGCAGGCCGTACTTGGAGCCGAAGTAATTCGCGTCGTAGCTGGCGCCGGCGCGCGTCAGCGGACGGTCGCCGTAGAACGGATTGCTGCTCGAACCGCCATACTCGATGCTGCTGCTGGTATCTCTGAAACGGCCCTGGGCCGGACCGCTGTACGAGTTCTCCCAGCGATCGTTGAAGCTGCGGCGCTCGTCGTCGAAATCACGATAGACGTCGGTGCCGTAGCGTGCGTCGGCTTCCTCGCGCCACGATTCGCGCGACAGCGGGTCCAGCGGATAGCGGGTGTGCTCATCGCGGTCGCGGCGATGGCCCCGAAAAAAGTCTCTCAATGCCATGGTCGTGTCCTCTCGCTCGGTGATTTTCCGACGGCTGCGATGGGCGCAGCTCAGTAAGGAACAAACGGGTCGGCATTCCCACGGTTCCTTGCGGAATGGCGCAGCACGCGGTCATATATTTCTTTCAGACGGGCGGCACTGATGCGCTCATCGAAATGGGCCACGACGTGTTCGCGGCCGCGCGCGGCCTGGGCGCGCAACGTTTCCACATCATCGAGTGCTGCTGCCATGGTGGCGCTCAGCGCCGCTACGGAGTCTTCACTGGCGAATCTCAGGTAGGGGGACGTGCCGTTCGATTCATACGCCTTAAGCGGATTGGTGAGCACCGGCACGCCGCACGCCAGGCTTTCGAGGAACGTGACCGGGAAGGCGTCCATGTGTGGGAAATTCACGGTGAAGTCGGCGGCAACGAACAATCCGGGTTGCTGTTCGTAAGGCATGCCGCCGATCCAGCGCACACGCTGCGCGATGCCGAGCGTCTGCGCCTTCCGTTGCAGCGAGGCCAGTGACGTGCCCACGCTGTGCCCGAACGTCCGCATGATCAGATACGAGCGGGCTCGTGCCGCGACCGGCATCCCGGCAAAGGCTTCGATGATCCCGGCGGGTCGATAGATTGCACCGAGCTGCCGCCCTGACAGGAAAACCAGGGCGTCGGGCTCGATCTGCAGTCTCTGCCGCCACTGCGCTCGTTCCTGCGGCAGATCCGGATGGAACAGCTGAGTGTCGATGCCAATGGGCAACGTCGCGACGGGGACTTCAGCGCCTGCCAGCCGGTTCGCGGTTGCGGCGCTGTCGTCGCAATCGACGATCAGCAAGTCGAGCGCGCGCAGCGCGGCGCCAAGGCGTTGACGTGCAGGATGCGCAGGTGACGCTTTCGCTGCCGCGTTCAGGTCGCTGCCCCAGGCGGTTGCCACCAACGGACGCCCGCCCGCGATGCTCACATCGAGCACTCGCTCGTCCATCCACTGCACATGGCACAGATCCGCGTTCGCCGAACGCAGCAAGGGCTCGAGACGTCGCTTGTGCAAGGAGGAAAGAAGGCGCGTCGTCAGCAGTGGATCGAGCCGGCGCAGGCGGCGTGGATATCTGCGGTGCTCGACGCCGTGGATCGGTTGGGACTGGAAGCCGCTGTGCTCGACGACGGTCACGTCGCACCCGGCCAATTGCAACAGGCGCACGTAGCGTCTGCAGTGGATATGCATCTGGCCGCCCTGTCCGAATGGAGCGGCAAACAGCATCACTCTCATCGCGGCGCCATGCGCAGCGGCGCTGAGCTACTGAACCGATCGCAGGATGTGCGTGATTTCGTCGACATGCTCGAGGCGCAATCCCGGATGCAGGGGCAAGGTGATCGCACGCTGCGAAAATTGCTGGGTCAGTGCCAACGGCGTGGGGAAGCGATCACGAAACCCGCTGAATTCCAGGATGGAAGGGTAGTGCATGCTCGATTGTATGCCCGACTTGCGCAGCGCCTGCACGGCCTTGGCGCGCGTCTCGGCCGAATCCGCCACCGCGACCATCAAGTGGCCGGAGGAGTGCTCGACCTTATCGGCGAAGACCATGATCCAGCGCTCGGCACCTTGCAGCCCGTCGCGATAGCGCGCCAACAGTTCTCGTCGTCTCTGGTTTCCCCGCAGGAGCTTCGCGAGCTGCGCCCGACCAATCGCAGCGTGCAACTCGTCCAGCCGGTAATTGAAACCGGGGCGGGCGATATCGTAGCCGGCGCGTCCATGGTGACGCTCCCAGGACGAGCGCGTCATGCCATGACTGCGCAGCATTTCGATGCGCTCACAGAAGTCGTCGCGGTTCGTCACCAGCATGCCGCCTTCGCCGCACGCCAGGTTCTTGTTGGCGTAAAAAGAAAATGTGCCGAGATCGCCGATGCTGCCGGCCATCACGCCGTGCGGCTCGCGCCCCTGGGAATTGTGATAAGCGGCGCCCAGGGCGTGACACGAATCCTCGATCATCGCCAGGCCATGTCGCCTGCACAGCTCGACCAGCTCGCTCATGCGGGCGAGATTGCCGCCGTAGTGCATGGGAATGATGGCCTTGGTCCGGGGCGTGATCAGCCGTTCGACGTTAGCCGGATCGAGGGTGGGCTCCGCCAGGCTGCAGATATCGGCAAACACGGGCGTCGCGCCGGTCAGCAAGGTCATGTTGGCGGAAGCAATGAAATTTATCGCGGGCTGGATCACCTCATCGCCTGGACCGATCCCGATCGCATGCATTGCCAGATGTAGAGCGGCGGTCGCGCTGGAGACCGCGTAGGCATGTCGCGCCGATTGCATTTCCGCGAATTCGCGCTCGAAAGCGGCGACTTCGGGGCCCATGGAAAGCCATCTGCTGGCGATGACGCGTTGCGCGGCATCTGCCTCCTCGACTCCGTAATCCAGTACGGATAAAGGAACGCGCCACTCTGCCAAGTTTCGGTACTCCTGCCCCCAGCGGGAATCCGGCGAGTGCCGGATGCTGTGTTGCAGAGTGTACCTTGTAGGATCCGGCTTAAGGAGCGCGGCGCCGGTCAAGGCGAGCCGATTTCCGATTCCGGCAGATAGCTCGTGCTCGGGGGAGGCTCATCGGGCGGATTCGTGACCAGGCTGACGGTCGCCATGGCGCCCGCGATCAAAGCGAGCAGCAGCAATGCCCAGTGGCGCCAACGCCAGAGCCGTCGGGCCCATTCGCCCGAGGCAGACCAGGCGCTCCCATCCCGATGCAGCACTGCTCGACTGAAAGCCATCGCTACCCCCGCGGCGCGCGTAACTACCGCCGCGGGTGCAATTGAGCACCTCTACAGTGGCAACTCCATAAGGGGAAGTTCCAGGCGCCGCAGCGATGAAACGCGCCATCGCCCTCGGAAGTTGCACGGCACAACCGCGCAACTTACTTGAATACGCCTCGTGGCAGCGCCGCCAGCAAGCGCAATGCGCCTTTGAATTTCCGCAGTCCCGAGCCTCGCGACTGGAAGGCTCCGCGATAGGTCCGCAGACCGGCCCGTACCTGGCCAGCTTTCGCCAAAGAAATCGCCGCGTCGATATGCGCTTTGATGAGACGTTCCTGATACGGCGTCACGTCGCGCTCGCGAGTGACATGCGGTGCCAGTGCTTTCAATCCATTGAGCTCGTCGACTGGCGCCGCTCCCTGACCCGGCGTGCCATTGCTGCCCGGCTCGCGCACCAGGGCCAGCACTTCGTCGGTGAACACGACCATGCCTCGCATGAACGCCTGCAGCGCGAAGCTCGTGTCCGCGCCGGGTCCGAGGCTGGGCTCGAGCCGCAGGTTCTGGATCGCGTTTCGACGAAACATCATGACCTGCAGGTAGGCAGGAATGTCGCTGCAGCTCACCAGCGCACCGAACGCCCGCTCTTTCGGAATGCGGCCGTACGCATGCGGCGCGTCGCGCAGCAGGACCGGGCGCTTGATCTCGGGGTAATTCCTGAACTGCTCGCCGATCATCTTGCCGGTGACGTGATCGACGTGCACGAAATTGCTGAAGGCGCAGGCGATCTCCGGGTCGGCGGCGAGATAGTCATGCATGCGTTCGACGAACGCGGGGCTCCAGCGGTCGGTGGGATATAGAAAAGTGATGAATTCGCCGCGCGCCGCGTCCAGACCGGCGTTGCAGGCGCTCGCCATGCCTTCGTGCGGCCGTTGGATGTACTGAATTCGCGCATTCCTGAAACGGCCGACCACTTTGGCCGTGTCATCGGTCGAGCCGTCGTCGACCACGATGATCTGCTCGACCCGAACGGTCTGCGCGAGGATGGAATCGAGCGCCTCGCCGAGCAGCGTGCCGCAGTTGTAGCTGGGCACGATGACGGTGATCGAGGCGCGGGGGCGGGGAGCGGAAGTGGGTTCGGGCGTGGCCATGCCGCGCATTCTACCTGCGCGTCGATGGCAGCATCAGCTGTGACCCGTCAGAGAGAGGGCACGGCCGGGGCGAACGCGCTTTCCTGTCCTTCGACCGATGGCAAGAACTTCGGGGTGATGCGCGCTTTGGCCCGCTGCTCGAAGGCATAGCCTGCCGCGAGCAGCACATCCTCGGACCACGGTGCTCCGATGAAGGACATTCCCAGCGGCAGGCCTTTGTGCTCACCCATCGGCACGGTGAGGTGCGGGTAGCCAGCCACGGCGGGCAGGGAAGTGAAGGAGCCCGGCGAGCGAGTGCCATTGATGGAATCCACGCGCGGTGCCACGCCCGTGCTCGGCGCGACGATCAGATCGAGCTTGTGCTCGGCAAGCATTCTCAAGATCCCTTGCACGCCTGCGAGCCGTTTGCCGTCGGCGCGCGCGGTCATGTACTTCGCATCCGTCAGCGGCGGCATGCCGTTCGCTTTCTCGAAGATGTCCTGACCGAACAGCGCCAGCTCCGCCGGCGTCTTCTTGTTGAACTCGATCAGCTGCTCCAGCGAGCGCACCGGGAGCTTAGCCGGCGAGCCGGCGAGATACGCGTTCAGGTCGGCCTTGAACTCGGTGTGCAGGACCATGTCCTCGGCCGCGTCCACGCCGTCCAGCTGCGGCAGCTTGATCTCGATCAGCGTGGCGCCGCCTTCCTTCAGGTGATTCAACGCGCGCTCGTACACGGGCGTGACATAGCCATTTCTCCCCGGCTCGAAACGCAACACGCCGATTCGCTTGCCATTCAGGGCAGTGGGCACGAGGCCCTTGGTGTAATCGGACTTGGCGCAGCCGGCGGAAGGCGGATCGCACGCGGGGGCATCGCCGACCAGCGCGGCCAGCAGTAACGCGGCGTCTTTGACGTTGGTCGTCATCGGGCCCGCCGTGTCCTGGCTGTGCGCGATTGGAATGATGTACTTGCCCGAGAGCAGGCCCAGGGTCGGCTTCAAGCCCACGATGCCGTTCATGGCCGAGGGGCAGATGATGGAACCGTCGGTTTCGGTTCCCACGGCAACCGGCGCGAGAGCCGCAGCGATCGCAGCGCCACTGCCAGCACTCGATCCGCAGGGCGTACGATCGAGCACATACGGATTCTTGGTCAGGCCGCCGACCGCACTCCATCCGCTGGTCGAGTTGCGAGAGCGAAAGTTCGCCCACTCGCTCAGGTTGGTCTTGCCGAGGATCACGGCGCCGGCCGCACGCAAATTCGCGACGATCGGCGCATCGCGCTTGGTCAGATTGCCCATCAACGCCAGCGAACCGGCGGTCGTGGGCATGGGATCGGCGGACTCGATGTTGTCCTTCAGGAGCACCGGGATCCCGTGCAACGGGCCGCGTGGACCCTTGGTCTGCAGTTCCTTGTCGAGCGCCCGCGCTTGCTTGAGGGCGTCGGGATTGATGGCAATGATGGAACGCAGTTGCGGACCATTGCGGTCGATGGCCTCGAACCGCCGCGTGAAAGCCTCCACCAGCTCGACCGACGTGGTCTTGCGCGAGTCCAGATCGCTGCGCAGCTCGCTCAACGTCCGAGTGTCGGGCTCATCCGCTGCGTGCACGGCGCCGGCGGCGATCGACAGCGTGGCCAGCATGCCCATTGAACGACGCAGCGACGTCCCGAAGATCCCCTTCATAGACAGCATTATTGGTTTCCACCCGCGCCAGATTGGCTTTGGCGGGAACATATATCCAACCTGCGGCCCAGCGACAAGGAGCAGGGGGTGTGGGTGGGGGACGCGGCTGTTTTGCGCATGGCCCGTTCAGCTTCGCGAGTCGCCCGAATCGGGCTAGTTCATCTTCGTGTCGTCATGCTGCGACTCGCGTCACATATTCGTCGGGGCAGTGGGTGCGCGACGTCACAGTTGTCGTTCCCCGGTGGCCGTGTCGACTCGAACGATTGTGACAACGTCGGTGTTTGCCCTGTACAGCAACCCGACACTAGCGCGACATAAGTGACCGCGACATAGTGCGTCCCGGCTCGAGCAGCGGGCGGTTGACGGTTTCAAGGGAGCACTCGATGAAGCGCATTGTCCTGGCAACGGTGTTGACGGCCGGTTTTGCTTGCACGGCTCACGCCGGACTGGTGTCGGTTGGATTCAACGATTTCGACGCTTCGCCCGACTTCTCTTATGCCAATTACGAGAACGCGGGTTATTCGATGGACCAGTGGCAGAAGTGCGACCGCTCGTACAACGGCTCGTCGGTCGCGATCTCGTCGGCCTCGCTCTGCACCTACGAGACCAACTATGCGAAGGACTATCCGGACGCGCTGCTCTCGGACCGCGCATTCAACGGTTCGGGACTGCTGACCGCTTACGGCCCCCTGCAGATCACGGCCGATGGCGAGTTCACGCTCAACAGCGTCGACCTGCTCAGCGGCCTGAACAATCACGGCATGTCGCTGCGCTTCGATGCTTATCTGAACGGCGTGCTCACCGCGACCTCCGATGTTTATTTTCCGGCGGCGGATCCGTCCAATTACGCCGCGTGGGTGGGGGGCCAGAGCTGGTTGTTCGGCTTCGACGGCCTCGGCCTGGGCATCATGGATACGCTGATCATCTCCGGCATTCCCGGCATCCGGGGCGACGGCAAGTTCTTCCTCGACAACCTGGTGGTCGATGCCGCGAATGTTCCGGAGCCGGGCACGATGGCGTTGTTCGCCGTCGGCGGGCTGGGGCTGCTCGCGAGCCGCCGCCGCAAGCGCGCCTAACTGCCCAATCTGTCCGGATCGCGCCAGGCGCGCTCGAAAGGCAACCGCCAGGCGCGCGGCGCGATCAATTGGTGGATCGCATTCGGCCCCCACGATCCTTGCGGATAAGGCCGGATCGGCGGCGGATGCTCCAGCAGCGTCGTCGACAGCGCCCACAGCCGTTCGATACCGTCGGCCGTGGTAAATAACGTGCGATCGCCGCGCATCGCATCCAGGATCAAACGTTCGTAAGCCTCCAGCACGTCGCCGATCAGGCCGGTGTCGCGCATGGCAAATTGCAGGCTGAGCTTGTCGAGCCGCATGCCCGGGCCGGGCCGCTTGCCATAGAACGACAGCGACATCTTCGACTGATCCGCCAGGTCGAAGGTGAGATGATCGGGGCCGCGCTCGCCGATGCCCGAGCCGGCCGGAAACATGCTCTTGGGCGGCTCGCGAAACGCAATCGAAATGATGCGCTGGCCCTCGGCCATGCGTTTGCCGGTGCGCAGATAGAACGGCACGCCGGCCCAGCGCCAGTTATCGATCACGCACTTCAGCGCGATGAACGTTTCGGTCTCGGACTGCGGATCCACACCATCCTCGGAGCGATATCCCGCGTACTGGCCACGCACCACGTCGCCCGGCTGGATGGGCAGCATGCTGCGGAAGACTTTGTATTTCTCCTCGCTGATCGGGATCGGTTCGAGAGAAATCGGCGGCTCCATGGCCACGAACGCCAGAATCTGAAACAGGTGCGTGACGACCATGTCGCGGAACGCGCCGGTCGCCTCGTAAAACGCCGCGCGAGTCGCCAGGCCGATGCTTTCGGGCACGTCGATCTGGATGTGATCGATGAAGTTACGATTCCAGATGGGCTCGAACAGACCGTTGGCGAACCGGAACGCGAGAATGTTCTGGGCCGGCTCCTTGCCGAGGAAATGATCGATGCGAAAGATCTGATCTTCCTTGAACACCTGGTGCAGCTCCGTGTTCAGCTTCACGGCGCTCGCCAGATCCACGCCGAACGGCTTTTCCATGACGATGCGGGCACGCTCGACCAGGCCGGCCTCGCCCAGCATGCGCACGGCCGACAAAGCGGCATTCGGCGGCACACTCAGATAGTGCAGGCGCCGGCTCTCGCCTGTGAAGGTGGCCTCGGCACGCTCGACTGCGGCCTTCAGCGCTGCCGGCCCGGCGCTGATCGGCACATAGTCCAGATTGTTCGCAAAGTCCTGCCATACCGAATCGGCCATGGGCCGCGCCGAGAATTCCTTCAGGGCTTCATGCGCCAGCGCGCGGAAGCTGTCCCGGTCGAGTTCGTGGAGCGAGACGCCGATGATGCAGCAGCCGGGAATGAAGCCGGCATTGGTCAGATGAAACAGGCCGGGCAGCAGCTTGCGCCGGGCCAGGTCGCCGGTGGCGCCGAACAGCACCACCACCTGCGGAAAACGCGGGCCGACGCCAGGAGGAATCTTTGCCATCGAGCTCGTCCGAAGCAGTTGAACGAGCAGGATAGCGCAGCACCCGCAGCCTGCTGATCGCCGGATACCGCAGCTCCAGCGCAGACTTTTGTCGGCCAATTCGCTAGATTGTTCGCATAACGAGCCCTTGCAGGGACGAGCAGGCGCCGACGCGCCGTAGGATGGGGGACAGAGCATGTCGCACAATCGCGCCGCTTACGCCGTCTTGTGGGGTGGCCTCGTCGCCGGACTCATTGATATCACTTACGCGGTCGGCTTCTCGGCCACGCGCGGCGTGCCACCCATGCGCATTCTTCAATCGGTCGCCAGCGGACTGCTGGGTTCGCCTGCGTATCAGGGAGGTGCAGCCACGGCGACCCTGGGCCTGGCATTGCACTTCGTGCTGATGATGATCATCGCTGCGATCTACTATCTCGCGAGCACCCGACTGCGTTTCCTCCTGACGCGGCCGGTCTGGTCGGGCGCGTTGTACGGATTTCTCGTTTACTGGGTGATGAATCTGGTCGTGCTGCCGCTCTCGGCGTTTCCGAGCGAGGTCAAGTTCGTGCCCTTCCTGGTCGTTACCAGTCTGATCGTGCATGCCTTCGGCATCGGCGTGCCGATCGCGATCGCCAGTCGCAAGGCGCAGCTGGCGGGCTGAACCGCGCCCTGGGCGCCAGTTCCGATCGATTCGTTATCTATTAATACATTGTTACCGACGCGACCGGGCTGCGAACGGTGGATTGCGCCGTCGCCGGCCACGGTTCGTGCTCCGTCGCTGACTGTGTCACAACCGTTTCGTGACTGACCCGTTGACCGTGTCGGTCCTAGATTGCAGCTGCCCTCAGGGAGGGGCGCGGCATGCGGTCTTTGCACATGAAACATTGGTTGGGGTGGGTCACGGCGCTCGGCAGCGTGGCCTTGAATGTTCCGGCGTTCGCTCAGGATTCCAACGGCTCCGCCGAACGCAAGCTCGAAGAGGTGGTGGTCACGGCACGCAACCGGTCGGAGCGGTTGCAGGAAGTGCCGATTCCCATTTCCGTCGTGAGCGGCGCGACGCTGGATCGCGATCGCACCTTCACTGTGGCCGAACTGAGCCAGCGTGCGCCCGGTCTGACTGCAACCACACCGAATGCGCGCCGCTCCGGCATCTCCATTCGCGGCATCGGCAAGACCAGTGGCAACGACAACATGGAGCCAGCGGTCGGCGTGATCGTGGACGACGTGTTCCTCGGGCATGTCGGCATGACCTATCAGGACTTCACCGATCTGGAGCGCGTGGAGATTCTGCGCGGGCCGCAAGGCACCTTGCTCGGCAAGAACACCTCGCTAGGTGCGATCAAATACACCAGCCGCGCGCCATCGTTCTCTGCGCAAGCCAGCGTCGAGCTCGAAGGAGGCTTGAGCACGGACTCGTACAAGGCGCGCGGCTCGTACTCCAACGCGCTCGTCGACGATCTGCTGGCGTTCCGCGCTTCGGCGTTCGTCGACAATCAGGAAGGTGATATCGAGAACGTGGCCAACGGCGGGCACTGGCACGCACGCAATCGCTACGGCGGGCGCCTGCAGTTCCTGCTTCAGCCGAGCAGCACGCTGTCGGTCAAGCTCAACCTCGACGGCGCCTTCACCCACGAGAACAGCAATACCAAGCCGTTCATGGTCGACCCGACCACGCTGAACGACGGCTCGTTGCGCGCGACGACGTACACGACCCGCCTGGCTCGCGACTATTTCGGTGGGTACACGCCGATCATCGGCTCGTGGGACAAGATCGAGCTGGACATGGCGCGGCCGCTGATCACCGACAATTACGGTGCGTCCGCGGTCGTGACCTGGAACGCCGGCCCGGTGGAGCTGACCTCCATCACGGCGGCGCGCTGGTTTCATTTCGACGCGAAGAACGATCAGGAACAGACGCGGTTTGCAATCGCACGCAGCGGTACGCGGGTCGACACGCGTCAGATCTCACAGGAATTTCGTCTCTCCGGCGAGATCGGCGATCGCATCGAGTATCAGACCGGGATCTATCTGTTCAACATCGACACGGAGACCACCAGCCGCAATACCTATGGAGCGGATGCGGGTGCGTTCTATGCAAGCGATTCGCAGTATCGCTCGCTGAACACCGCAGCAGGTCGCCAGTTCTTGCAAGCATCGTTGCGCGATGTGTTCGCCGTTACGAACCAGCAGCCAGTGTCGGACAGCGCGGCCGTATTCGGCCAGGTGAACTGGCATCTGACCGAGCGTGCGAGTCTGACGCTGGGCTTGCGGCAGACCTGGGAATACAAGACCAGCGAGGTCTATCGGCGTACGACGCTGCTCGATGGCTCGCCGCTCGTTTCGACCGGCAATGCCACGGCCGATGCCATTCGCGCGGCGCAGACCGGTGCCGATTACGGGACGATCGTTGGACAGCGTATCAAGGATGATGCCATTGCCTGGCTGATCAATCCCAGCTTCCAGTGGACCGACCAGGTCTTGTTGTACGCGTCGGCGAGTGCCGGCGAGAAGTCCGGGGCGGTGGCGTTCGACAACAACGGCGGGCTTGCGAACGTCGAACCGGAGAAGTCGTTGAACTTCGAGGCGGGCGTGAAGAGCCAGCTCTTCGACGAGCTGCTGACGTTGAACGTCAACGTCTATTACACCCGCGTGCGGGATTATCAGAACGTCACGAGCGAGCCGGATCCAACGTCGCCGACGGGTTTCAGCTCGCGGCTCGGCAACATCCCCGAGATTCGCGCGATCGGCACCGAGTTCGACGCCGCGCTTCGTATTGGCGAGAACCTGCAGATCACCGCCGGTGGCGCCTACAACGAGGCCGAGTACACCGACTGGTCGACGGCCACGTGCCCGCGCTCGTTCCCGTCTTCAGTGCCGGTCTGCAACAACACCGGTCGTCAGATCGTCGGTGCGCCGCACTGGACCGGCATCTTCGGTTTCGACTATCAGCTGCCGCTCGCCTCGGGTTTCGGTGCGCATTTCTTCGGCAACCACGTGTATCGCTCCCGGCACAACCTGGAGCAGCTGCTCTCGCCCTATGGCGAGCAGTCGGGCTATTCGCTGACCGATCTGGGGGCCGGGATCACGCACGAGACGGATTCGGCGAAGTACGAGCTGAGCATCGTCGCGAAGAACGCGTTCGACACCAGGTACACCACCAGCGTCAACGACTTCAGCAACAGCGCACCGGTGGGCTACGACGGCATCGGCCCGCGACGCTATGTCGGCGTGATTCTGCGCTCCAGCTTCTGATTACCGGGAACTCACATGGACAATTTCGCTCCTGGCCGCTTGTTGGTTGTCCACGGCGCCCACGCCGATGGCTTCGTTGCGCCTCCGATCGATGATGTTGTTGCACATCGACCGGTCGTCTTCAGAAGTTGAGCTGCAACTGCAAGCGTAATGCCTCGGCTGTGAAATTCCGATAATCGAGCCGACCCGCCCGGTTGCCCGTCACCAGGTTGGTTCGATTCATGCGGTGGTAGACGGCCGCCAGTTCCAGCGGCGCGGCGATCTGCCATTCCACACCGATCTCCAGATCGTCCACCTCGTTCATCGGCGCGTTGGTCTCGGCCTTGCTGGCGCCGTCGAAGTACTGCCACTTGATGAAGGGCAGGAACGTGCCGAAGCGATGTTCGATCTTGTACATCGCCTGCACATAGCCGCCCTGCAGAGTGGTGGGCACGATGCTATTGGTGGCGAGGTCGAGTCCCGGTGTGTTGCCCCAGTTCCATTCGGCCTGCAGGCCGAACGGCTGCGGATACCAGATCGCGCTCACCCCAACGCGCTCGTCCAGGTAGCCGAACTCGAATTCATCGGCGATGGTGGGAGTGCGGCTCACGTCGCCGGGCGCTCGATACGCGCCGGTGCTCGGCACGTATTCGCCGCTGTAGGCCTGAACGCCGAGCTCGAAGAACTGACCGCTCGCCAGCTGCCAGGGATAACTCAGCCGCGTCACGATGTGCTGACCGTCGTTGCGATCGCCACGGTTGGCCCCCTGACCGTTATACAAACCGAGCCCGAACATGCCGTAGTTGCCGCTGTGCTTGAGGCCCTGCTTGTTGATCTCCTCGAAGCGGTCTTGCACGTGCGAGGGGGTGAAGTAATAGAACACGCCGAGATCGCGCTCGTCACGGACCGCGCTGTTGAGGGCGTCGGCGCGATCGAGCGCCAGGCGGTTGGAGCTGGATTGCAGGTTCTCCCAACCGAACGGCACTTTGGACTGACCGACGCGCAGCCGGTGCACGCGATCGGTGGTCAGATAAACGTCCCCGTAGGCGTCACGCAGCTGGGCAACGTTGCCGGTCGTGCCGGCGCTGCTGGCGAAGTCGGGTTGCACATAGAAGGACAGGCGATCGCCGACGTCGCCTTGGAAGACCAGTCGGGCGCGACGAATCAGATAATTCTTGTCGGCATCGCCGAGCGAATGCTCATCGCCCACGGAGCGGTCCGACCACAGATTGATGCCCTCATCGCCGCCCAGCATCTGCGTGTATCGCGTTTGCAGATAGCCGCGGATCGAAAAGCGGCTATTGAACGGGCTGCGCGACGTGTCGGCGGCGACCGTGGGTTTGGCTTCAGCCGCAGGCTTTCCTCCAGCCGCCGGTTTTGCTTCCTGGGCTTCAGCCGCCGGTTTGGATTCAGCCATCGGCTCGGCTTCATCGACGGGTTTGAATTTGCCCAGCGGCACGCGATTCGGCCCGGGTTCGGCATAGAGCTGCCCGGTCTCGCGGTCCCTGAACAGCTCGATGGTCTCGGCGAGCGAGGGCGGAGCGATGGCAGCGGCGGCAACGGCCAGGGCGTGGGTCAGCGGAGCGGACTGTCTCTTCATCGAGTGCATTCGCGGGTGGGCGGACGCGACGCATTCTATGAACGATTTGTTGCGGATTTGTGACGGCCGGGCGAAAGATTGCAGTGGCATGACAGCCCGGCCCGGGTTGCGCAAGTCGCATGCTCATTCCCCTCCATCGGCGGCTATCAGTCCGTAACCAGGCCGCCGCCGCAAGTGACAGGCGGGTCACAGGTCCGGCGCGGCGGCGATGCCAGTCACTATTCGCCCCGGTTTCGGTCGTCGCCGGGTTAGAAATCGATCACATACGGTCCCATGCAATGCAAATAACGACACGGCATTTCGCCGCATGAGCGCGCGTCGCTAGATTGCGCCGCCCGTAGGTCTGGAAGGAAGAATCAGCATCATGCGTCGCGTCTCTGCTGCGGCCTTTGTTTCTTTGTTGAGCGTCAACCCGATTTCGACATTGCACGCGCAGGATGTGGATGCAAATGGAGCAGGCACGGACGCCGGTGTGATCGATAGCATCGTGGTGCTCGGTACCGCGCGAGAGAATACGACGGCGCTGACCAGCACCGCGCCGGTCGATGTCATCACGCCCGAGCAGCTGCGACAGACCGGTGCGGTCACCGTCAATCAGGCGCTGTCGAAGCTGCATCCGTCATTCAACTTCCCGCAAGGCCAGAACGCCGTAAAGGGGCAGGGCGTGCGTTCGGCGTCGCTGCGAGGCGTGGGGCCTGCGTACACGCTGGTGCTGGTCAACGGCAAGCGTCGTCATCTGTCGGCGCAGCTGTCCGGCACCGATCCGTGGCCGGCCGCGCAGGTCGTCGACATCAATACGATTCCGGTCAATGCGATCGAGCGGGTCGAAGTGCTGCGCGATGGTGCGGCCGCTCAGTACGGATCCGATGCGATCGCGGGCGTGATCAACATCGTGCTTCGCAAAGACGCCTCGGGCGGCGAGCTCGGCGGACGCTATGGCGGATACAGCGATGGGGGTGGCGACACGCATCAGTTGCTGGGGAATGTCGCTGCTGCCCTCGGCGAAGACGGCTTCATCAACGTCAGTATCGATCGCTTGAAGAACGACAACGTCGATCGCAGCGAGGCCGACTGGCGTCAGCTGTTCCCGAACGGCGATCCCCGCAACGAAACGTTCAACAAGAAGCATGGCCAGTGGGGCCAGTCGACCCGTGACAACTGGACCGCGCTGATCAATGCCGAGCTCGGCCTGAGCGACAGCGTGCGCGCCTACGGCTGGGCCAACTACGCCGACAAGTCGGCAATGAACTACGTCAATCCCGAGCGCATCGTCAAAGCGAACACTCGCGTAGCCTCGGCGACCGACCCGACGCGCGTCTCGGAAACCGCAGTCATTCCGGTCTATCCGAACGGCTATCAGCCGTTCATGACTTACGACGCGGAGGACATCGCAGCCGTCGCCGGTGTGCGGTATGAGGGCGGCTCGTTGGGCAATCTCGACTTCGCCGTGTCCTTCGGTCAGAACGAGACCGGGCGGATCACCGAGAACACCATCAATCCCAGCTACGGCCCGGACAGCCCGACCAGGTTCTATCTCGGTTCGTGGAAGAGCCGCACGACCAGTGTGACTCTCGACTACACGAAGGATCTGCAGATCCCCGGACTGCAGTCCTCGGTGCTGTCGTCCGGTGTGTTGTATCGGCATGAATATTGGGGTGTGGCGGATCTCGGCGACCCGACGGGTTACACCGCCGGGCCGCTCGCGGGGCGCACCGTCGCTTCGTTGTACGGGCCGGGCGGCATCTATAACCAGTACGCGTCGCTGTTCCCCAGCGTGAACTTCGCGGCCGATACATCGGTGATTCCGGTGACCGGTTCGTCGACTGCCGGCATCAACCCGCTCGATGCGGGTTCGGTCACTCGCGATGTGTACGGGGGGTACGCTGGCCTGGATTTCACGGTATTCGACAAATTGGATCTGGGCCTCACCGCGCGCTTCGAGGACTACTCCGACTTCGGCAGCACGACCAACTATCGACTGACCGGTCGGTATGAGTTCGTTCCCGCGGTGGCGCTGCGTGGCACGTTGAGCAGTGGCTTCCATGCGCCGAGTCTGGCGCAGTTGGGTCAGCAGTCCACGGGCTACACCAGCACGTTCACAAACAACGGCACCAGCGTTCTCACGCCTGGGCGCACACGTTTGTTTCGTTCCAGCGATCCGCGCGCTGCGGGCTTCGGTGCCAAGCCGCTGGATCCGGAAGAGTCGACCACGGTCTCGTTGGGCCTGGTGCTGCGTCCGTCGAGCACCAGCTCGGTGACCATCGATGCCTATCAGCTGGACGTGGACGATGTCATCACGATCACGGACACCATCCAGGGTGCGACCGTCACATCGGCGTTCAACGCCATCGGTCTGAACGGTTACACGCAGGCGACGTATTACCTGAATGCCTGGGATACGCGCACGCGAGGCGTCGATCTCGTCGGGCGGCAGCAATTCAACTTCTCGGCAGGCACGCTCGATCTGACTGCGGCCGCGAGCTTCCTGGATACCGAAGTCAAAGGCGTGAATCGCTCGGTGAACGTGGGCGGCGCGAACATCGTCGTGATCGGCAACTCGCGCATTCGCGACGCCGAGACCGGTGTACCGAAGAGCAAATACATTCTCAATGGCCGTTACAGCCAGGGACCATGGTCGCTCGAGCTGACCGGAACCTACTACGACAGCTACACCTACAACGTCGGCGATGTGCCGGGCGTGGCGACCGCGAACGGCAACATCGATCAGGAATTCTCGCCGGAAACGTATGTCGATCTGGGCTTCGACTACGAGCTGCTGCAGGGGCTGCGCTTGAACCTGCTGGTGCAGAACGTGTTCAACAAGTACCCGGAGAAATACGTCGACGGCAACCGTTCGAGCGGCATCAATCCGTACTCGTTCATCGCGCCCAATGGCGCATCCGGCCGCTTCATCCAGGGCGGCGTGACTTTCTCGTTCTGATCCGGGCAGCAGCACATGAGCAGACTCAGCAGCAAGACGTTTCTATCGGTGCTCACCGCCGGCTACCTGTTGGCCGGCGCGAGCGAAGTCTCGGCGCATCACGCGTTCGCCGCCGAGTTCGACGCCGACAAACCCATCGACCTGAAAGGCAGGGTCACCAAGATCAAGTGGGTCAATCCGCACAGCTGGTTGTACTTCGACGTGACCGACGCCAAGGGCACGGTGACCAACTGGGGCGTGGAGTTCGGCGCGCCGAATCAGCTCGCGAAGATCGGCCTGAAAAAGACCGACGTGGCGCCGGGCACCGAAGTTCACATTCGCGGCTATCTGGCGAAGAACGGCGGACCGTACGGCTATTCGGTGATCGTCAGGCTGCCGGACGGACGTGAGTTCCAGACCGGCGGTGCGCAGGATGCGCCGTCCGCCCGCACCGCGAGCCTGACGCAGTGAGAGCGACGATGCCTGCAGAGATGAAAGGCCGCATCGCGGCACTGCTGGTCGGCACGTTGCTTGCCACTTCGGTGGCAACGGCTGCGCCGAAGATCCCGCGGCTGAAGAGCGGCAAGCCGGATTTTTCCGGCATCTGGGAAACCACCAGTGCCGCCGAGTACGATCTGGAGCCGCATTCCGGCCGCGCCGACGCTCCGCCGAGCGCGGGCGTGATCGACGGCAAATACATTCCATATCTGCCCGCGGCGCTGGAACAGAAGAAGAAAAACTTCGCCGCCCGGGCCACCGAAGATCCGCGCTTGAAATGCTGGACGCTCGGTACGCCGCGCGGCATCTACTACCGCGAGCCGTTCCAGATCTTTCAGCGCGATCGCGATCTGACACTGTTGTTCCAGTTCGGCCATTCGGTGCGCACCATTCATACGAACGGCACGTTGCACCCGGAAGTCACCGACAACGAGTTCTATCTCGGCGACTCCCGCGGCCATTGGGAAGGCGACACGCTGGTCGTGGACGTGACCGACTTCAACACGGAGACCTGGCTGGACCGCGCCGGCAACTTCCATAGCCCGAAGTTGCACGTGGTGGAGCGTTGGCGCTTCCTGGACGAGAACACGATCGAATATCGGGCCACGCTCGAAGACCCCGAAGTGTTCTCGCGTCCCTGGACGCTGAGTGTGCAGCTGCATCGGCATCGCGAGAAAGATTTTCAGTTGATCGAAAACTACTGCTTCACGCTGGGCTACGACGAGTTCTACCCGGTGCCGCAGCAGGGCACGACCGAATGATGGCTAACAGCATGAACACGAGATGGTTGGTGAAGGTCGCGACGGCGGCGGCGCTGCTCGCTGGGACGCAGGCTCACGCGCAGCAGCCGCCGCCGGGCGCGGGAATTCAACGCGAGAAGACCGTGCCGGCGATCGAGTCGGGCAAGTGGACCGGCAAGCGCCTCGCGGATGGTCAGCCAGACGTGCAGGGGCATTGGTCGAACACCATTGCGAATCACAACAACTGGACGGACCCGCAAGGCGGCGTGCCTGGAGATCCGGGCCGCAACGGGCCACCGAAGACGCCGCGTTCCGAGCGGGCCCCGAGTCGCGTCAGCGATCCCGCGGATGGCGAAGTGCCGTTCCAGCCCTGGGCGCGCGCGGTTCAGCAGGAGTTCCTGCAGTTCTTCCACAATCCCATCAAGGAACAATACGTCGAGCCGCTCGCGCGCTGCGCGCCCGCCGGTGTGCCGAAGTCATTCACCTGGCACGGCTACGAGATCCGGCAGTTTCCGGGTTACGTGCTATTCCTGTTCAACTCCGGCACGCGGGTCATTCATCTGGATGGCAAGCCGCATCTGCCGGAGAACATCAAACTGTGGAACGCCGATTCGCGCGGGCGCTGGGAAGGCAACACATTGATCGTGGATGTCACGAACAACAATGCGAAGGCTCGCCTGGCGCGCACCGGCGAGTTCTTCAGCGACAACGTGCACATCGAAGAGCGCTACATCTTCAATGCCGAGGGCACTCGCTACAACTACGTGGCGACGATCACGGACGCGACGGTGTTCACGCGCCCGTGGACGACGACCATTCCGGCTCGTCGTTTCACGCTCGAGGACGAGCCGGATGGCTGGCATTACGAAGTGGCGTACGCCAATCAGCCGCCCGGCAAGCCGCCGTTGGTCGAGCGCTACGAGCGGATCTGCGTAGAAAACAACGGACCGTTCGGCAACGTCGCCGTCCTCGGCGCCAGATAGGATCGGAACGATCTCATGTCGACGTTATATGCATTGGCCGAACAGATCGAGGCGTCGGCGATCGGCGTGGCCATCGCCGAGTCGCGCTATGCCTATCCCATCATCGAGGGCATCCATCTCATCGGTCTGTCGATTTCGGTGGGATTGATCTTTCTCACCGACCTGCGCCTGATGAACCTGTTCATGAGGCGCGTGCCGGTGATCGACGTGTTGCGTCATCTGCGGCCGTACGTCATCGGTGGCTTCATCGCGGTCTTCATTTCCGGCGGCCTGCTGTTCTGGTCGGCGGCGGCGCGCATGCTCGACAGTCCGGCGTTCGTCGCCAAGATGATCTTCATGGCGCTCGCGGGAGTGAATGCGCTGTACTTCGAGCTCGTGATCGCGCAGCGAGCGCCGGTGCAGGACAGCCACCCGGTCTTGCCGTCGAGCGTCGCATACGCGGGCGTGGCTTCCTTCGGGCTGTGGACGCTGGTGGTGGTGTGCGGCCGATTGATTCCCTATCTGCCGAGCTGGGGTTGAGCATGACGACGTTCGAGTTTCTTTCGTGGCTGCAGGACAGCGCGCTGGCACATGCCATCAGCAAGACCGATCACCTGGTCGGTGCCGGCTTGCAGATCGTTCACGTGATGGGGCTGGTGGCGTTGCTCGCGTCGCTGGTGCTGATCAGCCTGCATCTGCTGGGCCTCGCGTTCAAACATCAACCGATCACGGACATCGCCCGGGAGGCGACCCGGCTGGTGTGGCTGGGGCTGGCCCTGACGGCGCTGAGCGGCACGCTGATGTTCATCGCCACGCCGAAGCTGTATTTCTACAATCCGGCGTTCCGTCTGAAGATGATCCTGTTCTTCATCGCGGTGCTCGTGCAGCTCGCCTTGTTCCGCAAGACCGCCGCCCAGACCGCGCCGACGCCGACGTTTGCCCGGGCCAGCGTCGGCATCTCGCTCGCGGCCTGGTTCAGCGTGGCGATGGCGGGGCGGATGATCGGCTTCATCTGATCACAGCACGGGCAGCTCGAAATAGAACGTCGAGCCCTGGCCGGTCGTGGTGCGGAACGCCAGCACGCCGCCATGATGCTGAACGATGGCGCGGCTGATGTGCAGGCCCAGGCCGGAGCCGCCTTTCGGGTTGGTCGCAGTCCAGTTCGCCTGGGCGAACTTCTCGAAAATGTTCGGCCGGAACGCTTCGGGAATGCCCTCGCCATGATCGGTGATGCTCACCCGGAGGGTCTGCGCCGAGCGCGTCACGTGCAGCTCGACGGTGCCGCCCGGCGGTGAATATTTGACCGCATTCGAGATCAGGTTCGTGAGAACCTGCATCAGGCGATCTGCGTCGGCATGCAGGAAGGCGCGCGGCAGATCGGATTTCACATCGATCTTGACCTGATGCTGATCGGCGTAGGGCCGCAATTCCGTCGCCGCCTGCGCGACCAGCTGGTTCAGATCGACGTCGGTGCGACGATACGCAAACGCGCCGGATTCGATCTTCTCGACGTCCAGAACGTCGTTGACCAGTCGATACAGGCGATCGGCGTTGCGATCGGCGAGCGCCGTCAGTGCTTGAGCCTTCGGCGGCAACTCGCCCGCGGCTCCCGCGGCGAGTATTCCCAGAGCGCCTCGCAAGGCCGTCACCGGCGTGCGCAGCTCATGACTCACCATCGTCAGAAACTCCGCTTTGCCGCGTTCGATGTTCTTGCGCTCGGTGATGTCCTGCACCTGAGCGACGAAGTACAGCGGCCGCTGCTTGTCCCATACCAGCGAGACGCTCAAGTGCGCCCACACCGCATGACCTGCGCGGTGCAGATAGCGTTTCTCCATCTGGTAGGAGCGCAGCTCCCGAGCCAGCGTCCGGCGCGCCAGGAGCAGATCGGATTCCAGGTCTTCCGGATGGGTGATGGCCTGAAAGGTGGTGCGTGTCAGCTCCTCGGCGGAGTAGCCCAGAATCTCACAAAGCGATTGATTCACGCGCAGCCAGCCGCCTTCGGGCGAGACCAGGGCGATGCCGATCGGTGCGTTCTCGTACGCTTCCCTGAACAATACTTCGCTGCGCGTGAGCGCTTGCATCGCGCCACGCAACGCGGCGGACGTGCGACGCTCTTCCAGCAACGCCATGACCTGGCGAGACAACGCGAGCAGGGCATCCTTTTGATCGGGCCCCAGTTGGCGCGGCTCGCGATCGATGACGCACAGAGTACCGAGGGCATGGCCGTCCGCGGATACCAGCGGTGCGCCGGCGTAGAAGCGAACGTGCGGCTCGCCGGTGACCAGAGGGTTGTCAGCGAAGCGAGCGTCCAGCCGTGCATCCGTCACAGTGAGAACTCGATCCGGCGCGACGATCGCGTGCGCGCAGAACGCGAGGTCCCGGCGGATCTCGGTCGCATCGATCCCGAGCGTGGCTTTGAACCACTGGCGGTCTTCGCCGATCAGTGTGATCAACGCGATGGGCGTGCGGCAGATCTGCGAGGCGAGCAGGGTGATGTCGTCGTAACGAGCCTCCCGAGCGCTGTCCATGATGTCGTAGGACTGCAAAGCCAGCAGGCGCGCCGCTTCGTTCACCGGCAAGGGCGGCCGCATCGGGTCCGCCTCGCCAGCGACTGCAGCGGGCGCATCGAGGCCGGGCAGGGTGGGTGGTTCGGAAGACATATTAGCTCTTCGGCCGCGGCCGCCGTGCCATGAGGATCCGGGTCAGCGTGCATTGCTGAACTGAGAGGCCGATCACCTCAAGTGAGGGATTGCCGAGGGGCGCGCAGTGACTGGCGTCACGCCGCCTGGGCACCCGTGGACAGGCTATATTGATGACTGTCATGGTCGTCCGGGAGCGGAGCGCCTTGTTGTACGGAGCCATCGAGGGCGGCGGTACCAAATTCGTATGCGCCATCGGTACGTCCTCACGAGACGTGTGGGACAGCGTGGTGCTGCCGACCGCCAGCGCGGCATCGACGCTGGCCGCGTGCGTGGAGTTTTTCAGCACGGCGGAGCAGAAGTACGGGCGTATCGCGGCATTTGGCTTCGCTTGCTTCGGGCCGATCGATCTGCGCACTCACGAGCCGACTCATGGACAAATGCTGGCGACGCCGAAGCCCGGCTGGTCCCGCGTGGATCTGCTGAAGCCTTTGCGCTCGCGCTTCAGCGTGCCCATTCTGATCGACACGGACGTGTCAGCCGCCGCGTTGGCGGAGTGGCAGCTCGGCGCGGGACGCGGCTTGGGCTCGATTGCATACGTGACTGTCGGCACGGGTATTGGCGGCGGTGTCGCACCTCACGACTTGACGACGCGTCGGCTCATGCATCCCGAGATGGGGCATATTTTCGTGCGGCGGGATGCGCGTGAACGGGATTTTCCCGGCGTGTGCCCGTTTCATGGCGATTGTCTGGAAGGGCTCGCGAGCGGCACCGCGATCCAGGCGCGCTGGCGCTGTCAGCTCGAGGCACTGCCGCCGCACCACGAAGCATGGTCGATGATCGGCGGCTATCTCGGGCAACTCGCCGCCGCCATTGCGCTCATGGTGTCGGTGGAGCGGGTCGTGTTCGGTGGTGGAGTGATGGCCAATGGCCAGTTGCTCCCCCATATCCGCGCAGCGGCGGCGAACGCACTCCAGGGATATCTCGAACCCTTGGGGCAGCCCGGCGCGCTCGATACATATATCTGCGCTCCAGAGCTCGGCAGCGGCGCCGGGATTGCCGGCGCGTTCCTGTTGGCGGAGCGAGCGCTCGCCTCCGGCGGTCGAGGTCAGCCGCCCGGAGGCACGTCGAACTGATACACCGTGCGCTGCGCCGAAGGGCGTGTCGCGAAGCTCTTCCTGAAAGCCTCCAGATTCGAGTACTGCTCGACCGGCAGGGTCTTGCGAAAGTGCAGATGCTCGATCATGCAGAACAGCGACGCCTCGAACAGGCTCAACTGGCGCGCTGCCGGCAACGCATTCAGCACCTCCGCGACGTGCGCATCCAGCCACTCCAACGCGCCCGCGAATCCGAGCCGCGCCTTCTCGAAATAGAGATTGTCCCCTGGCAGCTTGGCGATCACCGTGCCGAACACGATCTGCACCTGCGCGTTCATGCAATGCCAGACCAGTTCTTGAGCATTCCGGGAAATGTTGCCCGGCAGCTGCTCTGGCCACACCACCGCGGCAGATTTTTGCGCGTGATCGGCCAGCGCGCGGCAAATATTCTCAGTGCCGAACACCGCCTCATCGCCCACGCGCAGGACGGGCAGCTTCAACGCCGGGTTGCTCGCATAGGTCGCGGCATCCCGAGCCGTCATGTCGTAGATGGGTGCGATCTCGTACGGCACGCCGAGCTCCTCGGCGAACAGGCGAGCGATGCGTGTGAAATGCGAGCTGCGTCGCCCGACGATTTGCAATGAGGGCATGCGAGTTCCGTGATCTGTTTCAAAAACGAACGCAACCCTACGACGTTCGCGATGGAAGAATCAACTTGGCCGCGATCGGGCGAGGCGCGCACTCCGCCCCCCGTTGAAGGTGATGTCTTATAGCGCCCTGAGTGGCCCACCCGTCGGACATTCAGGGATTCTACGAGCTTTACCCGCGCGGTTTCCGGCCGATACGTAACCTGGTGCCGTAGGACTAAGTGATGGACCAGGATCAGAAACTTTCGAAGCGCGAGCTGCGTGTGGATGGCGAAATGACCATCTACCGCGCGAATGAGGTTGCTCAGACCTTGTTCGCGGCGGTGCGCGCGCATGCTGGCGATGTGAGTCTCGATATGTCGGAGGTGACCGAGTTCGACACTGCAGGCTTGCAGCTGGTACTGATGGCCCGACGCGTGGCGGAGGCGAACGGTCATCGCCTCGATGTGGTGCAGCCGAGCGAATGCGTCAGCGACGTGCTCCGGCTGTGCAATGTCGCGTTCGGCAATGACCAGGCGGAGCTCGCATCATGACCGACGCAGCACTGCCTACTTTCATCGCGGAAAGCCGCGAATTGCTGCGCGAGATGGAAGCCGCTCTGCTCGAATGCGAGCAGGGCGAGACCGGCTCGGAAGCGGTGAACTCGATCTTTCGCGCCGCTCATACCATCAAGGGCTCGTCGGGTCTGTTCGGGTTGGACGGCATCGTTGCGTTCACGCACGTGGTCGAAAGCGTGCTGGATCGGGTACGCGCCAACACCTTACAGATGGATCGAACGCTCGCCGCGATCCTGCTCGAGTGCCGCGACCACATCGCGCACCTGGTGGATGCGGTCGCTGAGGGCAAGCCCGATGACCTGCGGCTCGCGACCAAGGGCGAAGGGTTGCTGCAGAAGTTGAGCGGTCATGCGGGCGGCCCCACCGCGGCGCATGTGAGTGCTACAGCTTCCGTTGCGGCGGCCGCAGGCCGTCCGGGCGAGCGTTGGCAGATCACCGTGCAGTTCCATACCGAGGTGCTGCGCAATGGCATGGATCCGTTGTCGTTCATCCGCTATCTGAGCACGCTCGGTGAAATCGTCGCGCTGCAGGTGTTGACCGAGCGTCTGCCCGCAGTGGAAACGTTCGATGCCGAGGCTTGCTACCTGGGCTTCGAGATCGAGCTGGTGAGCAGCGAGCCGCAAGCGCGCATCGAAGGCGCGTTCGAGTTCGTGCGCGAGGATTGCACGCTGCAGGTACGGCCGAAGACGCCGGTGGCCAACGAAGTCGTCGTCCCGGAGAAGCGCGAGGCATCGGAAGCGAGGGAGAGCAAGGGCGGCAAGAGCAACTCGCTGCGCGTCGATGGCGACAAGCTCGACAAGCTCATCGACCTGATCGGCGAGCTGGTGACGGCGGGTGCCACGACCACGATCACGGCTCGCAAGGCGGGCCTGTCGGAATTGAATGAATCGACGCTGCGCCTGGCGCGCCTTGTCGAAGAAGTGCGCGATCAGGCGCTCAAGCTGCGCATGGTGCAGATCGGGCCGACGTTCTCGCGCTTCCAGCGCGTGGTGCGTGACGTGGCGCGCGAGATCGGAAAGGAGATCCGGCTCGAGATCGACGGCGCCGAGACCGAGCTCGACAAGACCCTGATCGAAAGCATCACCGATCCGTTGACGCACCTGGTGCGCAACGCCATCGATCACGGCATCGAAACCGCCGAGGTTCGTCGCAGCCGGGGCAAGAATGTCGAAGGAGTGGTGCGGCTCGATGCGTATCACGACTCCGGGTCGGTGGTCATCGAAGTGGCTGACGACGGCGGCGGATTGAAGCGTGAGCGCATCATCGCCAAGGCGATCCAGCGGGGCCTGATCACCGATGCCAGCACGTTGTCCGACCGCGAAGTATTCGCGCTGATTTTCGAGCCCGGCTTCTCGACCGCCGAACAGGTCACGAACCTGTCCGGCCGCGGCGTCGGCATGGACGTGGTCAAGCGCAACGTCAACGCGCTGCGTGGCACGGTCGAGCTGGATAGCAAGGAAGGCGAGGGCACGACAGTGCGCATCCGGCTGCCGCTGACGCTCGCCATCATCGACGGCTTCCTGGTCGGCGTGGGCGGCTCGTCCTTCGTCATTCCGTTGGAGCTGGTCGAGGAATGCGTCGAGCTCGGTGACGAGCACCGCTCGGCGGAGGGCGACCAGCGATATATCAATCTGCGCGGCGCGGTGCTGCCGTTCGTCCGCCTGCGCGAAATGTTTTCTGTCCGTTCGTCGGCCTCGCGCCGCGAAAGCATCGTCGTGATCCGCAGCGGCGGCAAGCGCATCGGCATCGTCGTCGATGAGTTGCTTGGCGAAATGCAGGCGGTGATCAAACCCTTGTCGCGGCTGTTCAGCCGCATCCGCGGTATCGGCGGCTCGACCATTCTGGGCACGGGCCAGCTGGCACTGATTCTCGATGTGCCCAGCCTGCTCGATCTGTGCCTGGACTCGCGTCAGGTCCAGCTCGCGCCCCGCCGCGCCCTGATGGACTGATCCTTCCGGAGGTTTCATGTTTCGCAATCTGAAAATAGGAGTGCGCCTGGGCCTGAGCTTCGCGCTCATCCTGATCTTGCTTGGGGCGGTCACCTTCATCGGCATCGACGGCTTCAAGCTGATGAAGGCCAGCACCGACGACATCGTCGAGAATCGCACGCCGAAGATGGAGCTGGCGCTGGAGCTGCAGCGTAACGCCGAAACGCTGGGGCTGGTGGCACGCGATCAGATCATGGCCAGCGATGCGCGGCAGCTCGATAAAGCCGTTCAGCAGATGGAGGCCGTGCGCGACCGCAACGGCAAGATCCTCGAGACATTGACCGCGACTGTGAGTTCCGAACGCGGCAAGGAAAAGCTGGCCGATGTGATCCGCGTGCGCGCGGAGTACTCCAAAGCCCAGGACAAGCTGGTCGAGCTGTTGCAGGCCGGCAGGAAAGACGATGCCCTGCAATGGCTGCGCACCGAGCAACGTGAAGCTCGCGAAGCCATGACGGCCGTGACCGACGCGTATTTCGATCATGAGAAAGCCTCGGTCGCCGAAGCCGGCCAGGCAGCGGAACAGACTTATCTGGAAGCCAGCAAGATGATGTTGACCGGCGCCGCCATTGCGGCCGTGCTGGCGCTCATTGCGGGCGTGTGGGTGACGCTGTCGATCACGCGTCCCATCGGACTGGCGGCCTCGGTTGCCAACCGCATGGCTGAAGGCGATCTCACGGCCCGGGTCACCTCGAATTCGAGGGACGAAGCCGGCATGCTGTTGCATGCCATCAGCACCATGACCGAGAAGCTGTCGCAGGTGGTCGGCGAAGTGCGCTCTTCGGCGGACACGCTGACCAGCGCTTCGGAAGAGATGTCGGCGACCGCGCAGTCGCTGTCGCAAGCGTCCACTGAACAGGCGGCGAGCGTCGAGGAGACCTCGGCGTCCGTCGAGCAGATGACCGCTTCGATCGGCCAGAACACCGACAACTCCAAGATCACCGACCAGATGGCGAGCAAGGCCGCCTCCGAAGCGGCCGAAGGCGGTCAGGCCGTGCGCCAGACCGTCGAGGCGATGAAACAGATCGCGCAGAAGATCTCCATTATCGACGACATCGCCTATCAGACCAACCTGCTGGCGCTGAATGCGGCGATCGAAGCCGCCCGCGCCGGCGAACACGGCAAGGGCTTCGCCGTCGTCGCCGCCGAAGTGCGCAAGCTCGCCGAGCGTTCGCAAGTGGCGGCGCAGGAAATCGGCGAAGTCGCCGGTTCCTCGGTCGAGCTGGCGGAACGCGCCGGCAAGCTGCTGGATGAAATGGTGCCGGCGATTCGCAAGACCTCCGAGCTGGTGCAGGAAATCACCGCGGCGAGCCAGGAGCAGTCCTCCGGCGTGGGTCAGATCAACACCGCGATGACGCAGTTGTCGCAGTTGACCCAGCAGAACGCCTCGTCGAGCGAAGAATTGGCCGCGACGGCCGAAGAAATGAGCACTCAGGCGCAGCAGCTGCAGGCCGCCATCGCCTTCTTCAAAGTCGAAGGCGGCAGACCGAGCGCGCCGGCCAAACCGGAAGTGAAGCGTGTGAACCGCATGCCGTCGAGCTGGACATCCAAGCCAGCGCCGGTGGAGATGCCGGCGGGTGCGGTGGCGATGGCTGCGCACTCTCACGCTGGTGGCAATGGTAAGGCGAATGGCAACGGCCTCGATCACAGCGCGCCGCTCGAGCAGTTCGTGCGCTTCTAGGAGCAGATGATGAGCCAAACTGCGGAAACGGCGGATGAGGCCGAGCGTCGGCACGATCTGAATCAGTACCTGACTTTCATGCTCGGGCGCGAGACCTTCGCGCTCGGCATTCTGTCGATCAAGGAGATTCTGGAGTATTCGGCGCCCACCGAGATCCCGATGATGCCGGCGTTCATTCGCGGCGTCGTCAATCTGCGCGGCGCCGCCGTGCCGGTGGTCGATCTGTGCGCGCGCTTCGGCCGGCCGAGTGCGGCTGTGACCAAGAAAACCTGCATCGTGATCATCGAAACCCGCCTGGAGGACGAAAGTCACGTGCTGGGCGTGGTCGTCGATGCAGTCAACGAAGTGCTCGAGATTCCCGGCAGCGAAATCGAACCCGCGCCGAGCTTCGGCGCCTCCATTCGCGCCGACTTCATCCAGGGCATGGGCAAGGTGCGCGGCAAGTTCGTCATCATTCTCGATGTCGATCGCGTGCTGTGCGTCGAAGAGCTGGAGATGCTGACCCACGCCGCCGCTTCCGGCGAAGTCGTGCAGCCGGCCGCATAGGACCGTCATAGTGCAAAACGTCGTGAAACTATTCAGTCGCGTCAGGGGCGAGCCTCCGGTGCAAACCGAGCTCAACAGCGCCGACGCAGTCTGTGTGCAGGCGCTGCCGATCTGGAGCAAACAGATCGAGACGGCGCGTGTGCAGACCGAACAGGCCATCGTCGAGCTCACTGCGCGCTTCGCCGGCATCGTCAATCGCCTGGACCTGGCGCTGGATGCCTCTCAGCACAACTCCGGTACCGCCGATCTCGCGCAAGCCCTCGAAGCGGGCAAGCGCGAGCTGGCGCGGGTGATGGATGCATTGAACGAAATCCATCAGAGCCGCTCGACCCTGGCCGAGCAGATCCGCTCGCTGGCCGCGCACAGCAGCGAGCTGGCGAAGATGGCGACCGAAGTCGAGCAGATCGCGTTCCAGACCAACATGCTGGCGCTCAACGCGGCCATCGAGGCGGCGCATGTGGGCGAGGCGGGCCGCGGCTTCGCAGTCGTCGCTCATGAGGTTCGCAACCTCGCCACCGCCTCACGCGACACCGGCAAGGGCATCACGCAGAAGATCGCGCTGGTCAACGAATCGCTCGAACAGATCATCCAGACCAACGAAACCGTGTCGGCTCGCGAAGGCGAGGCGCTGCACGATTCGGGCAATCGCATCCAGGGCGTGCTCGCCCAGTTCAGCGAGATGAGCGCCGGCCTGGCCCGGTCCACCGAAGAGCTGCGGCGCGAAAGCGGCGTGATCAAGAGCGAGATCGAGGAGTCGATGGTGCAGTTGCAGTTCCAGGATCGCGTCGGCCAGATCATGGCGCAGGTGGTCGGCAGCATGAACGATCTGGACGCGCACGCAGAAGCCGTGGCTCGCGGCGAAGAGCCGCAGATCGACGCGGAAGCGTACATGGCGCGGATGGTCAGCACATACACCACCGACGAGCAGCGTCGCAATCACCAGACGACGGCGGGCAGCGTGCCCGCGCCGACCCTCAAGGTGCAGGGCGGCTCGGACATCGAATTCTTTTGAATGGAGCGAAGGTAATGGCTAAGCGAATCCTGATCGTCGACGACTCCGCCTCGGTGCGGCAGGTGTCGAACATCGCGCTGACCCGGGCCGGCTATGAAGTCATCGAGGCGACCGACGGCCAGGATGCGCTCGCCAAGCTGGCCGGCAAGATCAATCTGATCATCAGCGACGTGAACATGCCGCGCATGGACGGCATCACGTTCCTGAAGGCCGTCAAGGCGCACCCGAACTACAAGTTCACGCCGGTGATCATGCTGACCACCGAAGCCGGCGAGGACAAGAAGAACGAAGGCCGAGCGGCCGGCGCCAAGGCATGGATCGTGAAACCGTTCCAGCCGCAGACCATGCTGGATGCGGTCGCCAAGCTGTGTCTGGCCTGATGACGTGCAACAAGAATAACTGGAGATCGTGATGCTCGAGAATATGCGGATCGGCCCCCGCCTGATCGCGGCCTTCATGGTGCTGGTGCTGATCAGCATCGTCATCGGCGTGGTCGGCCTGTATGGCGCCGGCAAGATCGATGACAAGGCCGATGCCATGTATCACAACGAGCTGATGGGCCTGTCGCACATCAAGGAAGCGAACATCAAGCTGATCGCGATCGGCCGCGCGCGCTCCAACTTCCTGCTCGCCACCAGCGAAGCGGAGCGCGAGAAACATCTGCAATCCATCAAGAGCAGCAGCGCCGACGCACTGCAGTCGATGCGGAAGGCTCAGCCGCTGTTCGTTTCGGATCGTGCCAGAGAGCTGTTCTCGCAGATCGACAAGACCTGGAGTGCCTATGACGCGGAGATGCAGCATGCGCTAACGCTGGCGGCGAAGCAGCCATTGCAGTCTCGCAGTGAGGATCTGGTCCGCTCGCTCGACCAGGTGCGGCAGCATGCCGACACGCTCGATGCGATGATGACCGAGCTGACCGAGCAGAAGGAGGCGCGGGCGCGTCAGGCGCTCGACGAAACCGACGCGGTCTACGCGGTGAGCCGCAACTCCATCATCGCCGCCCTCGTGGTGGGGGTGATCATCGGTATCGCGCTGGCGTTGATCATCAGCCGTGGCGTGACGCGTCCGCTCGGCGTCGCCGTGCAGGTGGCCAATCGGCTCGCGAAAGGAGACTTCTTCGTCGCCATCGAATCGAATGCCAAGGATGAAGTGGGCGACATGCTGCGCGCGATGCGCGACATGGTGACCGCCGCCGGCGGCAGCATCGACGACGTGTCGCGCGTGATGCGTGCGATCTCCGAAGGCGATCTGACCAAGACCATCGACAAACAATACGACGGCGTGTTCAACGAGATGAAGGAATACGCCAACAGCACGGTGCTGAAGCTGTCGATGATCATCGGCGAGATCAACACCGCGACCGATGCCATGTCGAGCGCATCTCAGCAGGTGAGCACGACGGCGCAGGCGCTGTCGCAGGCCGCGAGCGAACAGGCCGCGGGTGTGGAGGAGACCAGCGCGTCCATCGAGGAGATGACCGCCTCGATCTCCCAGAACACCGAGAACGCCAAGGTCACCGACAGCATGGCTCGCAAGTCCGCGGGCGAGGCGAGCGAAGGCGGCGAAGCAGTGAAGGCCACGGTCTCGGCGATGAAACAGATCGCGCAGAAGATCTCGATCATCGACGACATCGCGTACCAGACGAACCTGCTCGCGCTCAACGCCGCGATCGAAGCGGCTCGCGCCGGCGAACACGGCAAGGGCTTCGCTGTTGTGGCCGCTGAAGTGCGCAAGCTCGCCGAACGCAGCCAGATCGCGGCTCAGGAGATCGGCACGGTGGCGATCAATAGCGTCGAGTTGGCCGAACGCGCCGGCAAGCTGCTGGATGAAATCGTTCCCAGCATCACCAAGACCTCGGATCTGGTGCAGGAGATTTCGGCGGCCTCGCAGGAGCAGGCATCGGGCGTGAATCAGATCAACGCCGCGATGACCCAGCTGAGCCAGACGACTCAGCAGAACGCGTCTTCGTCCGAGGAACTGGCTGCGACCGCCGAAGAGATGAGCGGCCAGGCCGAACAGCTGCAGCAGACCGTGGCCTTCTTCAAGGTCGAGGGCGCGCGCACCGCCAAGCAGAAGGCCAACAAGGCTGCCTCGGACAAACCCGCAGTCAGACGGGCCGCGGCCAGTGTGGGCAACCTGGCGCTGGCACCGAGCGAACCCGATCTGGGCAGCTTCGCGAAGTTCTGAGCCCGCTGCATCGACTCCACCGACCGCTCACCTGAAAGACGATTGCGCCGATGACGATTGCGATTACTGACAAGGAGTTCGCGCTGTTCCAGCGTTTCATCTACGACGCGGCGGGCATCACCATGTCGCCTTCGAAGAAGGCGCTGGTCATGAGCCGCCTGTCCAAGCGACTGGATCTGCGCAAGCTGCCGACGTTCTCCGAGTACTACAAGGTGCTCTCCAGCGGGCAGGACGCGCAGGAGGTGCAGGTTGCGATCGATCTGTTGACCACCAACGAAACGTACTTCTTTCGCGAACCGAAACATTTCGATCTGTTGCGCGAGCAGGCGGAATCGTTTCGCGGCCGCGGCCAGACGTTCAAGGTGTGGAGCGCGGCGTGCTCCACTGGCGAGGAAACCTACAGCATCGCGATGGTGCTCGCGGCCACCATGCAGCACACGCCCTACGAGATTCTTGGGTCCGATATCAGCTCGCGCGTGCTCGATCGGGCGCGCACGGGTCACTATCCGGTCTCGCGTACCACGCATATTCCGCGTGCCTATTTGCAGCAGTATTGCCTGCGCGGCACCGGCACGCAGGAAGGCACGGTGCTGGTGGACCGTCCTTTGCGCGACAAGGTTCGGTTCATGCAGATCAACTTGAATACCACGCTGCCCAGGATCGGTCCCTTCGACTTCGTGTTCCTGCGCAATGTGATGATCTATTTCAGCCCCGAGACCAAGCGGCAGGTGGTCGAGCGGGTGATGTCGGTCCTCAAGCCGGGCGGCCACCTGGTGATCGGGCACTCGGAGACGTTGAACGAGTTGAACACTACGGCGGTCGCGGTCGCTCCCTCGATCTATCGCAAGCCGTGATGAGCGCGCAGCCCGTGCAACACAGCGCACTGCGCCGAGTGCAGGTGATGATCGTCGATGATTCGGCGGTCGTGCGCCAGGCGTTGACCGAGGTGCTCAATGCCGATCCCGGCATCGAGGTGCTGTGCGCGGTCGCGGATCCTTTGCTCGCCATGGAGCGCATGAAGAGCAGATGGCCGCAGGTCATCGTGCTCGACGTCGAGATGCCGCGCATGGATGGCTTGACCTTCCTGCGAAAGATCATGAGCGAGCGGCCGACCCCGGTCGTCATTTGTTCGACCTTGACTGAAGCGGGTGCCGCCACGACGCTCGAAGCGCTGGCCGCCGGCGCAGTCAGCATCGTCACCAAACCGAAGCTCGGCCTGCGTCGTTTCATCGAAGACGCGTCGGCGGATCTGGCATCGGCCGTGAAGGCGGCATCGCACGCGAATGTGAACCGCTTGCGTGGGGCGCATCGCCCGGAGCCGCAGCAACAGCCCGGCGTGACACCGAAATTCACAGCGGACGCGGTGCTTTCGCCGAGCGGACCCAAAGCCCTGCAGCAGACCACCGAGCGCATCATCGCGATCGGCACGTCCACCGGCGGCACACAGGCACTGGAGCAAGTGCTGACCTGTCTGCCGCGCGTCAGTCCCGGCATGGCCATCGTCCAGCACATGCCAGAAAAGTTCACCGCGGCCTTTGCCAGCCGGTTGAACAATCTTTGCCAGATCGAAGTGCGCGAGGCGAAGCATGGCGATCGCCTGTTGCCGGGGCTCGCGCTGATCGCGCCAGGCGGCAAGCACATGATGCTCAAGCGTAGCGGCGCGTACTACTACATGGAAATCATCGATGGCCCCTTGGTGAACCGGCACCGGCCCTCGGTGGATGTCCTGTTTCGTTCGGCGGCCAAGTGCGCCGGGGCGAACGCTCTCGGCATTATCATGACCGGCATGGGTGATGACGGCGCGCGCGGTCTGAAGGAGATGCGTGATGCCGGTGCCAGTACGATCGCGCAGGACGAGGCGAGCTGCGTAGTGTTCGGCATGCCGAGAGAGGCGATTCGCCTGGGAGGCGCGCAACGTGTCTCGCCGCTGAACGAGTTGCCGCGTGCCATGCTGGATTTCGGCGCCGGGAAGCGCATAGAAGGGAAATAATATGTCTGCCCCTCCTGTACAGATTGGATCGGTGCTGATCGTCGATGACAGTCATGTGCAGCGTCTTCACGCGATGGCGGTCTGCCGTGAGTTGGGCATCGAAAAGCTCCACGAGGCCAGCAACGGGCGCGAGGCGCTGGCATTGCTCACCGCGCTGGTGCCGCGGCCCGAGCTGGTCATCGTCGATCTGGAAATGCCGACGATGGACGGGCCGGAGTTCCTGGTGAAGCTTCAGGAGCTGGGCTTCGATATTCCGGTCATCGTGGCTTCGTCGCGCGAGCGCGCCTTGATCGACACCGTTCGAGAGATGGGCGGTGTGTTGGGATTGCATGTGCTCGCGGCGGTTCAGAAGCCGCTGCAGCCGGATGTCTTGCGTCACGCCATTGAGAGCTCGGGCAGGCGGGAGCTGCGGCGCTCTGCGCAACGCGCCGAGCTGGCCATCGATGCGACGGCGCTGGCGGACGCGCTGGATCGCAATGAAATATACGTGCACTACCAGCCCAAGGCCGACATTCGCACCGGCATCGTCCGGGGAATCGAAGCGCTCGCGCGCTGGACGCATCCGACGCTCGGTCCGATTCCTCCGGATCAGTTCATCCCGGTCGCGGAACGCAACCAACTGATTCATCGCCTGACCATCGACGTGATGAATCAGGCGATGCTGCAGAACTCAGCGTGGCGCGCACGTGGGCTGCATCTGCCGGTGGCAATCAATCTGTCGCCCACGTTACTGGAACGCGCCGACCTCGCGCTGGAAATCGCATCGCTGCAACAGTGTCACGGTCTACCGCCCGATCAGATCGTCATCGAGATCACCGAGAGCTCGCTGGTCACTCGCGTCGGAACCGCGCTCAGCGTGCTGGCTCAGTTGCGTCTGCGAGGCTTTGGCTTGTCTATCGATGATTACGGCACTGGTTTCTCTTCGATGCAGCAGCTCGCGCGCATTCCATTCACGGAACTGAAGATCGACCGCAGCTTCGTGCGTGGCGCGCCGGAACGCGACAGTCTGCAGGTGATCCTGCGCTCGGCGATCGAGATGGCCAATCGACTCGGGCTGGTCACCGTCGCCGAGGGCGTCGAGACCTTGCAGGAGTGGCGCATGCTCCAGGAGTTCGGCTGCACGCTCGGCCAGGGCTGGCTGATCGCGCGGCCCATGCCGGGCGATGATTTGATCGGCTGGATGAAACAATACCGGGTGCAGGCTGCGCAGCTGCGCGCCTAGTGCTGCGACATTCGGATACACTACGGGCCAATTTTCGTTCGGCTCGTAGCGACGATGTTTCCTACCTATCGGCTCCAGCGTCGACAATTGATTCAGGCAATGATGGCGGCGGCCGTGCCCGCCGGCCTGCTGTCCTGTTCCAGTGATACATCGTCGGGGCCGCTGGTCGTGGGTGGGTTGCCCGTGACCTGCAACCTGACTTTGCCCGTCGCCTGCGTCGCGCGCGCCAGGACGCCGCAGGCCGCCGGCCAGAACTTCGCCTTCGAGTTCAGCAAGTACAGCGGCTTTCCGGAGCTCAAGGAATCGCTGATGGCCGGGCGGGTGCAGGCCGCCTATCTGCTGGCGCCGCTGGCCATGGACCTGGCGGACAAGAAGATCCCGGTGAAGATCGTGTCGCTCGGCCATCGTTCCGGCGCGGTCATCATGGTGCGCACCGATTCGTCGTATCAGAAGTTCCGCCAGCTGGCCGGCAAGCGCATCGCCATTCCCAGCCGCTTTGCAGTCGATTACCTGTTCCTGCGCAAGATGCTGGCGCAGGAGAACATGACGCCGGCGGACATCGAGATCATCGAGATGCCGCCGCCGGACATGCCGGCTGCGCTGTATGCGAAAGCGGTCGATGCGTACTGCACGGGCGAGCCGTTCGGAGCAGCGGCTCAGATTGCCGGATATGCCCGACCGTTGCGTATGACGCGCGATGAATGGCGCAACTACATCTGCTGCGTACTCACCGTGCGTGAGGAACTGATTCAATCGAACCGTCCGCTGGTGCAGGATCTGGTGAATCACGTGCAGAGCGCGGGCCAGTGGCTCGATCTGCAGCAGGCCAATCGCGACAAGGCGGTCGACATCGCCGCGCGCCGGGAGTTCTTCAACCAGGACCCGAAAATCATCCGCTTCGTCATGGAGAACCCGACGGACCGGGTGACCTATGGCGATCTGCGCATGATCCGCGGCGAGTTCGAAGAGCTCATGCAGCTGTCGATCGAGGCGGGCACGCTCAAGCACCCGGTCGCTTACGAAACCTACATGGACGAGAGCTTCGCCAAAGCCGCGCAACCCGTGGCCATCAATCTTTGAATTCAGCCATGAAACATCGAGGACGCCTTGCGGGGTGGCTGCTCACTGCGGCCGTGATGTTGTCGGCAATGACGGCGGTCGCCGCCGATCGCCCGACGCTCAAAGCCGGAGTCTTCGAGCCGCCGCGCGCAGCGCCGGAGCTGGCGCTGGATGCGTCGAGCGGGGGCACGCTGTCACTGGCGAGCTATCGCGGCAAGGTGGTCCTGTTGGGCTTTGGCTTTACTTCGTGCCCCGAAGTCTGCCCGACGACGCTGGCCACGCTGGCCCAGGCTCGCAAGCGCCTCGGCGCACAGGGGGAGCAGGTGCAGGTCATCTATGTGACCGTCGATCCGGAGCGTGATAGCGCGGAACGGATGCGAGCGTATCTCGGCGGTTTCGATCGCAGCTTCGTTGGTGGCACGGGCACGCCTGCGCAGCTCGCGGCGGTTCGGAAGAACTACGGCGTGATGGCTGAACGCAAGCCATTTGGCAACAGCTATACCGTTGGCCATTCCTCATCGGTGTATCTCATCGACAAGAAAGGTCTGTTGCGCGGGATGATTCCGTATGGGCGAGGCGCCGACGATTATGTGCATGACGTTCGGGCGTTGCTGAGCGAGTGAGCTCGCGGGTGCGTCCGTCATGAGTCGCCGGGGCTGGTCATTGATGTTTGCTATCGGCCTGCTGGGTGTCGTTAGCTGGGGCGCATTGGCGCCGGTGCCGGTTCGCGCGAGTCGCGAGCAACCTTTTGTGATTCCCGAAGGCACATGGCAACGACGCATGTCGGGCGAGGCCGTCGATATCCTTCCACAGCAAATCCGGCTCACGCTCGGCATCAATGATGTATTGTTCCTCAAGAATCAGGACACGGTCCCGCAGACCTTCGGTCCGGCGTTGCTCATGCCTGGACAAACGTTTCGTCTGCCGTTCGAAGTGGCCTCGGAATATCAGTTCGCTTGCACTGCCCACAGCAGCGGACAAATGACTATCATCGTCGACGCGTTTCCGGACTCGCCCTGGCGTCGGCTGCGCTGGCGGGCACTGAAACTGTCCGAGGTCTTCGGCAACAAGAGCCATGAGCCCCATGAACGTAATGGATGATACGAGCGTCTTCGCATGAGCAGACTTCGGCAGTTCCTGCCGGGCATCGCGGTCATCGTGCTGCTGATCGCCGCCTGGTGGCTGGTCGTGAACGCGACTCGCAGTGTGATTTTTCCAACGCCCTGGCAAGTGGTGACCGGCACCGTCGAGCTGATTCGGGATGGCACGCTGTGGTTGCATATCGGCGCGTCATTGGGGCGGGTTGCGGCGGGCTTTGCATTGGCGGTCGCTGTAGCGGTGCCGCTCGGCCTGTGGATGGGCTGGATGCGCGGCGCCTATGACACGTTGAATCCATTGTTTCAGATCCTGCGGCCGATCTCGCCGATCGCCTGGATCCCGATCGCGATTCTCTGGTTCGGCGTCGGCAATGCCTCGCCGATCTACCTGATCTTCATCTCCTCGGTGTTTCCGATGATCGTGCAGACGGTCGCGGGAGTGCACACCATCGAGAAGCGCTATCTGCGCGCGGCAGAGAACTTCGGCGTGTCGCGTTACAAGCTGTTTACCCAGGTCGTGATCCCAGCGGTGTTGCCACAGATCATCGTCGGCATGCGCATCGGGTTGGGTGTTGCGTGGCTGGTGGTCGTGGCCGCGGAGATGATCGCGCTACGCTCGGGGCTCGGTTATCTGATCATCGACTCGCGCAATGCCGGCAATCGCTACGACCTCGTGATCGCCGGCATGATCATCATCGGCTTGATCGGATTGTTGCTGGATGGACTGATGCGCGGGCTGGAAGGCTTGAAGATGGTGCGGTGGCGCTATGCCCATTAAGATCGACGTCGCGGGTCTGCGCAAGAACTTTGCGACCGATCAGGGGACGCTTGCGGTCGTCGACGATGTGAGTCTGCAAGTCGGGGACGGCGAGTTCATCGCCATCGTCGGTCCCTCCGGCTGCGGCAAGTCGACGCTGATGCGCATGATCGCCGGCTTCATTCCGCCGGATTCCGGTCGCGTCCTCATCGACGGCGCGGTGCGCACGCAACCGGGCCCGCAAGGCATCCTCATTTCACAGCACGGCTCGGTGTTCCCGTGGCTCACGGTGCAAGAGAACCTGATGTTCGGGCTCAACGGCGGCCAATCGACCAGCGAGAAGATCGCGATCGCCGACCACTACGCCGACATCGTCGGCCTGAAAGGCTTCGAGGGCAGCTATCCGCACGAGCTTTCCGGCGGCATGCTCAAGCGCGTCGAGATCGCTCGGGCGCTCGCGGTGAAACCGGCCATTCTGTACATGGATGAACCGTTCTCGGCACTCGATGCATTGATGAGCCTGCGGATGCGCAACGAGCTGCTGAAGATCCTCGGGCGGGAGCGGCACACGGTGCTGTTGATCACTCACGACGTGGAGGAGGCCATCCATCTCGCCGACCGGGTCATGGTGCTGTCACCGCGGCCTACACGCATTCAGGCGACATTCGAGGTGAAGATGCCGCATCCGCGAAAGCTCACGAGCCCGGAAGTGCAACAGCTGCGCATGGCGATTCTGAAAGAGCTGGGCGTGGGTAGCGATGACGAGCAGAACTAGCTCATCTTGATTCTCGGGCCGCGGTTCGTTGGCCTCGTGCATGTCGATCGCTGCGCCGGGAGGCGACTGGTCACGCTCGTGATCGTCGCGATCCTCGCGGTCACTACACGTGGACCATAGGCCCCATCGAGGGCATCGGCTCCCGACCGAGCTTCGAGATCACGTTCACTCCCACCGGATCGCAGGCCAGCGATGGCGCGATCAGCCTCGACAGCCAGGGAAAAAGGCGCCCGCCGAGAAATGCCGTTCGAGTTCTTGATGGTCGACCCGGATCACCCGGAGAACGCCGCGGCCATCGGCCGACTCGCGCCGACGGGACAGTTTCCAGTGCTGGTCGACGGCGAACGCACGGTGATCGAGTCGGCGATCCCATTCCCGAAGCTCTCACCGCGCCTCGCAACAATCGCGCGCGTTTGCTCGCGCGATCCTCAGTCGCCCGTGTCGTTGACGAAGCGCGACCATGGCGCGAGAACTTTCCGCTCAAGGGCCATGATCCCGACTGAGGACTGAAGTCGGCTGACGCAGAATCGGGTCGAAAGTAAAGGGGGTCAAACTCAGGTTTGACCCCTTTTTTCGTTGTCTGGACTGCGGCGGGGACTGTCACCATCGGAGGCGTCGAAGATTCAACCAGGGTTCAACCCGCCTGTGAACCGTGGTTGACGTTGCGTAATCTATGGTTTACAGTCACCATGCTCGAACTATTCAGATCCGAAACGTTTGATCGTTGGCTGCGTGAGCTGCACGACATGCGCGCCCGGGCACGCATCGAGGCGCGGATTCTGCGGTTGTCGCGGGGCAATCCAGGCGACGTAAAACCTGTGGGATCCGGCGTGAGTGAGATGCGGATCGACTACGGCCCGGGTTATCGCGTGTACTTCACGCGCCGCGGTGAGTTCGTGATTCTCCTTCTGTGCGGCGGTGACAAACGCACACAGCAGGCGGACATCGAGCGTGCGATCGAGATTGCGGAAGACTGGAGCGACTGACCATGGCACGCAAGAAAGAAAAGTTCTCTCGTTATGACGTCGCTGACTACCTCGGCAGCGAGGAGGACATCGCGGCCTACCTCGATGCCTGCATGGAAGAGGCGGGCGATGACGCTGCATACATTGCCGCGGCACTAGGCGATATCGCACGTGCGCGCGGCATGGCGCAGCTCGCTAAAGACACAGGGATCTCGCGCGAAGGTTTATATAAAGCACTCTCACCTGAAGGCAATCCGAGTCTCGCGACGGTGCTCAAAGTCGTGAAGGCGCTCGGGTTGAAGCTGACGACGAAGGTCGCTTAGGGAACGAATCTCGCCAGGGGCAGGTACGAAACTCGCCGTCCGGAGCGATCTGAGGCTCGCGCCGTGCCGGTCGGTAATCCCGCGAATCGAGGCACACTCGGGCAGCGACAACTGTTCCAAGACGCCCGCAGGCCGCAGCGTATTTCGCGATCTGTTTCCTGCTGAGGAGGCGGCGGAACTTGAGATCCGTTCTACTCTATTTGCGCGGCCTGGAGCACTGGCTCGCGAGCAGCGGCATGACACAAGCGAAGGCCGCTGAGGTGTTGGGCGTCACCCAGGCTCGGGTGTCGGACATCAAGCGCGGCAAGATCAATCAGTTCAGCCTGGACCTGTTGATCCGTTTGGCAGCAAGAGCTGGGCTGCAGCCGAAGCTACGGCTGGTTGCGTAACACGTCGGATTGAACGCCGGCTCGAAGCAACAATGAGGAGTGATGGTGCC
>NZ_CALFXI010000047.1 GCF_937958065.1 uncultured Steroidobacter sp.
ACGTCGATGCCGGCGAACTTCTTGAACAGCACCGCCTTGCCTTCCATCACCGGCTTGGAGGCCAGCGGGCCGATTGCACCAAGACCGAGCACGGCCGTGCCGTTGGTGATGACGGCGACCAGATTGCCGCGCGCCGTATAACGAAATGCCGCCAGCGGATCCTCGACGATGGCTTCGCACGCCGCCGCCACGCCGGGCGAGTAGGCGAGCGCCAGGTCGCGCTGGTTGGTCAGTTGCTTGGTGGCCGTGATGGCCAGTTTTCCGGGCGTCGGACGCTCGTGGTAGTCCAGGGCGGCCTTGCGAAGATTGTCGCGCGCGTTAGCTGACAAGGAGCTGTCTTGACTCATTCACCCGGACTCTTTTTGTTGACTCGAGATCAATTCATGCAAGTTTGGGGGCGTCACTGTATTCGATTCACAGGTCACTGCATACAACTTGCGCCGAAGGACTGGAGCGCCGCGCCCCGAGCGCCTATCCTATGCGCCGCCTACCGGCAGGTAGGTGAATCAGGTTCTGAGTAAATGACGCGACATGACCCACTCCTGTGACTTTGTGGCGCCGATCCGGCGATCGAAAGAGGTCAAGGCGGTTTGCGCGGCCCTCCGTGCTCTGGTGGAGCGCGGCGAATTGCGAAGCTTTCAGGAAGGTAAGCTGCGCGTCGGCCGCATGCCCATCGACATCGAATGGCCCGACGGCAGAATCAGCCGACTGCGCATTGACATCGAAGCCGCGACTCTGACGTTTGCTGCCTTGCTGGAAGCAGGCGCGGGCTCGGCGTTGTATCGTGAATTGAAGACGCTGGCGCGCGTTGCGCAGGTGTCGGGGCGGGAGCCTGCGCGCATCGATCCCGCCAGGGCGATGCTGCGCGTGACGGAGCAGGGCGGCATGGTCTCCTACTCCATCATCGTGACGCGGGGCGAATACGAATATTGCACGCGGCGCCTGATCGAGCTGGCGCGCGAGGCGCTGGCGCTGGCAATGGAGCTGCCGCCGCTTGCCCAAAACTATCAGTCCGCGCTCGCGAACTAGGCCACCACGTAGACGTTTCGACCCGCGCGGCTGTCATAAGTTTCAAAGCGGGTTGACTCGGTGGCGCGGAAGCGGGCTAGATGCCGCGTTTCAACGCAGCCCAAGACCCCTAACGTTGCATGACTGCCCCAGCTGTGCTCGTCGTCGAGGATGATCCGGGCCTCCGAGTGCTGATGACACGCGCGCTTCAGCAGAACGGCTTCGCCGTTTTCCAGGCCCGTTCCGGACCGGAGATGTGGAATTCACTCGAGCAGCGCCCGGTCGACCTGATCCTGCTCGACATCATGCTGCCCGGTCAGAGCGGCATCGATCTATGTCGCGAGCTGCGCGCGCGCAGCGACACTCCCATCATCTTCGTCAGCGCCAAAGGCGATGAAACCGACCGGGTCATCGGCCTGGAGCTGGGCGCCGACGACTACATTCCCAAACCGTTCGGCACGCGCGAGTTGCTGGCCCGCATACGCGCGGTGCTGCGTCGCCGCCCCAGCAACAGCGACGCCAGCGCCACGCGCGAGGAAAAAGTCCGGTTCGCGGGCTGGACGGTGGATCTGCGCCGGCGCTCGGTGCTCTCGCCCAGCGGCGCGAGCATCGACCTCACCGGCGCCGAGTTCGACCTGCTCGCCAGCTTCATCGGCAGCCCGCAGCGTATTCTCGGGCGCGATCGATTGATCGAATTGTCGCGCGTGCGCCTCGGCGACGCTTCCGATCGCAGCATCGACGTCCTCGTCAGCCGTCTGCGGCGCAAGCTGTCGGTTGCGGGCGAGCCGGCGCCGATCACCACCGTGCGTGGTGTCGGCTATATGCTGACCGCAGACGTGACCCACGATTGACGATGAGTGTGCGGCTCGTACCCCGCGGCGCTCTGGCCAGCGTGCTCGCTGTGGTCGCGTTCACTGCCATCGTCGGGCTGGCCGCGACCACGATGTTGTATGAAGGCGCGAGCCGCTTCAGCCTGCGCGAAGAGGAAGCGCGCCGCACCTCCGAGCACATCGTCGTCGTCGCTCGCATGCTCGAAAGCGAGGTGCCCGAGCGTCGCTCCCGCATCGTCGAATTCAGCTCCACCGAACACTTCAAGCTCGGCTGGTTCAATCACCCGATCGAGCCGGGCGAGCGCTCCGATGCGCTGATGCAAATGCATCGGCAGATGGTGCTGTGGGAGCCGAGTCTGCGCGGCAAGGATCTGCGCCTGCACCTGGGCTCGGCCGGCGTGCCGACCGAGGTCATCGGCTCGCTGCAGCTTTCCGACGGCTCGTGGTTGCATTTCCGGGCGCAGGATCTGGTGGGCGAGTGGCCGCTGAAACTGCGCCGGGTGTTCATCGCCAGCATGCCGATGATTGCGCTGGTGCTGATCGCATTGGTGACATTGCGCGTCATCCTGCGGCCGCTCGGCTTGCTGGCCGATGCCGTCACCCGCGTGGGCTATGGCAACTCGACGGTGCTGGAGGAGCAGGGGCCAGCCGAATTCCGCCGGCTGATTCGCGCCTACAACGAGATGCAGCGACGCATCGTGACCATGATCAAGGATCGCACCGAGGCGCTGGCCGCGGTCGGACACGATCTGCGCACGCCACTGGCGCGACTGCGGCTGAGCGTCGATGGCGTCGAGGATGCGCAGACGCGCGACGATCTGAACCATGATCTGGACGAGATGGAGCTGATGCTCGATTCGCTGCTCACCTACTTCCGCGGCGACGATCATCCCGAGAAGCCCTGCCTGGTCGATCTCGCGGTCCTGGTGGCAACGGTGGTGGACGATCTGCAGGACCGCGGCTACGACATAACCTATTACGGTCCCGAGCATTGCGACGCGAAGCTGCGGCTGGTCGAGTTCAAGCGCGCTTTGAGCAATCTGACCAACAATGCGGTTCAGTATGGCAACCGCGCCTGGGTGCACCTGCTCGAAGACGATACCGAGATCCGCATCCGCGTCGAGGACGACGGCCCGGGTATCCCGGAAGCGGATATGGAGCGCGTACTGGTGCCTTTTCAACGGCTCGATCCGGCCCGTCAGCGAAACACTTCAGGCGTCGGGCTGGGGATTCCCATTGCGGTGCGCGCGGTCGCGGCCGCGGGCGGCAAGCTGACGTTGAGCAATCGCCCCGAAGGCGGGCTGTGTGCGCAGATTGCGCTGCCGCGCAATAACACCATCAGCAACACTTTCTGACCCGGCGATCAGCAACACTTTGTCACAGAACAGATAGCAATACTTTGTAACGAACGGGCCGCAGATCAGCAAAACGACGCCGGCACTCTTGGACCTCGACAACTTCCAGTTCGAGGTTGAGAGATGAACGAAATCATCGGCCGAGTGTTCAAATTCGAGAAGCATGTCTTTGCACGTCATGCGGACCTGTACAACCGTCTAGCCACCAAGGGCCAAAGCCCCAAGGCGTTGATGATTTCCTGCGCGGACTCGCGCATCGTCCCCGAGCTCATACTGCAAGCCGAGCCGGGCGACCTGTTCGTCACGCGCAACGCCGGCAACATCGTGCCTCCTTTCGCACAGATGAATGGCGGTGTGTCATCGGCAGTCGAGTACGCCGTGATGGCGCTCGGCGTCACCGACATCATCGTGTGCGGCCACTCTGGCTGCGGCGCGATGGAAGGGCTGCTGAAACCGGGCGCACTGGATGAGATGCCCAATGTCGCCGCCTGGCTGCGTCACGCGCACGCCGCTCAAGGGGTGGTGCGCAACTGTTACCCGGATCTTCCCGAGCGCGATCGACTGCGCGTGCTGACGCTGGAGAACGTCGTTTGTCAGCTGGCGCACCTGCGCACGCATCCTTCCGTTGCTGCGGGCATCGCGCGCGGAACCATCGCTCTGCACGGCTGGTACGTGGATATCCACTCTGGCTCCATTCACGCGCTGGATGGACAGACGGGCGAGTTCATCGCCGTGCGTGACGACATTCCGTTGCCGATCGCACTTCCGCACGCGCCGCGTCTGGCCGCGCAACAAGCATTGCCGCGCACTGCCTGAGGCTGACCCATGAGCTCCAGTGCCGGCGAGACGGGAGCCCTGTCCCGTCAAACAATCTTCGTGCGGGATTTCACCGCATCCATCGTAGTGTTTCTGGTGGCGATGCCCTTGTGCATGGGCATCGCGATCGCCTCGGGCGTGCCGCCCGAGAAAGGTCTGATCACCGGCATCATCGGTGGCATCATCGTCGGCGCGCTCGCCGGCTCGCCGCTGCAAGTCAGCGGCCCGGCGGCGGGTCTCGCCGTCATCGTGTTCGAGCTGGTGCGCCAGTACGGGCTCGCCGGTCTCGGACCGATGCTGCTGCTTGCGGGCGGATTCCAGTTCATCGCGGGCGCGGCGCGTCTCGGTGGCTTGTTTCGCGCGATTTCACCAGCGGTCGTGCACGGCATGCTGGCGGGCATCGGCATTCTGATCTTCATCGGTCAGTTCCATGTGCTCTTCGACGATCTGCCCAAGCCGAGCGGCGTCGAGAATCTGCTGGCGATTCCGGTCTCGCTGTTTCGTTTGTTCACCGAAGCGCACTCGACCCTCAGTGCGTTCGCGGCCGGCATCATCACGATCGTGTCGATGCTGGCGTGGGAACGATTCAGGCCCGCCTCCCTGCGCCTGATTCCGGGCGCGCTGGTGGGAGTCGTGCTCGCCACGCTGACCGCGTACTTTCTGCAGCTCGAGCTCACGCGCGTCGATGTTCCCGAATCCATCTTCTCGAGCCTGGCCTGGCCGGTGCTGTCCGATATCACGGGCTTGTTGAGCCCGCAGTTCATCGCGACCGCGCTGGCCATCGCATTCATCGCCAGTGCTGAAACATTGATCTCCGCCGCAGCGGTCGATCGTATGCACGACGGCGTGCGCACCGACTACAACAAGGAGCTGCGTGCGCAAGGCATCGGCAACTTCCTGTGCGGCGCTGTCGGCGCGTTGCCGATGACCGGCGTGATCGTGCGCAGCTCGGCAAACATCCAGGCCGGCGCGATGACGCGTGCGTCCGCGATCATGCACGGCGTGTGGATCCTCGCGTTCGTGATGGGTCTGCCGTGGCTGCTGCGCGAGATCCCGATGGCGTCGCTCGCCGGCGTGCTGGTGGTGACCGGCTGGCGCCTGGTGAGCCTCGCTCACGTGCGTCATCTCTACCATCACTACGGCGTCATGCCGGCGCTGATCTGGGCCAGCACGCTGTTCATGGTGGTGACCACCGATCTGCTCACCGGCGTGCTCACCGGCCTGGTGCTGTCGATGCTCGAGCTGATGCCTTACCTGCGCGATCTGAAGCTCGATGTGCACGTCGATCAGAAGGATTCGCACATCGAGTTGCAGATGCGCGGCCGCGCCACGTTCGTGGGCCTGCCCCGGCTCACCAGGGTGCTGGATGAGCTGCCCAACGGCGGTTACATCCGCCTGAACCTGGCCGGGGTCACGCTGCTCGATCACACCTGTGCGGAAGTGATCGCCGACTGGATTCAGCGCAGCCGCAAGGCCGGCACGCGGGTGGAGCTGGTGGGCACGAACGAAATGCACGCCAGCAATCCGCATCGCCGGCTCGCCGAGGCTGCGAGTCTGTAAAGCAACGCATACCAACCCTTTCCAAGGAGAACTGCATGAAGACGATACGTTCCGAATCCCCTCGTCGAATCGTGCGTCGAGCAGCGCTCTCCGCGACGGTGGCGCTCGCTGGCCTGTTCGGCGTCGTCGGCACGGGTGCCGCCGACGCGAAAGAGAACGGGCCGGCGAGCGCCAAGTGCCGGGAGGAAACCAAGCGCGTCGCGGTGTGGCCGCGCACCGCGCCGAAAGCTCCACAGATGGCGCGGTTCGAAGATCGCCTGGTGACGGTCTGCGACGACTCCAGGCCGACCGCCAAAAAAACCGCCGATGAAGAGCTGCACAGCAAGGACGACAAGTAACGGCTCGACTCCCCAATCGACAGGAATCCACCATGACCACTCGATTGATCGCGGGTATTGCGCTGGCTGCCGCCGGCTTCGGGCTGCTCGGCTGCTCGAGCTATCCGAGCAGCTACGGCCTGGACGCCGGCAGCGCGACGTTGGTTCGCCAGACTTGCAACGAGATCATGGGGCTGCGCACCGGGCCCGAGTTCGAGGCTTGCGGCGGCAGTCTCGCCGACACCGTCCGCTCCCTGCACGACGCCAACCTGACCCTGCAGGCCGATCAAGCCTGCGCGCAAGAGGGGCTGGTGCGCGGCACGCCTGAACAGGCCAAATGCGTCGTGAGGTTCAGAAGGGCGGCGCAAACCGCGATGGTCGCAAACGCCGATCTTGCGACAGTTCCGCTTGCGGATCCGTGGCGGTCGTATTTCAGCATGAGCCAGTCGCAGCAGGCGGAGCGGGCGGAGCTGTCCTGCGCCCAGATCGGGTTGCATCCGGCCACCAACGGCTTCTGGAATTGCGTGAGCGACCTCAGACACTCCATCGTCAACATTCGGCCCGACACCATGCCGTAATACGCCACCGCTGCTGCGGGCAGCACACTTCTGAGATTCGACTCGCGGCCATCCGCGACGACGCGCTATATTGGCGACGATATAGCGCGCGTCTGGATGGTCCATGGCTCGATTTTGTGTGGCGGCAATGGCAGTACTGGGTGGGTTCGCGGGCGTCGCCGGCGCCGCGCAGGACACCGCTCCCTGGCGGCTCGATCAGGCCATCGACGCGCCCGAGTGGTTCAGCTTCGGCGGGTCCTATCGCGTTCGCTACGAGAGCCTGAACCACCCTTATCGCGCCGGGGCCGCGGGGTCGGACGAGATCCTGGTCGGGCGCTTGTTCCTGAATGCGCGGGCGACCGTGCAGAACTTCTACGCGAATTTCGAGCTGGAAGATGCGCGCCAGCGGCTGGCCGACTCCGGCACGCCGCTGGGCACGGACTCCGTCAACACGCTCGAGCCCCTGCAAGTCCTGGTCGGCCTGCGGTTCGACGATGTGTTTTCGCGCGGCGGCCGTCTGGACGTGAGCGCCGGCCGAATGACCATCGACATCGGCAGCCGTCGGCTGGTGGCCCGGAACAACTTTCGCAACACGACCAATGCTTACACTGGCGTGCACGCTCTGTGGAAGAGCGCCGACGGGTTCGAGGCGCGGGCCTTCTACGTTCGCCCGGTGCAACGCAAGCCCTCCGATTTCGCCTCCTTGCTCGACAACGACAGCCAGCTGGATACGGAAAGCTCGGATGTGACGCTGTGGGGCATGTTTGGCGCAGCTCCGGAGCTGTTTCGAGAAGTGCGGGGCGAGGCATTTTTGTACGGGTTGCGCTCGCGCGATCACGCCGGCATTCCAGCCGCGGATCGCGATATCTACACGCCCGGCTTCCGCGTGTATATGAATCCAGCGGCGCAATCGTGGGACTTCGAGGCCGAAGCCGCTTATCAGTTCGGTACGTCGCGTCTGAGCACCGCGGCCACGGATACGAAAGACCTGCAGCACCGCGCAGTGTTCTTCCATGGCAAAGTCGGCTACACGTTCAGTGGCAAGATGGCGCCGCGCTTCGAGCTCTCTTATGAGTATGCGAGCGGCGATGACGATCCCAACGACAACCAGAACAACCGTTTCGATACGCTGTACGGCTCCCGACGCCTCGATTTCGGGCCGACCGGAATCTACGGTGCGCTCGCGCGCAGCAATATCAACTCTCCAGGGCTGCGCTTCGAGCTGAAGCCGCTGCAGAAGCTGAGCGGGATGGTGGGGTATCGCGCGGTGTGGCTGGCGAGCGCTCGCGACCAGTACACCACCGCGCGACTACAGGACCGGACCGGCCGGTCCGGCGATTTCGTCGGTCATCAGATCGAGGCACAGATTCAATACAACCTGTTGCCGGGCAATCTGGTGCTGGAGCTGGGCAGCGCCTACCTGGCGCATGGCCGCTTCCTGCACGATGCGCCGAACGCTCCCAACGAAGGCGACACGACCTACATCTATGCGTCGGCGATGAGCACGTTCTGAAAGCTAGAACGACTTGCCGTCCACCGGCTTGCGCTTGACGCCGGCCAGGTCGAAATCCTCCAGGCAGCGCACATTGATGGCGGCCATCTTGCCGCCCTTGGGATTGCTGCCGACGCCAAACGGCGCGCAGCCGCAGCGCTTGCAGAAGTGATGCTGGATGACGTGCTTGTTGAACGTGTAGGTGCCCAGGCTTTCCGCCCCTTTGCTCAGTTGCAGCTGCTCATGCGGAATGAACGTCAGCAGGTAACCCTTGCGACTGCAGTGGGAGCAGTTGCACTCCAGCACTTCATCGAAACTCCCTTCGAACGCGAACGCGATGTCACCGCAATGACAGCTGCCTGTGTATTTCATGAGGACTCCATTATCTGAACGACTGGGTGGGCGAGTAATCCTGCACCGTCAGCACCCGATCCTCGATGGCGCCGACCAGCTGCCCATGCTGAGCTGCGGTGCGCTTCTTGATGTCGGCCCATTCCTGATCGGCCATGAATCGGGCCCAGCGATCGGTCAGGGTCGTCCGGTCCGGCCACTGTAACAAGTAAACGAATTCGGTGCGGCCCTCGTGCCGGGTTTCCCATTGCGCGACGATCTTGAAGTCGTACTTTGCCATGATGCGCATGGCGTGATCGCGAAAGCGCTGGTGAAACGCCTGCTTGTTGTTCTCGAAGATCTCGTAGATGCGCAGCTGATGGACGGCTTGCTGCGGCTCGTCCGCGGACGCTGGCAGCGACAGGGCTGCAAACAACAGCACCGCCATCATCCATCCAGTGCGCTTCAGGAATTCCCTGGCCATGGTCACCTCCTTATCGGGGCGAAAATGTTAGCCGCTCCGGGCGATGTCGTCAGGGGCCTGCATGAGCATCGCTTGCAAATTGGCGAGCGTATCGGCCTCGCTGGCCGGTTTGTCGGTGCGCCAGCGCAGGATTCTCGGGAAACGTAGCGCGATGCCGGACTTGTGCCGGCCCGACGCAGCGATGCCTTCATACGCGAGCTCGAACACCTGGGTCGGCTCGACGGCACGCACCGGACCGAACTTTTCCACGGTATGCGCGCGAATCCAGCGATCGAGCTGCGCGACTTCGGCATTGCTCAAGCCGGAATAGGCTTTGGCAACCGGTACCAGCTCCCGGTCGCGCCAGACGCCGAATGTATAATCGGTATACAGATTCGAGCGGCGACCCTGGCCCGGGTGTGCGTAGAGCATCACTGCGTCGAACGAGTGCGGTTCGATCTTCCACTTCCACCATGCGCCGCGCTGGCGGCCGGTGCCGTAGCTCGAATCGAGCGCTTTGAGCATCAGTCCTTCAACGTTACGTTGCCGCGAATCGGCGCGCGCGGTGGCCAGCTCCTCCCAGGACGATCCGGGAACCAATGGCGAGACTTGCAGGATGGGCGAGGCGTTCGCGAGTAATTTTTCCAGAAGGGCGCGACGTTCCCGCAGCGGTACTGGGCGCAGATCCTGACCGTCCAGCTCCAATAAATCGTAAGCGACGAATTGCACGGGTACGGCAGCCAGGATCGCCGCCGTGAGCTTCTTGCGGCCGATGCGTTGCTGTAACAAAGCAAAGGGCTGGATACCTCCGTCCTTCCAGGCAACGACTTCGCCATCGAGCACGACGCCATCGGGCAGCGTGGCCGCCGCGTCGACGATCTCGGGAAAGCGCTCGGTCATGCGCTCTTCGCCACGCGACCACAAGTGACATTCGCCGGCGCGGCGAATGAGCTGGCCGCGGATGCCGTCCCATTTCCATTCCGCCTGCCACGCGTCGCGTTCGCCGAGCTGGCTCGGCTCGCCTTCGAGCGGCGCTGCCAGAAAGAAAGGATAGGGAACGGCGGGGTCGGTGCGAGGACTGTCGGGTGCATGCAGCGTTTGCCAGAACAAAGCACCGGGTTGCCATTCTCCCATGAGTCGGCCCGCAAGCTCGGTGCGCTCCATGCCCGTGACTTCAGCGAGCGCGCGGGTTACCAGCAGTTGCGACACGCCAACGCGCAGCTCGCCGGTGAGCAGCTTGTTCAGCAGGAAACATTGCCGATAGGGCAACTCGCGCCACCAACTCGTGATTCGCGCGCGCTGCACAGCTTCGTCCGACTCGCGCAGTGGGAGCAGGCGATCTTCGATCCAGTCAGCGAGCGGCGTGTCGTCCGTGCTCGCCTCACTATGCGCTGTTCCTGCCGTGAGCAGCGCAATCGTTTCGGCGAGATCGCCGACCGAGCCATAGGATTCATCGATCAGCCATTCCGGCAGCGCCGCCTCATCCACCAGCCAGCGTTTCAGCAACGCCGGCCCGATGAAACGTTTCAGGCGCCGGCCCGACAGGATGTACGTGGCCCAAGCGGCATCAGCCGGCGCCGCCTCGCGAAAGTACCGTGACATTGCCGCGACCTTGAGATTGGTCGACTGCGTCGTATCGAGCTCTTCGTAAAGCGCGGCGAAGGCTCTCATTGCTGTTCCTCGTCGCCGTACGCCGTTTCGAGTGCAGCGGCGGAGATGCCGCGCTCGTTCAAATAGCGGGCGAGCGCGTCGGAGTATCCGTGCGTCAGCAGAATCCTGCGGGCGCCGGTCGCCTCGAACGTGTTGATCAGGCCGGGCCAATCGACGTGATCCGAAAGAACGAAGCCGCGGTCATACCCACGCCGACGCCGATTGCCGCGCACACGCATCCAGCCCGAACAGAAGCCGCTGGAGTGCTCGCCGAAACGTCGCATCCAGGGCGTGCCCGCGGCGCTCGGCGGAGCGATGATCAGCGCGCCTCGATAGTCCGTCTTGCGCTCCCCGGTCACGGGCAGGGTCGGCAGCATCTCGATGCCCTGCTCTCGATAAACCTCGGTGAGCACGTTGACCGCACCATGCAAGTAAACGGTCTCGTCCGTGAATGCGCGCAACTCGGCCAGCACTCGCTGGGCTTTGCCCAGTGCGTAGCAGAACAGTACCGAGGCCAGCCCACGGTCGCGATTCGCCCGCCACCAATGGAATATTTCTTCGACCACTTCGCCGGTGGGCTGCCACTGATATACGGGCAGCGCAAACGTGGCTTCGCTGATGAATACATCGCAGGCCAGCGGCTCGAACGGCGCGCAGGTCGGATCGAACTGTCGCTTGTAGTCGCCGGACACGACCCACACCTGGCCTTCATGTTCGATGCGCAGCTGCGCCGAGCCAAGAATGTGGCCGGCCGGATGCAAGGAAATCGTCGTCGCGCCCAGTTGCAACTGCTCGCCATATCGAAGCGGCGCTGGATGATGATCCACGCCCAGGCGATGACGCGCGATCGCGATGCCCGGCTCGGCGACGATGTAACGCGTGCTGCCATGGCGCAGATGATCACCGTGCGCGTGCGTAATGACGGCCGTGTCCACTGGCCGCCATGGGTCGATATGAAAGCCGCCGGCGGGGCAGTACAGGCCGTTTTCAGTGACAGTCACCAGCGGTGCAGGCATTGCTGACATCGATACAGCAAGCGCCCCGTCAGGCGGCGAGTTCCCGGGCCCGGCGCAAATCATCGATCAGCAGAGCGCGCAATTGATCCGCATGCGCCGGATCGGCACGCAAAATGGCCGATGGGTGATAGGTGCATACGATTCGAGCGCCGCTGGCATGCGGAATCTGCAATCGACGCGCGGATTCGATCGAGTCGGTCATGCCCGCGAGGGCGCGCAACGCCGATGCGCCCAGGGCGACGATGATGCGCGGTTTGACCTGCGACAGTTCGGCCGCGAGCCAGTGACTGCACGCCGCGAGCTCCGAAGCATCGGGCCGCTTGTGCAAGCGTCGCTTGCCGCGCGGCTGCCATTTGAAATGTTTGACGGCGTTGGTGATATACAGGTCGCCGCGCTCCAGGCCGGCACTTTTCAATGCGTCGTCCAACACGCGACCGGCCGGACCCACGAAGGGCCGACCCCGCAGATCTTCTTCGTCCCCGGGCTGTTCGCCGACCAGCATGAGGGCTGCCGAAGTCGGGCCTTCGCCGGGCACGGCTTGGGTCGCATGACGCCAGATGTCACAGCGACGACACGCCGCGGGCCCGCCGGAATGATCTGGAAGGTCGGCGAGCGCGCGCTGCATGGCTCGCGCTTTGGCGAGCTCCATGTCCATCGCTTCGCGCTGTCGTTGCGCAAAGCTCGCCTGGCCATCGCGCAACAGCGTTTGGATCTCGACGGACTCGGGCAAGTTGCGCCAGTATCGCTGCGGCATTTCGCGCCGCATGGCGGGTGGGTTGATGCGCGACACGTTGCAGATGTTTCGATAGTACGTGCGCCACAGCGCTTCGTGAGCGTCCGCCTTTGGAAGCGTCGACTTGTCCGGTGTTTCGACGAACTGCAATTCGCCGTTCTGCCACAGCGCCGTACCGTCGGGCGTGGCGATCATCCAGTCCATGTTGGGAAAGCGTTTGCAGAAGAACGGCGCGCCTCGACGCAGAATGTCGTGAGTCGGTTCGAACCAGGCGAAGTATTTGCTTTGACCTGATTCGTCCGTCAACTCGCGGAACCGCACGAATGCGTGCATCTTGTGCACTTCCCGGCTCACCGCGCCGGCCATTTGCATGGCGCGATGTACGTCGGGATCGGCGGCGTCTTCCAACAGATGAGGCCGTCGCAATGACCGCCAGGCGAGGCGATACATCAGATCCCAGCGGCCGTCGTGGCGATAGCAGCTGATCGTGTCCAGCAAATCGATCAGCTGTCGCGACAATCGCAAAGGCGTGGCGGCGGGTACGGCGGCGCTCTCTGATGCAAGTGGTTCGAAATGTCGGCCGGTGCGCCATTCCATTTCTTCGGGGGCGATGCCAGCGGATAACAACGGACGGGCCACATCGCGCCACTGCGCAAACTGTTGTACGCAGGCCGAGTACATATCAGAACAAGGATTGCTGTTCGGGCGCGGCAAGCAAAGCGCGACGCAGCCCTTCGGAGCTGCGCTCGCTTTGGGACGGCCGATAGTCGACGGTGCAGATGAAGTGACGTGCGCGCTTCAACGTGGCGCCGAGCGTTCTCAAATCTTCATAGCGCAGCCTGCGATGCCGACGCGAGCTGATGATGCGGTCGATCACGCGTACGCCGAGCCCCGGCACTCGCAGCAGCTGATGTCGATCGGCGCTGTTCACGTCCACCGGGAACTGATGACGGTTCGCCAGCGCCCAAGTCGTTTTCGGGTCGACGCGCAAGTCCAGCTTGCCGCCGGGCATGCTCTGCGCCAGTTCGCCGAGCGAGAACTCGTAATACCTCATCAGCCAATCGGCTTGATACAAACGGTGCTCGCGCATCAGCGGCGGCGCGCGATTCGGCAGGCGGGCAGAAGCGCGCTGGATGGGACTGAACGCCGAGTAATATATCCGGCGCAGCTTGTACGAGCGATACAACGTGTCCGCGGTCTCCATGATGGAGGCATCGGAGCTGTCGTCGGCGCCCACGATGAGTTGAGTGCTCTGGCCCGCCGGCGAAAAGCGCGGCGCTTTCGTTCCGCCGTCCGCGTGCTCATCGAGCTTGAGGCGAATCTCGCCCATGGCGCGCTTGATGGACACATCGCTCTTTTCCGGCGCCAGGGTGGTCAGCGCCTCGCGCGTCGGCAGTTCGATGTTCACGCTCAACCGATCGGCGTAGCGGCCGGCGGCTTCGATCAGTTCCGGACTGGCCTCCGGAATGGTCTTCAGATGAATGTAGCCTCGGAACTCGTGCTCTTCGCGCAGCGTCCGAGCGACCTCGACCAGCTGCTCCATCGTGTAGTCCGCGTTGCGAATGATGCCGGAGCTCAGGAACAAGCCTTCGATGTAGTTGCGCCGATAGAAGGAGAGCGTCAGGTCGACGACTTCCTGCACCGAGAAGCGCGCTCGGGGAATGTCGCTGGAGCGCCGGTTGATGCAATACAGACAGTCGTACAGGCAGAAGTTGGTCAGCAGGATCTTGAGCAGAGAGACGCAGCGGCCGTCGGGTGTGTAGCTGTGGCAAATGCCCATGCCCGTCGTCGAGCCCATGCCCTTGCCGGGAGCGGCGCTGCGCTTCGGCGCGCCGCTGCTGGCGCACGAGGCATCGTACTTGGCGGCGTCGGCCAGGATGGCCAGCTTGGTCTGCAACTCCATGTCTGGCTGTATATACAGCTGGTGCGTGCCGTGCAAGCCGGCGACGCGGCTGTCGGGCGAACCCGCTCAGCTCACAAAAAAATGGCAGCTTTCAGCGCTGGAACTTGGTCGACAGCACGATGGAGGAGGTGGTGCGCTCGACGCCGTCCAGCTCGCCGATGGCGTCGATCAGCTCGTCCATGTCGGTGATCGAGTCGGTGACCGCCAGCGCCATCAGATCGAAGGCACCGCTGACCGCCTGAAGCACGCGCACGTCCTTGAGCTTGCGGACTTCGCGCTCCACCTGGCTGGCGTGCTTCGGCTTCACCGTAATCATGATGTAAGCGTGCACCGCGCCGCGTTCCTGCGCCTCCGACAAGCGCACCGAATAGCCGGTGATCACCTTCGATCGTTCCAGCCGCTCCAGCCGGCTTTGCACGGTGGTGCGCGACAGACCGAGGCTGCGCGCCAGGACGGCGGTGGGCGTCCGGGCGTTCTCGCGCAATAGCGCAATCAGCTGCTGATCGATGGAATCCAGAGGTGGCGGGCGCGGCTTCATGCAAAAATGGGGAGGACCTCGGCGAAATGACGATCCGAACCGACAGAACGCCGAAACATTGCCGGCAGCTCGGCGCTTTGGCAATACCCGCTGGCGCGAGGGCTGCCGACAATGGCCGCATGAAACACATTGTCGTTGCAGGCGCCGGCAAGATCGGCGTCACCATTGCCGATATGCTCGCCGCCAGCGGCGACTATCGCGTCACCCTGGCGGACCGAGCGGTGGGTCGCTTCGACGGCCTGAACCCTGCCATCCAAACCAGGGCGGTCGACGTCACCAATGCGCGCGACCTGAGCGCTCTGCTCAAGGGCAGCTTCGCGGTGCTGAGCGCAGTGCCGTTCAATCTCACCGGCGACATCGCGGTCGCGGCGAAAGAGGCCGGCGCTCATTACCTGGATCTCACCGAAGACGTGGCGACCACGCGCAAGGTGAAGCGCCTCGCGGAAGGCGCGCAGACCGCGTTTATTCCTCAGTGCGGCCTGGCTCCGGGCTTCATCACCATTGCCGCTTACGATCTGATCCGTCGTTTCGACACGCTGCACGACGTGCGCATGCGCGTGGGCGCGCTGCCGAAGTTCCCGTCGAACGCGCTCAACTACAACCTGACCTGGAGCACCGAAGGGCTGATCAACGAGTATTGCGAGCCCTGTGAAGCCATCGTCAACGGCGAGCGCCGCGAAGTGCCGCCGCTGGAAGAGCTGGAAGAGTTCGCGCTCGACGGCGTGACTTACGAGGCGTTCAACACGTCCGGCGGCCTGGGCTCGTTGTGCGAGACCTTGAACGGCAAGGTGCAGAACCTGAACTACCGCACCATTCGTTACCCCGGTCATGCGGCCATCATGAAGGCGCTGCTGAATGATCTGCGCCTGCGCGACCGGCGCGATGTGCTCAAGGACATCCTCGAGAATGCGCTGCCGGGCACGCTGCAGGATGTGGTGATCGTGTTCGTGACCGTCACCGGCCTGCGCGATGGCAAGCTCATGCAGGACACCTACGCCAACAAGATCTACAGCGCCGAGATCGGCGGGGTGATGCGCAGCGCGATCCAGATTACGACGGCTGCCGGCATCACTGGCGTGCTCGATCTGCTCGCCACCGGCAAGATCCCCGATCGTGGCTTCATCCGCCAGGAAGACATCGAGCTCGATACGTTCCTGGCCAATCGCTTCGGGCGCGCTTACGCGCCCCGCTGAGGATGCGATCAGTTATGAATGATTTGAATGTTGTTCGAGACGTGGCCGCGACACTGGCGCGGCTCGGTGTGCCGGCTGAGCGAGTAAGCAGCGGTAGTTTGCTCGCGCGCTCACCCATCAGCGGTGAGATCGTCGGCCGTCTGCAGGAGTGCTCGGCTCAGGAAGCGAGCGAGCGGATCGAACGCGCGCATGAGGCCTTCCTCGCCTGGCGTGCGGTGCCGGCACCGAAACGTGGCGAGCTGGTGCGTTTGTTCGGGGAAGAACTGCGCGCCGCGCGCGAGGATCTGGGACGCCTGGTCACGCTCGAAGCCGGCAAGATCCTGTCGGAAGGGCAGGGCGAAGTGCAGGAGATGATCGATATCTTCGACTACGCGGTCGGGCTGTCGCGGCAGCTGTTCGGTCTCACGATTGCATCCGAGCGCGCCGAGCATCGGTTGATGGAGAACTGGCATCCGCTGGGCGTCGTCGGTGTGATCTCCGCGTTCAATTTTCCAGTCGCAGTGTGGTCGTGGAACGCGGCACTGGCGCTGGTGTGCGGCAACTCCGTCGTATGGAAACCGTCGGAGAAAACGCCGTTGACTGCGCTCGCCGTGCAGACGCTGTTCGAGCGCGCCGCCGCGAAGTTCGGTGGTGTGCCGGAAGGTCTGTCGACGCTGCTCATTGGCGGTCGGGCCGTCGGTGAAGTTCTCGTCGATCATCCGCGCGTGCCGCTCGTGTCGGCGACCGGCTCGACCCAAATGGGGCGGACGGTTGCTCCGAAGCTCGCTGCTCGATTTGCGCGTGCGATCCTCGAATTGGGCGGTAACAACGGCGCCATCGTTTCGCCGAGTGCCGATATGGATCTGGCGCTGCGCGCGATCGCGTTCGGCGCGATGGGAACGGCTGGTCAACGTTGCACGACGTTGCGCCGCCTGTTCGTTCACGCCAGCGTGTACGACGATTGCGTGTCGCGGTTGAAGAAAGTGTACGAGTCGGTCGCGATCGGCGATCCGCGGCGCCAGGATGTTCTGATCGGCCCGCTGGTGGACAAGCAGTCCTATCAGGCCATGCAGCAGTCTTTGCAACAGGCCACCGCGATTGGCGGCAAAGTAGTGGGTGGCACGCGCGTGGCGGCGGAGTTGGGCGATGATGCTTACTACGTTCGTCCGGCGCTCGTCGAAGTGAGCTGCCAGGACGATGTGGTGCGGCGTGAGACGTTCGCTCCCATTCTGTACGTGATGAAATACGACAACCTGCAGGACGCGATTCGTCTGCACAACGAAGTTCCGCAGGGTTTGTCGTCCTGCATCTTCACCAACGATCTGCGCGAGGCGGAATATTTCCTGTCGGCGCTCGGCTCGGACTGCGGGATCGCGAACGTCAACATCGGGCCTTCGGGCGCAGAGATTGGCGGTGCGTTCGGTGGCGAGAAAGAAACGGGCGGCGGCCGCGAAGCCGGTTCGGATTGCTGGAAGGGTTACATGCGGCGCGCTACCAACACGATCAACTATGGCTCGCGCCTGCCGCTCGCGCAGGGTGTGAAGTTCGACATCTAGGACTGACGGCGCCACACGAGCAGCCGGTTGTTGGCCGGCATCGTGTGGTCCTGCACCAGCTTGCAGCCGACGCCCTGCGCCAGCCGATCGACGGCTTCGAAATCGCGAATGCCGCTCAGTGGCGAGCGTTGTTTCAACCAGCCATCGAATGCGCGGTTGCTGTCGCTCGTGTAGGCGCCGTTGTAATTGAAAGGACCGTAGACGGCGAGGATGCCGCCGGGCTCCAGCACCCGGCCGACGCCTTCGAAAAACCGCTCCACCGCCGACCAAGGCATGATGTGCAGCGAGTTCGCGCTGAACACTGCGTCGAAGCTCCCATCCGGCCACTTGCCTGTGACGTCCAGCGTGAGCGGTGCCGGCAGGTTCGGCAGAGCGGCTTCGTCCAGCCACATGCGGATGCCGGGCAGATTTTCCGCAACGTCCGATGTTTGCCAGGTCGCATGCGGGAACGCCGCGGCGAAGTGGACGGCGTGCTGCCCGGTACCGCTGCCGATCTCCAGCACTCGACGCCGATCCGGGAAATACTGGCGCAGGACCTCGAGGATCGGGTCCTGGTTGCGCTCGCAAGCGGGCGCGAAGGGTTTGGAGAACATGACGGGCGAGCCCCCAGCAGCAAGATTCGTGCAGCCAGTCTATGCGAGTCCCGCCTGGCGCACGGAAGAACAGCCGGACTGGCGGAATTTCATCTCGACGGCACCGATGCGACGCTCAGTTACCGCAGCCTATTCTCCTCGGTTGCAGATTTCCTGCTTTGTCCGAGATCGCGCACAGCCATGCAAATGAGTGCACATGGTTCGCGCCTGGAGGGCGGATGCTCTACGATCTCGTGTCCGGCACTTCGATGGAGCATTTGTGAGAACATCGGTACGAGCAGCCTGGTTGGCTGCGCTGGTCGTGGGTGTGGCCATGGCGGCTGAAGCGGGACCGCGTTGGGCGATCGTCGTGCACGGTGGTGCGGGCGTGATCGAGCGTCAGGAACTGACCGCCGAGCAGGAGCACGCGTATCGCGAGGCGATGCGTAAGGTGACCGAACGGGGCGCCCGGCTGCTTGCGGCCAACAAGCCGGCGCTGGATGTGATCGAAGCGACCATCGGCATGATGGAAGACGACCCGTTGTTCAACGCCGGTCGTGGCGCCGTGTTCACGGCGCAGGGGCGCAACGAGCTGGATGCCGCCATCATGGACGGCAAAACGTTGAAAGCCGGCGCGGTGGCCGCGGTGACGCGCACTCGTCATCCCATCTCATTGGCACGTCGTGTGGCCGAGGCTTCACCTCACGTGATGCTGGTTGGAGTGGGCGCCGACGAGTTCTCCCAACAGCAAGGGCTCGAGCAGGTCGAGCCCGGCTGGTTCTATACGCAGCGCCGCTGGGATGCGCTCATCAAATATCTGCAAACAAACAAACTGCCGGTGCCGGCCAGGCCGTCCGGCATCCAGAACGCCGATCCGGCCAAGGGGCTGGCGCATGACGAAGGCAAGAAGGGCACTGTCGGCGTCGTCGTGCTGGACATGTCCGGGAACGTCGCGGCGGGCACTTCCACCGGCGGCACCACGGGCAAGCGCTGGGGGCGTGTCGGCGACAGTCCGATCATCGGCGCCGGCACGTATGCCTCCAATCGATCCTGTGCCGTGTCGGCCACCGGCACCGGCGAATATTTCATTCGCCTCGCGGTCGCGCACGAGATCTGCTCGCTGGTGCGCCATCGCGGCATGAGCCTGCAAGCCGCGGCCGATGAAGTGATCCAGAAACAACTCACGGCCTTGCAGGGCGATGGCGGCGTGATCGCCGTCGCGCCGGACGGTCAAATGGCGTGGAGCTTCAATACCTCGGGAATGTATCGTGCGCGAGCGGCCGAGGGGCAGCCGTTGACCATCGGCATCTTCAAGGATGAGAAGTAACCCGCTGCGCCCCGTAGCGCAGCGTTCGGCGGGTCAACGCGGCTGCAAGCCCAGCTCGAACAATTCAATGAAGCGCAGCGCGATCTCGGCGGCCGCGAGCTGATCGTCGCTGCGATACCAGTGCGCGATCCAATTCAGTGCACCGGCCAGCGCGAACGCCGTCATCTTCTCGTCGCAGGGACGAATCGAGCCGTCGCTGACACCGGCGCGGATCAGGCTGCGCAACCCCTGGTCGATCTCGGATTTGAGCGCCTTGACCTTGCGGCTCATGGTCGGGCTGAGGTCCTGGTTCTCGGCCTGTACCATGCACCAGCCGAAGTCCGAAGTGATGGCTTCCGCATAACGCATGATCACCGCCGCCAGGCGCTCGCGTCCGGTGGTGGTCGATTCTCGCTGTTCCTCGATGCCGTCCATGATCAGCTTCAGACCGGCGCGGAAGCATTCGAACAGCAGCTGTTCCTTGTTTTCGACGTAGTGATAGACCGTCGGCTTGGTGACGTTCAGCGCGCTGGCGATGTCGTCCAGCGAGGTATTGTGATAGCCGCGTTCGCGGAACGCCTTGGCGGCGGTCATGATGACCGCGTCGCGCTTGCGCTCGCGATCCCGCACCCGGGCGCCGACCGAAGCCCAGAGGGCCGGGCCGCTGGCCCGTTGCGGAATGTTCTTGCGCGCCTGTCGACCTGCCACCGGGGAACTGCTCCTGACTCGAGGGGAGGCCGGATCATAACGTGAGCCGGCGCTGCACCGGGCGCCCGATTGACCCGGTGGGGTCGGGCTAAATATACTCGCGGGTAAATTAGAGTGCCAGCTTTAATCTGCCCCCGGAATACCTTCGATTCGCCCCGAGGCGACCCATGAATACAGCCGCTGTCCTGCCTTTCCGTGCCGATAACCGAGCGACCCGTCCCGAGTCGCAGCCGCTGCGCTTCGTCAGCGCCGCGTCGTTGTTCGACGGTCACGACGCCGCCATCAACATGATCCGCCGCCTGTTGCAGGCGCATGGTGCGGAGGTGGTGCATCTCGGACATAACCGCAGCGTCGCGGATATCGTGCGCGCGGCGATCCAGGAAGACGCCGATGGCATCGCGGTGTCGTCCTACCAGGGTGGACACAACGAATACTTCGCCTACATGGTCGACATGCTGCGCGAGCAGGGCGTCGAGCACATTCGCGTCATCGTCGGCGGCGGCGGCACGATCGCTCCGCATGAAGTCGAGGCGCTCGAAAAGCACGGCGTGGAAAAGATCTACACGCCGGAAGACGGCCGCCGCATGGGTCTGGACGGAATGATCGACGACGTGTTCAAGCGTGTCGCAGCTTCCGCCAAGCCGAGCTATACGTTCGGCCCCGGCAGCTCGCTCGATCCGCGCGATCATCATCAGCTCGCGCAGGCCATCTCTCTGCTCGAAGGCAGCAGTGCAGACGATCCGGCCAGCCAGGAAATGCGCAAAGCGATCGCGAAGGTACAGGGCGGCGCTCCGGTCATCGGTCTCACCGGCACGGGCGGCGCCGGTAAATCCAGCCTCAACGACGAGCTGCTGCAACGGTTCGTGCGCCATTTCCCGGATCGCAATATCGCGGTCGTGGCCATGGATCCGACCCGTCGCCGCTCGGGCGGCGCGCTGCTGGGCGATCGCATCCGCATGAACTCGCTGGCGGCGCCGAACGTGTTCATGCGTTCGCTCGCGACCCGTCGCCAGAATCTCGCGACCAGCGCCGTGCTGAAAGACGTCATCGGCCTGCTGCGGCTGGCGCAGTTCGATCTGATCATCGTCGAGACCGCCGGCATCGGCCAGTCGGACACCGAGATCACCGATATGGTCGACGTGTCCGCGTATGTGATGACCAGCGAATACGGCGCGGCCAGCCAGCTCGAGAAGATCGACATGCTGGATTTCGCCGATGTGGTCGTGCTGAACAAGTTCGAGAAGCGCGGCGCCGAGGATGCGCTGCGCGACGTGCGCAAGCAGTGGCGTCGCAACCATCCCGATCGCGCGCGGCTGCCGGATGAGGAGGTGCCGGTATTTCCGACCATCGCCAGCCGCTTCAACGATCCTGGCGTCAATCACCTGTTCGCGCAGTTGTGCAAGCTCGTCAACGAGAAGCGTCCGGACCTGAAGGACCGTCCGTGGTCGCCCGGCGACGTCGGGCCGGTCAAGTTCGTGTCGCGCGATCCGCTGATCCCGGGCACGCGCAGCCGCTATCTTGCCGAAATCGCCACTGCGGGCCGCAAAGCCCGAGCGGAAATCGAGGCGGCCGTGGACGCGGCGCGACGCGCGTCGGGCCTGTATGAATCATTGCGCGCTTTGCATGACGCACGCCTGCCCGAACCGTTGGATCGCTTCCCGGAAGAGGCGCTCAACGACGAATCCGTGGACGCGACTCGTCGCGAGCTGCGCGCCGCTTACAACGAGGCGCTCGATAAAATCGGCGCGGAGGGCGTCGGCGAGCTGAGGCGCTGGCCGCAGCGGGTCAAGGGCGTCACTGACGAGAAGTATTCGTACAAGGTGCGCGACAAGGTCGTGACCGGCGACAACTACGTCACGTCGTTGAGCGGCAATCAGATGTCGAAGATCGCCGTGCCGCGCTTCAAGGACTGGGGCGAGACGCTGCATTTCATCCTTTCCGAGAATCTGCCGGGCAGCTATCCGTACACCGGCGGCGTGTATCCCTATCGCCGCGAGGAAGAAGATCCGATCCGCATGTTCGCGGGCGAGGGCGGGCCGGAGCGTACCAATCGCCGCTTCCACTATCTGGCCAGCGGCGGCGGGGCGACGCGTCTGTCGACGGCATTCGATTCGACGACGCTGTATGGCGAAGATCCTGACACGCGTCCGGACATCTACGGCCGCACCGGCAACTCGGGCGTGTCGATCGCGACGCTCGACGACATGAAGAAGCTGTATTCCGGCTTCGATCTGTGCGCCCCGACCACGTCCGTGTCCATGACCATCAATGGCCCGGCGCCGATGCTGCTCGCCATGTTCATGAACACGGCGATCGATCAGCGCGTGGAACGTTTCCTGCGCGCCGAAGGGCGCTGGCAGGCGGCGGAACAGCGCATTGCCGAGCTGCGCAAGGAGATGAGCGCCAAGGGGCTGGATCTGGCGAAGTACAACGGCGACCTGCCGCAAGGCCACGACGGCTCGGGCATTGCGCTGTTGGGCATCACCAGCGATCAGCTGATCGCGCCCGGTGTGTTGAGCGCCGAGGAGCACGCCAGGCTGCGTGCCGAAGCGATGTCACAAGTCCGCGGCACGGTGCAGGCCGACATCCTCAAGGAGGATCAGGCGCAGAACACCTGCATCTTCTCCACCGAATTCGCACTGCGCATGATGGGCGACGTGCAGCAGTTCTTCATCGACAACAAGGTGCGGAACTTCTATTCCGTGTCCATTTCCGGTTATCACATCGCCGAGGCCGGGGCGAACCCGATCAGCCAGCTGGCGTTCACGCTCTCCAACGGCTTCACCATCGTCGAGTACTACCTGGCGCGCGGCATGAAGATCGACGACTTCGCGCCCAACCTGTCGTTCTTCTTCTCCAACGGCATGGATCCGGAGTACGCCGTGATCGGTCGCGTTGCCCGTCGTATCTGGGCGCGTGCGATGCGTGACCTGTACGGCGCCGGCCCGCGCAGCCAGATGTTGAAGTATCACGTGCAAACGTCCGGCCGCTCGTTGCACGCGCAGGAAATTCAGTTCAACGACATTCGTACCACGCTGCAGGCGATGTACGCGCTGTTCGACAACTGCAACTCGCTGCACACCAACGCTTATGACGAAGCGCTCACGACGCCGACGGAAGAGAGCGTGCGCCGCGCGGTGGCCATCCAGCTCATCATCAACAAGGAGCTGGGCCTGAACAACAACCAGAATCCCTGGCAGGGCTCGTTCTTCCTCGAACAGCTCACCGACCTGGTGGAAGAGGCCGTGTATCGCGAGTTCGAATCGTTGTCCGAGCGCGGCGGCGTGCTCGGCGCCATGGAGACGATGTATCAGCGCGGCAAGATCCAGGAAGAGAGCATGTATTACGAGAAGCGCAAGCACGATGGCTCGCTGCCGCTGATCGGCGTGAACACCTTCCTGTCCGCGACCGATTCGAACGAAGCCGCCAAGGGCGTGGCGTTGATTCGCTCCACCGACGAAGAGAAGGACTTCCAGGTCGCGGCCGTGAAGTCCTTCCAGCAGCGCAATGCGGCCCATACCGCAGATGCCCTACGCAACCTGCAGAAGGTCGCCACGTCGGGCGGCAACGTCTTTGCCGAGCTGATGAACGCGGTTAAGGTATGTTCCCTCGGCCAGATCTCCCGCGCGCTGTACGAAGTCGGCGGGCAGTATCGCCGCAGCATGTAACGACCAGCCAAGACACCGACTGCCATGTACAAAGCACCTCTGAAAGAACTGCGCTTCGCCATTCATCGACTGATCGGCGATCAGCGTCTGGTCGGACTGTCCGGCCTGCCCGACTACTCCACCGAGTTTGCGGACGCGGTGCTCGAGGAAGCGGCCCGCTTTGCCGAGGGCGTGCTCGATCCCATCAATCGGATCGGCGATCGCACCGGCGCGAAGTGGACCGCCGAAGGCGTGCGCATGCCGGCCGAGTTCAAGGCCGCGTATGCCAGGTTCGTCGAGGGCGGCTGGACGCAGTTGCGCGCCGAACCGGAGTTCGGCGGCCAGGGCGCGCCCATCATGCTGGGCACGGCCGTGGAAGAGCTGTGGGCGTCGTCGAATCTGGCGTTCAAGCTGTGCCCCATGCTCACGCAGGGCGCGGTCGAGGCCATCAATCAAGCCGGCTCGCAGGCGCAGAAAGAAAAGTATCTGCCCAAGATGATCAGCGGCGAATGGACCGGCACGATGAATCTCACCGAGCCGCAGGCGGGTTCCGATCTGGCTGCCATCCGTACTCGCGCCGTGCAGGAAGGCGATCATTATCGCCTGTACGGCCAGAAGATCTTCATCACCTACGGCGATCACGACTACACCTCGAACATCATTCACATGGTGCTCGCGCGCATCGAAGGCGCGCCGGCCGGCGTGCGCGGCATTTCGTTGTTCATCGTGCCGAAGGTGCTGGTGAACGAGGACGGCAGTCTGGGTGCGCCCAACGATGTGCGCTGTGTCTCCATCGAGCACAAGCTCGGCATTCACGGCAGCCCGACCTGCGTGCTGTCGTATGGGGATAAGGAAGGCGCGGTCGGTTACCTGGTCGGCGAAGAGAATCGCGGCCTGGAATACATGTTCATCATGATGAACGCCGCGCGTCTGTCGGTCGGTCTGGAAGGCTATGCGCTCGCCGAGCGTGCCTATCAGCAGGCGCTCGAGTATTCGCGTACGCGCGTGCAGGGCAAGCCGAAGACCAGGAATGTTCCGGAAGGCGCGAAGGTCGCGCCGATCGCGTATCACCCCGATGTGAAGCGCATGCTGCTGACCCAGAAGGCATACACCGATGCGGCGCGAGCTGTCGCGCTGTACGCAGCGATGCAGCTGGATTTGGGCAAGCATCTGCCCGAGGGCGAGGAAAAGGCGAAGGCGCAGGCTCGTGGCGAGTTGCTGATCCCGATCGTGAAGGGCTGGTCCACCGAGCTGGGCGTGTCGATGGCGTCGCTGGGCGTGCAGGTGCACGGTGGCATGGGCTTCATCGAAGAGACCGGCGCCGCGCAGATCCTCCGCGACTCGCGTATCGCGCCTATCTACGAAGGCACCACGGGCATTCAGGCGGGCGATCTGGTCGGCCGCAAGGTTGGCCGTGACAACGGCGCGGCGATGAATGCACTGATCGCCGATATGCAGGCGGAGCTCGAGAAGATTTCATCGAGCGATGCAGGTGTCGCTGCAAGCAAGGCCGCTGCACTGGGAGCTGTCGCTGCGTTGAAGGACGCGACGGCGGCTGTGCTGAAGGATCCGGAGGGCGCGCTGGCGATTTGCGTGCCTTATTTGATGCTCGGTGGCGTCGCCATCGGCGGCTGGCTCACCGCGAAGGCGCACGATCTGGCGGTTCGCGAATCGTCCTCGGATCCGGAGTTCTTCGCCGCCAAACAGCAGATCGCGCGTTTCTATGCGGCGAATCTGTTGCCGGAAGCGCAGACGCTGGCGCGTGTCGTGAAGCAGGGCGCGGCGTCGATTCTGGAAGCGGATCCGGCGAAGCTGTAATCGCAAGACTCACCGCTTGGGCCCCCTCCCGTGCAGGGAGGGGGCCAACGATCAGGCCCGCTCAGCTCGCCTGGCAGGTCGTCGGCGACGGAGCGCGATGTTCCGCGTCCTCAATCCATCAGCCGCACGTCAACGCGCGCGCCGAGCCTTGATTGGTGTTCTTCTGGCACGCCCTTTCGATCGCGACGGCCAGAGAATGCACGTCGGTGATCACAGTGAGCCGGTCCTGCTCGATCAGCCAGCGCCGGTTCAGCTCGTGCAGCGGGTCGTCCGGATTGAAGCGGTTCAAATAAACGAGGGTGGGCGTGGGGCTGGTAGCGGCCAGCGTGAGGCGCACGGCATTGATGGTGCCCAGCTTCGCATCGGCGACCAGCAGCATCTGATCCACTTGCAGACGACGCAGCAGTTCCAGGCTGTCGCCATCGCAAGCCAGCGGCGAGCGCACGCCGCCGACCGTTTCGACGAAGCCCATGTCCACCGCCGCGGGCCAGCGGATTTCGTTCACGATCTCTGACATCCACACCGGGCTGCGCCCGAGTGCGTCGGCCGCCATCGGCGGCGCGAGCGCGATCGGGTACCAGCGATGAGCAGGACAGATGTCCGTCACTTCTTCGCCGCTCGCCCCGGCGAGGCGAGCGGCATCGGTGTCGATCTCATCCGGCCCATAGGATTGCACCGGTTTACGCGCGGCCACGCGTGAGCCGCGCAGCTTCAGCGTTGCCAGCAGCTGCGCGGTCACCCAGGTCTTGCCTACTTCCGTGTTCGTCCCGATCACACCAATCAATAGGGAAGGTCTGGAATCCATCAGAGTCATGCGTCTCAAGCGATTTCGAGTTAAACAGAATTGAGTTGACCGAGCGCGGTCCGCAGCTTGCTGACCATCGCCTCCGTGTGAGATGCCGACAGCGCTACGCGCAACCGCGCGGTTCCCTTCGGTACCGTCGGTGGGCGGATCGCAGGCACGTGGATGCCGGCTTCTCGTAACTGGGCCGCCGCCGCCAGCGCAGCCGCATCGTCGCCGAGCACGATGGGCACGATGGCCGACGGATGACCCGGGCGAAGCATATCGATGAGCGAGCGCAGGCGCGTTCGCAACCGATCGCCTTCTTCGCTCCGGCAGATGCGCACTGCCGCCGCCGCGGCGGCGGTGTCGGCCGGCGACAGGCCGGTGGTGAAGATGAAAGTCCGCGCGCGATTGACGAGCAGTTCGATCAGCCGGCTGGAGCCGGCGACGAAGCCGCCCAACGAGCCCAGCGTCTTCGACAGCGTCCCGACGTGCAACACCTCGACATCGCGAGTCGGCGGCAGCTTGGGGCCGAGCGCGGCATGCGCTTCATCGATGACCAGCAGCGCGCCATGCTCGCTGCACAACCCGGCGAGCGCAGGCAAGGGCGCAGTGTCACCATCCATGGAGAACACCGATTCAGTCACCACGATTTTCCGACCTGGAGTTTGTCTAAGCAGGCTCTGCAGGTGCTGCAGATCCAGGTGACGGTAAATCAAAGTGCGCGCTTTGGCCAGACGACAGCCATCGATGATCGACGCATGATTGAGCTCGTCGCTGAAAAGAGTCACGTCGGCTTCGCCCATTGTTGTCAGCACGCCAAGATTCGCCGCGTACCCGGAAGGAAACACGAGTGCGCGCTCGGTTTGGTTCCATTCGGCGAGCAGCGATTCCAATTCCACGTGCAGACTGCGAGTGCCGACGATCAGGCGCGACGCCATTGCGCCGGTGCCAAAGCGTTCGATGGCTGCAATGGCGGCGAGGCGCACCTGGGGATGCGCGGCCAGGCCGAGATAGTCGTTGGAAGCAAAAGAAACGAGCGTCCGGTCCCGCAATTTGCCTTCGGGACCATCGGTATCGAAAGGCACCGTCTCGCGGTATCTGTTGATGGCGCGCAGAGCGGCCAGCTCGCGTTCCGCCCAGGTGTTCCAGTTGCTCATGCTGTTTCCTCCAGCGCCGCCGCGAGCGTCGTCACGATGCGCTCGATCTCGGTTGCCGTGATGGTGAGCGGCGGGACGATGGTCACCACCGGCCCCATGGATCGGGACAGCACCCCGCGCTTGATCATTGCCGTACAGGTTCGGCGGGCGAACTTGGGGTCGTCGCTGGTATCGAGCTCGACCGCGCCCATCAGGCCTTGCAGGCGAATCTGTTTCACCCGCTTGAACGGACGGATGCGCGTCTCCAGTTCGGTGCGCAGCTGCGCGGAGCGTTCACGCACGTTCTCGAGGACGGGCAGGGTTGTAATCAGCTGTAAATGTTTGAGCGCCACCGCCGCGGCGAGCGCATTGCCGCCATACGAGTGGCCGTGATACAGCGTCTTCTCGCTCAGGTCGGGACCCAGGAACGCGGCGAACACCCGCTGTGACGCTACCGTCGCCGACATCGGCAGATAGCCGCCGGTGATGCCCTTGCCCAGGCACATCAAATCCGGTCGCAAACCGCATTGCTCGGACGCGAACAGCGTGCCGGTGCGGCCGAAGCCGGTCGCGACTTCATCGCAGATCAGCAGCACACCGGTTTCATGACACGCCTTGCCGAGCTCGGCGAAATCGGCAGCCGGCGCGATCGACATGCCGGCCGCACCTTGCACCAGAGGCTCAACCACCACGGCCGCGAGCTTGCGATGATGTTCGCGAACCATCTGTGCCGCCGTGAGGACAGCGCCTGGTTCGGAGAATGCTGGAGCACGGAGCACCGGGAAGCGCAGCGGATCGAAAATCTGTGTGCCGAAGCCACCGCCGCCCAACGATAGCGAGCCGATGGTGTCGCCGTGATAGCCGTCGCCGAACGCGAGGTAGGTCGTGCGGCCTTGCTCGCCTTTGTTGGTCCAGTACTGGAACGCAATCTTCAGCGCCTGCTCGACCGCGGCGGCGCCGTCCGATGCGAACAATGTATGTGCGCGATCCACCGGCACGAGGCGAGCCAGCGCTTCGGCGAATTCGATCACGATGCGATTGCCATTGCCGAGCATGGTCGAATGAGCGACGCGGTCCAGCTGTTCGCGCACTGCCTGATCGAGCTCGGGCACACGATGGCCGAGCGTCGTGACCCAGAGCGAGGAGATCGCGTCCAGGTAACGGCGTCCTTCGACATCGATGAGCTCACGCCCTTCGGCGCGCTCCACGATGACCGGGCTGTTCTCGCCATAGCAATCCATCTGAGTAAAGCCGTGCCAGACGCTGGCGGCGTCGCGTTCGAGCCAGTTCATGCTGTCAACCTCGTCTACGGAATCAAGTCGACAGTGTAAGCGAGTTGCGGCCGGCGTGTATGATGCTGCGATGGAAAAAACCTATATTTCGGCGGAATCCCTGCTGCGGGACTCCCTGGCATTGGGGCTGCAGATCGTCCGCAGCGGCTTCCGGCCGTCGTTCCTGGTGGGCATCTGGCGGGGCGGGGCGCCGATCGGCATCTCGGTCCAGGAGGTGCTGGAATTCAACGGCATCGAGTGCGATCACATCTCGATCCGCACGTCCTCGTACCTGGGCATGGACCTGCAGTCCAAGACGGTGCGGGTGCACGCGATCGATTACCTGGTGTCGCGGTTGAGCGCCGAAGACCAGCTGCTGCTGATCGACGATGTGTTCGACTCGGGACGCAGCCTCGAAGCGGTGGTCGCCGAGTTGCAGCGTCGCTGCCGGCGCAACATGCCGGAGCAGGTCAGGATCGCGACGGTCTATTACAAGCCGAGCAGGAACACGAGCTCACTGCGGCCGGACTACTGCATTCGCGAGACGGATCAGTGGCTGGTGTTTCCGCACGAGTTGCAGGGGCTGACCCGGGAAGAGATTCTGGCGAACAAGCCGGTGGGCGAGGATTTCTTCCTGCCGACGTCGCAGACCAGATGACTGGCCCCTCAGTGGGCCTCGAGCAGGTCGGCGAGCGTCAGCGCGATCACGGCGGTTGCCTTTCTCAGATCGTCGAGTCGTAAACATTCATCGGCCCCGTGCCCATTTGCTTCCTGCAGCGTTTTGGGACCGGCGCCGTACAGCACGGTTGGAATGCCGGCGGACGCATAGTGTCTCGCATCCGTGTAGAGCGGCACCCCCTGCACCGGGATCGCGACCCCAAATTCCTCTTCCGCATGGGTTCTCAAAGCGATGATCAATCGTGCAGCGTCGGGCAGTTCCTGCAGTGGCTCGGCTAGCATGATTCGTTTGATGTCCACAGTGATGCCGGAGCGTTGCTCGACCGCGCCTTCGATGAGCGAGCGCAACTGTGACTCCGTCGCTTCGGGGGACTCTTCGGGGATGATGCGACGTTCGAGCCGCATCGTGACCCGGTCGGGGACGACGTTCGTGTTGATGCCGCCTTGAATCAGGCCGATGTTGAGCGTCGGCGCATCGATGCCCGGCACCTTCGAGCGTATGTGCGTCAACGCTTCCCGATATGAGTAAAGCGCGTTGAGAATGTCCGTTGCGGCCTCGAGCGCATCGACGCCCGTGGCAGGCAGCGCGGCATGGCCGGACTTGCCAGTCACCTCGACTTCCAGGTGCAAACAACCGTTGTGCGCGCTGGTGACCGCATAAGAGAAGCCGGCACAGATCGCCAGTGCAGGCGCGCTCAGGCGCTGTTCGATGAGACGCTTCGGCCCGATGTTGCCGCCGCTCTCCTCGTCATAGGTGAAGTGCAGCTCGACCACACCGTCGAGCGGCACGCCCTGCTTTTCCAGGTCCAGCAACGCGAGCAGCGCCCACGTATAGGTCGCGAAGTCGGACTTGCTCACCGCAACGCCGCGGCCGAACATCACCAGTCCATGATCGGGATCGTCGATGATCTCAGCGCCGTATGGATCGCGTGTCCAGCCCTGGCCGGGTGGCACGACATCGCCGTGCGCGTTGAGCGCGATCGTTACGCCGCCGCGGCCGAAGCGTCGCCGCACGATCAGATTCGTGGCGGAGATCATTCCATTGGCTTGGGCCACCGGCGCGGGCACGACGTCAGTTTCCACTTCGAGGTCGAGCAGACTCTCGAGCAATTCGTGGGCACGTTCGGCAGCAGGCGCGCAATCGCCGGGCGGATTGTCACTGGGGACGCGCACCAGCTCGGCAAGGAACTCCACCTGACGAATGAACTCGCGCTCCAGGAAGGCATGCACCAGGGCGCGGGTGGACACAGTCATTCGGCATTCCTGTTCATTGGTTGTATCCGACGCCGCCATTATAGAGAGAGCGCCACGCAACGCACGCCTTGCATTGACGAAACATTGACATTCATCAACGCGCGCTCGCATTCGCAGGCTCGTTTGGAACCATCGAGATGATGAGCCGCTTAGTAAGGGCGACAGCGATCATCGAAACATCTGGAGGATGAGACATGCGTGCCTTTGCTTTGCTTGCCGTGACCGCGATGCTGTTCGCGGCCGGTTGCGCTAAAAAAGACGACACCGGTCAGATGAACAACACGCCGCCGGCGGATACGGCGCCGACGACGCCCGCACCTTCGCCGGGTGAACCGGCTCCGAGCCCGTCTCCGTCGGAGACCCCGCCGCCGCCGGATGCCTCTACGACGACGCCTCCGCCGGACGAGAACACCACGCAACCGACTCAGCCGCCGCAATAATCGAGTAGCGGCCACAGACCGCGAGGCGGCGTCATCCAGACGCCGCCTCGTGCCGCTCGACTGATAACCTCCGATGACTTCCTTATCACCGCGGCGTTACTGACACGACCGCGGGCTGGCTGCAGAATCGCTGCCCCCCTTGTTCAGGATCGTGGGTGCGTATGAAGCATCGCGTCTGGTGGGTGCTGGCAGGTTTGCTGCTGGCGCCGGCCGCGTTTTCGCAGCAGCTGCTCAATGCGTCGTACGACGTCGCGCGCGAGCTGTTCGACGACATCAATCCGGCCTTCATCGCCCAATGGAAACAACAGACCGGCAAGACGCTCAAGATTCGCCAGTCTCACGGTGGCTCGTCGAAGCAGGCGCGCTCCGTCGCCGAGGGTCTGCCGGCCGACGTGGTGACCTTCAATCAGGTCACCGATATCGACCTGCTGCACAAGGCCGGCCTGGTCGGGGCGGACTGGCGGCAACGCCTGCCGAACAATGCCTCGCCGTTCTATTCGCTGCCGGTCTTGATGGTGCGTGAAGGCAATCCCAAGCAGGTCAAGGACTGGAGCGATCTGGCGCGGCCCGGCATTCAGGTGGTGTTTCCCAATCCCAAGACTTCGGGCAATGGCCGCTACACCTATCTGGCCGCTTACGCTTATGCCCTGGCGCAGCACAACGGCGACGCCGCCAAGGCCAAAGACTTCGTGACCCGAGTGCTCGCGAATGTGCCGGTGTTCGACACCGGCGGCCGCGGCGCCTCGACGACGTTCATCGAGCGCGGCATCGGCGACGTGCTCGTCACCTTCGAGTGCGAGATCACCGCGATCCGTCGCGAGTACGGCAAGAGCAATCTGCAGGCGGTGATTCCGTCGATGAGTCTGCGCGCGGACTTCCCGGTTGCGGTGGTCGATAAAGTCGTCGATCGCAAGAACACGCGTGAGGCCGCGACTGCGTATCTCAAATATCTGTACAGCCCGGCGGGACAGGACATCATTGCGAGGCACTACAATCGCGTGAACGACGCCAGCATCACCAAGAAATACGCCGCACAGTTTCCACCGATCAAGCTGATGACGGTCGACCAGGTGTTCGGCGGCTGGGACAAAGTGATGAAGACTCACTTCGCCGACGGCGGCATCCTGGACCAGGCGCTGATGAAGGCGCCGGCACGCTGATCAGGAGTTGAGGGCCGCGGTCTGCTTGCGACCCGGGCTGCTTCGCGCCATCCTGCCGCGCAGTTCCAGGGAGATCTGAATGAGCGATGTCTCATGCCGCTGATGGGCGAGCAAACATTTCTGCAACTGCCGATTGCGAAAATCGGATCGGTGCCCGACGGTCAGCGACCGCTGCATCGCCCATGAAATCCATTGTCTTCAGCGCTGTGCCCGGCTTGCCCGAAATCAGGGCGGGGCAGGATCTGTCGCAAACGATTGCAACTGCTGTCGCCGGCGCGGGGCTCGTGCCCGAACCCTGCGACGTAGTGGTCGTCGCGCAGAAAATCGTTTCCAAAGCGGAAGGCCGTACCGTTGACTTGCGCACGATCACGCCTTCGCCCCGGGCTATGGAGCTGGCGGCGCAAACTCGTAAGGACGCGCGGCTCGTCGAGGTGGTGCTTTCGGAGTCGCAGGAAGTGATGCGAGCCGTGCCCAATGTGCTGATCGTTCGACACCGGCTGGGATTCGTGATGGCCAATGCCGGCATCGATCGGTCGAACGTGCCTGGAGCGGCGCAAGATCGAGTGTTGTTGTTGCCGAACGATCCGGATGCTTCCGCCGCGCGTCTGCGTGATGAGCTGAGCGCACGCTGGCAAGTCCCGGTGGCGGTGCTGATCAGCGACAGTTTTGGCCGGGCCTGGCGCAATGGCGTGGTGAATGTCGCGATTGGCGCTGCCGGATTGCCATCCATTATCGACCGTCGAGGCGAATATGACCGGGAAGGGCGCGCGCTGGAAATGACGGAGGTTGCCATGGCCGATGCCATCGCCGCCGGCGCCGCGCTGGTCATGGGTGAAGCAAGCGAGGGAACTCCAGTGGTAATCGCACGAGGTCTGCAATGGGCGGCGAATGAACGCAACGCGGCGGCGCTGTTGCGCGCCAGGGATCAGGATCTGTTCCGATGACTCGGGTACTGGCACTTTCAGGAGGCATCGGCGGGGCCAAGCTCGCGCTGGGTCTGCAGCATGTGCTGCCGCCCGGGGAGCTTACGGTCGCGGTCAACACCGGCGATGATTTCGAGCACCTGGGCCTCGCGATCTCGCCCGACATCGACACGATGCTGTACACGCTGAGCGGGCTCGCCAATCCGGAGCTGGGCTGGGGCCGTGCCAACGAAAGCTGGAACTTCATGGCGGAGATCGAGCGGCTCGGCGGGGAAAACTGGTTCCGCCTGGGCGACAAGGATCTCGCGGTTCACATCGAGCGCACGCGGCGCCTCAACGCTGGCGAAAAGCTGTCGGGCATCACCGCGGATTTCGCGCGCCATTTCGGCATTCTGGGACGAGTGGTGCCCATGACCAACGACCTGGTCCGCACGATGGTGATCACCGACGAGGGCACCCTGGATTTTCAGCACTATTTCGTCGCGCGGCGCTGCGAGCCGGTGGTGAAAGGGCTGGCCTATGCGGGGGCGGCCGATGCGCAGCTCGTGCCCATTCTGCAGGATGCATCGCAGGATCCGTCGCTGCAGGCCATCGTGATCTGTCCATCGAATCCCTGGCTGAGTATTGCGCCGTTCCTGGAAATCCCCGCGTGGCGCGAGCTGTTGCACGAAGCCACGGCGCCAGTGATCGCGGTCTCGCCGCTGGTCAATGGCCAGGCGGTGAAAGGGCCCACCACCAAGATCATGAGCGAGCTGCAGCTGGAGCAATCGTCGGCGACCATCGCCCGCTTCTATGAGGGCATCATCGACGGCTTCGTGCTGGACAAGTCCGAAGCGCACATCGCGCCGGGCCTCAGTGTCGCCACTCACGTGACCGCGACGCTGATGAAGACAGCGGCGGACAAGCAGCGACTGGCCCGCGAAGTGCTGGAATTCGCGCGCTCCTTCAGCAACTTGTAGGACGCTCCGGAGCGCGAAATGGCACAATTGCCGCCCCGTTTCGGGCGCTTTGTGGGGAGCATTCGATGACTATTCGGTTGAACGTGGTGGACCGCAATGGCGGCGAGCACGAGGTGGCAACGGCACCGGAAGGCTCGTTGATGGAGACGCTGCGCGAATTGGACTACGGCGTCAGCGCCATCTGCGGCGGCATGTGCTCCTGCGCCACTTGCCACGTGTATATCGATCCGGACTGGCTGGCGAAGCTGCCCGAGCGGCAGAGCGATGAAGGCGAGCTGCTCGCCGAGCTGCAATTCCGCCAGGACAACTCGCGCCTGTCATGTCAGATTCAGTTGCAGCAGGCCTACGACGGCCTGCGCCTGACGCTCGCGCCGGAAGAATGATCGTCGTTGCAGATTTCGCTCATGTCTGAAGATCACATCTATATCGTCGGCGCCGGCCACGCCGGCGGCGAGCTCGCGTTCGCCACCCGTCAACAAGGGTACGGCGGGGCGCTGACGATCGTCGGCGAAGAATCGCATCTGCCGTACCAGCGGCCGCCGTTGTCGAAGGCTTATCTGAAAGGCGAGTGCGAAGCCACGTCGTTGTATCTGCGACAACTGGCCGCCTACGAGAAGGCAAATATCAACTTGCTGCTGAGCCGCCGGGTCGAGCGCATCGAGCGCGCCAGCAAGAAGCTGGTGTTCGACGACGGTCGCGAAGTCACCTATTCGAAGCTCGGGCTGACGACGGGCGGTCGTGCGCGTCGCATGACCATCAACGATGCAGCTCGCGCCGAGCGGACCAGCAACTTTCACTACCTCCGTAACATCGACGACGTGATGGCGATGCGCGCGCGGTTCGAGGCCGGTCAGCGTCTGGTCGTCATTGGTGGTGGTTACATAGGATTGGAAGTCGCCGCGTCGGCGATCGCGCGCGGTGTGAAAGTGACCGTGCTCGAAGCTTTGCCGCGCGTGCTGGCGCGAGTCACGGCGCCGCAGATGTCCGAGTTCTACGAGCAGGTGCATCGCGATGCGGGCGTCGATGTGCGCACCAACGTCGAAGTGATTGCACTCGATTTCAACGCGGCCGGCGATGCTGTCACGGCGGTTCATTGCACGGGCGGAGTCGTCATTCCTGTCGACTTCGTCGTCGTCGGTATTGGCTTGCTGCCGAACACCGAGCTGGCGCAAGCGGCCGGGCTGGAGGTGGACAATGGCATCGTCGTCGACGAGTACGCCGTCACTTCCGATCCCGATATCGTCGCCGCGGGCGACTGCACCAATCATCCGAGCGTATTCTGCGGCCGGCGCATTCGTCTGGAGTCGGTGCCGAATGCGGTCGAGCAGGCGCGCGTCGCCGCAGCTTCGCTCGCGGGCAAGCCGAAAGCGTACCAATCGGTGCCCTGGTTCTGGTCCGATCAGTACGATCTGAAGCTGCAGATGACCGGGCTGTCGCAAGGCTACGATCAGTTCATCCTGCGCGGCTCGATGCAGAACAGGTCGTTCGCCGCGTTCTATCTGCGGCAGGGGCAACTGATCGCGGTCGATGCCGTCAATCGCGCCCAGGAGTTCATGGTGGCCAAGCGCATGGTCGCGGCCTGTCAGTCATTCGATCCAGTCGCGCTCGCCGACGAGTCGGTGCCGCTGAAGACGCTGGCCGGGGCGGTGCAAGCGGCAGCTCCTTCAGCCTGAGATTTGCCCACCGCCGGTGGCCGCCGGCGGTTTCGGCAAGACCCCATTGCCCGGAGTGCGCTTACTGGCCAGTGTGGCGCGTAGCGGCGTGCTTCGAGCATGCGGCGCGCAGCGCTGTCGCAGGGAAAAATTTCAGGGCAACTCCAGGGGGCTCGCGATGACCGAAGCATCTTCGACCACCGGTTTCAAGCCGAAGAAGTCCGTCGCGCTGTCCGGCGTGACCGCTGGGAATACCGCGCTGAGCACCGTTGGGCGCAGCGGCAACGACCTGCATTACCGCGGCTATGACATTCTCGATATCGCCAACAGCTGCGAGTTCGAGGAGATCGCATACCTGCTGATTCACGGCAAGCTGCCGAATCGCGCCGAGCTCGCTGGCTACAAAGCGAAGCTGGCGCGTCTGCGTGGCTTGCCGGCCGCCGTCAGGGTCGTGCTCGAGCAATTGCCGGCGGCGACGCATCCGATGGATGTGATGCGCACGGGGGTATCGACCTTGGGTTGTGTGTTGCCCGAGCCCGAACATCACGCGCCTGCCGCCGCTCGTGATATCGCTGACCGGCTGATCGCCAGTCTCGGCTCCATGCTGACGTACTGGTATCACTACAGTCATCACGGTCGTCGCATCGATGTGGACACCGACGACGATTCGATCGGAGGGCACTTCCTGCATCTGTTGCATCGACAAACGCCGTCGCGTGAGTGGGTGCATGCGATGCATACGTCGCTCATTCTGTATGCCGAGCATGAGTTCAACGCATCGACGTTTGCTGCGCGCGTCATCGCGGGCACGGGCTCCGATCTGTATTCCGCGATCACCGGTGCGATCGGCGCGTTACGCGGCCCGAAGCACGGCGGCGCGAATGAAGTCGCGTTCGAAATCCAGCAGCGCTACGACTCGCCCGAGCAGGCCGAGGAAGACATCCGCAAGCGGGTGGCGAACAAGGAAGTGATCATTGGCTTCGGCCATCCGGTCTACACCATCTCCGATCCGCGCAACCAGGTCATCAAGGAAGTCGCACGCCAGCTCGCGCAGCATGCGGGCGACACCAAGATGTTCGACATCGCCGCCCGCCTGGAACGGGTGATGAAGCAGATCAAGAACCTGTTCCCGAACCTGGATTGGTACTCGGCGGTGTCGTATCACCTGATGGGCGTGCCGACGGCGATGTTCACGCCGCTGTTCGTGATCGCCCGCACCACCGGCTGGGCCGCCCACGTGATCGAACAACGCGAGGACGGTAAAATCATCCGGCCGAGCGCGAACTACGTCGGGCCGGAAAATCTTCACTTCGTGCCGCTGGATCAGCGGCGGTAGACAGCTCAGTCATGGCGCATCACGATCTCAAATCCGCGGAACGTCCGGCACCGGACCCGATCTTGACGGCGATCGCCGATTACGCGCTTTCGTATCGGATCGACAGCGAGGCTGCCTACGAGACGGCCTATTACTGCCTGATGGATACGTTGGCGTGCGGCTTTCAGGCTCTGCAGTATCCGGCCTGCACCAGGCTGCTCGGGCCGGTCGTGCCAGGCGCGGTGATGCCGGGCGGGTCGCGCGTGCCGGGCACGAGCTACGAGCTCGACCCCGTGCAGGCGGCGTTCAACATCGGCGCGATGGTGCGCTGGCTCGATTTCAACGACACGTGGCTGGCGGCGGAGTGGGGCCATCCTTCCGACAATCTCGGCGGGATTCTCGCGGTAGCGGATTATCTGGCGCGGCGGACTGGAGCGCAGGGCAAGACGTCGTTGAGAGTCAGAGATGTGCTCACTGCGATGATCAAAGCGCACGAGATCCAGGGCATCGGCGCGCTGGAGAACAGCTTCAACCGCGCCGGGTTGGATCATGTATTGCTGGTGCGGATCGCGTCCACCGCGGTCACGACTGCGATGCTGGGTGGCTCGCGAGAGCAGGTGATCAACGCTGTGTCGAATGCATTCATCGATGGCGGCGCGCTGCGCACATATCGACATGCGCCGAACACCGGATCGCGCAAGAGCTGGGCGGCCGGTGATGCGACCAGCCGGGCAGTGCGTCACGCTCTGATGGCCATGACTGGCGAGATGGGCTATCCATCGGCGATCACGGCGCCGACGTGGGGCTTTCAGGATGTGCTGATGAAGGGCAAGCCGCTGTCCTTCCCGCAGCCCTTCGGCAGTTACGTGATGGAAAACATCCTGTTCAAGATTTCCTTCCCGGCGGAGTTCCACGGCCAGACGGCGGTGGAAGCGGCGATGAAGCTGCACCCGCAGGTGCGCCGGCACATCGAGGACATCGAGCGCGTGGTGATCGAGACGCAGGAGTCGGGCGTGAGGATCATCGACAAGACCGGGCCGCTCGACAATCCGGCCGATCGCGATCACTGCATCCAGTACATGGTCGCGATTGCGTTGATCTTCGGCCGGCTGTCGGCGTCGGATTACGAGGATGCAACAGCGAGCGATCCGCGCATCGATGTCTTGAGGGAGAAGATGGTCGTGAGCGAGAACACGACGTTCACGGAGGAGTATTACGCGCCGGACAAGCGATACATCGGTAACGCGGTGCAGGTGTTCTTCAAGGACGGGACGAGAACCGAGCGAGTGCAGGTCGATGTTCCTCTCGGCCACCGCAAGCGGCGCGCGGAGGGCATGCCGGTGCTCGTGCAGAAGTTCGAGGCGTCAGTGGCAGCGCACTTCTCACCGAAGCAGACGGAAGCGATAAAGGCGATGTTTGCGGATCGGGCCAGGCTGGAGCAGATGCCGGTGCAGGAGTTCGTTGCCGGCCTGGTCAAGATCAAGTGATCTCGTCGATGCGCTGAAAGGCGCCAGCGTTTTCAGAGAGCCGGCGGCCCCAGCGCCGCCGGCTGCGTTTCTACAGCAACGGGATTACTTCAATCCCATGCAGTTCGCGTAGTAGGTCACGGTCGCCGGCCAATCGGAGAAGATGCCGATGACGCCGACCTTGCGCGCCAGCACATCCAGCGCCTTGTACATGTCACTGTCTTTCCGCAGCGCCCGGCCGGTCGGATCGAATGCGTAGTAGAAGCCCGCGCCCACGCCGCCGTTACGCAGGTCGGCACGCTCGAACGACCACGTGATGATGTCGAAGCCGAAGCTCTTGATGTCGAGGGCGTACTGCGACGGCACGATCTCGTCGTTGTCGTTCACCGCCAGCAACACGCCGGTGGGCGGAGCGATGATTTTCACGCCCTGTTTCTTGAGCTGCTTCAGCTCGGCCAGCGACAGTCGCGGGAAGCTCGGCGACGACGGATCGACGTCATCGAGATACACCGCTTGCTGGCCGAAGCGCGGCTCGTTCTTGATCCAGTACAACACGTCGCGGATGTCGAACGACTGCGGGTACACATCCTTCGGATTCACGCCCGCGGCTTTGAATTCGTCGATCATCTTCTGCGCGTAGTTTTCCTGACCGCCGAACACAGTCATCAGGCGCTCGGGATTGCCAGCTTTCAGCTCCGGCGTGTGTTTGACGCCGAGCTTTTTGTTCAGCGCGATGCTCTCGCGCAGCGTGAGCAGGGTGCCGCGGCTGTTGTAGAGATCGGTGCGGAACGATGCGGTGCCGCCGAGATACCCCTGCGCTGTGGTCGCGCTCGGGTTGGAGGCATCCATCTTGCCTTTGAGCGTCTTGAACTGGGCGAGCGTGATGTCACTGGCGCAGCACTTCGGGCTGGAGCCCGGGCCGGACCAGGGCACGGTGCACGAGCCGTTCAATTCGGTGTCGACGATGTTGGTGGTGGTGTGCAGATCGCACTCGTCGTGACGGCACACCAGCTCGCCGTCCTTGGTGAAAGTCACGTCGCATTCGACCACCCCCGCACCCTGGCGCGCGCCGGCCTCGTACGATTCCCTGGTGTGCTCCGGGAACTGCAGCGGCGCGCCGCGATGGGCAATCGAGAAATTGGACTTGTAGAACGGACCGGCCTTGCAGCTCTGCAGCTTGTCTTTCAGGCGGCTGTCGTCGAGGCCATCGATCAGAAAAAACGGGCGGTCGCCGAGTTGCACGGCGCTGCGTGAGGGCGAATGTTTGTCGTCCTGACGCTCGCCCCGGTCAGGGTCGCCGCGACCGTAGTCGCCGGCGAGCGAGGCAAAGGAACAAAGCGCAGCCAGCAAAGCCGCGGGCGCGGCCAATTGCAAGGGATGGGGCATTGAACTCTCCTGCGAATGGATGGGGAGTCCGGCGCCGCATTCTCAGAATGAGCTCGATGGGCGCTCGAACCGGCCCACAGATACGCCGGCGAAGTTCAACGCGGGTTGCGATTCGATGATCGCTCGATGACAGGTCGAGCGATCGCGGTGGGGTCAGCTGTTGGCGCGTTCCGCGTGCAGCGTATTGCGCACCAGGCGGGTGGCGATCACCGAGACGAAGGTCTTGACTCGAGCTTGCGAGTTCAGGCGAGCGTGTTCGATTTCGTAGAGCTCGCGCACATGCTCGATGGGGGCATCGCTCTCCTTGGCGAGAGCTTCGATGGCTTGCTGCTGTTTGGCCGGATCACCTGCGTTATTGCGCAAGACGGTCATGATCCCTCCAGAAATTGGCTGAGGCGTACATCATCGGGGGCGAATGTTAGCGCCAGTGCAGCGCGTTACCGTTAACTGCGGCATTGATGCACCATCGTGGTGCATGGGCCCGATTTGATTTTTGTGCGGTGTCAGTCACTTGCGCCGCGTTGCTGGAGGGAGGCGGACGAGCTGTCACATTTACGGAACGCGCCGATTGCGCAAGTCAAGCAATAAGTTCCCGGTGCGCAATTCTTTCCGGCGAGTGCCGCCAGGCGATTGAATGAGGCAATCCCCGAATGCCCGGCAGGCTTCAAGCGGCGGTGGGTGCGCCAGTGGTGGCCGCCGGGTCGCTGCTGTTCGTTGCCGACGCTTGCGGCAACGTGAAGTAAAAGGAGGCGCCTGCGCCGACGACGCTGTCGGCCCAGATCCTGCCGCCATAACGCTGCACGATGCGTGCAGCGGTCGCGAGGCCGATGCCGACGCCGGGGAACTCGGATGGGGTATGCATCCGTCGGAACGGCTCGAACAGGTGTTGGGCAAATTCCATGTCGAAGCCCACGCCATTGTCCCGGACCACGAACGCCGGGCCGCATTCGTCTTCCCTGCGCGCCAGCGTCACCGTGGGCTCCGCGGTCTGCGTCGTGTACTTCCATGCATTGCCCAGAAGATTGAACAGCAGGCTGCGCATCAAGCGCGGGTCGGCAAAAATCTGCGGACCACAATCGATCTGGAAGCGCACGCGGTGCTCGGGGTATTGCTGCTGCAACTCCTGAATCACTTCGGCCGCGACTGCGTTCAGATCGACCGGACTGCATGCCAGCTCGATCTTGGTCAGCTGCGCCAGCCCGAGCATGCCTTCGATGACATCGTTCATCCGCTGCACGGACGCTTCGATGCGCTCCATGCGTTCGCGCGGCTCCTGCTCGTCGCACTGCTCGATCAGATTGCGCAACACGCCGCAATGACCAGCCATGGCATTCAACGGTGCTCGCAGATCGTGCGCGGCCGAGGCGGTGAACTCCTCCAGATCCCGGTTCGCGAACGTCAGCTGCTGATTCATTGCCTGCAGCTCCCGCGTGCGTTCCTCCACGCGCCGTTCGAGCGATGCGGTGTGTCGCTCGATATCTTCTCGAAGCAGTGCTTGCTGGAGCGCGATCGCGAGCTGGTCGGCGATGCTCTGTGCGGCTTGAACATGCTCGTCGCGGAACGCATGCGGCCGGGTATCGATCAGTTCGAGCATCCCGAGCAGGTGCCGTTCACCTCGCAGCGGCAGACCCAGATAGGAAACGACGCCGGCCTCCTCGAGGTCCTCGAACAGCTCGGTCCGCGAGCTCATGCCGGGCAGATCATTCAGGACGATGGCGTGGCCGGAGCCGGGATGTCGCAACGCCTCTTCATAGCTTGCGACCGAATGCACGCGAGCAACGAAGCTCGTTGCGCCGCAAGTGCCGTCTGTCAGCAAGCGATGCGCACTGGAATCACGATCGAACACGACCACGCTGGCGCCGGCGCACGCAACCAGCCTTCGCAGATGGTCGAGCGCCTTGCCCGCGATCTCGCGAGTGGAGCGCATGCCGAGAATGGCACGATCCAGCTCGGCGACCGCTTCGAGTCGGCGCAGATGGGCGAGCAGCGCATAGTCGCTGCGCCGGACGATCTGCGCGTTCCACCACACCAGGGTCGAGAACAGCAGCATGTTCAGCACCGTGAACATCGCGAGCCGCATTTCGCTGTCATACATGCCGCGGCGCTGACCTTGCAGCAGCAGCCAGCCGATGATCACGGGAAGCAGAATGGCCGCAGGCAGCAGCCGACGGATTTCCGCGCCGGCCCGATCCGGTGCCATGACCTGGGCTGCCAGCACGAACCGTGGATGCACGGTCAGCACCGCTTGGGTGAGCACCAGCAGACCGACCGCTGTATGCAATGCCACGACCGAGAAGCCCGGCAACGAATACAGCGAGGTCGCCTCATAGATGTAGCCCAGCATCATGGTGAGCGCGGTCACCATGACCAGCAGCACCATCAGTTCCATCGCCAGCCAGAGCCGGGTCAACCGGGCGGCCCAAGGCAACATCGCGATCGCGAGCAGGCTGAAGCTGAGCGCGGAAATGGGCGACATGCGCCATGGAAACACGCCCATGCGATTGGGCGGATCATGCGGTATCAGCAACAGGTCGATGCCGACGGGCGCGCGCAGCGCATAGCTCAGCAAGGTGCTGCCGGCGACCAGAAACAACGAGGCCGCGACCGCCGGCTGAACCCGGATCAGGCAACGATTCAGCATTCCACGCCGCGGATGCGACAGCGCAGCCAGCCCCGCAAGCGATATTCCGCCCAGGATGAAACACAGCGCGGTATTCGGCTTGAGCGTGCCCACTCCCGGTGACAGAAACTGGATGGGCTTGGACAGCCACCAGCCCATCAGCGCGGTGGCGCCCACGGCGACGCAAAGGAGCGCGATCACACGAGCGAAAGGCATCAGGACTGGCGGCGGGCCCGCGGGTCCCATCACGGCAGCGGCCATAGTCAGCGAGGAAACATTATCGTTGTTGTTCAGGGGATCTCCTCGTCGCGGGCCGTTAGGCCTCGCTGCACCCTGGATTTTTGGAGCAGTCTAAAGAGACCGCTCATTGCCCGGAGTCCGCATCTATACGCACTGACGCGTAAGGGACAGCAGCGTGATTGTGTTCCACCGGCTGCACAAGGGGCCGAAGGAACCATGCCGGCGAGCAGAGTTTTTGCTGATTTGTATTAAGTGTCGAAAGATCTGACGAAACCGCACCCGGCGCTGGCGATGGCCGGGGGCGATCCGAATGTTTGTTCGCCGTTTCGACAACCCTCGTCAAGAGTTTCGACGCGGCGGCATGTGCGCGCTCGATTACCTGGCCGCCGTCTCGGTGCTGCCGATACTGGACTGGATGATCATGTGCATGCGGACCAGATGCGCCAGCGACTGCGCGCCCATCTTGTCCATGATGTTGCCGCGATGAACTTCGACGGTGCGTTCGCTCAAGCCCAGATCGAGCGCGATCACTTTGTTGGCGCGTCCATCCACCACCAGCTGCAGCACTTCCTTCTCGCGGTTGCTGAGGGTGAGGAAACGGGAGCGGATGTCGGCATGCCGCCGGATGCTTTCGCGATGGTGCGCATCCTTCCTGATGGCGGCGTTGACCCGTTCGATCAGGTCCTGATGCCGGACCGGCTTTTCCAGGAAATCGAACGCGCCTTCCCGCATGGCTTCCACGACCATGGGAATGTCGGCGTGATTGGTGATCAGGATCACCGGCAGGATGCAGCCGTCCCGATTCAGATGACGTTGCAGCTCCAGGCCGCTCATCTCGGGCAGGCGCACGTCCAGGATCAACGCGCCGGGCGTGGCAGGATCGAGCTTGTCGAGAAACTGCGACGGTCGACCGTATGACATTGCGACATGGCCGGCCGCCTGCACCACCCCCGTCAGTACCTCGCGAACCTCATCGTCGTCGTCCAGGATGTGGACAACGGGGTGCGCTGTTTTATTCATCTCCACCTCTCCCTGATGTCCGATTCGTTTGCAGCAGTGTACATCGCGCGAAAACGCGCGGCAGCTGACGATAGTTATTTCTTCCTGCCCACCGTTGGAGCGACAACGGTGCATGCCATGGCAATGATCGGTGCAGCCCGGCGGTCGAACCCCCTCGCCGAACGCTGTAGGCGCGTTAACCACCGATTGTTGGCCCTTTCGCCTATGTCTCGTGCTGCGGCTTCAGCTCGGCGCGTGCTCGATGTTGCAACAATTACTTGAACATGCACGCCAGCTCGTCTGGACAGATCGGCTGCCTGACCGTGCTCTCGGGATGGATTCTCGCGCTACCGGCTCGTGGCCGGGGTGAAGAAGGACGCTGCGTACCGCACTCGGGCTGGCGCATTTGGGCGGAAGGCGTCGAAGGGCGCAGTGCGACGGTCTACTTCTCCATGCCCATCGCGGGCAGTGCCTGAGCATTGCACCAGCGCTGCAAGGTTCGCTCGAAGTCAGCGGCTGCATACGGCTTGGTGATGTAGTCATCCATGCCGGCTTCCAGGCAGCGCGCGCGATCCTGGCTCATGGCATTGGCGGTGAGCGCAATGATCGGTGTGCGTCGGAGGCCGTCTTGCTCGCGCTGGCGAATGACGCGAGTCGCTTCGTAGCCGTCCATCTCCGGCATCTGACAGTCCATGAAGATCAGGTCGTAGCTGTGCTGCGCGGTGCGCTGGCAGGCGACCAGGCCGTTCTCGGCAAAGTCGACCTCGCAGCCGAGCTTGGTGAGCAAACGAGTGGCGAGCAGTCGATTGACGGCGTGATCCTCTACGACCAGAACGCGCGGCTGCATCGTGCTCGCAACCGGTTCCATCGAATCGAGCCCGGCATCGAGCACGAGTGCCCGAGTAGTGACCGTCGTTCCGGTGCGCTGAGCAAACGGCAGCGTGAACCAGAACGTCGAACCGACGCCAGGCTGGCTGTGCGCGCCGATCTGTCCGCCCATCAGTTCGACGAGCTGCTTGGAGATCGCCAGGCCCAGTCCGGTGCCGCCGTACTTGCGCGTGGTCGACGAGTCGGCCTGCGTGAACTTGTTGAACAGACGCGCCAGCTGTTCGGCCGTGATACCGATGCCCGTGTCTTCGACCGCCAGGCGCAACATGCCATCGACTTCCGAGGCGCGCATCGTGACCCGCCCGGCATCGGTGAACTTGATTGCGTTCGACGCGAGGTTGACCAGCACCTGTCGCACTCGACCAGCATCGCCAAGGATGGTGGCGGCGACGTCCGACGGCCAGTGCACATCGAATTCGAGTTGTTTCTCGGCGGCACGAGGTTGCAGCAATGCCAGGACATCCCGCGCGATCTGCCTGGCGTCGACCCGCGTGCGCTCGACCGAAATGCGGCCGGCTTCGATGCGCGAGAAATCCAGGATGTCGTCGATGATGGTCATCAGCGCCCGCCCGGAGTCCCGGATGGTGCTGGCCATCGCCTGCTGCTCCGGGGTCAGCGAGGTCTGCAGCAACAGATCGGTGAAGCCGATGACGCCATTCATCGGCGTGCGGATCTCGTGGCTCATGGTGGCCAGGAATTCGCTCTTGGCTTTGCTGGCATCCTCGGCGGCGTTGCGAGCCTTGATCAGCTCGGCTTCGGCGACCTTGAAGGATGTGATGTCCTGATACGTGCCCAGCACGCCCCACACTTCGCCGCGCGCGTCGATCAGGGGCACCTTGCTGGTGGTGCGCCACTCGATGTGATCGCCGTGGCTGAGCTGGTGAACGAAGTTCAGCACCGGCTGGCGGTGTTCCATGACGTGTCGATCCTGCGAGCCATCGGGCTGCGCGCCGGCCCACGGCGCTTCCTGATCGGTCTTGCCGACGATGTCCTCGATGCCCACGTCGGATTTGAAATTGCGATTTGCGCCCAGGAACCGTCCGTTGCGATCTTTCCAGAAGACTCGCTGTGGCAGCAGATCGATTACGGTCTTGAGCAGCGCCTCGGACTGCTCCGCCTGGCGCATGGCCTGCTTGAGCTGCGAGATTTCGATGGCCGTGCCGGAGATGCGCAACGCCAGGCCGTTCTCATCGCGCGTGTTGACCGAGCCACGCAACAACATCGGGACCCAGTGCCCGTCCTTGTGAGCCAGGCGGGCCTCGCTCTCGAAGAACGGCGTTTCGCCCTGGCAGTGCCGATCGATCTGATCCAGCGTGGTGGTGAGATCGTCGGGATGCATGGCGCGATTCCAGGCTTCGCGCGGCATGAGTGCAGCTTCTTCGGCGCTGTAGCCGAGCATCGGGCCCCAGTTGCCGTCGAACTCCACCGAGTCGCGCACCAGATCCCAGTCCCACAGGCAGACTCCGGACCCATCGATCGCCAGGGCATGACGCTCGCGCAGCTGCGCCAGCATGGCTTCGGTTTGCTTGCGCGCGGTGATATCGGAGGACACCGAGGTGTACCGGATCACTCGACCGGAGCTGTCGATGGTCGGGATGATGGTGATGTCGAGCCAGAAATAAGTCCCGTTCCGGGCGCGGTTCTGGATCTCGCCCCGCCAGGGCTGGCCGGTGGCGATGTTCCGGTACATGTCCATGAAGAACTTGCGGGGATGCAGTCCCGAGTTGATCACGTTGTGATTGCGACCGATCAGCTCCTCGCGCGAATAGCCGCTGAGCTGGCAGAACAGGTCGTTGACCGAGGTGATCCGACCGCTGGCATCGGTGGTCGAGACGATGCTGCAGCTGTTGAGCAGCGCCAGCTCGCTTTCCAGTTCCTGCACGCGCCGGCGCAGCCCGCCCACGAAGGGACGAGCGAGCAAGGAGCACAACCGCTGCAGGGGCCGGTACCAGGTCCGCGGCAGAGGCTTGCCCTGCGTTTGCGCATGCCGCTCGCGAGACAGCGAGCCGGCACCGATCAAGGCGGACAATGGCATACGTGGACTATCGGACAGTTCGTGTCACGTCAGCACGTGCCGCTGTCACATCGGTTAAATATGAATAGCAGGTCCGACCCGGGATTAGGCAATGGCCTCATGCCTGGACGAGGGTCCTGCACGAACAGCGGCCCGTCACTAGGGACTGACACTTATGTCCTCCGGGGTCCTCGACGCAGGTTCGCGGTCACGCTGCCGCATAATCCGCCGGGGCGTCGCATACTCGGGGACCACTCTCAATGATCGCGATTCTGGAGGCACACCGCGCCGGCTTGCTGGGGCGCGCGCATTGGGCGCGCAACGTGGTTTCCGGTGTCGTCGTGGGCGTGGTGGCTTTGCCGCTCGCCATGGCGTTCGCGATCGCCTCGGGCGCGAAGCCCGAGCAGGGCTTGTACACGGCGATCGTCGCCGGACTGCTGGTGTCCCTGTTCGGTGGCAGCCGCCTGCAGATCGCCGGCCCCACCGGTGCCTTCATAGTCATCCTCTCGGGCATCACAGCCGAGCATGGCATCGAGGGTCTGCAGATCGCCACGCTGCTGGCGGGCGTGATGCTGCTGCTCCTCGGCCTGGCTCGGCTCGGCGCCATCATCAAGTTCATTCCCGATCCGGTGATCCTGGGCTTCACTGCCGGTATTGCCGTGGTCATCTGGGTGGGTCAGTGGCACGACTTCTTCGGTCTGCCGGCAGTGAGCGGGCGACACTTCCACGAGAAGCTCTGGCACACGTTGCAAGTATTCCCGCAAGCGCACTGGGGAACGACCGCGCTGGCGAGCGCGACGCTGCTGATCGTTCTGTTCGCGCCGCGGTGGTCGATGCTCAAGCGGATCCCCGGTCCGCTGCTCGGCCTGCTGTTCGCCACGATCGTGCAGTCGCTGTTTCATATCGAAGGCGTGGCGACCATCGGCTCGGCCTTCGGCGGGATTCCGCGCGGTCTGCCGTCGCTGCAAATGCCGGCCGTGACGGTGGATCGCGTCATCGAGCTGATCGGGCCCGCGTTCACCATCGCGATGCTCGGGGCCATCGAGTCGTTGTTGTCGGCAGTCGTCGCGGACGGCATGGCCGGGACTCGTCACGATTCGAATCAGGAACTGATCGGGCAGGGCATCGCCAACATGGCAGCTCCGTTGTTTGGCGGTTTCGCGGCCACGGGTGCGCTGGCACGAACAGCAACGAACGTGCGCAACGGCGGCACGAGCCCGCTCGCAGGGATTACGCATGCGGTGACGCTGGTGCTCATCGTGCTCGCGCTCGCGCCGTTGGCGGTCCACATTCCTTTGGCGGCGCTCGCCGCCATCCTGTTCGTGGTGGCCTGGAACATGAGCGAGGCCGGTCATTTCATGAAGATGATCCGGCGTGCTCCCGCCGCCGACGTGGTAGTGCTGCTGGTGACCTTCGGGCTCACCGTGTTCGTGGATCTGGTGGTCGCCGTCAACATTGGCGTGATCGTCGCCACGTTGCATTTCCTGCGTCGCATGGCGAGCAGCGTGGAAGTGCAACAGCAGACTCACCAGGAGCTGAGCCGCGAGTTCGCCCATCGGGGCTTGAGCTTTCCGCCCGGGGTGCTGGCGTTCGCCGTGGAAGGGCCGTTCTTTTTCGGCGCCGTCGAGAATTTCGAACGTGCGCTGGCGAGCACCGGCACCGATCCGGAAGTGCTCATCATCCGCCTGCGCTGGGTGCCGTTCATGGACATCACCGGGCTGCAGACGCTCGAGGAAGTCATCCGCGGTCTGCAGCGTCGCAAGGTGCGCGTGATGCTGACGGGAGCCAACGATCGCGTCAGCGGCAAGCTGCGTCGTGCCGGCATCGTCGATCTGATCGGTCACGAGAACTTCTGCGAGAACCTGGAGCAGGCGCTGGCTCGATTGAACGGCCAGCCGGCTCAGTGATGATGCACGTGGCCGGATGCGGGTATCGAGGCCCAGATCATCCACGCGCCAAACAGCAGTAACAATGCACCGCTGGCGAAGCGCGGCCAGCGGCTCTTGAGGAAGCGTTGCACCTGAGCCGCGAGCACACTGCTGGCCAGCATGGAAGGCAGCGTGCCCAGACCGAAGGCGAGCAAAATCGCTGCGCCATTCGCGGCGTCACCCGTGAGCGCGGCGAACAGCAGCATCGAGTAGACCAGCCCGCAGGGCAGCCAGCCCCAGAGAACACCCAGGGCGATGGCGCGAGTGGGGCCAGTCAATTTGCCGGTGCCGAGCGTGAGTGGTTGCAGACGACGCCAGAATTTCGCGCCGACGCTCTCCAGCCAGCGCAACGGATTCCACGGCGACAGCATTCGCAGGGCAATTGAGATCAACAGCACGCCGCTGGCGATCCGCAACGTTGCTCCAATCCGAGCGAGGTCCAGCACGGCTTGCAGCGACGCGCCGATCGATCCACAGATCGCGCCAGCCATTGCATAGCCGCCGAGACGACCGGCGTGATACGACAACGCATTGCCGAATGCCGCGCTGGCGCTCGTCGCCGTGATGCGTGCTCGCATGCCCAGCGCACCTGCCAGTCCTCCGCACATGGCGAAGCAATGAGCGCTGCCCGCGATGCCTGCGATGAACGCCGCTGACAGACTGAGGGCGGCGCTGGCGTCAGTCATCACTTGAATCGTTGTTTGGGGGATCGTCGCGCAGGGCATCCCAGCCCGGCGATTCCAGATCGTCGAACTGGCCGGCATTCACCGCCCAGAAGAACCCCCAGCCCGCAAACCCCACCAGCGCCAGGCTCAATGGAATCAAAACAAACAGGATGCTCATGCCGTTGTCTCCCGCAAGGGCGCGGCTGCAATGACCGTTGGCACAGTCGTGCGTCGAGGCGCACGCGGCAGCAGTCGAGAGGAATTCAACATCACCGCGACCGAGCTGAGCGACATGCCCAATGCGGCGAGCCAGGGCGGGATGAAGCCCAGCGCCGCCAGCGGAATCGAGCCAAGGTTGTAGAGGGCGGCCCACAGCAGATTCTGTTTCGCGATCCGAAGGGTACGTCGCGCGAGCAGCACGGCTTCGGGAAGTGCTGCAAGATTGTCGCTGACCAGCACGAGCCCGGCGCTTGCATGCGCCAACGCCGCGCCACGGCCCATGGCAATAGAAACATCCGCTGCTCCCAGCACCGGAGCGTCGTTGACGCCATCGCCGATCACGGCAACTCGCTTGCCGCGTTTTTGCAGATCGAGCACGTGAGTGAGCTTCTGCTGCGCCGACTGGCGAGCGAAGTGCTCCGTGATGCCACATCGCTGGGCTACGGCCTGCACGGCCCGCTGGCCGTCGCCGCTGAGAATCTGAGGTTCAATGTGCAAGGAGCGCAGCTGAGTCACTGCATCGGCCGCGCCCGCACGCAGCGAATCCGTGAGCTCGAACCACGCGAGCGCACGCTGCTCGTCGCCAAGCATGACGACGCTGCCGATCGACTCTGGGGGCGAGGCGGGCGGTCGTTTGTCCTGGCACAGCTCGGTAACGAAGTCGGGAGCGCCGATACGATACAAGCGCCCGTCGATGCGACCTTGCACGCCACGCCCCGCCACTGTCTGCAGGTCCTCGACGGCTCCTTTATGGAGATACGGGGCAAATGCGCGGGCGAGCGGATGTTCTGACGCTTGTTCCAGCAGCGCCGCGATCTGCAGGCAGTGTGGCTCGTTGACGCCGGCAAGCGGGACGCATCTGGAGATTCGCAGCTCGCCGCGCGTCAGTGTGCCGGTCTTGTCGAAGACGATGTGATCGACTTTCGCCAGGCTTTCGAGCGCGTCCGGGTCGGTCAGCAAGATTCCATGACGCCTTAGGTTCGCCGTAGCCGAGGCAAGTGCCGCGGGCATGGCGATCGCAAAAGCGCAGGGACATGCGACGACCAGTACGGCCAGCGTCGCGGCAAATGCCTGTGAGGGATCGATCGCCAGCCATGCGGCGCACGTGAGTCCGGCGCCCATGAGAACGTAGCCGAGAAACTTTGCCGCGGCCAAGTCGGCGTTGCGCGCCAGGGCAGGCTTGTATGTTTGGGCTCGCTGCATGAGCGAGACGATGTGAGACAACGCCGTGTCCGCGCCGAGAGCGGTGATGGCGATCTTGACGGGGCCGTCGACATTGAGAGTACCTGCCACGACCCGTTCGCCAACCCGCCGGCAGACCGGCAGCGATTCGCCGGTCAGCATGGCTTCGTCGATGTGAGCTTCCGAATCCAGCAACTGCCCGTCGGCCGGCAGCACCTCGCCTCGGCGCACCTGGATCACGTCGCCGATACGCAGCGATGTCACCGGCACATCTTCGACGCCATTCTCGCCAACGCGATGGGTAATGGATGGCAGCTGCCTCGCCAGCGCATCGGTCACGCCCGCGGTGTGCTGACGAATGCTCATCTGCACGAAGCGCCCGAGCGTCAGGAAGAAAATGAACATGGTGACCGAGTCGAAATATACCTCGCCGCCGGCACCCTCGAAGGTGTTCCAGACGCTCGCGCCATAAGCGAGCAGCAGCGCAATGCCGACCGGCACGTCCATGCCGACCGAACGGCTGCGCAGGCTGTTCCAGGCGCTCAACAGGATGGGCGCGCCGGCGTAGAACATGACTGGCGTCGCGACCAGCAAGCTGACCTTGCGGAAGTAGTCGAGCAGCTTCGGCTCCATGATTTCATTCGCGAGCTCGGCCGAGTAGACGGCGACGGCGAACATCATCACTTGCATCATGCCGAACCCTGCGACCGCCAGGCGCTTGAGGCTGTCGCGCCGTTCCTCTCGGAGCGCACGCGTGACGGTTTCATCCGTGAGCGGATGGGGAGCGTAGCCGAGCTGCGCGATGCTGCGCATGATGTCGGCCAGGTTCAACTTCGCGTCGTCCCAGACGATGCTGGCACGGCCGGTCGCGGCATTGACGCTTACGTCATGCACACCAGCATGTCGCCGCAGCACTTGATCGATCAGCCAGCTGCATGCCGAGCAACGCAGTCCTTCGATCAACAATGTGACGGAGGTTCGTTCTTTCGTGGTCCGCGTGAACTGAGCGGCGAACCTCGGGTCGGCGTAGACGCGCCACTTGTCCTCGTGATCGCTCTCGCGCGGGCGCACGGAATTGCCGTCGCGATAACGGTAGAAATCGCCGAGGCCGCTGCCGGCGATCAGCTCGGCGACGGCCTGACAACCGGTGCAGCACACCGGCTCATCGCGTTGCTCGATGCGAGCGAATAAGGTCGATCCCCGTAAAGGCTCGCCGCAGTGAAAACAGAGGTTCATCGAGCCACCGGCGCGATGAATCTCGCCTTGGAGCGGGCTTCGATGGCGCCGTCATCGGACCTGGCGACGATCTGGATGTCCCGGCCACCGCTGATCGCGCTGGCGGGCGCACGAATGCGGACGGCAACGCTCACCACTTCGCCGGCACCGACCCGTTGCAGTTCGCGGTCGGTGTCGACGCTCACGCCCTCGATCCCTTCAGCCTGGATCCGTAGCGCGTGCTCACGAGAGTCCTTGTTGATGAACCGGATCGTATAGACGTTTTCGATCAGGCCGTCCTCGATGGGACGATACAAAGCATTGCGGTCGCGCAGGACGTCGATCTCGACGAGATGACGGTTGGCAACGGCCACACCGAATCCGACGATCAGCGCCAGCAGCACCGAGCCGTAGACGACGGTGCGCGGCCGGACGATTCGGGTGGGCTTGTCATCGAGGGCGTTCTGGGTGGTGTAACGAACCAGCCCGCGCGGATAATTCATCTTGTCCATCACGCTGTCGCAGGCGTCGATGCACGCGGCGCAGGCGATGCACTCGAGCTGCAGCCCTTGACGAATGTCGATGCCGGTGGGGCATGCCTGCACGCACAGCTTGCAGTCGATGCAGTCGCCAAGACCTTTGCTCTTGGGATCGACGCCGCGTGCACGCGACCCGCGCGGATCGCCCCGCTTGGTGTCGTAGGAGATGACCAGGGTATTGCGATCGAACATCGCCCCCTGGAAGCGTGCGTACGGGCACATGTATTTGCAGACCTGCTCGCGCATGTAACCTGCGTTGCCGTACGTGGCGAAGCCGTAGAACAGGATCCAGAACGACTCCCAGCCGCCGAGCGTCGCCGTCAGCACTGAATCGCTCAATACGCGCACTGGCGTGAAGTAGCCGACGAAGGTGTAGCCGGTGTAGAGCGCGAACGAGATCCACAGCAGCTGTTTGCCCGCCTTGCGCGCCACTTTGTTGAAAGACCAGGAGGACTGGTCGAGCCGCATGCGCTGCTGTCGATTGCCTTCGGTCCAGCGTTCCATCCAGACGAAGATTTCGGTCCAGACGGTCTGCGGGCAGGCGTAGCCGCACCACAGGCGCCCGGCCAGCGCAGTGAAGAAGAACAACGACAGCGCGGCGATGATCAGCAGCCAGGTCAGCAGGAAGAAGTCCTGCGGAAAGAACGTCAGCCCGAAGATGTAGAACTTGCGGGCCGGCAGATCGAACAACACGGCTTGCCGGCCATCCCATTGCAGCCAGGGCAACGCGTAGAACAAACCGAGCAGCGCAATCGTCGCGGCGACGCGCAGCCGGTTGAAGCGGCCTTGGATCTCGCGTGGATAGACTTTCTGATGGGCAATATAAAGACTGCCGTCATTGTTGACGGGCTGCAGGGGGCGGGCGGAGCTCATCGATGTTCCCGGTCCGCGGCGCCGCTGCGTGTCTCGATCAGATAGGCTGTGAGAAAGCTGGCGATGGCGGACATCATCCAGAAGAAGAAAAAGCCGACGGTGTAGCCGGCGCGTCGGTCGGCCAGCCACGCCGGCGGCGCGGCATCCTCCACGAGCAGTTGCGGGTCGAAACAGGCGAAGAACAACAGCGTGGCGACGCATGCCGCGAGAAACGAAGCCCACAGCAGCACCCCGATATCCTGCTTGATCATCGGCATTCCTCCGCACTGGAAGCTTCGCTTGGAGTAGCTGCACAGTGGCCAAAGTCAGGGAAGTCGACGAATCCCGGCTTCCTCGGATCTTTCCGGAAGTGCGGCCAACGGGACGGTGTCCGCTCAATTTGCGGCATGCATCTCTGCCTCGCTCAGGCTGAGCACATACGCGGCAAGCAGTTTCACCTTGGTGTCCCCGAGCAGGTCCTGGTGCGCGGGCATCTGATTGTCGCGGCCGTTGGTGATGGTCGCGCGCACGGAGTCGAAATCGCCGCCGTGCAGCCAGATGTCGTCGGTGAGATTCGGCGCGCCGAGCAGCGGGTTGCCTTTGGCGTCCGCGCCATGACATCCCACACACAAGGTGGCGAAGCGTTGCTCGCCGGCGGCGACCCAATCGGCCGGCGCCTTGCCGCCACTCAGGCTCACGACATACGACGCAACTTCATTGACGCCTTGAGCGCCGAGCACGCCGCCCAGTGCGGGCATCACGCCGTGACGACCCTGTGCGATCGTTTCCAGCAGGCGCTGCTCGTCACCGCCCCACAACCAATCCTCGTCGGTGAGATTGGGAAATCCCCTGGCGCCGCGAGCATCGGAGCCGTGACAGCCCGCGCAGTTCGCGCCGAACAGATTTTTGGCGGTCGCCATCGCGCTGCCATTGCTGGCCAGCTCGGTGAGCGAACGATCCTGCAGCGAAGCCATGCGCTCTTCGAACTTCGCGCGCTGGCGGGCGACTTGCTCTTCGTAAGCGCCCACCGAGGTCCACTTCGACGTGCCGGCAAAGTTGCCCATGCCGGGATAGACCGTGAGATAGCCGGCGCCGAAGATCACGGTGATGATGAACAGGCCCAGCCACCAGCGCGGCAACGGATTGTTCAGCTCCTGCAGATCTCCGTCCCAGACATGACCGGTAGGCCGCGTGATAGAAGGAGCGCGGCCGCGGGAATCCCGCGGGAGTTTGGTGCTACCTGAGCCCTTTGCGGACTTCTCATCCGAAGTATCGGTGGCGACGCGCGCGCGCGCCGTCCACCACATCAGCCACAGACACGCGACGATGTTGATCGCGGTGAAGACGACGATGAAAACACTGGCAGGCTGGCGGATCATCGCGGCCGTTCCTCGATTCGTTCCTGGTCTTCGAGCGGCAGGCGCGCCATGCGGTCGAACTCCGGCTTGCGGTGCTTGTTCCAGGCCCAGGCCCACAGCGTCATGAAGGCCAGAAACAGAATCAGCGTCAGCAGGCCTCGTACCAGGCCCATGTTGAATTCGATGCTCATGGTTGACTCTTGGCTACGTGATTGACGGCGCCCTCGGCCGGCTTGGGCTCGCCATGGAACTTCAGCCCCTGCATGTAGGCGATCAGCGCTTCCATCTCGGTGCGGTTACGCACGGCTTCCGGCGCATTCGCGATTTCCTCCGCCGTGTACGGCACACCGATCTTCTGCAGCGCCTGCATCTTCGTTTGGGTGCCGGCGGGATCGATGGTGCGCTCCGCCAGCCACGGGAAGCCCGGCATGTTCGATTCGGGCACCACGTCGCGCGGGTTGATCAGGTGGATGCGATGCCACTCATCGGTGTAGCGGCCGCCGACGCGCGCCAGATCCGGACCGGTTCGCTTGGAGCCGAACTGGAACGGATGGTCGTAGACCGCTTCGCCCGCGATCGAATAATGACCATAGCGCTCGGTCTCGGCCGGCAGAGGACGCACCATCTGCGAGTGGCAGTTGTAACAACCTTCGCGCACATACACGTCGCGGCCTTCGAGCGCGAGCGCCGGGTATGGCTCGATGCCCGGCGAGGGTTCGATCACCGAGCTCTGCATGTAGAGCGGCGCGATCTCCACCAGGCCGCCGACGCTGATCACAGCCGCGATCAGCGCGCCCATCAGCGCAATCTTCTTTTCAACGATTTCGTGTTTCATGATGCTGCGATCAATGACCGATGGCGGGGGCGAGCACCGGCGCGTCGACTGGCTGCGTGTCGCGCACGGTGCGCCACACGTTGTAGGCCATGATGAGCATGCCGGCCAGGAACATCAGGCCGCCGAGAAGCCGGATGCCGTAATACGGATAAGTTGCCTTGAGCGCCTCTACGAAGGTGTAGGTCAACGTGCCGTCGCTGTTCACTGCGCGCCACATCAGGCCCTGCATCACACCGGCAATCCACATCGAGGTGACGTACAGCACGATACCGACGGTCGCGATCCAGAAATGCGCGTCCATCAGCTTGACGCTGTACATCTGCTGCTTGCCGAACAGCCGCGGGATCATCTGATACATGGCAGCGATGGTGATGAACGCGACCCAGCCGAGCGCGCCGGCGTGCACGTGGCCGATGGTCCAATCGGTGTAGTGCGACAGCGCATTCACCGTCTTGATGGACATCAGCGGACCTTCGAACGTCGCCATGCCGTAGAACGACAGCGACACCACCAGGAACTTCAGAATCGGATCGGTGCGCAGCCGATGCCACACGCCCGACAGGGTCATCAGGCCGTTGATCATGCCGCCCCAGGACGGCGCCAGCAGGATCAGCGAGAACACCATGCCGAGGGACTGCGCCCAATCCGGCAGCGAGGTGTAGTGCAGATGATGCGGGCCCGCCCACATGTAGATGGAAATCAGCGCCCAGAAGTGCACGATGGACAGGCGATAGGAATAGATGGGCTTGCCGGCCTGCTTGGGCACGACGTAGTACATCATTCCGAGGAAGCCGGCCGTGAGGAAGAAGCCCACGGCGTTATGGCCGTACCACCACTGCACCATGGCGTCGACCACGCCGGAATAAACGATGTACGACTTGGTCGGCGAGACCGGGATGGCGACGTTGTTGACGATGTGCAGAACCGCGATGGTGATGATGTACGCGGCGAAGAACCAGTTCGCGACGTAGATGTGTTTCACCTTGCGCTGGACGATGGTGCCGAAGAACACCACGCCGTACGCGACCCACACCACCGCGATCAGCAGGTCGATGGGCCATTCCAGCTCCGCGTATTCCTTGCTCTGGGTGATGCCCATCGGCAGCGTGATGGCCGCGAGCACGATCACTGCCTGCCAGCCCCAGAACGTGAACGCGGCGAGACGATCCGAGAACAGCCGTGCATGGCAGGTTCGCTGCACGATGTAGTACGAGCTGGCGAACAGCGCGCAGCCGCCGAACGCGAAGATCACGGCGTTGGTGTGCAGCGGACGCAACCGGCTGTAGGTGAGCCAGGGGATATCGAAGTTGAGCGCCGGCCACAACAACTGCGCGGCGATGAACACGCCGACGGCCATGCCCACGATGCCCCAGACGACGGTCATGATCGCGAACTGTCGAACGACTTTGTCGTTGTACGTGGCGCGCACTTCGCTGCCGGCGTATGCGAGCGCGGCGCTGGCGGGCAAAACATTCGCGGACATCTCGAAGCCTCGTGACGTTGTTTCTGTCGGCATTGCAAAGGTACCGTGCCGTGTTTCTTTTCTAATTACGGAGACCCCGAGAGAGACTGCGCACCAGCCCTGAGTGATGAAGCCGAGCGTGGCTGCGGATGTCGACTGCGTCTCGTTTTTGGGCGCGCTGCTAACGTCGCCGACGATCACATCCTTCGCGTCATGCGAAGAGGCTTCGGGGGGATCGAGGAATCAGATGACTTTGGAGAATTGCGTGCTGGCGGCGCGCGGCAGGTAAGCGTCGAAGCTCATCGCGATCGTCCGCAGGAGCGCGCGGCCGGTTTCGGTGACGCGAATGACGTTCGTGTCGCCGCCGATCAGGCCGTCGCTGGCCAACGCGTTCAGCCGAGTCAGCTCGGTGGCGAAATATTCACTGAATTCGATCGCGTAACGTCTCTCGATCTGGCGCATGCAAAGCTCGCCTTTGCACATCAGCTGCTGGATGATGTCCCGGCGCAGGATGTCGTCCATGCTCAATGCGATGCCCCGCTCGACCGGCAGTCGGCCCCGATCCAGCGCCGCGTAATAGCCGGACAGGTCCTTGCGGTTCTGTGAATAGGAGTTGCCGACCGAGCCGATGGCGCTGACGCCCAGGCCGATCAGGTCGCAGTCGCCGTGGGTCGAGTAGCCCTGGAAATTGCGATGCAGACCGCCGTCGCGCAGGGCGAGCGCCAGGTCGTCGTCGGGCAGGGCGAAATGATCCATGCCGATGTACACATAACCTGCCTCGGTGAGCCGCTCGACGGTGAGCGCCAGCAGCTGCAGGCGTGTTTCGGCGTCCGGCAACTGATCGGAGCGAATCGCCCGCTGCGCTTTGAACAGGCGAGGCATGTGGGCGTAGCCGTAGGCGGCGATGCGATCGGGTCGCATGCGCACGACGGTAGCGAGGGTCTCGCCAAAGCTCGCCATGGTTTGCAGCGGCAGGCCATAGATGAGATCGAAGCTCACCGAGCGATAGCCCAGCGCTCGCGCCCGGGCCATGCATTCCTGGATCTGGCCGGCGCTCTGCAGCCGGTTCACGGCCCGCTGCACGCTCGGATCGAAATCCTGAACGCCGAGGCTGAGCCGGTTGAACCCCAGCCTGGACAGCTCCGCCAGGCTGCTCTCGCCGAGCGTGCGCGGATCGATCTCGATCGAGAATTCCCGCTGCTCGGAACGATCGATGCTGAAGTGGCTGCCGAGGTGGCTGAACAGTGCCGCCAGCTGCGCCATGGACAGATAGGTTGGCGTGCCGCCGCCGAAGTGCACCTGGCGCACCTGCCGGCGGCGCTCGAACAAGGCGCTCTGCAGCTCGATCTCGCGCTGTAAACGTTGCAGATATCGTTCGGCGTGCACCGGATTGCGGGTGATGATCTTGTTACAGCCGCAATAGAAGCAGGGCCGCTCGCAGAACGGCACGTGTACATAGATGGAGAGCGGTCGCGGCGTGCCGGCATTGCTCAACAGGGCGACGCGGCGATAGCTCTGCTCGTCGAAGCCGGTATGAAACTGAAGCGCCGTCGGATAGGACGTATAGCGCGGGCCGCGCCCGTCATAACGTCGGATCAATGTGGCGTCGAGCTTCATTCGTAATCTTACGTAGCGGAGCAGGTTGCGCCGGCGGACTCCCCGGCCTGACTGCTATTTATAGAGACGGCGTTGGCGCGCCGCGCTCAGGAGCTTCACGCAACGGCTGCGGGGTAGTCCGGAATGCCGGAATGCTGTAATCCTTGCCGACAAATGGTGCGAATTCGCGTCGATTCCGTGCCGACGCTTGCATCGAGTAGAAAAAAACCCAATATAAAGCGTGGCGACTGCCAGCCGAGGGCGGAGACAAACAATGCAGACCTCTCGAGAGCGGCCTATGACGACGTATCGTGTGGCGGACGGTGCGCCACAGGCTCCAGCGCGGCATGGCTCTTCTGCCCAGCCCGCAGCTGCGCCCCGCACTTCACTGGATGGGCGGATACTGCGCGCACTGCTGCATGCATTCGGCGATCCACCCGTTCAGTTTGCGCTCTGGAATGGCGAGCGGGTACAGACCAGCGCCGGCGATGCGCTGGCCACTCTGCATATTCCGAATCGAGCCACGTTAGTGCGTCTTTGCAGGGATCCCGACGTGCAGTTCGGCGAGCTGTATAGCGCGGGCTCGATCCAGGTCGAGGGTGATCTCGGCCGGCTGATCGAGGAGCTGTATCGGGGCGCGGCGCATCCGCGACACAATTCCATTTCGGCGCTGCGGCGCGTGGGGCAGTGGCTGCACCGACGGCCAGCCAACACGCTGCATGGCTCGCGCGAGAATATCCATCATCACTACGACATCGGCAACGAGTTCTATTCCCTGTGGCTCGGCTCGACCATGGCATACACCTGCGCGTACTTTTCCACGCCGGACGCGACACTGGACCAGGCGCAGCTGGCGAAGATGGAGCATGTGTGCCGCAAGGTGCGGCTGCGACCGGGTCAGCACGTGGTCGAAGCGGGTTGTGGCTGGGGCGGGCTCGCTCTGTACATGGCGCGTCACCATGGCGTGAAAGTGACGGCATTCAACATTTCGCGCGAGCAGGTCGCATTCGCTCGCGAGCGCGCCAAAGCGGAGGGGCTGGAGGGCAAGGTCGAGTTCGTCGAGGACGATTATCGAAACATCCGCGGCTCGTTCGACGCGTTCGTGTCAGTGGGCATGCTCGAGCACGTGGGCGTGGAGAACTATCCCGGGTTGGGCGAGGTGATCCGGCGTTGCCTGAAGCCCGAAGGGCTCGGGCTGATCCACACCATCGGCCGCAATCGCTGGAAGCCCATGCACCGCTGGATCGACCGGCGCATCTTCCCGGGCGCGAATCCGCCCTCGCTGAAACAGATGATGGAGATCTTCGAAGGCTCGGGGTTCTCGGTGCTGGATGTCGAGAACCTCCGCCTGCACTACGCCAGGACGCTCGATTGGTGGTGGCGGCTGTATGAGGAATCGCGCGACAAGGTGGCGCAGATGTTCGATGAGAACTTCGTCAGGATGTGGCGCCTGTATCTGGCCGGGTCGCGCGCGGCTTTCACGACCGGCGAGATGCAGCTGTTCCAGGTCGTGTTCTCCTCCGGCACCAATAACAACATTCCGATGACGCGCGAGCACCTGTATCACCCATGAGCGCCGACACTTGTGATGTGCTGATCGTCGGCGGCGGCCCGGCTGGATCGACGTGCGCGCGCGCGTTGAGGCGAGCGGGGCTGGACGTGCTCATCATGGACAAGAGCGTGTTTCCACGAGACAAGGTGTGCGCCGGTTGGATTACGCCGCAGGTCGTGGAGGAGCTCGATCTGGACCTCGAGGAGTATCGGCAAGATCGGGTTCTACAGCCGATCAACTCGTTCATCACCGGCATGGGCGAGCAAGCCAATGCGTCCGTGAGCTATGACAAAGTCGTGAGCTACGGCATCCGGCGCTGCGAGTTCGATCATTATCTATTGGAGCGCAGCGGTGCCCGGTTGCGCCTGGGTGAAGCGTGGAAGTCGATGGAGCGCCGGGGCGACCGCTGGCTCGTCAACGGCGAGATCGATACCCCTTTGGTGATTGGCGCGGGCGGTCATTTCTGTCCCGTCGCACGTTTCCTCGGAGCGCATCTGGGCAAGGAAGAGCGAGCCATCAGCGCGCAGGAGATCGAATTCGAACTGAACGATGCACAGGCGGCCCGGTGTGCGATCACGGGCGAGCGCCCGGAGCTGTATTTCTGCGATGACCTGAAAGGCTATGGCTGGTGTTTTCGCAAGGGCAACTATCTCAACGTCGGCCTGGGCCGCGAAGGCAATCATCGGCTCGCCGAACAGGTGCAGACGTTTGCCCGTTCACTGGCCGAGCAGGGCAGGATTCCGGCGGATCTGCCCGGCAAGTTCAAAGGGCACGCCTATTTGTTATATGCGCACGGCAATCGGCCCGTGGTCGCCGATGGCGTCATGATCGTCGGCGACGCTGCGGGCCTGGCGTATACACAAAGCGGCGAGGGTATCCGACCGGCCATCGAATCGGGCTTGATGGCGGCTGCCAATTTTCTGGCCGTCAATCGGGATTGCCGTCGGGAGAGCTTGCTGCAGTATGAGCGCGCGCTTCGTTCCCGGTTCGGTGAGCGCGGCGAAGCGCCGGCCCTGGCGATGCTTCCGTCGAAATTGCGTCTCGCCCTCGCTCGCGCATTGATGCAAACGCAGTGGTTCGCACGCAATGTCGTGCTCGACCGCTGGTTCCTGCACGCGGACCTGCCGGCGCTGTATTCGTAATTACTTCACCGTCCACTGCCAATCGCGGACCTCCGGCAGGTCCTCGCCGTGCCGGCGCACGTATTCGCGATGCTCGATGAGCCTGTCGCGTAACCGCTGGCGCAAGTGGCCGGCCTGGGCACCCAGGCTCGGCACCAGATCGATCGCGGCCTCCGCAAGATGGAAACGATCCAGATCGTTCAGCACGGTCATGTCGAAGGGCGTGGTGGTCGTGCCTTCCTCCTTGTAACCGCGCACGTGCAGGTTGTCATGGCCGTGGCGGCGATAGGTCAGGCGATGGATCAGCCAGGGATAGCCATGGAACGCGAACAGGATGGGCTTGTCCCGGGTGAACATGGCATCGAACTCCTTGTCGCTCATGCCGTGCGGATGCTCGCTCTCCGGCTGCAGGGTCATGAGGTCGACCACGTTCACGACCCGGATGCGCAGCGACGGCAGCCATTCGCGCAGCAGAGATACCGCCGCCAATGTTTCGAGGGTCGGCACGTCCCCGGCGCAGGCCATGACGATATCGGGCGAGCCGTCCTGGTCGTTGCTGGCCCAGTCCCAGATGCCGGCGCCGGCGCTGCAATGTTTGATCGCGGCGTCCATCGACAGCCACTGGAACTGCGGCTGCTTGCCGGCGACGATGACATTCACATAGTTGCGGCTGCGCAGACAGTGGTCCGTGACACTCAGCAATGTGTTGGCGTCGGGCGGCAGGTACACGCGCACCACCTCGGGCTTCTTGTTCACGACCACGTCGATGAAGCCGGGATCCTGATGGCTGAAGCCGTTGTGATCCTGGCGCCAGACGTGCGAGGTCAGCAGGTAGTTCAGTGACGCGATCGGACGCCGCCAGGGAATGTGGTTGCACGTCTTGAGCCACTTCGCGTGCTGATTGAACATCGAGTCGACGATGTGCACGAACGCTTCGTAACAGCTGAAGAAGCCGTGCCGGCCGGTCAGCAGATAGCCTTCCAGCCAGCCCTGGCATTGATGCTCGCTCAGCATCTCCATGACGCGGCCGTCGCACGCGACACTGGTGTCCGACGGCAGGATCTCGGCGGCCAGCATGCGTGAAGTGACTTTCAAGACATCGTCCCAGCGGTTCGACGTGAACTCGTCGGGGGCGAACAGCCGGAAGTTCTTCGAATCCAGATTTCGCTGCATCACGTCGCGAAGGAACTTGCCCTGCACGCGCGTCGCCTCGGCGCTGCGCGAACCGGGCGAGGGCAGCTCGACGGCATAGTCGCGGAAGTCGGGAAGACGCAGGTCGCGCAACAACACGCCACCGTTGGCATGCGGGTTGTCGCCCATGCGTCGCTTGCCGACGGGCGCGAGCTCGCGCAGCTCGGGCTGCAATTTTCCTTCGGCGGTGAACAACTCTTGGGGCTTGTAGCTGCGCATCCACCTTTCCAGCAGCTTCAAGTGATCTTTCTTCTCGGCCAGCTGCGCCAGCGGCACCTGATGCGAGCGCCAGCTGTTCTCGACCGGCACGCCGTCCACTTCCTCGGGACCGGTCCAGCCTTTGGGTGTGGTCAGCACCAGCATGGGCCAGCGCGGACGCTGGTGAAAACCATTCCTGCGTGCGTCCGTCTGGATCTCGCGGATGCGCTCGATCATGCGGTCCATGGTTTTCGCCATCGCCAGATGCGTGGCCGAGTGGGTGTCGGCCTTGTCCACGAAGTAGGGCTCGTAACCGTAGCCTTGCATGAGCTGCGTCAGCTCTTCGCGTGGAATGCGGGCGAGCACGGTCGGGCCCGCGATCTTGTAGCCGTTCAGATGCAGAATGGGCAGCACCGCGCCATCGCGCACCGGATTCAGAAATTTGTTCGAATGCCAGCTGGTCGCGAGCGCCCCGGTTTCGGCTTCGCCGTCGCCGATCACGCAGGCCACGATCAGATCGGGGTTGTCGAACACCGCGCCGGTCGCATGCGACAGCGAGTAGCCGAGCTCGCCGCCTTCGTGGATCGAGCCGGGGGTTTCCGGCGCGACATGACTGGGAATGCCGCCGGGAAAGGAGAACTGCTTGAACAGCCGGCGCATGCCCTCCTTGTCCTCGGAGACATTCGGGTAGTACTCGCTGTACGTGCCTTCGAGATAAACATTGGCGACCAGCGCCGGCCCGCCGTGGCCCGGACCGGCCACGTACAGCATGTCCAGATCGTACTTGCGGATGACGCGGTTCAGATGCGCGTAGATGAAATTGAGCCCGGGCGTGGTGCCCCAGTGACCCAGCAGACGCGGCTTGATCTGCGACAGCTGCAGCGACTCTTCGAGCAGCGGGTTGTCCATCAGATAGATCTGACCCACCGACAGATAGTTGGCGGCGCGCCAGTAAGCGTCCAGCCTTGTCAGATATTCAGAGCTGAGGGTGGGATCTTCTGACATGTCGGGCCCTCGAAAGCGGTGAGTGGCTGGGAGTTGCAGATCGGCCCACTCCCAACGCCCAACAACCGTTAGCCACTGCTCAAGGTTTCACCACTGAGCGTAAGATGCATTTTCACCAGGTGCGCCACCGAGCGCGCCTGCATTTTTTCCATGACGTTGGCGCGATGAATTTCGACCGTGCGCTCGCTCAGGCCCAGGTCGATGGCGATCACCTTGTTGGCGCGGCCGTCGACGACCAGTGCCATCACTTCGCGCTCGCGCGGCGTCAGTGACTCGCTGCGACGTTTCAGATCGGCATGCCGCTCGACGGTCTCGCGGTTCTCCGCATCCTGTTTCAACGCGCCGTTGATGCGGTCGAGCAGATCCTGATCGCGGAACGGTTTCTGCAGGAAGTCGAATGCGCCATCTTTCATGGCCTGCACGGCCATGGGAATGTCACCGTGACCGGTGATGAGGATCACCGGCAGCATCGAGCCGCTGCGGTTGAGCTGCTGCTGCACTTCCAGGCCGCTCATTTCGGGCATGCGCACGTCCAGCACCAGGCAGCCGGGCTGATTGGGATCGAGCTTTTGCAGGAATTCGGTGGGTCGCTCGAACGTCACGGCGTTGTAACCGACCGTCGACATCAGCACGCTCAAGGCGCGGCGCATGCCGTCGTCGTCATCGACGATGTAGATCGTGGGTTTCCTGCGAGTGGTGGCTTTGCTGGCGGTCATGTTTGTTATATCAGCGCCGGGGCGATGTCATGAGATCGCCGCCGGCAATCGGAACCAGAACCTGGCGCCGCCGCCCTCGACATCGTCGCAGCCGATTGCGCCCTCGTGTGCTTCAACGATAGCGCGGCTGGAGGCCAGGCCCAAGCCCGTGCCCTGATCCTTGGTGGTGAAGAACGGTCGAAACAACTGCGCGCGGGCCTCGGTCGACAGGCCCACGCCATTGTCGATGACGGCAGTCGTGACCGCGTAACGATCGCCGGTGACTTCGACGCGGACCCGCGCCGGCCGTTGCGCGGGGCGGGGCGCTTCCAGCGAGTTCTGCACGAGCGTGTAGAGCACATGCTGTATGCGCAGGCGATCGACGGAAATGATGGGCAGCGCCTCCTCGACGAGCACTTCCAGGTGCACGCCGGCTCGACTCGCCAGCAGCTCCAGCACCGGCATCAGCTCGGCGATCAGCTCGGACATGGCGCAATCGGTGCGGGCCACGGCGGCGTCGTTGAACAATTTACGAATGCGCCGGATGCCCTGACCCGCGTTGAGCGCTTCATTGCTGATGTGACGCAGGACATCCAGGGCCTGCGCGGTCATGGGCTCGGGCCGCGTCAGCATGCGCTCGCCAGCCTGCGCAAATGTAGCAATGGCGCCGATCGGCTGATTCAACTCGTGCGCGAAGCCGCTGGCCATTTCTTCCAGTGCCGAGGTGCGCGCGATCTGCATCAGTTGCTCGAGCAGGCGTGCTGTCGCCGGATCCCCGGACGGCGGATTGTCAGCGGGCATGACGGAGTCGCCACCGGGCGGCGGCACGGACAGACCGGAGCGGGATTGCCATGATTCCGGGAGTTTCATATGGGCTGCAGACTGCCGCAACCCCTGGCCAGCGACACCCGCGACTTCCACGGAAGCCACTACGCCCGCCCCTTAGAGGGGCGCCGACCGGTTCGGCATCGATGGGGATCGATGTTGTGCCGTGGTGAAAACCGGCATAATTTTCACTTACGGCGAGTCGATGACGATGGACCAGCTCAGCGATATCACTCAACACCTGTTGCGCTTCTCCCCGGATGCGATGATCGTCGTCGACGTTCAGGGCCGCATCCGCTTTGCCAATCAGACGGTCACGGAGCTGTTCGGTTACCCGCCCGAGCAATTGCTCGACAAGCCACTGGAAACGCTCATTCCGGAGCGCCTGCGCGGCAAGCATGTCAGCCATCTGACCGCGTATTTGAACAAACCCGGCAATCGCGAGATGGGCGCGCGGATCGCGGATTTGTTTGCACGACGTGCCGATGGCAGCGAGTTCGCCGCCGGCATCCGGCTGGCGCCGTTCAGGATCGGCGAGCAGCTGTTCGTGGCCGCCGCCATTCGCGACAACACCGAACGCCAGCAGATCAATGAAGCGCTGATCGCCGCGCGCGAGGATGCGGATCGCGCCAATCGCGCCAAGAGCCGCTTTCTCGCCACCGCCAGTCATGACCTGCGTCAGCCCATTCAAACCATTCGCCTGTTGAACGCGGCCATGCTCAAGATCTCGCCGCCCGACCTGCGCGAGTTGTTGCAACAGCAGGAGCGCGCGATCGAGGGCATGACGCGCATGCTCAACGCATTGCTCGATATCAGTCGTCTGGAATCGGGTGCGATCGAACCGCAGGTGGCGGACGTGCCGCTCGCCGATACGCTGCATCAGCTCATCACCGAGTTCGACTCGGTGGCACAGGCGCGGGGCATCGCGCTACGCATCGAGCCGGCTGCCGTGATCGTCTCGACCGATCGCAACCTGTTCTATCAGTTGTTGCAGAACCTGGTCGGCAATGCCTTGAAATACACCGACAAGGGCACGGTCGCCGTCGGCTGCACGCCCGGTTCGAGCGCGCTCACCATCACTGTGAGCGACACCGGAATCGGCATTCCCGCCGACAAGCTGGATCGCATCTTCGATGAGTATTACCAGGTCGACACGCAGGGCGCGAAGCGCATGGGCGTGGGCCTGGGGCTGGCGATCGTGAAAGAGGTGGCGCGACTGTTGGGGTTCACGGTGAGCATCACATCGCGCGTCGGCGAGGGCACGCAGGCGGTGGTGACCATTCCGAATCGATTCTTGACCGCGGTGCCTGCGGGCGCGGATGCGGCGGCGAGCGCCGAGCCCGTCAGCGGCGCAACGCGCCGGTCGCGAGTGCTGCTGGTCGAGGACAACGATGGCGTGCGACTGGCGACCGAATTGTTTCTGCGCTTCGAAGGCTTCCACGTCGAGAGCGCGCCGTCGACGGCCGAGGCCGAGAGCCTGTTCGAGAAATTCCAGCGCGGCGATGTGATCGTCGCAGACTATCATCTCGACGGCCGCAACACGGGCCTGGAGTTGTTGACACGGCTGCGCGAGCGGCTCGGTTACGATGCGCCCGGCGTGGTGCTCAGTGGCGACCTGCCGTCGGTGCTGCGCTCGTTGCGCACGCCGGTGCCGAACTGTCGTTTTCTCAGCAAGCCCGTCGATACCGCTGCCTTGCTCGATGCGATCGACGAGTTGTCCGCTCCGGCGACAGCGCGCCAGTGAAACGTAGCGGGCTTGCCCGGAGCTGATACGCGGTTGTCCCGATACCGGGCACGGCGATGCGATTCGAGACTCACCGTGAGGGCGAGCCCGTGCCTGCGAACCATCCCGTGCCCATGGATTACATCAAACAAATTCTGGTCATCGTCGATCCGACCGCCGCGGAGCAGCCGGCGGTGAACAAGGCGGCGTTACTGGCGGAAAAATTCAACGCGCGGCTGGAGCTGTTCGTCTGCGATACCAAGGCCGCACGCGAAATGCGCCTGTCGTCCCATTTGCGCGACAAGCCTGATGAGCCGTTCACAGTGAACATCAAGGCCCTGCTGGAATCGATGGCCGCGCCACTGCGGGCGCGTGGGCTCGATGTCACGACGGAGACGGTGTGCGCTGATCCGCTGCATGTCGGATTGATCGATCGCACGCGACAGACCAATGCCGACCTGGTGGTGAAGGACACGCATCATCATTCGCTCGCACAGCGAACGTTTCTTACCAATACGGACTGGCAGTTGATTCGCGGCTGCCCGGTGCCGTTGCTGTTGACCAAGCCCGCGCCCTGGGCCGGCGTGCCGCGCATCGTCGCCGCGGTCGATCCCGGTCACGTCAACGACAAGCCGAAGATTCTGGATCACTGGATCATCGAGCATGCGGCGCTGTTGGCGCAGCGCTTGAACGGCGAGCTGCATGCGCTGCATGTTTATTTGCCAATGGCCATCATCGGCGCGGCCACCACGGTGAATCCGGCCATGGTCGCAGCCGCCGCGCCGGAGGACCTGGCGCTCGAAGAAAAGAATCGTCGCGAGCTCGTCAATGCTCTGGTCAGCGAGTACGACATCCCGCCGCGCAATGTACATCTCGAATTGGGCGGCCCGAGTCAGATGCTGCCGCTAGCCGCTCAGCGCCTCAACGCGGATGTGATCGTGATGGGTGCGATCGCGCGTAGTGGGCTCAAGCGAATTTTCGTCGGCAGCACGGCGGAGGATGTGCTCGAGAAGCTGCCGTGCGACGCATTGATCGTGAAGCCGCCGCAGTTCGCGGAGCACGTCGCGCTCTGAGGCGAGCGCGATACCGGGCAGACGGAACGTTTGTTACGGCGCGCGCCGGACGAGTGCACCGGCCGCCGAATAGCCGCCGCCGAACGCGATCAGCAGCGCATATTCACCCGGTTCCAGCTTGTGCGCGTAGCGATGCAAAGTGATGGCGACGCTTGCGCAGCCGGTGTTGCCCAGTTCGCCGATGGTCAGCGCCACTCGTTGCGGCGACAGACCCAGATCGTCCGCGACGCTATCGATGATGCGTTTGTTCGCCTGGTGAGGAATCACCAGCCGGACATCGCCCACGTTCAGATTGTTACGCTCCAGGAGCAGCCGCGCCATGCCGGCCATCTCCCGGCACGCGTGCACGAAGATGTCTTTGCCATGGTGCATGACGAGGCCGCCATCGCGCGGGACCATCGTGATGCCGAATGGACCTTTGCCGCGGTCGGCGAGCCCGACCGTGTGCGTGTCCAGCACTTCCAGCTGCAGCTTTCCCGGCGTATTGCCCAGAATCAGTGCGGCCGCGCCGTCGCCCCACAAGTGACCGGATTTCTCGTCGCCGTCGGAGGAGTACAGGCTGTTGTGCTCGGAGGCCACGACCAGCGCCTTCCTGGAGCGGCCCGAGGCGAAGTAGGCCGACGCCATGTCGATGGCGTCGATGAAGGACGAGCAGGCCGTGGACAAATACATTGCGCGCGCATTCGCGAGCGAGAACTCGCGCTGTAACACATGAGCGATCGTGCCGATGGTGTCCCACGGCGTGTAGGAGGCGCCGATGATGAGGTCGACATCGTCGAGCGTGGCGTCCCCGGTGCGCAGCAGATGCTTGACGGCCGCGATCGCCATCGAGTTCGCATTCTCGCCTTCACCGGCCCGACGGCGCTGGCGAATGCCCGTCAACTGCTCGAACCAGGGCGAGGCGCGGCCGGTCAGCCGCGAGAAGTAGTCGTTATCCACGACCCGTTCCGGCAGGTATTCGCCCGAGGCATGAATGAACATCGGTCGTCTCTGGATCGTCAACGAAGCGGTCTCAAGTAGCGATGGTAACGGGGGCCGGCGTCACTGGCGGCCCCGAAGGGCGGCGCGATTATACCTGCGGACGCTCGGATTACCCGAGTCCCCGACGCTCGGCGCAGGGGGCGAACCAGAGGCATCGGACGAGTGACGACTAGGTTGTGGTGGTGCGGGACCGGGCAGCGCGGATCTCCTCCGTGAACAACTGCCCATAGCGCGCCAGCTTGGCCTGACCCACCCCCGGGATGTTGGCAAATTCTGCCACGGTGGCCGGGGCCCGGCGCACCATTTCGCGCAGCGTGGCATCGTGGAAGATGACGTAGGGCGGAACCCCGCTTTGATCCGCCAGTTTTTTGCGCAAGGCCCGCAGCCTGTCGAACAGCGGCTGGTCGGCGACGTGCAGATCGTCGGCGCCGGCGGACGCATCCGATTTGCGCCGTGACGAAGCCGGGGGCTCGGCGATGTGTACTTTGCGCTCGCCGCGCAGCACTTCCCAGCTGGCCGCGTTGAGCGACAGCACCGAGTAGCCATCCTGAGTCTCCTGGACCAGGCCCTGATGGAGCAGGCCCCGCACCACGCTGCGCCAGGTGTCGACGCTGTGCTGTTTGCCGATGCCATACACGCTGAGCTGCGCATGTCCATTGTCGATCAGGCGCTGCGACTGGCTGCCGCGCAGGATCTCGATCAGGTACGCCGCCCCGAAGCGTTCGCGCCGTTGTGCGAGCCGCGCGATGCACGAGAGAAACTGTTGCGCTTCGATCGTGCGGTCCTGCTGCTCGCGCGGGTTGCGGCAGTTGTCGCAATTTCCGCACGAACCGGGGAGCACTTCGCCGAAGTAGCGCAGCTGGATTCCGCGGCGGCATTCGGTGGACTCGGCATAGTTGAGCACCTGGCGCAGCTGCTGACGGGCCAGGCGCTGTTCGTCTTCGAGCGGCGCGCCCGTTTCCGGATCGACCTTTTGTTGAATCAGGAACTCGGCGGTGCGGATGTCGGCCGCGCTGAAATACAGGATGCACTCGGCCGGATCGCCATCGCGGCCGGCGCGGCCGGATTCCTGATAATAGCTTTCCAGCGTGCGCGGCAGATCGTAGTGAATCACCCAGCGCACGTCGGGTTTGTTGATGCCCATGCCGAACGCGATCGTTGCCACCATCACGCGCGCGTCGTCGCGAATGAAAGCTTCCTGATTGCGACGGCGTTGCTCGGCATTGAGACCGGCGTGATAGGGCAGGGCATCGATGCCGTCCGACTGCAGTTGCAGCGCCAGCTCGTCGACGCGTTTGCGCGACAGGCAGTACACGATGCCTGCGCTGTCTTCGCGCGCTCGCGCGAGCAACTCGTCGTAGGTGCGCTTGTTCTTCGGGCGAACTCCGTAATACAGATTCGGGCGATTGAAGCTCGCGACGTGGATTGCCGGATCGTGCAAGGCCAGCTGATCGATGATGTCCTGACGAACGCGCGGCGTCGCCGTGGCGGTGAATGCAAACAGCGGCACGTCTTCGAAACGCCGACGGAGCGCGGCGAGCTGCCGATATTCCGGACGGAAATCGTGGCCCCATTCGGACACGCAGTGCGCCTCGTCGACCACGAACGCGGTGATGCCGCGGCCAGCCGCCAGACGCGTCAACACGCCATCCAGAAAGCCCGGCTGTAACAAACGCTCGGGCGCGAGATACAACAGTTTGTATTCGCCCTGGGCCGCGCCGCGCAGCCGCGCGCTCACTTCACCCGGCTCGAGGCTCGAGTTGATGTACGTCGCCGGGATGTCGTTGTCCTGGAGCAGGCGCACCTGATCCTGCATCAGCGCGATCAATGGCGAGATCACCAGCGTGATGCCGGGCTGCAGAACCGCGGGCAACTGGAAGCACAGCGACTTGCCGCCGCCGGTGGGCATGATCGCCAGCAGATCGCGGCCGGCCAGCGCGTCGCGCACGATGGCTTCCTGGCCGGGACGGAACGAGCTGAAGCCAAAGCGACTCTTGAGCGCGGCGGCGAGGTCGCCAGCGGCGGCAGCATTACGGGTCATTGCAACGGGGGCGGTGGTCACCCCGGCATCATCGCATCCTCGTTCCGTCTTTGGCACGAGTTGTGGCGGCGTGCTTCCACAATTCTTTACCCACCAGGTGCGCGGCACCGATGGTACGCTCACGGCAAGAGCCGGACTCGCCAACAAAAAAAGGGGGCATCGTGACCGAACAGCAGAGGAACGCGCGGTTCGCACTGGCGGTACTGTTCGGCATCAACCTGATGAACTTCTTCGACCGGCAGATTGCCGGTGCCCTGGGCGAGCCGATTCGCGTCGAGTTCGGTCTCAATGACACGCAGCTCGGCCTGGTCGCCACGGTGTTCACGCTCGTGTATGCCGCGGTCGGCGTGCCGCTGGGAAGGCTCACGGACAGCTGGTTGCGCACGCGCTTGATCGCGATCGGCGTGACCTTCTGGAGCGTGCTCACGGCTGCGTCCGGATTGGCCTGGAATTACACCTCGTTTCTGCTGACACGTATCGGCGTCGGTATCGGCGAGGCGAGCTGCGCGCCGGCGGGTCAATCCTTGATCGGTGATCTGTATCCACCCGAGCGCCGCGCGCGAGCCATGGCGATCTTCATGCTCGGCCTGCCTTTCGGTTTGTTCCTGGCCTATATGCTGTCGGGATACATCGGCCAGCATTGGGGCTGGCGCGCGGCGTTTTTCGTGGCGTGCGTTCCGGGCCTGATTCTCGCGGTGCTTGCGCTGTTCATCAGAGAGCCGCCGCGGGGTGCGATCGAAACGCGCGCTTCGCTCGCGCTGCCGGGCTCGCCGTTTCGCAGTGTGCTGCGGATCAGGACGATGTGGTGGATCGTGCTGTCGGGCCTGCTGTTCAATTTCAACACCTACGCGGTGAACGTGTTTCAAACGCCGTTCCTGCAACGGTTCCACGAGCTTGGCTTGCAGGACGCGAATACCATCTCGGCGGTGTCGTTGGGGCTCACCGGGGCGATCGGACTGCTGGCAGGCGGCTGGCTCGGCGATCGCCTGCGTGTGCAACGACCGAACGGCCGCGTGCTGGTGGGCGCGTTCGCGTTGTTGTTCGCGGCGCCGTGCGTGTTCATGGCGCTTCAGCAGCCGAAAGGCGGCGTGGTCGTGTTCACGATCCTCATGGGGGCGTCGAGCGCGATGTCGTTCGCGTATTACTCGACCGTGTACAGCGCGATTCAAGATGTGGTCCCGCCCAATCTGCGCGGCACGGCGGTAGCGCTTTATTTCTTCGCGATGTATGTGCTCGGCGCGAGCTTCGGTTCGACCATCATGGGCGCGTTGAGCGACTACTTCGCGCATCAAGCGATGGTGAATGCCGGCGCGCCGATCATGGAAGCGACGTTTCGTGCGGCCGGGTTGCACAGTGCGATGTATGTAATCCCGCTGCTGATGTTGCTGTGTGCGGGATCACTGTTCGGCGCCGCGCGAACGATTGCGGCCGACATGCGGGCGATGCAGACGAGATAAACTCGTCTGCGAGACGGTTGGAGGTGTTACCGCGTGCCTGTCAGGCTTTCCATCATCAGGCCGGTGCCGCCCTTGGACACGTGCGCGACGATGGCGGTACGACGATGGATCTTGGTGACGACGCCGAGATTGATGGCGAACGCGAGATGCACGGTTGCGCCTTTTTTCAATCCCAGGTTTTCGGTTTCGATGAAGACGCCGTTCGCGCTCAAGTTGCGCGCGCGGCACAGCTTGCCGGGACGTCCGGGGACGGAAACGTAGACGGCGGTGCGCGCTCTGTGACGTGTATGGAGACGTCGCTCCATGCTCAAACTCCCCGATGCGTTCTGTGCCGGATCATTATGCCGCGCTCGAAAGCGCGTGCGAAGCCCGTTGAAGCCGTGTTATGTCGACTCATCGGCGATTTGGGGCGGCACGCCGTCGGCTGCACAATAGCCACCTTCGTTCCACTGACGTAGTCCCCAGGTCGCTTCAGCATGGTGTCGCCGCTCACGCTTGACGAAATACGGCTGGCCGCCGGTCAGCTCGCCGATCACGTCGTGCGGACGCCGGTGCATCGTTTGCAAAGTCCCGAGGTCGAGCAGGCACTCGGCGCCAGTACCGAGACGTGGTTGAAGCTGGAGTTGTTCCAGCGCACCGGTACGTTCAAGGCGCGCGGCGCACTGCTGAACGTGCTCGCCTTGTCGGCGGATGCGCGGAAGCAAGGCGTTACCGCCGTCAGCGCCGGCAACCATGCGGCGGCCGTCGCATTCGCCGCGGCGACCGCCGGCGTCAGTGCCAAGGTCGTGATGTTTGCGTCGGCCAATCCGTTGCGCGTCGAACTGTGTCGCTCCTTCGGTGCCGAGGTAGTGTTCGCCGAGAACGCTCATGCTGGATTGGAGCTGGCAGCTCGCCTCGCGCAACAGGAAGGTCGCACGCTCATCCATCCGTTCGAAGGCCGCACGACGGCGCTCGGTACCGCGACTGTTGGGCTCGAGCTGTGTGAGCAGATTCCCGGCCTGGATGCCGTCATCGTTCCCATTGGCGGCGGCGGCTTGTGTGCGGGTATCGCTTCCGCGGTGAAACTGCTGGCGCCTCGCTGCCAGGTGTTTGGTGTGGAGCCGGAGGGCGCGGACAGCATGCATCGCAGCTTCGCGGCGGGCGAGCCGCAGTCCATCGAGCGGGTCGCGACCATCGCTGACAGCCTGGGCGCGCCTTACGCCCTACCGATCTCGTTCGAGCTGTGCCGTCGCAATGTCGACGGATTGGTTCGCATCAGTGACGCCGAGATGCGCGCGGCTATGCGATTCCTGCTTCGCAATGCCAAGCTTGCCGTCGAGCCGGCAGGCGCCGCGGCTACCGCGGCGCTGCTCGGCCCGCTCAAGGAACGACTACGCGACAGGCGGGTCGGGCTGATCGTCTGCGGCAGTAACATCGACGCAGCCAGTCATGCTCGTCTGGTCGGCGACGAACCCCTTTAACGACGGCTTGCAGCGCTTCATGACCAACGCAAATGCGCTCCCGATCGGAGTGTTCGACTCCGGTGTCGGTGGGCTGACCGTGCTTCGCGCACTTCGCCAACGCCTGCCCGAGGAGCAATTCATCTATCTCGGCGACACCGCGCGTTTGCCCTACGGCACCAAGAGCGGCGACTCGGTGCTGCGCTATTCGATCCAGGCGGCCGAGTTTCTGGTCGAGCAGGGCATCAAATATCTGGTGATCGCTTGCAATACCGCATCTTCGGTCGCGGTCGAGCCGCTGCGCGAGCGCTTCGCGCCGATACCCGTCATCGGGGTGATCGAGCCCGGCTCGATCGCGGGATGCGCGGCGTCCAAGAGCGGCCATATCGCGGTGTTGGCTACGGAAGGCACGGTGCGAGGCGGCGCGTATCAACGGGCCATCGCTCGATTGCAACCCAAGGCGCAGGTGAGGGCGCAGGCGTGCTCGCTGTTCGTGGCGCTGGCCGAGGAGGGGTGGACCGATGGCGCCATCGCCGAGGCCATCGCGCATCGTTATGTTGACGAGTTGTTTGCGGAGGATCCGCGAATCGACACGTTGTTGCTCGGCTGTACTCACTTCCCGGTGCTCGCATCCGCATTGCGCGCGGTCATCGGGCCGTCGATCACTCTCGTCGACTCGGCGGAGACGACGGCGCGGGCGGTACAAGCGGAATTGATCGATCGTCGATTGTTGAACAGTTCCGGGTCAGTGGGCCCCCCGATCCTGCAGGCGACGGATAGCCCGGAACGGTTTGCGCGCGTAGGCAGCCGCTTCCTCGGCGAGCCCTTCGATGCGAGCCGTGTCGAACTAGTCGACCTGGCCCCAGCCGCTGCGCGCTAGCTCCGGGCTGCGACCGGGCTACGTCGCGAGGTCGGCAGCTCGTCGTAACACTCGACGCGATTGCGGCCGCACAGCTTCGCCGCATACAGCGCGTGGTCAGCGGCTTCCAGGAGCGCCAGCGTGCTGGGGAATCGCTGATTGGTCGTGTACGTCGCAACACCAATCGAGGCAGTGACGTGAACACCCGCGGCGCCCTCGACTCCATGATCGGTACTCGCCAGCGCCGCAAGAATTCGCTGCGCGACCTGACGGGCGATGGCGCGGTCGGTGCTCGGCAGTACAACGATGAACTCCTCACCCCCGAAGCGCGCGACGAGATCGCTGCCGCGGACCACGGCCTGGATCGCCTGTGCGCAGCTGTGCAGCACCTTGTCGCCGGCCGGCGTGCCGTACTTTTCATTGATCAGCTTGAAACGGTCCAGATCGATGTGCGCGACGCTCAGGTCACGGCCGAACACCACCGCCTGGGTGAACTCGCGATCCAGCATGCGATCCAGCCAGGGCCGGTTGAGTACGCCAGTGAGCGGGTCACGGCGGCTGGAGTCTTCCGCTTCCTCGGTGCGCGTCAGCAGAACGCTGGTCGTGGCCTGCAGGTTGGTGACTTCCTGCAGGGCGTGCAGATTCCTGACTGCCAGCAGCTCGCGCGCTTCGGCCAGCAGGTTCTCCGCGTCGTCCGCTTCGAGAATGCTGGTTTCGTACAGGGCCTCGGTTTCCGGGATCAGGCTGAGGATGCGCGCGACGACTTCGTTGAAGTGCTCATGGCTCATGCTGAGCAGCCGATGCGCGCGCTGGGCGAGCGCGGGGACCGAGTTGGCCCGGTCGGGGGATAACACCGCCTCGGCGAGATCGCTGCCGAGTGCGACGCAGCGCGCGAACTGACCTTCCTCGGTGGTCCACGCGAACATCTGCGGGGAGTGGCTGGCCTCGACCGGCTTGCACAGCCGCTCCGGCAGATTCCACGAGCGCAGCATCATCGCGGTGTAGTAGGAGTGGTCCTTGCCGAGCTTGGCGATTTCGTAGGCGACCCAGTCGGCGTGCGTGGCTTTCTGGGGGAGCTGTCCGTAGAAGTCGCGCGCGGCGCGATCCAGCGCCAGCACGCCCATGTCCTGAAGCATCGCCGCCAGGAAAACATCTTCGGGATGCCCGGTTTTCGCCGCTTCGCTGAATGCGCGCGCGGCGGTCGCGGCGAGCAGCGCCCGGCGCCAGAAACGGCCGTAGTCGATGCCCATTGCGCGTAGTGCGCGCATCGAGGAAACGAGGGAAAAGCTCAGCGCCAGGGTGAGCGCGGCATTCAAGCCAATGATCACCAGTGCCTGGCGGAGGTTTTGGCTTGGCCGGCGTTGTGCGTAAAATGCCGAGTTGGCGATGCGCAGGATCTTGGCCGTCATGGCCGGGTCGCGACCGACGGCGGTGGCCACCTTGGCCATCTCGATGTCCGGATCGCGCGCGAGCGCGATGATCTCGGTCGCCACCTGCGGCGGACTGGGAAAATCGACTTGCGCTCGGAGTCGTTGTTCGAGGTCCTGGGGCAGCATAAACCCGCGTCCTGAAGCTGCGTTTCGAATACGAGACGCGCCCGAATGGCGCCGTCGGGCCCTGTATCGGCGACCGTCGAGATGACTTAAGCAGGAATTTTGCTTCGAGGCGTCAAACAACCTTCAAAGGCTGTTGACACTCAATAGTCTGGCGAAGAGAATGCCCGGCTCTTATGTCCGCGGAGGGGTACCCAAGCGGCCAACGGGGGCAGACTGTAAATCTGCTGGCTTATGCCTTCGTAGGTTCGAATCCTACCCCCTCCACCACTCCTCAAGCGGGTGTAGTTCAATGGTAGAACCTCAGCCTTCCAAGCTGATGGTGTGGGTTCGATTCCCATCACCCGCTCCATTGCGCATCCCGCGATGAGTCGAGTACGGCGGATATAAGAAGATAGATAGTGAGACTGAACGTCGGTTTTTGAAGGGTCGCTCACGTAGCTCAGTTGGTAGAGCACGTCCTTGGTAAGGACGAGGTCACCGGTTCAATCCCGGTCGTGAGCTCCA
>NZ_CALFXI010000048.1 GCF_937958065.1 uncultured Steroidobacter sp.
GGATGCCGATGATCGCGACCACGATCATCAATTCGATCAGGGTGAAACCCTTCTGCACTTGCTTCAACATTTGCAATCTCTCCTCAGGGATGAAATCGGAACTCTCGCGGCACCCGATGCCTGCAGCCGAGAAGTTAGCAAGGCGCGTGCCAAAACTTCGTACTCCGCCAAGTCCCTGAGTCGCTAGCCCTTTTTTGAAATTGTCCGGGTTGTCCGAGGTTCGGGCCAGGCGCGGTGTGAGCCTTTCATGCCAGTAAGTGACAAAGCGTGTCACTCCCCGACGTCGTTTGCCGACGGCGCCGGCTGGCTAGGGACATCGCGACGGATTTCGTACAGCCGCGCGTAGACCGTATTGTTCAGCTCAGGCAGTTGCGCCTCCTGGATGAGCTCGAATTCGGGCGGCAGGGCGGCCGCGGGGCCGAACAGCTCCTGAGCCAATCGGGGTTCTCCGCTGATGATCTGGAACGTAAACCCGGTTGGTGACAGATTGATCTTCTGAATAGGTCGCACCAGCACGTACTTGACCAGGGGGGACTGCTCTTTGAACTGCTGGGCGGTCAGCGTGAACAGGTGCATCGCTTCGTCGACCTTCTTGAACTGCTGCGGTGTGAGCAGGAAGTTGTTAACGATCGTCGGGCAGTCGGTGTAGTAGCGGATGTAGTGTCCTGCGTCGGGGTCCGCCAGTACGACGCCCGGGTTCTTCGCGCACTGTTTCTCGAGTGTTTCCAACATCGGACGGATTTCTCGAAAAGTCACATCGTTGGCGATTGCAGTGGGCTTCACCAACTGGTGGCGCAACGGCGGGAAATACACCATCAACATGCCCAGTACCGTCAGCAGCACCGCACGCTTGAAGTGTTGCGGCGAGCGCTCGCAGAATTCCTGCACCAGGATCAGCCAGGGCAGATACAGCGCGAAACTGCCGAAGTAATGCATGCGGACCTGCGACACAAGCAGCGCCAGACCCATCAGAGAAGTGACCCAAAACAGCAGGCGAGGCTGCAGGCGCTCACGATATGCCTTGTACGCGCACAGCAACGCGGTCAACGGCATGATCCATAACAGATAGGAATAGTAGTTCGAAATGTAATTCGCGCCGTACATGCGTGCGACCTGCAACGGCGGCATCATCTCGCTAATCGTCTGCAAGATCTTCGGCATGCCGGCGAGGAAGCTTCCTGCGATCGCGAGCTCCGCGAATATGGGAACCAGCAGCACTGCGCTCACGACCAGCAGTATCACGATGCCGTTGCGTGTTGGCTTGAGGCGACTCAGCAGCGTCACGGTTACGGCTGTGCACATCGCGATGTAAAGGTGGAACCAGGAGAGCGTGTAGAATTCGAAATGGCCCATTCGGAATGGCAACGACGGCAGCAGGATGGCCAGCGTCGTGACGAGTAGCCCGATACCGAACATCGAGCTGTTGCGCACTGGCATGCTCCGCCCTTGCAGCCACATCACGAACAGTGTGATGAGCAGGGGTAGCTGCAAGATGAACAATCCATTCTGAACTGCCGGTGCCAGGCCCATCACGACTGCCGGCGCAAGCGCTCGCGTCGCGTTTTCGGGTTGGCGCAGCCAGGCGAGCCCGGCCGCCAGCGCGGCCAAGATGAATATCGACTCGGCATAGTGATGATCGATGAGGCCGACGGAATGGAGCAGCTGCGTCGTCGGCGATAGCCCCAGGCACAATGCCGCTACCGCCGTCAGTGACGGCGAAAGCCCGAGTTGGCGCGCGATAGCAATCATCAGCGCTATGCTGATCAGTACCGCCGCGACTGGAATCCAGATCAATATGGCCATCGGATCGGAACTGATGCCGACCGCCATCGCGCCGCGCAGGATCATCGCCATCGCATAGTCGTAGCCCCACGGCCAGACCAGCAGACTCCCCTCCGGGGCGTGAATATTCGAATCGAACTGATAGAACGATCCAGGATCGCGCGCCGTGTCGAGGATGCGCCGTGCGTGATAGAAGGAATCGTTACCCATCGGCAGGTATTCGCCGTTCAATTTTGCCGCGGGCAGATTCAGGCTGCAGGAGATCACCGCCAGGGCACTGGTCACCAGCCAGATGACAATCAGCTTCCAGGACAGCGTGTGCGTGATCCGTTCGGTATTCATCGTGCGTTATCCAATTTCGTGCACGTCAGTAGCAGATTCTTCCCGAACCAGCGCCGCGCCAGCAGATCCAGGGCGCGGCTCAGGGGGAAGATGAAGCGATCGTAGAGTTTCAGCGCGCTCCGGCTCACAGTGCCCTCCTTGTTGCCGATCAGCTTGAACAGCAAGCTGGCGAAAAAGCCCAGCGAGTCGGCATAGGCGACTCGGTCGATACGAAATCCGGCGGCTTGTACCCGGCTGGTCAGCATCCCGCGCGTGTAGCGACGTACGTGGCCAACCTTGGCATCCATGCTGGTGTAAAGGATTTGAAACGCCGGGACGTAGATCAGCAACTTGCCACCCGGACGAAGCTTCGCATGCAAGCTGCGCAGCGCGGCGACATCATCCTCGATGTGTTCGAGCACGTTCAACGTATAGACATAGTCGTACGACTGGTCACGAATTTCGCTAGTGGAACCGACGGCATGCAAGCCCTGGTCGCGTAAGCGTTGCTGCAACCCAGGATCGGGCTCGAGCGCGGTGATATCCAGGCCCAGCGCCGACAACGGCGCCGCGAACTGCCCTGCGCCCGCGCCAAAGTCCAGTACCTTGCCGTGCGCCGGCGCGCAGCCGCGCACGAGGTCGAGCAAATGGCGGTTGTAGTTCACCGCCTCCTGCATGACCTCGAGATTGTCGACGCCGATGTAACCTTGTTGTTGCATTTGGCTCAACCGCTCGCGGGTCGCAGCCGTGAGTACTGCCATTGGCTACTCAGCAGGAAATCGAAGGCAAAGCCCGCGACTGCGCCGATGGCCAGTGGAATCACAGGCACGCGCCCTGGCTTGGGCCATAGCTGCGAGTCATGGAGCGCGCCTCCGTTCCCGGAACGCGGGGCCTTGCAATCCCAGGTAGTGAAGGCGCTTCATTTCGCGGCGGCTGAGCGTGACTGTATCCAGGATCAAACCCGTGACGAAGCTGACTGCCGACAGAATCATCGCGCCCATCGCGAGCACCGCAGTCGGCAGCCTCGGCACGAGACCAGTTTCGACGAAGGTCGCCACTACCGGCCAGCCGAGAATCAGCGAACTGACGAACAACAGCAGCGCCACTGAAGAGAAGAACACCATCGGTCGTTCTTCCTTCACCAGATACACGATGGTGCGTAGGATGCGAAAGCCATCGCGAAACGTGTTCAGCTTGCTTTTCGAGCCTGGTGGACGGTCGCGATAAGGGGTCGAAATTTCGGCGATCGGCAAGCGCAGCTCCAGCGCGTGCACCGTCAGCTCCGTTTCGGTTTCGAATCCGGAGGCCAGCGCAGGAAATGATTTCACGAAGCGCCGCGACAACACCCGATACCCGGACAACATATCCCGAATGCGGTTGCCGAAGATCGCCGCGACCGCGCCAGTCATTACCTTGTTGCCGAACATATGTCCTGGACGGTAGGCGCGATCGGTGGTCGCAACGCGAGCGCCATTGACCATGTCCAGCGAGTTCGACAGCAAGCGCTCCACCATCTCTGTGGCAGTAGCTGCCTCATACGTCCCGTCGCCGTCGACCAGCACGTACACTTCGGCTTCGATGTCGGCGAACATGCGCCTTATCACATTACCCTTGCCTTGCAGGGGCTCGGTGCGGACGATTGCGCCTGCCTGCATGGCCCGAGCTTTGGTATCGTCGGTGGAATTGTTGTCGTAGACGTAAATGGTCGACGTCGGCAGTGCAGCCCGGAAATCGGCAATGACCTGCGCGATCGCCTCGGCCTCATTGAAGCAGGGAATGAGAACTGCGAGGCGCGGTGTCAGGATGGCAGAGGCGGAATCTGCGGCCATAGACTTTCTTTGGTGATCAGCGCGTTACTATCGTCGGGCGAGCGCCCACGCGCTGAGACGCTGTTAACAGAATACGTCGCCCACGGGCCTGCCTGGCAAGCTCCGTCACTCGATCCCAAGCTTCTTGATCCGATACCGCAGCGACCGGAACGTCATCCCCAGCAACTGCGCCGCCTTGGTCTTGTTGTAGCGCGTCTGTTCCAGCGCGCGCACGATGGCGTCCCGCTCGATATCTTCCAGGGCATCGCCAAGGCGTTCGCCGTGCGGGACGCTGTTGGGAATGGGAACCTCGGTCGCCGCGACCTTCGGCCGCAACTGCAGATCCCCCAAATCGATCACGCCATTGACGCAGAGGGTGGCCGCGCGCTCCAGGGCATTCTCGAGTTCGCGCACATTCCCTGGGAAGTGATATTCCCGCAGCGCCTTCGACGCCGCTTCCGTAATCCGCAACGAGCGATTGCCAATCTGCCGTCCCAATCGCGTAACGATGGAGTCAACGAGCTCGTCGATATCTTCTAGGCGCTCGCGCAGGGGCGGCACGCGAATTTCGATGACGTTTACGCGATAGAACAAGTCCTCGCGGAATTTGCCTTCCGCGACTTGCGCCGCAAGATTCTTATGAGTCGCCGACAGAATCCGCACGTCGATCGGCTGCTCGCGCGACTCACCCACCGGCCGGACCGTCTTCTCCTGGATTACGCGCAGCAGTTTCACCTGCATGTGCAGGGGCAGATCCGCGATTTCGTCCAGGAACAACGTGCCGCCCTCGGCGGATTGAATCAGGCCCTGCTTGTCCGCGACGGCGCCGGTGAAGCTGCCCTTGCGGTGGCCGAACAGCTCGCTCTCCATCAGCTCCGTGGGAATGGCGCCGCAGTTCACGGGCACGAATGGCCCTTCGCGGCGCGGCCCCGCCTCGTGAATGAGGTGCGCGACCAGTTCTTTGCCCGTGCCCGATTCGCCGTAGATGTGCACTGGCGCCTGGCTGCGAGCTACGCGCTCGATCATTTCGCGCAGCTGCTCCATCGCGCGCGAGCGGCCCAGCAGCTTCACTTGAGGCAGCTGAATCGTACTTTCAATGTTCTCGCCCAGCTTGAGCGTTGCAGCTATGAGCTTGCGCAGCGCCGCCACGTCGAGCGGCTTGGAAATGAAATCGAACGCGCCCAGCTTGAGTGCGCGCACTGCCGTTTCGACATTGCCATGCGCAGTGATGACGGCCACCGGCGTTTGCGGCTTGTGCGTCTGGAGCCATTCGACCAGGCTCAGGCCGTCGCCGTCGGGCAGGCGCATGTCGGTCAGGCAAAGATCGAAAGGATTGGCGCGCAGCTCACGCGTGGCCGCGGCAATCGTGTCGGCCGCGGTCACGTCGAGATTCATGCGTTCGAGCGTGATACTCAGCAGCTCGCGGATATCCGGCTCGTCGTCCACGACGAGCGCGCGGGGCTTCTTCACTGTGTTTCCCAACGTTGAGGATCGGCGAACACGAGACGGAAAATACTACCACCCCCGGCGCGGGGCTCATAAATCAGCACGGCACGATTGCATTGGGCCATCTCCCTGGCGATGAACAGTCCGAGGCCCGTGCCACCTTTGCCGGCCGTGAAAAACGGCTCGAAAATTCGTTCTGCGTCGGTCGTCGAGATGCCGGGGCCGCGATCCAGCACCTCCAGCATCGGTCGTTCCGAGGTCGGCATGCGGCCGGTCCGGATCTCGATGGCGTCATTGGAATCGAACTTGCGGCCGTACTTCAGTGCGTTCTCGCACAGATTCCACATGAGCTGATGCAGATGCGAGGGGTCGATGCGCACTTCCAGCTCCGGCGTCGAGGTGGTGATGTACAGCTTGCTGGCGTCCACCTGCGCGGTCTGCCGGAATTCGCCCACGAAGTCCTCCAGCCAGCCGTTCAGCTCGATGCGCTCCTGGCGGGTCGAATCCCGGCGCGACAGCTGCAGGACGTTGTTGATGATCATGCTGACCCGCTCGCCGTTCTTGGTGATGATGTCGGTCAAGCGGCGCTCTTGTGCGGTGAGTTGCGGGGCTTCGGCGAGCAATTGCGCGGCGTGACTCATCGCGCCGACGGGATTGCGGATTTCGTGCGCGATGCTGGCACTGAGCCGGCCGAGCGCCGCGAGCTTGGATTGCTGAACACGCTCGGCGATCAGCGTCGTATCCTCGAGGAAAATCAGTGATGGTCCGCCGGCGCCACCGCTGCGCAGTGACACGAAGTGCGGTTGCACCAGGCTGCTGCCGTCCGAGGTCAACAGGGACAGCGAGCTCATCTGCCAGTCATAGGAGTGGCGGCGCCAGGTATCGAGCAAATACAACAAACGCGGCGAGACTTCGCCGAGCGGCGTGCCGGCTGCGACCGGGTTTCCGTGCAGCATGGACGCGGCGGATTCGTTGATGAGTCGGATTATATCGTGGTCGTCCACGACCAGAATACTCTCTCGCAGGTGCTGCACGATGAATTGATTCAGCTCGGCGAGGTTGGCCACGTCCACTTCGCGCTGGCGCACGCGCTCTTCGCTCTCCCGCAGGTTGCGCGCCAGCGGCCCGACGCCCAAGGTGACGATGAACATCAGCGCGCCGACGATGCCCGCCGAGGCGAAATCCGCTGGATCGCTGCGCGCCGCGAGCGTCGTGAAAGCCTGCTGTAACAAAAGCGCGAGCGCCGCGACCGCCGCGAACATCAGGGCCAGTCGCTGTCCGACGACAAAGCTCGCTGCACCAATAGGCAGCACCAGCAGGGCGCCGAGGCCGCTGTTCATGCCGCCGCTGGAGTAGGTGAGCAACGAGATCGCCAGCACGTCCACGCCGACGTTGAAGGAGGTCTGCACCAGGCGGTCGGGCCAGCGCCGCTTGAGGGTCGGAATCGACAGCGCGGCGAACAGGAAGTACGCGACGCTGGTGAAGAAGAACAGCTGCGAATTGGCTTGCCCCACCAGCCGCGGCTCGAGGGTCCAGTACAGCACCATCAGCAGCAGCGGAATCAGCAGCCGAAACAGGTTGACGAGCGCCAGCACGCGCCAGGCCAGCTCGGTCGAGGAGCCCCAGGGTAAGGCGGGGGCGGGCTCGGCTCGCGGCTGTTCCAGCGGCGGCTCGCCGGTTTTCAAAGAGGGCTCCGAGGACATTTCTTGCGGATCGCGCCTTTGCATCCAGGCCGAATTCCTCCAGAATACGCGATCTTTGACTGTCGTTATTTTGACCGTCGCAATTTTAACCCCGCCGCATCCACGAGCCCCATGAACCTGCACGAATACCAGTCGAAAGAGTTGTTCGCCAGTTACGGCATCCCGGTCCCCAAAGGCCTGGTGGCCGCCACCGGCAGTGAAGCTGCCGAGGCCGCACGCAAGCTTGGCGGATCGAAATGGGTCGTCAAGGCACAGGTTCACGCTGGCGGCCGCGGCAAAGCCGGCGGCGTCAAGCTGGTGGACTCGCCCGAGGCGGCCGACAAGGCTGCCGAGGCCATGATCGGTCAGCGCCTGGTCACGCATCAGACCGGCCCGGAAGGCCTGCCGATCCGTCAGGTGTACGTCGAGCAGGGCTCGAAGATCGCCCGCGAGCTGTACCTCAGCCTGGTGCTCAACCGCGATAAAGGCCATATCGCGTTCATCGCTTCCGCGGCCGGCGGCATGGACATCGAGGAAGTCGCCGAGCACTCGCCCGAGAAGATCGTGCGCATCAACATCAACCCGGCCACCGGCCTGATGCCCTCGCACGCTCGCGCGCTCGCCTATGGGCTGGAGCTGGAAGGCGATCAGATCGCCGAGTTCGGCAAGCTGGCGCAGGCGCTCTACAAGCTGTACCTGGAGAAGGACTGCAGCCTGCTCGAGGTCAACCCGCTGATCGTGACCGCCGAAGGCAAGCTGGTCGCGCTCGATGCCAAGATCAACATCGAGGACAACGCGCTGTTCCGTCAAAAGGAGCTCGCCAAGTGGCGCGATGCCAGCCAGGAAGACGCGATGGAGCGCGCCGCGGCCGAGCACGAGCTGAACTACGTGTCGCTCGACGGCAATATCGCGTGCATGGTGAACGGCGCCGGCCTCGCCATGGCGACCATGGACCTGGTGCAGCTGCATGGCGGCTCGCCGGCCAACTTCCTCGACGTGGGCGGCGGCGCGACCCGTGAGCGCGTCACCGAAGCCTTCAAGCTGATCCTTTCGAACAAGAACGTCGAAGCCATCCTGGTGAACATCTTCGGCGGCATCGTCCGCTGCGACATGATCGCCGAAGGCATCATTCACGCGGTAAAGGACGTGGGCGTGAACGTGCCGGTGGTCGTGCGTATCGAAGGCACGAATGCCGAGCTCGGCCGCAAGATCCTGGCCGACAGCGGCCTTGCGATCACGCCGGCCGCCGATCTCACCGACGCGGCCAAGAAAGTGGTCGCCGCCGCCAAGGGCTAAGGCGCGCGCTTACGTTCAACCGATAACAGATACAGCACTACCATGTCTATTCTCGTAAACAAGAACACGCGCGTTATTTGCCAAGGTTTCACTGGCAAGCAAGGCACGTTCCATTCCGAGCAATGCATTGCTTACGGCACCAAGCTGGTCGGCGGCGTGACGCCGGGCCGCGGTGGCGAAAAGCACCTCAACCTGCCGGTGTTCGACACCGCGCGTGAAGCCGTGAAAGAAACCGGCGCGACCGTCAGCATGATCTACGTGCCGGCGCCGTTCGCGGCCGACGCCATCATCGAAGCGGCCGACGCCGGCATCGAGCTCATCGTGTGCATCACCGAAGGCATTCCGGTGAACGACATGGTGAAGGTGAAGGCCTCGCTCGCTTCCTACGGCAGCCTGCTGATCGGCCCGAACTGCCCCGGCATCATCACTCCGGGCGAGTGCAAGATCGGCATCATGCCGGGCTTCATTCACAAGCCGGGCAAGATCGGCATCGTGTCGCGCTCCGGCACGCTGACCTATGAAGCCGTGTTCCAGACCACCAATGCCAAGCTGGGTCAGAGCACCTGCGTTGGCATCGGCGGCGATCCGGTGCGCGGCATGAACTTCATCGACGTGCTGGCGCGCTTCGAAGAAGACCCGAAGACCGAAGGCATCATCATGGTCGGCGAAATCGGCGGTGCCGATGAAGAAGCGGCCGCTGAATTCATTCGCGAGAATGTTTCCAAGCCGGTGGTCTCCTACATCGCCGGTGTCACGGCGCCTCCGGGCAAGCGCATGGGTCACGCCGGCGCCATCGTCTCCGGCGGCAAAGGCACCGCGGCCGACAAGTTCGCCGCGCTCGAACGCGCTGGCGTGCGCACCGTGAAGAGCCCGGCCGACCTGGGCAAGGCCATCATCGAGCAGCTCGCCAAGGCGGGTAAGAAGGCCAAGGTCGTGTCGCTGCCGGCCAAGAAGGCCGCTCCGGCTGCCAAGAAGCCTGCGGCCAAGGCTGCGCCCGCGAAGAAGCCGGTGAAGGCTGCCGCGGCTGCCAAGAAGGGCCCTGCCGCCAAGAAGGCTCCGGCGAAGAAGGCGCCGGCGGCCAAAGGCAAGGCGCCGGCCAGAAAGGTCGCTGCTGCCAAAGGCAAGGCGCCGGCCAGGAAGGCTGGCAAGCCGGCTCGCAAGAAATAACCAGGCCAGGCTCACGGCGGTAGCTGCCGCCGTGAGCACCTCGTCGTCGACCCCGTTCGCCGATCGTTCCCCCCGCAAGCGCTATCATCAGGCCATGTCCGCCTCACTCCGTATCGCGCTGGCCCAACTGAACCTGTTCGTTGGCGATGTCGCGGGCAATACCCAGCGCCTGATCGATACTTCCGCACAAGCGCGCGACGAGCTGCGCGCCGACCTGGTGTTGTTTCCGGAGCTGAGCCTCTGTGGCTATCCGCCCGAGGATCTGTTGTTTCACAACGGCCTGCGTCGACAGGTGAATTCCGCGTTGGAGCGCGTGCGCAACGAGACGAGCGGCATCACCGTGGTCGCCGGCTACCCCGAGTATGCCGACGAAACTATCTACAACGCGGCGGCAGTGCTGCGCGATGGCGAAACGGTCGCCAACTATCGCAAGCAGGAGCTGCCGAACTACAGCGTGTTCGACGAGAAGCGCTATTTCAAACCGGGCCGCGACAGCTGCATCTTCCAGCTCAAGGGGATTCGCGTCGCGCTGCTGATCTGCGAAGACATCTGGGAGCCGAACCCTGCGCGCGCCGCTAAAGCGGACGGAGCGCAACTCATCGTCGTCATCAACGGCTCGCCGTATTCGCTGCGCTATCAGGAGCGTCGCGAAGCGGTGGTGCGGGCCCGCGTGCAAGACACCGGCCTGCCGGTCGTCTATGTGAACTTGCTCGGCGGCCAGGATGAGCTGGTCTTCGACGGCGGCTCGTTCGTGATGAATGCGCAGGGCGAGGTCGTACAGCGCATCGCTCCGTTCGTCGAAGGCTTGTTTGCGGTCGACGTGGACCTGATCGACGGCAAGGTCGTGCCACGCCCGGCTCACGTCGAGCCGCCGTTGTCGGAAGAGGCGAGCGTGTACAACGCGCTCGTGCTCGGCGTGCGCGACTACGTCGGCAAACATCGCTTTCCTGGGATCGTGCTGGGGCTTTCCGGCGGTATCGATTCAGCCCTTACCCTGGCCATTGCCGTCGATGCGCTCGGTGCCGAGCGGGTCAGCGCCGCGATGATGCCGTCGCGCTATACCTCGCAGTGGAGTCTCGATGATGCCGCAGAGGAAGCGAAGATCCTGAATGTCCGTTACGACGTGATCTCCATCGAGGGCATGTTCGCCACGGCGCTGGATGCGCTCAAAGACGTGTTCGCCGGCCGTCCGCCGGACACCACCGAAGAAAACATTCAAGCCCGCAGCCGCGGGCTGCTGCTGATGGCGATTTCGAACAAAACCGGCCGCATGGTGCTCACCACCGGCAACAAGAGCGAGATGGCCGTGGGTTACGCCACGCTGTACGGCGATATGGCGGGCGGTTTCGCGCCGATCAAGGACTGCAGCAAGATGCTGGTGTATCGGCTCGCGAAGTACCGCAATTCCATCGGTCGCGTGATTCCCGAACGGGTGATCGAACGGCCGCCGTCGGCGGAGTTGCGGCACGACCAGAAGGACTCGGATTCGCTGCCCGAATACGACGTGCTGGACGTGATTCTCGAGCTGTTCATCGAAGACAATCTGTCGGTCGATGAGATCACCGCACGCGGCTTCGACCGCGCCACGGTCGGTCGGGTGCTCGAGATGGTGAAGCGCAACGAATACAAGCGCCGCCAGGCGCCGCCGGGCGTGAGAATCAGCGACCGGGCGTTCGGTCGCGACTGGCGTTATCCGATTACGTCGGGCTACAAGAGCAAAGTCTAAAGCTGCTGCTGGAGTCCCGGCGCGCAGGGTACGCGCCGGGACTTCGCTCATCAGATCAGCGTTTGTTGATCACGATAGCTTTCAGCTCCTTCGGCTTCACGCCCAGCTGCTGCACGGCCATGGCGACACCGATCGTCGCGATGTCGTTGACGTCGATGGCCGGAGCGTCGGCGGGTACGGTGATCGACAGGACATTGGTCGTGCTCACAGCCGTCTTGAGGCCGATCGTACGACCGCCGGGCAGTTCGATGGTGCCCGATGCGGTGGGGCCAAACGCCTGGTCGATATCGATGCTCGTCGCACTGCCGGTCGAGATTCGGCTCACCGACAGCGAGTTGCCGCTGTCGACGATCTCCACCGCGCCGTTCAGCTGCACAACCGAGTGACGCGCTTCGAACAGTGGCACTGCACCGCTGCGCTCCTCGATTTTCGCCGGCACATTGCCGATTTTAAGCGTGGAGACGCTCTGGACGTTCGACAGGCTCACGTCCTGCAGGCTCTGGCCCAAATCTAGCGTGAAGCCGCCGTCCAACGTGATCACGCGGTGGTCGGCAATGATGTTGGCGGAGGTCTGAATCAGCGAACCGCTGCCAGCCCCAGCCCCGATCGCGAGATTGTTTGCGTAGAGCTCGCTGGTGCTGCTCGTGCCATTGAGGCTCGACTGCGGGCTGGTGATGCTGGCGAGAATGTTGTTCGAGATCGGGCCTGGCTCGATGTTGGCCGTGGTGCTGCCGGTCGGGTTGGCAATCACATAGTTGCCGGCATCGGCGCCACTGAGCGTCACTCCGTCGATCAACACTTCGCGATTGTCGCCGACGGTGAAGTCGGTGTAGCGCGCGTTCACATCGAAGCCCAGCGAGTCGCCAGCAACCCGATTGTCACTGACGCTGACTGCAGCGCGTGGCGTGCCATCGAATTTCTTGCCGTCGCCGGTGTAGCCGAGAATCAGCGTACGCGCGGCGATGTCGGCCGTCGCCGTGCCCGAGGTGGAGCCAAGCACGTAGTTGCTGGCGTCGGCACCGCCGATCGTGACGTTGGAAACATTCACGAGCTTGCCGATGCCGGCGTTCTTGTCGGCGAGCGCGGCGGACTGGTCGATCACCAGATCGTCGCCGGCGATCCGATCGTCATTCGACGTGACTGTGATGGCAGTGGTGCCGTCGTAGACGCGATCGTTGCCGGTGAAGCCAACGTTCAGCGTGCGCGGGGTGATATCGCCCGTAGCCGTGCCGGTCGTCGAGCCGAGCACGTAGTTGCCGGCGTCCTCGCCACTCAGCGTGACGTTGGAGATGTCGATGTGCTTGCCAATGCCGACGTTCTTGTCGCCGAAGGTCGCGGTCTGGTTGATCGCGAGTGCGTCGTTGCCGATGCGATCGTCGTTGAAAACGACAGCTGCGTTCGTCGTGCCGTCGTAGACCCGATTCACACCAGTGAAGCCGACATTCAGCACTCGCGCGCTGATGTTGCCGGTGCCGCTGCCGGTCACGGTGTAGTTTGCGGCGTCGGCGCCGGTGAGCGCGATGCCGTTGATCGTGACGTGCTTGCCGGTGCCGACGTTCTTATCGGCGAACGCGCCAGTGATGCCAGTGTAATCCTGTCCCACCAGATCGCCGCTTTCGAGGCCGCTGACCGACGCGCCGCTCGAATCTAGCGTCGCGTTCGTGGTGCCGTCGTAAGTGCGGTCGGCGGCGGTGATGCCGGAAACGGTCAGCTCCTTCGGAGTGATGGTCAACGTGCCGCCGGTCGTGGCGCTCACGTTGTAGCCCAGTTCCTCGGCGCCGGAAGAGGAGGTCGCAGTGATCGAATGTGTGCCGACGATGTACTTACCCGATGTCGAGACTGCGCCGTCCGCCGTCGCGGAGTCACCGTCACCGATCGCATAGGTGAAGTTGGTGCTCGCATCGCCGTTCCTGCCGTCGACGATGGTCGAGGTGAGCGTCGGGTTGCTGCCGTAGACGGCGGTGATATCGTCCACCGCCACCGAGATGGTCGGCTGCTCGCGGTAGATGCCGTACACGCCGGCGCCCAGCGCCTTGGTGTATCCGGTGGAGTCTTCGTCGCTGTTGTAACGGAAATTGCCGGAGCCAAAGCCGACCAGGTCGGTCAAGCCCGTGCTGTTGTCGATACTGCCGGTGTACAGCGTGGCGCGGCCACCCGCCCCGGTCGTGACGGACACTCCATCGTTCACCAGGATGTTGCCACCGGCGGCGTTGCCCGCCGACGCGTTGGTATCGGCCACCAGCATGATCGCGCTCGCGCTGGAGTTGGTGGTGCTCACGTTGCGGGCCAGTCGCAGATCGCCGGCCTGCGTAACGATCTGAACCGTGCCCGAGCTGCTGATTCCGTCGACGCCTGCGACGGAGCCGATCGTCAGCGCGCCACTGTTTGCGTAGCTCAGCGCACCGCTTTGCGCCGCGAGCGTGTTGACCTGGTTGGCCACATTGGTGGCGGTGAAACTGCCGCCGCGCAGTGCCAGCGAATCAGCTGTGATGGCGTCGGAGATCGTGGTGGTCTGATCGCTCGCGGTGGTGAAGGAGATCGTGCCGGACGAGTTCAGTTCGCCGGCGGTCGTGATATTGCGGCTCGCATAAGTCTGATTGCCACCGGTGTGGACAGCTGTCTGCAGGTTGATATTGGCACTCGTCCCTCCTGTCCCGAGCGCACGCGTATCGATCGCCAGGTTGTTGATGGCGGCCGGACCAGTGGTGTTCGTTCGCAGGTTGACTGCGCCCGCGTTGTACGCGTTGGTGCTGTTCGTACTCGTGTCGATGGTCAGGTTTTTGCCCGGCGCAGCCGCGGAGACGCCCGTGCCCGTAAAGGATACCGAGCCGGCGTTCGTCGGCGCGGAGCCGCTCCATGTCTTGATCGTGACGTTCTCGGCCAGCCGGGTATCGCCGGCCAAGGTGACGTTGCCGCCATTGGTGCTCAGATCGCCGTGCAACGTGATGATGCTGCCCGTGTAGGTCTGATTGGTCGTCGTACCGTTGTAGTAGTTGGCTCCGACAGTGTTCATTCCAGGCAGATCGATATTACCCGTGGTGCCGCCACTGCCGCCGCGCGTGTCGACGGTGAACGCCTTGCCGATGAGCGTGCTGTGAGTGAGAGTGTCCAAGTCGACGTTGCCACCGTTGCGTCCCGCGGCGCCGGTGCTGGCGTTGAATGTGTAACCGCTGTACCAGGAGGTGATCAGACTGCGGCCGCCGAAAGTGATATTCCCGGCATCGCCACTGTTGCCTTGCTCCGTGTCGATGACCACATCGACGAAGCTGGCGCTCAGGTTGGTGTTGCCGATGGCGGAGAAGTCGCCGTTCAGCAGGAACGAAGTACCGGCGAGGGCCACGTTGCCATCGTTGTCGTCCGTGCTGCCCTTGCTCGTGAAGGAAGCACCGCCCAGATAGTTGCCGCCCGCGTTGCCAAGGTTGCCATAGTAGGTGATCGTGCCTCCGGCCTGAGTCGTCGAGCTGGCGTCCATGACCAGGGTGCGGCCGGCCCCGCCGCTGGAGGAGATGTTTCCGTTGATCCAGATACTGCCCGCGGCGCCGGTGCTGGCGCTGTTGGCATCGTCGTCGGCGTTGCTGTCGATGCGTACCGATTGCATCAAGTTGATGTTGTTGGTCTGCGAGCTCAGCGAAATCGCGCCACCGTCGGTCATCACATCGCCATTCAGATGCAGAGTGCTGCCGGCAACGGTGTAGCTGCCGGTGCCCAGATCGACGCTGTCGATCTGTACGTCGCGCTGTATGGCTTCCAGTGACCAGTTGCGGTCGAAGTCGGTCAGCGCAAGCCTGCTGTCATCGAGCAACAGGCGGCTCGCGCCGTCGGTGAGCGACACGTCGTCATCGCCGTTGAGGTCGAACTTCACGGTCTGGCCGTTGGCGTGCGTGCCGAACAGCGCCAGCCTCAGTGACTTGAAGTGATGCGAATCCAGCTCGGTGATGTCGACGTTGCCGCCGTAGGTATAGACGGTCAAGGAGTTGTTGCTGGCGCCGGCGCCTCGCGCAATCTCGATGTCGGAGATTGCGCCGGTGCCGGGCCGATGAACCTCGAACGAGACGTTACCGGCCGTGATTTCGGCCAACCCGTCCTTGGGGTTCACGGCGTGGATCGCGGGGGCGCCGTCGTCGCCGGCTCCCTCGGCGTTGCCGGGGTTGATCACGGCAGCCAGCGCGCCGCTGCCGGTGTTCACCGAGTCGGTGTGGAAGCGGATGTCGCCACTGTTCGCGGTGAAGCTGATCGAACGATTTCTGGCCCTTACGTCGGCGCCGGTGGAATGGCTGATCGTCGGCAGCACGATGCCCGCACCGTCGGTCGTGTAGTCGATGTGGTCGGTCTCGAACAGCACCGAGTGACTGCCGTTGTTCTTCACGTTCGTCAGGTTGACGAACGTGAAGCTGTCGTCCACCGATGTGACGTAGGTGTTGCCGCCGTAGTTATTGATGTGCAGCCTGTTGGCGCCGCCGATGGCGTCACCGCCCGCGACTTCGAGGCGACGCGCGAGGCTGCCCAATTCGCTGCCGGTGAACGACACCGAGCCGCCGATGACTTCGGCGATGCCGTCGCTGCCGTCGCCCAGCATGGTGCCGGCACTGGCGGCGAAAGAGCGATTGCCCACGTCCACCGAGTTGTTGGCGAAAGTGATATTGCTGGCCGAGATGGAAATGTTGGAGCTCGTGCCGGCGGTATCGATGTCATCGGCCAGCAGGTTCAGCACGCCGCCGCCATCGGTATTCATCAGGATGTGGCCGTGGCCGTCGACATCGCCGCCCAGGATCAATTGCTGAGTGCTGTTGGCCTGATGACCGATGTTGACCGCGACGCTACTGAAGCCCTGCAGGGGGCTTGGGCTCAGCACGTTGACGTAGGAGTCGCCGGTGCTGTTGTTCACGGTGAGCGTGTTGCCCAACGAGGTACGACGGATCTTGATCGGATTGGCTGCGTCGCCGATCGAGGCCGACTGCAGGATCACATCCGTCATGCCACTGATGTCGGCGACCGTGGGATCCGCGGTGTTGGTGGTGGCGATGGACGTGTCGGCCGCCAGTCGCATGTAGCTGGCCCAGCCGGCATAGTTGGTGTAGCCGGAGTTCAGATAACGAGTGGTGCTGCCGGTCGCTCGCAAGCTGTTGGCCGCCAGCTCGATGGTGCCACTCACGGCGATATCCAGCGATCCAGTGGCGACGTTGACATAGCTACCGTCGACCATGCGGAAGTTCGTGCCGGTGACGGTGGCGTAGTTGCCGATGGTGGTCGGCGCCATGCCCACGGTGAAGTTGCCGCCGTTGGTGTTGACGCGACCGTCGGCGCTGAACAGCACATCGCGCGCTGCCTGCGCCACGACGTTCAGCTGATAAGTGCTCGCGCTGACCGAGTTGTTGAAGTGGATGTCACGGTCCGCGCGCAAGGTCAGTGTGCGACCGCTGCCGGCGGCGCCATTGATGTACGTGCCGGTCGGGTTGACGACGTCGTTGATGAAGATATCGCCGTTGCCGCCGGTGCCGGCCGTATCGAGAGTCACGTTCGTGCTGTTGAGTTGAGAAGTCAGCGTGGCACCAGTCATGGTGCCGTCGCTCTCGGCGATGATGATGTCGCGAGGATCGAGCAGCCATGTACCCGCTTCGCCGTTCGCGGCGCGCGTATCGATAACCGTGTTGTCGCCGATGCGCACGTTGGCAGCCGACGTTTCGATGAATCCGCCCTTGGCGCTGCCGGTCGCCGACGCATCCAACGTGCCGTTGTTGAACGTCGTGCCATGTTCCATATCGGACAGCAGCAGGATGCGACCTTCGCGCTCGGCGATGCCGCGTGCTCGCACCGTGCCGGTGTTGTTCACGACTGCTTGATTGACCGCGTCCGCCGCCTTGGCCGTCAGCACGGCAAGACCGCCGTCCGCCTGCACCAATCCGCCGTTCTGAACCAGCGAGCGCGTGGTGCCCGCGTCGATGTTGTAACTAATCAAACCGTCGCCAACGAAATCCAGGCTCACACCGCTGCCGGCCGCGAGCAATGCACTGCCGCCGTTGGCGCTGATGACACCTTCGTTGATCACTTGCGGAGCGAGCAGCGCAACCACGCCGCCAGGTGCCGAGATCGAGCCCTGGTTGACGACGGCGCCGCTGGCATCGCTGCCGGTGAATCTGAGATTGCCGGCGAGGAAATCCTCGTTGCTGATGTTCAAGCTGGATGCGACCAGCCCGCCGACGTTCACCTGCGCGCCGCGGCCGAACACGATGCCGCTCGGATTGACCAGATACACCTGGCCGTTGGCGCTCAGCGAGCCGAAGATCTCGCTGGGATTCGAATCGAGAATGCGATTCAACGCGATGCTGCTGGCACCGGGCTGATTGAACACCACGCTCGCGTCCTTGCCGATGTTGAAAGTATCCCACTGCGCGATCAGGCGATTGCTGTTCTGATTGAGCGTGAGCGTGTTGCCCTGGGTATTGATCGAGCCCTGGCCGGCGAGGATCTGACCGTTGCTGGGTAACGCTGTGTTGTCCGCGGCGTGCGCGGCAGGCGCTAGCCCCAGCGCCATCAGCACGGCCAACGACAGCGCGCCGCTGGCTCGTTTGCCACGGGCTTTGACGTTTTCCGCCACGGCAACCCAGGCGTTCAGACGCTCGTTCCAGACCAGTCGATACACGTGGTTGAGGGAAGGACGCTTCATGATCTTGACTCTCGATTTCGTTCGCGCGGCTGAAGCCGTGCGCTTGATGATTGGTAACGTGAAGTAGGAAGCGCGACGCTGCTTACAGCTGCACCGAGCCCTGCAGCCAGAACTGGCCATCCCGATCGCGGCCATCGGCGTTCTTGCCGGTGACGCTGCGGCCGGGGTTGTCGCCGATCGGCGCGGCGTAGGAGAAGCGCACGCTGTAGCGCCCCTGCGCGGTCAGGTTGAAGCCGACGCCGGCGCCCGACAGGCCATAGCTGTTTCTGTTGTCCATGTTGTAGACGGCGCCGGTCCACGGCTTTTCATACAACTTGGTTTCGCCATGGTCGGCGAAGCCGACCAGTTGCAACTCGCCCCAGTGACTGGAGAACGGGACGTCGTAACGAACCTCGAGCGTGCCGACCCAGCCGCTGTCGCCGCTGGCTTCGCCGACGGGATACGCGCGCACGCCGGTGGGGCCGCCGAGAATGAAACGTTCGGAGGAGTCGAGGTTGTCGTCGGTGATCTGGCCGTTGATGGCGCCGAACAACGAGACGCGGTCGGTGACGCGCTGCAAGCGTGCCACGCCGTAACCGATCTTCGAGAACCCGCCATCGGTCCGCGCGGTCAACGCATCGGCTTCCTTATCGAAGGCGATGCGCGACAGATCGAGATCGCCCGATGTGAATACCAGCGACGCCTGCGTGATGCCGGCACCGCCCAGGCGATCCTGATGCGAGCCCGCCAGAGACACGCTGCCGCTGTTGATGCGTTTGTCACGGATCGTGACACCCATCATCTCGTCGGTCAGCGAGCGGTAGTTGTAGGTCGCGGTGCCCCAGAGGTTGGTCGCACGGCTGCGAATGATTGGATAACTGGCGTTGATCGAGGCGGTCTGCGCTTCGCCCTCGGCATCGAGCTGACGCAGTTCTTCTCTCACTTCGTACTCGAGCGCGGTATAAGCCACGCCCATGCGCAAACCGCTCGCGCCCACTGGCAGGCTGTAGTCGGCGCTCACGCTGCCGAGCCCCTCCGACTTGGTCAGGCTCAATCCCGCCTGATCGCCGATGCGCAGCGGATCGTTCAATCCGACGCGCGCATTGATTCGTTCCGAGCCGCTATAACGATTGCCGTACGTATCGATCGAGGTGCTGCCAGTGAGCATTCGTTGTTCGGCCACGGTGAGGGCGAGCCGGCTGGTGCCGGCTTCATCACCACGCTCCAGGGCGCCGCGCGCCGCGATGCCCGGCAGATCGTTGATCAACAACACCGCACGTTCCAGATCGCGTTGACGCACCGGTTGCCCGGGCTCGACGGCTCGTTCGGCGATAGCGCGCAATCGCGACTGGCTCATGCGCACGGAGGAGTCCGGTCGGATCACCACACCGTTGCCTTGTTGAATGCGGCCTTCGACGATGGCGATCTCGATGCGGCCATCCGTCACGTCTTGCGCCGGCAGGTACGCGCCGACCAGCGGATAACCCTTGCCGCGCAGGTAAGTGCTGACTCGGTCGGTCAGGCTCTGCAGCTCCTCGAAGCCGAGCGATTGGCCGACGGCATCGGCTACGAGTTTGTGAAGCTCGTCACGAGTGGCGATGCGCTCTTCGCCCGAGAAAACAATTTCCTTGACCGTCACGCGCGCGCTACCGACGTCGCGCAGCGCCGGGCGCTCGGCGGGCACGTCGTCGCTGGGCAATCTGTTCAAGCGCTGCTGTTGCAGGCGCTGTTGCTCATTCAAGATCTGGCCGGCATTCGGCGGGGTCTGCGCTTGTGCGAGCAACGGCAGACTGGAAAGCAGGAAGGTGAAGGCGTGAGGCGCCAGGCGAAGCGACTTGTTTGTCATCGAACCGATCGTCCACAGAGTTTGCGACGGCGCGGTTTGTAGTGCGCGGCCTGGGGGCGCACTGAGACTTGAGTTCGGTTTTGACTCGTTTTGAGCCGTCTACGCGGTATGGCTGCAGTGGATTAGGGCAAAACCCTGCAGGCGCATGAATGGAAAGCGAGGCGGGGGCGATGCGACGGCTTCGTCACACCCGATGAGGCGCGCCGCAGGCGGCGCGCACGCGAGGGAACGGAAAGGAAATAAGCGTCGATTTGCCCGACGCAGCTCGGGCGGTTACTGCCGGGCAGCAGTTACCAGAACTTCCACCAATGTTTCTTTTGCTGCTCCGGCTCGACCGGCTGGGGCTCGTTCAGGTTGGCATAGTTCTCGGCCATCACCTTCTCGGTATCGGCGGCGAGATCGGTCATCCCCAGGCGCCGGTACGACTCGGCCATGATCTCCAGTGCCTGGCGGATCTGCGGCGAGCCGTCGTAGTTCTCGATGGCGTACTTGGCGCGATTGATCGCCCCCACGTAGGCGCCGCGCTCCAGGTAGTGGCCGGCCACATAGACCTCGTAGGAGGCGAGACGATTGCGCAGGAAGATCATGCGCTTGCGGGAATCCTCGGCGTATTCGCTGTTCGGGAACCGCTGCACCAGGGTCTGGAACGACTGGAACGACTTGCGCGCATCGATCGGCGGCCGCTGCGACAGGTCGGCATTGAACCAGCGCTCCAGGAAGTTCGGATTGCGCTCGAACTGCACCAGGCCCTTGATGTAGTAGGCGTAGTCGACGCGCGGGTGGGCCGGGTTCTCGCGGATGAACTGGTCCGCCTGGTCGATGGCCGCCTCGGGCTCGCGGTTCTTGTAGTAGGCGTACATCAGGTCCAGCTGGCCCTGGCGGGCCGCGTTGGTGAACGGGAAGCGCGCCTCGAGCTGCTCGTAATAGCGGGTGGCGTCGCGATAATTGCCGTTATCGGAAGCCTTTTTGGCCAGCTCATAGAGCTTGTCGGCGTTGCCGACCTGCTCGCGGGGCTGACTGCCGCACCCGGTGAGGCTCAGCGCCAGCAGCGCCGCCGTGGTCAAGAAGATGATCCGCATGCGAGAATTCAGGCCCTTTGCAAGCGATTCTAGTACTCGTGCCTGGGAACCATCCCCAAAGGCGTCCCCGTTAGAGGGCGCGAGTATAGCCACAGTTCCTCCCAGAATGTCCGAAGCCGTCCACCACCAGCTGACCATCCCCTTCGAGCACGCCGGCCAGCGCCTGGACCAGGTGCTTGCCGAGTTGCTCGAGGGCTATTCCCGCACCCGGATCAAGGAGTGGATCGATGCCGGCCAGGTCCGGGTGAATGGCACCCGGCTGCGGCCGAAGGACAAGGTGCTGGGCGGGGAGAGCGTCGAAATCAACGCCACGCTGCCCGACCAGGTGAGCGTCGAACCCGAGCAGATCCACCTGAACATCGTCCACCAGGACAAGCACGTGCTGGTGATCAACAAGCCGGCTGGCCTGGTCGTCCACCCCGGCGCCGGCAATGCCGCCGGGACCCTGCAGAATGCCCTGCTGCACTTCGACACCAAGCTGTCGCTGGTCCCGCGCGCCGGTATCGTGCACCGACTCGACAAAGACACCAGCGGGCTGATGGTCGTCGCTCGCACGGTCGAGGCGCATACGGCACTGGTGCGAGCGATCGAAGCGCGCGAAGTGGAGCGTGAGTACGAGGCCGTGTGCGTCGGCGTGATGACCGGCGGCGGCGTAGTCGATGCGCCGATCGGCCGTCATCCCGTCGATCGATTGAAGATGGCCGTGCGCGAAGACGGTCGCGAGGCGGTGACTCACTATCGAGTCGTGACGCGCTTTCGCGGCCACACTCATGTTCGGCTGAAGCTGGAGTCGGGGCGCACGCATCAGATCCGCGTGCACATGATGCACATCCATTATCCGCTGGTGGGCGACAAGGTTTATGGCGGCCGCATGCTGTTGCCGAAGGGCGCCTCGCCGGAGTTGATCGAAGCACTGCGTGGCTTCAAACGCCAGGCGCTGCACGCGGCCCGGCTCGCGTTCGAGCATCCGGTCAGCGGTAAGCCGATCGTGAACGAAGCGGCGCTGCCGGGTGATATGCAGGAGCTGCTGGGCGTGCTCGCTCGCGATACGGCGGCCGCCGCCACCAAGAAGCGCTGACCCCATGGTGGACTGGATCACTCCTGACTGGCCCGCTCCGCCGAACGTGAAAGCGGCGGCAACGCTGCGATCGGGCGGCGTCAGCGAGGGCGCATTTTCCAGCCTGAATCTCGGCTCGCACGTCGGGGACGATCCGGCTTCGGTGGCGGAGAACCGTCGACGCCTCAAAGTCGCGCTTGGATTATCGGTTGAGCCGATGTGGATGAATCAGGTTCATGGCATCGACGTCGTTGATGCGAGCCCCCACGGCGCGCCGGCCGCGCCGCCAACCGCAGATGCATCCGTTACTCGCGGCCCTGGCGCCATTTGCGTGGTCATGACCGCCGATTGTTTGCCGGTCCTGTTCTGCGATCGAGCTGGCTCGCGAGTGGGCGCCGCTCATGCGGGCTGGCGCGGCCTGGCCGGCGGCGTGCTGGGAGCGACCATCGAATCACTGGGCGTTGCGCCCTCGCAGCTGATGGCTTGGCTCGGACCGGCAATCGAACAGGCGGCATTCGAAGTCGGCGACGAGGTGCGCGAGGCTTTCATGAAGCTGGGCGCCGGGAACGCGGCCGCGTTCGAGCAGAACGCACGTGGCCGCTGGCAGGCCGATTTGTATCAATTGGCACGGCACGAGCTGATGCGACTCGGCGTCACTGCCGTCCATGGCGGCGGCTTCGAATGCTTCGCCGATAACAAACGTTTTTTCTCCTACCGCCGTGAGAGTCGCACCGGCCGCATGGCCACGCTGGTCTGGCTCGAAGGCCCCTCGACCGAGCCGGCTTGACACGCATGCTAGGCTGGCCGGCATAACCAACGGCCCCCAATAGATCGAGTCCGTGCTGCGCATTCTGGCGTGGTACGGCGGCGAATTCCGAACCATGCATCTGCTCGGCTGGATCATTTTGTTTACTGCCCTCGGCGGCTTTCTGAGCGCGCTGGCGGCCTCGGCGTTCCTGGTCGTGCCGACCCGCGTGCGCACGCGTGTTCTGCCGCACCTGGTGAGCTTTGCGACGGGTGCCTTGCTCAGCGCCGCGTTGCTCGGACTGCTGCCCCACGCCGTCGAGTCGGCGGGTCTTTCCAAGACGCATGAAATCGGCCTGGCCCTGCTCGGCGGTCTGTTGCTGTTCTTCGTGCTGGAGAAGATGGTGCTGTGGCGGCACTGCCATGCGGATGTGTGCGAGGTCCATGTGACGCCCGAGCCGCACGCCCATGCTCATGGTCACCACAACCACAACCATGCACACGATCATGGTCACGACCAGCGGCGCGACCAGGCGTCGGCCACGCTCATCCTGATCGGCGACGGCTTCCACAACATCCTGGACGGTGTGCTGATCGCCGCCGCCTTCATGACCGACGTGCATCTGGGCATCGTCACGGCCATCGCCGTGTGTGCGCACGAGATCCCACAGGAAGTCGGTGATCTGGCAATTCTGCTCAATGGCGGCATGCGGCCGCTGCGCGCCCTGACGCTCAATCTGCTCACCAGCGTGACCTCGGTAGTGGGCGGCGTGGCAGCCTATTTCGCGCTGGCGCAGGTTCAGGGGGTGCTGCCGTACGCCATTGCTCTCGCGGCATCGAGCTTTCTTTACATTGCGGTCGCGGACCTCATTCCCGGTCTGCACCGCAAGGTGGATCCCGGCTCGGGGGTCTGGCAGCTGGTGTATATCGTGCTCGGCGTGGCCGTGATCTCGGTGAGCCACAGCCTGGCGCATTGAAGGGACCGCCGGGCTGGCGGAACCCCGTTGAATTTTCCTACCTTGTTCCCCAGATCGCTGCCAAGGTAAACGGCGCCGACGGCTTCGGTGCGCCGGGGAAAAGTCATATGCGAATGGATAAATTCACCAGCAAATTCCAGCAGGCCCTGGCCGATGCCCAGTCGCTGGCCGTGGGTCGCGACAACCAGTACATCGAGCCGGCGCACCTGCTGGTGGCGCTGCTCGACCAGCAAGGCGGCACCGTTCGGCATCTGCTCGACAAGGCGGGCGTGAACGTCAACCTGCTGCGCTCGCAGATGGGCGAGACGCTCGATCGGCTGCCCAAGGTCGAAGGCACCGCCGGCGAAGTGCACGTCTCCAACGAGCTCGGCCGCCTGCTCAACGTGATGGACAAGCTCGCGCAGAAGCGCGGCGACCAGTTCATCTCCAGCGAGCTGTTCGTGCTGGCGGCGCTCGAAGACAAGGGCCAGATCAGCACGGTGCTGCGCAATGCCGGCGCCGTGAAGGGCTCCATCGAGCAGGCCATCGACGAGCTGCGCGGCGGCGAGAAGGTCAACGACGCCAACGCCGAGGAGAGCCGCCAGGCGCTCGAAAAATACACCGTCGATCTCACCGAGCGCGCCGAGCAGGGCAAGCTCGATCCGGTCATCGGCCGCGATGACGAGATCCGCCGCACCGTGCAGGTGCTGCAGCGTCGGACCAAGAACAACCCGGTGCTGATCGGCGAGCCCGGCGTCGGCAAGACCGCCATCGTCGAAGGGCTCGCGCAGCGGATCGTCAACGGCGAGGTGCCCGAAGGCCTGCGCAACAAGCGCATCCTGGCGCTCGACATGGGCGCGCTGATCGCCGGCGCGAAATTCCGTGGCGAGTTCGAAGAGCGGCTCAAGGCCGTGCTGAACGATCTCGCCAAGCAGGAAGGCCGCGTGATCCTGTTCATCGACGAGCTGCACACCATGGTCGGCGCCGGCAAGGCCGAAGGTGCCATGGACGCCGGCAACATGCTCAAGCCCGCGCTCGCTCGCGGCGAGCTGCATTGCGTGGGCGCAACGACCCTCGACGAGTATCGCAAGTACATCGAGAAGGACGCCGCGCTCGAGCGTCGTTTCCAGAAGGTGCTGGTGGATGAGCCTTCGGTGGAAGACACCATCGCCATCCTGCGCGGCTTGAAGGAGCGTTACGAAGTTCACCACGGCGTGGAGATCACCGACCCGGCGATCGTCGCGGCGGCCACGCTCTCGCATCGTTACATCACCGATCGTCAGCTGCCCGACAAGGCCATCGACCTGATCGACGAGGCCGGCTCGCGCATTCGCATGGAGATCGATTCCAAGCCCGAGGCCATGGATCGACTCGAGCGTCGCATCATCCAGCTGAAGATCGAGCGCGAGGCCCTCAAGAAAGAAACCGACGAAGCCTCCAAGAAGCGCCTGAAGGCGCTGGATGAGCAGCTGGGCGCGCTGGAAAAGGAATATTCCGACCTGGAAGAGGTGTGGAAGGCCGAGAAGGCCTCGGTGCAAAGCGCCGCGGGCATCAAGGAGGAGCTGGAGCGCACCAAGACCGAATTGGAGACGGCACGACGCGCGCAGGATCTCGCGCGCATGTCGGAGCTGGCGTACGGCCGCATCCCCGAGTTGGAGCGTCGTCTCGCCGCGGCCACGGCGGCCGAGCAGCAGGCGGATCAAAAGAAACTGCTGCGTAACAAGGTCACCGATGAGGAGATCGCCGAAGTCGTGAGCAAGTGGACCGGCATCCCGATCTCCAAGATGCTCGAAGGCGAGAAGGAAAAGCTGCTGCGCATGGAGGAGCAGTTGGGCAAGCGCGTGGTCGGCCAGCGCGAGGCGGTCACTGCCGTGGCGGACGCGATCCGTCGCTCACGCGCCGGCCTGTCCGATCCGAACCGGCCCAATGGGTCCTTCCTGTTCCTCGGTCCGACCGGTGTCGGCAAGACCGAGCTGAGCAAGGCGCTCGCGGAGTTCCTGTTCGACACCGAAGAGGCCATGGTCCGCATCGACATGTCGGAGTTCATGGAGAAACATTCCGTGGCTCGGCTGATCGGCGCGCCTCCGGGCTATGTCGGCTATGAAGAGGGCGGGTATCTGACCGAGGCCGTGCGTCGCCGGCCGTATTCGGTGCTGTTGCTGGACGAGGTCGAAAAAGCCCATCCGGATGTGTTCAACGTGCTGTTGCAGGTGCTGGACGACGGCCGCCTCACCGACGGTCAGGGGCGCACGGTCGACTTCCGTAACACCGTGATCATCATGACGTCGAACCTGGGCTCGAACGTCATCCAGGAGCTGGCGGGCGAGGCCAACTACCCGAGGATGAAACAAGCGGTGCTGGAGATCGTGCAACAGCACTTCCGGCCCGAGTTCATCAACCGCGTCGACGACATCGTCGTGTTCCATCCACTGGGCCGCGATCAGCTGCGGGCCATCGTGGACATCCAGCTGGCGTACCTGCGGCGGCGGCTGGCGGAGCGGGATATCGAGCTGCAGCTCGACGAGGCGGCCACCGATCGGCTGGCCGAAGCCGGCTTCGATCCGGTGTACGGCGCCCGCCCGTTGAAGCGCGCCATTCAGCAGCAGCTGGAAAACCCATTGGCCCAGCGCATCCTCCGGGGCGAGTTCGGTCCCGGCTCGAAGGTGCGCGTCACGGTCAAGGATGGCGAGCTGGCGTTTGCGCGGGGCTGATTTTTTCCGTTCGCAATAGCTTGAAGATTCGGTGTCGGCCCCTATGATGCGCCGACGCCGAGTCGCCTTGTTTGTGACCGAGAATAACCATGCCGTTTTACGAATACGAATGCAGTAACTGCAAGTTCTACGTCGAGACCCTGCAGAAGATTTCCGATGAGCCGCTGCGCAAATGCCCCAGCTGCAACAAGTCGACGCTGAAGAAACTGATCTCCGCGCCGGTGTTCCGCCTCAAGGGCGACGGCTGGTACGAGACCGACTTCAAGTCCGATGGCGAGGACAAGCGCAATCTCGCCGACCGTGAGGAGCCGGCGGAGAAGTCCGAGGACAAGGCCGCCAGCAGCGAGGCCAAGGCCGAGAAGCCGGAGAAGAAGGTCGAGTCCAAGCCGGAAGTGAAGACCGCAGCGGCCCGCAAGCCGGCCGCCAAGGCTGCACCGGCCAAGGGCAAGAAGCCGGCCGCCAAGGCCCCGGCCAAGCGCCCGGCGCCGAAGAAGGCCGCGCCGGCGAAGAAGAAAGCCAAGCGGCGGTAATCGTCCCGCAGGGGGCAGATTCCAATCTGCCCCCGCTGGCCTGGAAAGGGGACGGGTTTGTTTCTGTCCCCGGCGGCGCCGCTCCGAGGCTGACACAATTCAACTCCGTCCCGCCTTTTCAGGGACGGGACGCGGCGTCGGCGGCCCCTTGCTTGCGCCGCCTCGGGGGGCTCCGTAACATCCCGCGCTCCCTACGTCCCGAGCCTTTTCCATGCGCTCCCATTATTGCGGCCAGGTCAACGAATCCCTCATCGGCAAGGAAGTCAGCGTCGCTGGCTGGGTGCACCGCCGGCGTGACCACGGCGGCGTGATTTTCGTCGACCTGCGCGACCGCGAGGGTCTGCTGCAGATCGTGTTCGACCCCGATGCCAAGGACGTGTTCGCGGACGCCGAGCGTCTGCGCAGCGAGTTCTGCATCCGCATCAAGGGGCTGGTCCGTGCCCGCCCGGGGGGCACCGCGAACGCCAATCTGGCCTCCGGCCAGGTCGAACTGCTGGCCCGCGAGCTGGAAATCCTGAGCCGCTCCGAGACCCCGCCGTTCCATCACGACGAGCCGGTCAACGAAGAGCTGCGCCTGAAGTACCGCTACCTCGACCTGCGTCGCGACGTGATGCAGAAGCGCATCCGCCTGCGCCATCAGGTGACGCGCGCCATGCGCCGGTACCTGGACGACAACGGCTTCATCGACATCGAAACCCCGATGCTCACCAAGGCGACCCCGGAAGGCGCGCGCGACTATCTCGTACCGAGCCGCACGCATCCCGGTCAGTTCTTCGCGCTGCCTCAGTCGCCGCAGCTGTTCAAGCAGCTGCTGATGATGGCGGGCTACGATCGTTACTATCAGATCGTCCGCTGCTTCCGTGACGAAGACCTGCGCGCCGAGCGTCAGCCGGAATTCACTCAGCTCGATATCGAGACGTCGTTCCTGAGCGAAGAGCAGATCATGCAGCTGATGGAGGAGCTGATCCGTTCCATCTTCAAGACCGTGCTCGGCGACGAGCTGCCGAACCCGTTCCCCCGCATGACCTACGCCGAAGCGATGCGTCGCTACGCGTCGGACAAGCCGGACCTGCGTATCCCTCTGGAGCTGGTCGACGTTGCCGATCTCGTGAAGGGCTGCGAGTTCAAGGTGTTCTCCGGCCCGGCCTCGAATCCGGACGGCCGCGTGGTCGCCCTCCGCGTGCCGGAAGGCGGCACGAAGCTGTCACGCAAGGAAATCGACGATTACACGACGTTCGTCGGACGCTACGGCGCGAAGGGCCTCGCCTACGTGAAGGTGAACGAGAAGGCCAAGGGCCGCGACGGGCTGCAGTCGCCCATTCTCAAATTCCTCAGCGACGACGCCGTGAACGGCATCCTGTCCCGCACCGGCGCGCAGGATGGCGATTTGATTTTCTTCGGCGCGGATACGGCGAAGGTGGTGAATGATTCCATCGGCGCGCTGCGTATCAAGGTCGGTCATGACATGAAGATGACCAAGACCGGCTGGCATCCGCTGTGGGTCGTCGACTTCCCGATGTTCGAATGGGATCCGGAGGCGAAGCGCTGGGCCGCGCTCCATCACCCGTTCACCGCGCCTCGTATCGAAGATGCAGCGGCGCTGCGTGCCGATCCGAAGAATGCCCTGTCGAAGGGTTACGACATGGTGCTCAACGGCTCCGAAATCGGCGGCGGCTCGGTGCGTATTCACCGCCAGGAGATGCAGTCGACGGTGTTCGATCTGCTCGGCATCTCGCCGGAGGAAGCGCAAGTCAAGTTCGGCTTCCTGCTCGAAGCGCTCAAGTTCGGCACGCCGCCGCATGGTGGCATCGCGTTCGGCTTGGATCGCATCGTGATGTTCATGGCGGGCACGGATTCGATCCGCGACGTCATTGCGTTCCCGAAGACGCAGACCGCGGCGGATTTGATGACCAGTGCACCGACCGGCGTGAGCGAAGAGCAGCTGAAGGAGCTGCATATTCGGGTGAAGCTGCCGGTGAAGGTGGAGGGGTAACACCCGTAGTTGGCGCTGGCGCGCGCGAAGCGCGCCGCGGCTCCGACGCCTTGCGCCTCGCGCGTTGAGGCGCGCTTCACGTCTCGCGTGTTCTTTGGCGCGAGAAGATTCCGTTACCTTCGGCTGCGCGGGTCGATCTCGGTGCGGAACTTAACATTCGGCGTTTCTGCGGAAACGTGACGTTCCCGCTTCTCCCTCGTTTGCCGGGCGATGGAATTTAACAGTCAGCACTCCAGCTGGAGGATGCTCCGGCCAAGCGCCTATGGGGCGCTTTCCGGATCGGCACAGCCCGAGCGCATGGCGTGTGTGACGGAACAGAATGTAGCGCCTGATCTGCTGCAGATACGCCTGCTCGGTGCGGATGCTGCACTGGCGGATTCGTATCAGGTCCCGCATTTGGTCGGCCGCCGCGAAGGCTGGATCGTCGTTCTCATCTGTAACAGGCCCGTTCTTATTATGTGCTCTCATCGCCTTCATGGCCTCATGGGTTGGTATCTACGGGGGTGGTCGGCGAAGATCGATGGCAGATGACAGGGCGGCACATGAAGAACGCAAGAGACGCTACCGGTGGAAATGGTAGGCTGCGCTAACAAGCCGGTGTGTCCGACTCGCAAAGGCGGAGCGCCCTGTTGTGGTCGGGCGTCGATCAAATGACGGCGATTCTGCAGCGGCTCCGAGACCTGTTCTCGGCTTGGGATAGGCTGGTGCCCATGGGGTTGTTGTTGAAGCTGGTGCCTGGCGTCGTTTTCCCCCGAGACACGCGCTTGCTTGACATCGGCGGCTTTCGTCCAGACGGTTTTGCGTTTGGAATCGAGATCCTCAACGACGATCAGACTTCAATGGATTTCGTAGTCTGGGTGCTGATGGAGCACGTGGGGCTTGATCAGGAAACGGCGGTAAAGAGGATGTTGGATATCCATACGGAGGGCGGCGTGCTGCTGACAGCGGAATCGGAGGCGGAGGCCGAGCGGATTGCTGCTGTTGTGGTCTCGCACGCAAAGGAGCGCAATTATCCTCTCGTTTGTCGAGCAGTGAGTGCCCAACAAGGGCATGCGGGCGGTGCGCTGGGCGCGAGCGCCTCATTGCGGGGGTTGGGCGTCCGATGAGCTCCGAGTCTGTCACGCTATACACATCGGCCAAGGACTGCGTCATTTGGAGCGGAATGCTGGGCGGTATTCTGCTTAGTGGTGTCGTCATCACGGCGGCGCTAAACGGAGAATTTTCTCTGAGCCGAATACCGCAGCTATCAGCCCTGGGGCTCGTGTTTGCGTTGGTGTTGGGATTGCTCCTCTTCGGTTTTGGTTGGCTTGGAAGAGTGACAGTATCGCCGGAGGGGATTGAAGCTCCGAGATTCTCTGGCTCCAGAGACTTCCTCGCTTGGAATGCGATTCGGCGCGCCATTCCTGGAAGTATTTCGGGTTGGCCGTGCACGATGATCGCCGGCGGCTCTCCCGAGAAGATTCTGTACATCATGCTCATAGGGGATGCTAAGCGAGGCTTTATCGGTGTGCTTCGCGAGTACGCCGGTGCTGATCATGTGCTTACAGAGCATCTGTGTTAGCAATACCCAACAACTGCGTGGAGTCCACGCGCATTGCGCGCCCGAGTCGCAAAGTCCTTCGGTCTTTGCCCACCTGGTTGTTCGATCAAGAACCGGCGAGTTGGGTATCGTTCATGGCGCACAGAGGTTCGTGTCCACTCATCTATGCTTCAGCAAAGCTGAGCGAGAAACGCTGACGGGTCTCGCGTCTAAGGTTGGCTCAAGCAGGGTATCCAAGAGCTTTCCTAGCCATGTCGGCATAAACACAAAACGAGCCGCTGGTGCCGACTCGCAATAGCGAGGCACTTTTGCTCGCAAAGGAGTAGCGATGAAATCGGATCGGATCGTCGCAAGGCGCCTCGTCGGGCTTCTTGTCGGGGTGTCGGTGGCGGGAATCCCGCTGACGCTTCTGACGTTTCTGGAGCCGTTGGTATTGCCAATATCGCCACTGCTGATGACATTACTGATGCTAGTGCTGCTGATCGGCCTGCCGCTTCCCTTGCTTTCCGCACTGCCTGAGCTTGCGTATCCTCGTGACGAGCTATCAGTCCGAAATGCAATCCGAAAGGGCCAGATCGGCGCCGTCGTCCTACTCATTGCTGCGTTGGTTGCGTGGTTGGTGTTGCCGCATATCACTCAAGGCGGTGCGGGACTGGCGAGGAAGGGTTCGATTCTGCTCGGAGCCGCCGTATGCGTCTTTTTTCTCGTGGGTGTCTATATGCGCAGCAGCGCTGAAGGATCATCGACTCGAGCAGGACTCAACTTGTCGCGCAAGAGGCGCTCGTGAGTGCCGCAAGGTCGAGTCTTTTTCAAGCCAGGGTGACGTGACGGTCAACAGGTCGAGGTTCCGACTCGCACCGGCGAAGCATCGGTGCTCGCGGCACAGCGGCGTTGGGCAGCATGAAAGGGGCAAGAGATGGACCCGGTAGGCCGAGATCGGAAGAAGGCTTGGAGATACGAGAGCGTGACAATGCGCGCTCAGCATTTCCCCTCCCGAATGACCTGCTAGACTCGATGTTCAAGACCGTCGAGAAACTCGTCGAAGAAAACGGCTGTGACCACTCGCACCGCTTCACGACGCAATGGCTGTCCGAGAACCGCCTGTCGGCGGAAGAAGTGAGTGGTTGGCTCGAGGCTCACGGGGGCTTCTGCGATTGCGACGTCTCCGCCAACGCGTTCGATCACTGGATGCAGAACAAGTGAAGGGCGCCTTGGCTGGTTTGCTGTGAGCGTGCCTGACAAGATCTAAGGGCGAGCGTTAGCCACGGCATTGATGCTAAATATCAGTCCTGGCCATGCGCCGGGTCTCGTGGTGGTACGAGGCAGCATCACTACGACGAACGTTGTTTGGCGGGCTGGAGTTCGCGCTTGCCGCTCGAGGATGGCGTGCGGCGCATAGGGGAGAGTTGCTCGCGTGGGCATCGTGATTGGTGTTGCGGTCATAGTCGTCGTCGTATTCTGGTTCCGGCGGGCGGGGGATCGGCCAGACCTCGATTCATCGGAAGGTGAGTTGCTGTATCTATGTGGCGGGGATAGATCGCAGATGGAGCGTCTGATTGCACTCGAACGCAGAAACCGCCCAGACACAACACGTACCGTTGCCGTGGCTCGAGCCATTCATGCCCTCCGCCGTGACAAAGGTTGAGCGGCCATTCATGCTGCCGAGTCCGAGTTGGCTATCCGATGAATATCCCGAGAAACTTTCTAAAGATCGTCCTGGCCTGCTCGTTCTTGACCGCCGGAGGGTGCACCGTGAGTTCAGATGAACAGCGAATGACCGAGTGGCTGGCTCACCCCAGCGAGTTTGGCGAGCCGCCGGTCGAGATCCAGGAGATTCACCGTGAGGTGACCGACTGGCCGCTTGCGGATCGGAAAGTCGAGATCGTGCTTTATCGCTATCGGATGGAAGATGGTCACGTTGGAATCGGCATGACGGGTCCAGTCACCTGGAGCTTTTTGGGTGAGGGTGTGCTGGACGGACTGTCGTATGACGAGATGAAGCGGGCGTATGCCGGTTGGTATGTTTCGTTCCTGGCCGTGCAGCAGCACACGGGAGAAGAGCAGAAGTTCGACGCGCGCCGGAGGGAGCTGAGTGAAAAGCTGAGAGCCGCCAATGAGAATTTTATCGAGATCACAGAGTTCCAGCCTGTGGGGAACTTGCTGTTCTATGCGTACCGGGAGAAACGCGGCTCCGAAGAGATTACGATAGCGACTGACCAGGAGCGCCCGCGCGAGTACGACGCCGGCTCGAAATTTCTGAAGCTGCCTGTTCTATACAACTACATCGGGTCGCTCTTCTTCGAGGGCTATTTGTGATGTGGGCTTCGGATGGGTTTCGGTGCTATTTGGGGGGCGATACTGTGCGCCAAGGTGGTACCGAATAAAGATTTGAGCGGGTGCTCTCGTACTCCGAACATGAAAGCTCCAATCGCATGGAGTTTCTTCGCGGCCTATGCGGGGCGTAAACGTTTATGCGCAAGTTGGCTGTGAAATCAGCGTTGATTGTCGGCGCCTTGGGGGCAGTGTGCTCGCTGTGGCTTTCGCTGTCACAACCGCCGACTTCGGGAGCGTTGCTGCTGCTGGGAACGACATTCCACGCCGTTGCGACCTTTCTGATGCTGTTCGTCATCTCCTTGATTCCCATGCCAGGGGCGCTACTCGTGCAGCGCGTGGCGCCAAGACTGCCTGTTGCTCTCGCTTCTGTATTGTCGTTGCTGAGCGGGCTGCTCATCGTCTTTCTGTTGCTGTCGGCCATCGAGCAGCCCACGTTCGAGACTGATGGAGTGACCTCAGTGTATAGACATGCGGGACCGTCGCTGAATGCCAGCCGGAACAGCGCATATTACCTGTATGCCATGACGGTGATGTGTATTTCTCTATCGATCTTCTACTTGCTTCGTTGGAGGAGCGGGTGTGCCAACAAGGCACTGGGTTGACGCCGCGAAGCCGCGACGCGGATCGGAATGAATGACATGGAGCGCGATCCTTCATTTTCTCGGAACTTGCTAGCTCATATCGAGCTGTCCGAGACGCTTCGGAGCATAGAGATTGCCGTGTGGCTGATCTTTGCCCTGCTGCTGGTTTCGCAGCTCTGGGCTTGCATCCAGGCCCGGAAGCGGAAAGCCGAAAGCACAAAGAAGGGCCCGGATTGGGCGGTACTTGTCGAGAGTGCGTACGAGGGCGGGCGCTATGACGACGCGTTGCAGACGCTGGCGACCACCGAGCTCCTGTTTCCCAGGTCCGCGCTCGTCAAGTTCTGGCAGGGTCGGTGCCATTTTCAGCTCGAGGAGTGGGAGAAGGCGGCGGAGAAGTTCCAGGAGTGTTGCCGTCTCGAGCCTCCGTACCGGAAGTCTGTGAAGGACTACATGGCGTTCATCGAGCTGAACGAGCTGGTTCCGGGTGTGGAAGGGTATTTAGAGAAGTAAGTGGGTGCGGCAAGATGCCCAACAAATTGCCGCATGCTCACCCGATATGATCAGACCCTACCGTGAATCCGATCTCCACGCCGTGGCACGACTGTTTACCGAGTCGGTCCACGGGTTGGGTTCCGCACACTACGACGAAACTCAGCTGGCAGCTTGGGCGCCGACTGAGCCGGATATTTCTGGCTGGAGAGCGCGGCTCGCTCAATCCACTACGTTGGTAGCGGAGGTAGACAACGAGTTGGCCGGGTTCATCTCGTACGAGCAGAATGGGCACATAGACCTTCTTTATGTGTCCCCGAAGCATGCTCGACGTGGCATTGCTTCGGAACTGTACAACCAGGCCGAAGCCGATTTGAAGGTGGGCGGCGTCGTCGAAATGTTTACCGAGGCGAGCATGGTTGCTCGACCATTCTTCGAGCGCTGCGGCTTCCATGTCATCGAAGAACAGTGCATCGAACGTCGTGGCGTGACCTTCCGACGGTACGGGATGCGAAAGTTGCTGGCCAGCGACCGCTAGGAGGTGAGCCAGGCAGAGCGGCACGCGGATTACGCATCACGCTTGCTCGGATTTAACAGCTGATACTCCAGCTGGGGGCGCAGCGGAGGGAACTCGGGGCTCTTCTATCCCGGGAGGGGGCTGCGAGATCAAGCAACCGACGCAGCTCACGTTTCTAGTTCTTTGCGTCGGCTATTCTGAATGCTTCGTAATGCTGGTCTTGACCCAACCGTTTCGGGTGGGCGGCGGCTCAGAATCGAAACAAAGGACATTCGATGCGCATCATTTTGCTGGTTGCATGCATATCGTTCTGCTTCCTGGCGCATGCAGCCGATTCGCCCATTGCCAACTTCATCTGCGATCCCGTCACGGATGCCGGTGAGCGCGCGCAATGCATCGAGCGCGCATCGGTCGCGACCAGACATGAAACGACCAAGATTTCGGAGGGCCTCCCGTGGTTTTCCATGATTTGGCCGACTGGCTGGTGGATTGTCTACTACGGCTTTGGCTTGCTCATCGCCCGTTATATTCATCGGGATGCGAGAGAACGCGACTGGCTCTTTGTCGGAATCCGTCCCGTGTGGTGGGCGGTGTTGGCCTTCTTCGATCCGGCCTTTGGGCTTCTAGTCTACTGGGCGGTCCATTACTCGAAGTTCGCGCAGAGCTATCAGGAGGCCACTGCGCGGCCGCCAGAGTCGGCGCCCACCGCCTGAGCTATTGCCGACGTGCAGGATGTTGAAATGGAGCTGTAAGGACCGATCGAAGCAGCAGATTGAATCTGTCCCTTCAACTTGGTGCGATCGCGAGCACGATCTTTCCTTTTGGGTGAGGTCGCAAGCCTTCCAGCATCATGTGAGCCTCGCGTGCATCCGCGAGCGGTAGCACCACGCCCACACGCGTTCGCAGCTTTCCACTATCGATCAGCCCTGCGATCTGCGCCAGAGCCTGGGTCGTGACGTTGACCAGGAAGAATGCGGCTTCGACGCCATGGCTATGAGCCAGGTGTTGATCGGGTTGGGATACCGCCGAGATCAGCTTCCCGCCGCGGCGCAGGACCTCGAACGAACGAGTCTGTGTTTCGCCGCCGACCAGATCGATCACAGCGTCCAGGTCGCGAACTGCTTGCTCGAACCGCTGGCTCTGGTAGTCAATCACGGTGTCCGCGCCGAGGTCGCGCACGAAGGGAATGTCATTCGCGGCAGCAGTCGCGATGGTTCGCATGTCTGCACGGCGAGCCAGCTGAACGGCATACGCTCCAACGTTTCCCGCCGCGCCATGAATGAGCACCGATTGCCCGGCTTTGAGTTGGGCTTGATCAAACAGGGCCTGCCACGCTGTCACGGCAACGACAGGAACGGAGCTCGCCTCGGCGTCGGTTATCGAGGTTGGTTTGCTCGCGAGCATCGCTGCTGAAGCCACCGCGTACTCGGCATATGCCCCGATAAATTGGGGGTTCGTTACGCCATAAACCTGATCGCCCACATGCAAGTCGGAAACTCCAGGCCCGAGAGCCGCGATGGTGCCAGCCAGATCCGAGCCCAGTGTGAGAGGGAGCGGTTGCGGCAAAGCGCTTTTTCCGGCTCTGATCCAGCCGTCCCACGGACCGACTCCAGCCGCAGCAACTTTGACGAGGACCTCGCCGGGGCCAGGTTCAGGCCGCGGAACTCGATCGAAAGCCATGACGTTGGGCGGCCCGAACTCGTGCACGCGCCAGGCCATCATCGAGGGTTGCGCCTGGTCCGAGTTGGTTTCATCAGCGCTGCTGGAGGCCATCTCATGCTCCTGCTGGAATCGTTACGCGTTACTGCGATCCTTGCTTCGGGTCCGGAGTGGTCAAAGGCTTGTCTTTGGAATCGACGACAAAGACGGCCAGCAGGCTCGCGGGCTCTTTGTCACTCGCGTTCTCACTGATCCGGTGATGCGAGCCGGGCGCCTCGTAGAAGCCTTCGCCCACCTGGTAGACCTTGGCGGGCTGGTCGTCGACCTGGCTGCGAATGGCACCTGAGAGGACGTGAGCGTAGATGAACGCCGACGGGGCATGATGGTGGGCGGCCGATTTGGCGCCGGGAGGATAGCTCACGACGACGGCGATCATGCTCTTTCCCGGGACGTTTGGAAGCGCGTGTTCGAACACCGGTTTCACCTGTTCGACATTCTGCGCGGCGGCAACTCCGAGCGTCAGCGCGGTCGATAGCAACCCGAAGAAGCCCATACGCATTGCGCGGTTCATCGTTTTGTCTCAGGTTTGGGAATGTTCTGCTGCTCGGCTCTCCAGCGCGAGTAACGGATCCTGGAGCAGAGGTCGATGCGCCGGAAGCTCGGATCCTTGTCGGCGAGTACGTCGGCATTGATGGTGCCGTACGTCGTCTCCGGCTTGTGCTTGTTCCAGTCGTAGAAGGTCTGGATGATCTCCTCCTCGAAGTCCGGACCGCGGGGATAGGCTTCGACGACGGCCTTGCGCTGCGCCTCCGTGAACTGCTCATACTCGATGCCAACCACATCCGTTAGCACGCCGGCGTTGACCAGCGCGATCAGCGGGTGCATGTACTGCGGAATGCCGGGAGTCGTATGCAACGCGACCGCCGCCCACACGGTGTCAATGTCTCGCTGGTCGATGCGGTACTGGCGTAGAAAATCGCGCGCGGCGTTGGCGCCGTCGACTTCGAATCGATCGGTTCGGCTGCTGTGTCGGGCGGTCAGGCCCATGTCATGGAACATCGATCCCACGTACAGCAGTTCTGCATCGAAGGACAGCCCACGTCGTTTCCCCGTCAGGGCCGCGAAACAGAAGACGCGACTCGAATGATTGAACAGCAGGAGGGACGCGGTGTCCCGCACCAGCTCGGTGGCCTCGCTGGCCATTTTGCTGTCCGGCACCGTCACGCCATCGATCTTGACCATATCCGCCGCAGCTCCGATTGCTGAAAATGCGTCTACGTTGGGAGTCGTACACGTCGATGTGGGAAGGGAGGTATGCCCGGCCCGCCGCTGCACAGCTTAATCCGCACTTCTGCGATTAGTTCCACCGGGCGATCCGCCCCTTTCCGGAGTACTGGAATGGGGACGGATCGATTTCCTTTCATACGGAAGGGTGTGTGGATAATCGGGGCGGGCGCGGGCAAACTGTTGGCGTCGAGCTTCAGCGAAGCAGTGTCAGCCTGCGCAGGCATGACAGCCGTTGCAGGATCGACGACCGGGGCGTCTACGCCGAATCCAGAGGAGAAAGAATGTTCAATCACATCATGATCGGTTCGAACGACATCGAGCGCTCCAAGCGCTTCTACGACGCCGTGCTCGGGACGCTCGGCGCGGGCGAACCGGTGCGCAACAAGGCGCCATCCGGCCACACCCGGCTGTTCTACCGCCATAACGGCAGCACCTTTTGTGTCACCGAACCGATCAACGGCGAAAAAGCGACGTTTGCAAACGGGGGCACGATCGGCTTCAAGTGCAACTCGCCCGAGCACGTTCGAGAGTTTCATGACGTAGCGCTGGCACATGGCGGCACGTCGATCGAAGATCCGCCGGGTCTGCGCGACAACGTGTTGGGTCCGATGCACCTGGCCTATGTGCGTGACCCTGACGGCAACAAGCTCTGCGCCATCTATCGCGTCAAGTAGAGCCGCACGCGGTCGAATCAGAAGATAAAGCTCGGCTCTGCGTGAGAGGAGTAGGCCTATCCCTTCCTGCAGAGCCGAAGCGTACGCTCCGGGCCAAGCGTGCGAAATTCCTCTTCGCTGCTACTACGCCAGTCCAAGCTTCTTCAGTACCTCCGGCGGCGGCCCATCGAACTTCGTCATCGCCACGTTTCCGACGTATCGCAAGTCCTTCATTCCGACCGGCGTCGTGTAGTAGCCGCCTGCCGTGAGAGCGCGATAGCGCGAAAAAAACTTCGCAGCCTGCTCGAACTGAGCCGCCGGTTTCGCCGCGCTGATGTCGTCACAAATGGTGATGCGCTCCTTTTCCATCAGCGCGGAGAAATTGCTCTTGAAGCGCCGCTGCGACTCCTGATCGAGCCACGCCAGTCCGTCCGCGACGATCGGCTTGTCGCGCTGGTTGTCCGGATAGGGCGCACTGATCCACTCGTCGATGAAATCGACGACGCCAACTTTCGACGCCGCCGGCGACTCGTCATCCGCGGGGATGATGAGGTCGCTCAGCACTGTCGCGGTCGCGCGTTGATGCTCATTCAGCGTCAGTGGCCACAGCTCGCCGATCCGATAGACCTTCTGCAGATTCGGATCCTTGCCATAGCCGCTCAAGCCCTTCGCAGTGTCTCGGGCCAGCACGGTGGCAGGCAGCTGCAGCGCCGCGCTTGCGGCGAGCACCCACTTCACCGCCGTGCGTCGATCGATACGAATCGAATCGTTGAGCGTTTCCATGTCACAGCTCCTTGCGCTTCATGGCGGCCAGCATGTAGTCGGCGCTGCGCCAGGCGAGCGCCATGATGGTCAGGGTCGGGTTCTTGTCGGCGTTGGACGGGAACGGCGCGCCATCGGTGACAAACAGGTTCTTCACATCCCAGGTCTGACCCCATTGATTCACGACCGACGACTTGGGATCGCTGCCCATGATCGCTCCGCCGACTTCATGAATGATGAAGCCGCCGGGGAGCAGGTCCTGTTTGCCGGTCACGCGCCCGCCCATGTTCTGGATGATCTCGGTAAATGCCCTGTGCGAGTGAAGTGCCTGGCGCTTTTCGTGCTCGGACCACTTCCAGTGGAAGCGGAGCGTGGGAATGCCGTACTGGTCTTTCTTTTGTGGATCGATCTCGCAGTACGAGTCTTCGTTCGGGATCATCTCGCCGCGACAGACCAGGCTCACGAACGAACCGTAGTAGCGGCGCATGTCCTGCTTGAACTTCTTGCCGTAGCCGCCGACATAATTGGCGAGGCCCGATGCGCCGCCGAAGCTGGGCATATCCCGGCCTGCGCCGATCTCGATGTGATAACCGCGCGCGAAGTCGAGCTTGCCGGCGAGTTGCTCTTTGTAGAGCCACCACGGCGCATACACGTGCATGCCGCCGGCGCCGTCTTCGTTATGCGGCGGCAGATCTTCGAGCAGCGGGATCTGGCCGGTCACGCTGGCACCGACGGTGTCCATCAGATATTTGCCCACCTTGCCGCTGGAGTTCGCGAGACCTTGCGGGAACTGCGCTGACTTGGAGTTGAGCAGGATACGTACCGACTCGCAGGCGCTCGCCGCGAGCACGATGATCCGGCCCTTGGCGCGAACTTCCTTGCCCGTGGTCTTGTCGATGAAGACGACGCCCGTCGCGCGACCGTTCTTTCCCATCTCCACTTCACGCACCATCGCGTTGGGCAGGATGTCGAGATTGCCCGTCGCCATCGCGGGCGGCAGGTGCACCGTGGTCGATTGGTAATTGGCCTTGATCGAGCAGCCGCGTCCGCATTCGGTCGCCCAGAAGCATGGGGCGCGGCTCCGCATGCTGTCCGCGACGATTTGCTGCGCGCGAGGGTTGCCCGGATGAAGCAGGGCGGGGATGCGCTTGAAATCCAGCTGCTGAGTCAGCACAGCGCGATGCACGGGAATTACAGGCACGCCGGTTTTCTTCGCGTGCTTCTGAATCAGCGCTTCGCCGGCGCGCGGCTTGGGTGGAGGCAGCAGGCAGCCCGTGGGTGAGTCGGGGGTGTTTTCCAGGCCGTTGTTATCGCCATAGATACCGACGAGCATCTCGACCTTGTCGTAATAGGGCGCAACGTCTTCATACGAGATCGGCCAGTCGAAGCCGAGCCCGTCCCGACTCTTCGGTTTGAAATCGTACGGGCCGTTACGCAGTGAGATGCGGCCCCAATGATTGGTGCGGCCGCCGAGCATGCGGGCGCGCCACCACCAGAATGTTCTATCTGCGTCGCTCGATGCGCTCGAGTAGGGCTCGCCGGGGATCTGCCAGCCGCCATCGACGGTCGCGTCGTAGAAGCCAAATTCCTTGTCGAGTGTCGATGTGCCGCGCAACGGCGCCTGATCGGGCGTATGAAACATCGGCGTCTCGAGCTCGGGCACGTAGTTGCGGCCCGCTTCGAGCATCAGCACTTTCGCGCCGTCCAGGGTCAGCGTGTATGCCGTCTGTCCGCCGGCCGCACCGGAGCCGACCACGATGACGTCATACTCCTTCTGTAATCCTGCAGTATCGATCAGCGGCATGGCCTGTCTCCCTGGGTCAGCCCCGGTCAATTCCAGTCGTTCATCGCTTTGGCGGCGGCGCCGCGCTGTCTCGCACGATCAGTTTGATCGGCAGCGTGTGCATCGTGGGTTCGGGTTTGTTGCCGTTCAGCAGGTCGAACAGCAGCGCCATGGCTTTATTGCCGATCTCGCGCGTCGGCTGTTCGATGGTGGTGAGGGGCGGATCGCAGAAGCTTGCGAATTCGATGTCGTCGAAGCCGACCACAGACACGTCCTGCGGCACGCAGCGCCCGGTGCTCTTCAGAAACCGGATCGCGCCCAGCGCCATCTCGTCGTTGAAACAGAAGATCGCGGTCGGCGGCTGCTTGGTCTTGAACAGCTTCTCCGCGGCGGCCTTGCCCGAGCTCATGGAGAAATCGCCCTGCGCGATCAGGCTGTCGTCCGCTGCAATTTTCGCCGAGCGCAGCGCGAGCTTGTAACCCCGCAGTCGATCGCTGGTGAGTGGGCTGGAATCCGGGCCAAGAACCACGCCGATGCGGCGGTGGCCGAGACCCAGCAGATACGAGGTCATTTCGCGCGCCGCCGCGACATTGTCGATGCCAACGCGGGGGCAGGGCGCGTCCTCGATGTATTCGCAAGCATTGACCAGCGGTATGTCGAGCGTGCCATTCGCACCGCGCGCGGCTTTGGGCAAGCGCGGGTGCAGTTGGATCAATCCATCCGCCTGACGCGTTTCGACCAAGCCGACGTAATAGGCCTCGCGATCCTCGCGGCCTTCGGTATCCCCCAACAGCACCGCGTAGCCGTGTTGTTGCGCGACCTGCTCGATGCCTCGAATGATCTCCGCGAAGAACGGGTTGGCGATGTTCGGCACCAGCACCACGATCGAAAAGGCGCGTTTACTGCGGAAATTGCGCGCCAGCAGATTGGGCTTGTAGCGACTGCGCTCGACTTGGGCGAGCACCTTTTTCAGCGTTTTGTCGGAAACCTTGTCCGGCGTCGTCAAGGCGCGGGAGACGGTGGCAATCGACACGCCGGCCTGACGGGCGACCTGACGAATCGAAGTGGCGCGACTGGAGGACACTGGTACTTCCGCTGGTGAGCTGTTGACTGAGCGCCATTATCGCTCGGCCAGCGGCTGCTTGTGCGTGGGGATGGCATTGGAAGAGCTCGTCGCTCCCGCGCCGCTGCGCTGAATCGACTCTGGTTTGAAGGCAAGCGCGAACAAAGCAAATACGCCCGCGGCCAGCGCCGCCGGGATCAGCCAGATCGCCTTCCAGTCGTGTCCGCTCGCCAGTGCATGCTGATCGTAGATCAGGCCCGCCACCTTGAAGCCGGCCAGCATGCCCACGCCGTACGTTGCCAGCGTGATCAGGCCCTGTGCCGAGCTCTTGTATTGTTCGCCGGCCTTCGAGTCGGTGTAGATCTGCCCGGAGACGAAGAAGAAGTCGTAGCAGATGCCGTGCAGAGCGATGCCACCGATCAGCAGTACCAGCACCGAACCCTCCGCGCCGAAGGCGAACAGCACATAGCGCAGTACCCAGGCGGCCATGCCGAGGAGCAAGGTCTTCTTGATGCCATAGCGATTCAGAAACACCGGCAGCAAGAGCATGAACAACACTTCGGACATCTGGCCCACGGTCATTTTGCCGGTGGGGTTGGTCACGCCGATTTCGGCGAGGAACAGGTTGGTGTTCTGGTAATAGAACGCCAGAGGAATGCAGATGAGGACCGATGACAGAAAGAACACCGCGAAATTCCGGTCCTTGAGCAGCCGCAGAGCATCCAGCCCCAGGGCCTGGGATATCACGCTCTGGGACGCGACACGGACCGGCGGCGTGGCGGGCAACGTGAAGCTGTACAGGCCCAGGACGAGCGAGACGATGCTGCAAAGGAGGAACGTGTTACGCAGCGCGCCTGCTGCAACGGCCTGCTGCGCATCCCAGCCGACGGTGCTGATGAACAGGCCAGCGGCAATCCAGCCGATCGTGCCCCAGACGCGGATCTTGCCGAACTGGGCGGCGGGATCGGTCAGCTGGCGGAACGACACGGAATTCACCAACGCGAGCGTCGGCATGTAAATGATCATGTAGCCGAGCACATAGGGATAGAACGATGCGAAGCTGCCGGAGCTGTACATCAGGTACATCAGCAGCGCGCCGATCAGGTGCAGCACGCCCAGGATGCGCTCCGCATTGAAATAGCGATCGGCGATCAAACCGATGATGAACGGGGCGATGATCGCGCCCCAGCTCTGGGTCGAGAACGCCTGTCCGATCTCGCCGCCGGAGGCGGAGAAGGCAGCACCGAGGAAGGTGCCCAACGTGACGAACCATCCTCCCCAGATGAAGAACTGGAGGAACATCATGACGCTGAGCCGGATGGTGATCGGATTCAAAGGCCCCCCTGTGACCGCTTCACCGTTGCTGATGCCACGGCGCGGGTCGTGCAATCCCAATGCTGGGAGTTCGAATTTGTAACGGGTTACATCGCCAAGGTTGCAGAAACCGGCGCTCCTGTCAAACAGCTGCTCGGCACGCTCCTGATCGGCGCGACGCTGCTGGCACCGGCCAGACAGCGTCGCTTGCGGGCCGAGGCTACTTGAGCTTCCTGACGCTCACTTCCTTGAAGTACACGGTGTCCACGTCGCCGTGATTCTGCAGCCCGATGTAACCGCTCGCGGGACGTTTGCCGCGATCCGGCTCGTGCTTCGCTTTCTTCTCGGGGACCGGCGAGCCTTCCTTGTAGTCGGTGACCTTGGTGCCGTTCACAGTAACGACGGTGCGCTCGTCCTCGAGGGTGATCTCCATCGTGTTCCATTCGCCGGTCTTGGGCTTTGCCAGCGTCTTGGTGAAGGAATACAGCACGCCGGTGCGATGCCAGTCGTCGTCGCTGTCGTCGATCTGCACTTCGTAACCTTTGTTCACCGGCATCCACGGCTCGGTGGGCTGCTCGGGAATGCGGATGAACACGCCGGAATTGCCGCCGCCGTTCTCATCCGGTGCCTTGTACACGACGCGGATGACCGAGTTGCCGAACTTCTCGCCCGTGTAATACAGCAGGCCCATGCCGCCGACGGTCTTGAGCACGCCGTTCTCGACGACGAACTCACCCGGGCCGACATGTTTCCAGCCGTCCAGGTTCTTGCCGTTGAACAGCGGCCGCCACTCGGACTTCGAGCTGTTGTCCGCGCTCGCTGTCATGGCGCACGTGGCGGCAAGCACCGCGATCCAGGACGCGGCGCGCGCGCCATTGAATGCATTGAACATGAGAATGCTCCTTTGCTCGTTACGATTTGAGCGCGCTCAGATACTCGAAGCTGGCGCGCACCGCATCGACGGTCGGGCCGGTGAAGTTTTCCTGCTCGACGAAATAATGTTTCAGGCGCTGCGGATCGCAGGCGGCGAAGACGCTCTTCCAATCGATCTTGCCGCGACCGATCTCGACGGTCTGGGCCTTGATCTCGTCGACCGCGTTGACCGCGTCCTTGCGCACGTCCTTCACGTGCAGCAGCGCAATACGATCGGCGTGCTGCTTGATGAACTTCGCCGGGTCGAGACCGGCCGTGACCACCCAGCCCAGATCCAGCTCGATGGTCACGAGCTGCGGATCGGTCGATTTCAGCAGCTGGTCGAACGCGGTCACGCCGTTGAACGAGCGGAACTCCATGTTGTGATTGTGATAGCCGGCCTGCAGCCCGGCTTTTTTCGCAACCTCGCCCAGCTTGTTCAACTGCTCGGCATTCCATTTCCAGTCATCCAGCGTGATGTCCCTGGCAATGGCCGCGGACGGTGCCTTGTTCCCGGGCAGCGCAGGGAAGGCGCAGACGAAATATTTCGCGCCGACTTCGGCCGCGCCGTCGACCAGCTTCTGCATGTCTTTCTGGATGTCGCCCATGCTGGAGTGGGCGGAGGGCGCGGTCATGCCGTGGTCGGCCAGGATCTTGCGCATCTCCTTGCCGGACTTGCCGTAGAACCCGGCGGTTTCCACTTCGCGATAGCCGATCGCCTGCAGTTTCGCGAGCGTGCCGGTCAGGTCCTTGGCCGCGACGTCACGCACCGTGTAGAGCTGCAATCCGATCGGGCGGCCCAGCGGGCCCGTGCCATCGCCGGCCGCGAAACTTCTGACTCCACTCATGGCGGCCAATGCAGCAAGCGAGCTGCCCTCGAGAAAGCGGCGACGTGTGATCATGAAGGTTTCTCCTAATCGTTGATGGCGGTCCATTGATTGCTGGCGGAGGAGCGCAACACGGCTTCCACGATGCTCATCGAGCGCGCGCCGTCGGCGAACGTCGGCAGCCCGGCGTGCGACTGGCCGCGAATCGCCGCATACGAATCGCGCACGAAGACTTCGAAACAATCGCCCCAGCCCTGCGCATGGCCGGCGGGCAGCCAGGCCAGATGCCGCTGCTCGGGCGAATACTGGGAGGGATCGCGCATCAGCAAGGTCGTGCCTTCGCGTCGGCCGATCCAGAGTTGTTCGGGGCTTTCCAGGTCGAACATGACGCTCTGCTGCGCGCCATCGAGCTCGAACCACAAGCGGTTCTTGCGGCCCGCCGAGACCTGGCTGACCGTGAGCGTCGCAAGGGTGCCGCGATCGGTGCGCAGGATCAGGCACGCGACGTCTTCGGTATCGACGGACTTGGTGTCTTTTACTTCGCCGCTGGCTTGAAACGCGACGCGACTCGCAGCCGCCGAACGTTGCGCAATCGGCGTGCCGAGCGTGGCAATGAGCGAGGTAAATCGTTCGCCGGTGATCCATTCGAGCACGTCGCAAAGATGCGAGCCGATATCCGCGAACGCGCGTGACTTGCCGCCAGCGGTTGCGTCGACGCGCCAGTTCGTATCGCCGGCCTGCATGAGCCAGTCCTGCAGATACGAGCCTTGAATCAGATACAGCTTGCCGGTCTCGTCACTCTGCACACGTGCGCGGGCTTCGCGCACCATCGGGTGATAGCGATTGATGAACGGCACGGTACCGACCAGACCTTTGCTTTTCGCGAGATCGGTCAGCGCACGAGCATCCTGCAAGGAGGTGGCGAGCGGCTTCTCACAGACGACATGTTTGCCGGATTCCAGTGCCGCCTTGGCGACTTCCATGTGCAGCGAGTTGGGCGTGCAGATGTGGATGACATCCACGTCCTTGTCTCGCGCCGCTTCGAGCCCCGAGGCATACCCCCGAGGCACCTCCATGGACTTCGCCGCCTCGGCCGAGCGTTCCGGCGAAGAGGCCGCGACACCGACGACTTCCGCACCGGCGAGCCGGGCAGAACGTACATGAACTCTGCCGATGAAACCGGTTCCAATTACTGCCGCGCGAAGGGGTTTGGACATGGTTGAGCGCTCGAAAAGGGTTCAGGGAGTGGCGGCCGGGCGTGCATATTGACACGTCGCCGGCGCGGATTTCACGTAGTACGAACGATAATTGCCGGCCTTCGGGTCCATGCAGCCGGCCAGGTTCAGCAGCGAGATTCTGCGAAAGTCGATGGGATGCGACTCGCTCTGCAGGGCGATATAGCCGCCCTTCATCAGCTTGCCGGTCGGCTGCGCGGCCGGGTCATGGTCATGCACCACACCGCCACCGAATTGCGGCAGGGCATATTCGAGCACCTTCTGGCCGTCGACGATGTGAGCAATCTGGCCGGCGCCCAGCACCAGCAACTCGACGCGGACCCATTGATCGCCGTCGTAAGTGCGCGACCGAGAGTTCAGGCAGTGCTCCGGGTACAGGCTGCCGTCGACGACGATTTCGGTGCCCGGCGTGCAGACATTCAGCGTCGGGCGCGCGCTGCCGTCGCTCTTGCCGCCGAGCAACTGCGCTTCGATCGAGATGGGGAAGTCCTGATCGCGCGTCATGGTCTTCGGATCCTGGGCATGGATCATCATGCCGCTGTTACGAAAGGCCCAGGCGCCGGGACCGCCCTTGGCCTGCTCGCCGACGAAACGGTACTCGACTACGAGGCGGTAGTAGCTGTACGGCGTCTGGTAGAACAGATGGCCGAACTGGTTGTCGAAATTCCGATACTCGTCGTAACGAACCTGCAACAGGCCGTCGCGCACCCGGAACGTATCGGCGAAATTTTCGCCGAGCGCGTGCTTGGAAATCTTGGGCGTCCAGCCGGTGAGGTCGCGGCCGTTGAACAGCTCGATCCAGTCGCCCGCGGGAATGGTGGGCGCAGTGGGCTTGGATTGCGCGAACACGGATGACGTTCCGAGCAGCGCGCAAGCCAGGGTCAGCATCTTCGCCGTCCGCATCCTGTCCCCCAATGTCCCGTCCGAGTCATGAGTTTTCTATTGCGTCCGATCGCCGCACGCTGCGACCATAGCTGTCACCGCTGTCAAGGGCAATGGCGACTTGAGTAACGATTCGCAGCAACGGGCTCGGCCGGCCACCGTCGTGCTGGTCCATGGCTTATGGATGTCGGGCTTCCAGTTGCGGGTGCTCAAGCATCGACTCGAGGCGAACGGGCCGTTCCGTGTCGCCGCGTTTTCCTATCCGTCGCTCTCCGGGACGATGAGCGATCACGTGCGCGCTCTGTTGGATTTTGCGCGCGCGCAGGATGTGCCGGAGCTGCATTTCGTCGGCCACAGCCTTGGCGGGCTCGTGATCTTGCGTGCGCTACAGCTGACTGACGATTTGCCGCCGGGGCGGGCGGTGTTGCTGGGAACGCCGCTGCAAGGATCGAAAGCAGCGCAGGGCGTCGCGCGCATTCTTCCATTCGGTAAGGCCATCCTCGGTGCGGCGGTGAACGCGGAGTGCGTTGAGTTTGAACCGCGCGAGTGGCGCGGGCATCGCGATGTCGGTGTAATCGCAGGGTCCATGAGATTGGGGCTAGGGCGATTGTTTGCTGATCTGGACGCGGACCACGACGGCACGGTCCTCGTGGAGGAGACGATGCTGCCGGGTGCGAAAGATCACATCGTCCTGTCGACGTCGCACACGGGGATGCTGCTCTCGGCGGAAGTGGCGGAACAGGCAGCGTGGTTCTTGCGAAGCGGCATGTTTCGCCGCTGATGCTTATGGAGCGATCGTGCTCAGCCGCTGTCGCTGCGCAGGCGGCGAGCGCTTGCCCGTCGCCGCTTGCTCTTTCTGGAGCGTTCTGACCGTACGCTCCGCCCGGTCATCCGGAGCCAGAGCGGACCTTATTTCTCAGCTGCCAGTTTCTTCAGTCGGTAAAGCGCGTCCAACGCTTCGCGAGGCGTCATCGAATCTGGATCGACGCTGCGTAGCGCGGCGACCGCCTGGTGCTCCTCTTCTTCCTCGTCGTCGGGGAACTCCAGCAACAATTCTCCCTGCGGCTTCACCTGTTGCGCAGCTGCCGAGCGGCGCTCCAGCTCGTGCAAGTATTTGCGCGCGGCGCTGATGACTTTGGGCGGCACGCCGGCGAGCGCTGCAACCTGCAAACCGTAGCTTTGGTTCGCCGGGCCCTCTTTTACCGTGTGCAGGAAAATGAGCTTCTCGCCGTGCTCGGTGGCATCGAGGTGTACGTTCGCGCAGTTATCCAGATCCTGCGCGAGCGATGTGAGCTCGAAGTAGTGCGTCGCGAACAGGGTGAACGCACGCACGCTGCGAGCGATATGGTTCGCGCACGCCCACGCGAGCGACAAGCCGTCGTACGTGCTCGTGCCGCGACCGATCTCATCCATCAGCACCAGGCTGTTGTTGGTCGCGTTGTTCAGAATGTTTGCTGCTTCGGTCATCTCGACCATGAAGGTCGAGCGGCCGCCCGCGAGATCGTCCGAGGCGCCGATGCGCGTGAACACGCGATCGATCGGCCCGATGCGCGCGGCGCTCGCGGGTACATAACTGCCGATGCGGGCGAGAATGACGATCAGCGCGGTCTGGCGCATGAAGGTCGATTTACCGCCCATGTTCGGGCCGGTGATCACCAGCATGCGCCGATCGTTGTTCAAGCGCAGATCGTTGGGCACGAACGGTTGATCGATGAAGCGTTCGACCACGGGATGACGGCCTTCGGTGATCTGGATCACCGGATCGTCGGAGAGCTCCGGCTGCGCGTAACGCAAGGTCACTGCGCGCTCGGCCAGGTTCGATAGCACATCGAGTGCCGCGAGTGCTGCGGCGGAGCCTTGCAGCTCGGCGAGCCTGGCGATCAGCCGATCGAGCAACTCGTCATACAGCTGTTTCTCACGAGCCAGCGCCCGGTCGCGCGCGCCGAGGACTTTGTCTTCGAACTCCTTCAGCTCCGGCGTGATGTAACGCTCCGCATTCTTTACCGTCTGGCGACGGTGATAGTCCGTCGGCACCTTGTCCGCGAAGCTGCGATTGATCTCGATGTAGTAGCCGGAGACGCGGTTGTAGCCCAGGCGCAGGTTGGCGATGCCGCTGCGCTCGCGTTCGCGCGCTTCGAGTTGCACCAGGTATTGATCGCTGTGCTCGCTTATGAGCTTGAGCTCATCGAGCTCGGCGTCGTAGCCCTGAGCGATCACGCCGCCTTCGCGCAGGATGGGCGGCGGCGATTCGACGATGGCGCGTGTCAGCAGCTCGTGAAGGTCCGGGTAGCTCCCCGCTTGCGACGCGAATTCGCGCAGCAGCGGTGAGTCGATGTTCGCCAGGAGTTGTTGCAATTCAGGCAAACGTCCGAGCGCATCGCGCAGCTGCGCCAGATCGCGAGGACGCGCACTCTTCAACGCGACGCGAGCAAGGCCGCGCTCGATGTCGCCTACGTGATTGAGCAGATCGTGCAACGGCGTGTACAGCGCGCGATCGATCAATGTCGAAATCGCCTGCAAGCGCAATTCAACCGCGCCACGATCACGCAACGGCCGATTGAGCCAGCGGCGCAGTTCGCGGCCGCCCATCGCCGTCGCCGTTTGATCGAGCACGGCGGCAACAGTGCATTCCGGGCGGTCCGTCAGACTCACATCCAGTTCGAGATTGCGCCGAGTGGCGGCATCGAGCAACACGGTTTCGCTGCGTTCCTCTGTGCGCAGACCGCGCAGATGAGGCAACGCGGCCTTCTGTGTATCGCGAACGTATTGAAGCAGCGTGCCCGCCGCACGAATCGCGAGCGAATACTCGGCACACCCGAACCCGGAAAGATCCCGCGTCGAGAATTGCTCGCAGAGCATTCGAGTGCAGGTTTCCAGATCGAAATGCCACAACGGACGTTCGCGCACATGCGTCGTGATGCCCGCCGGCGCCCCGGATTCGGGCACGAGCAGCTCCGCCGGCCGCAAACGCTCGATCTCGGCGGCGAGCCCTTCCTCACCGGCCGCTTCCATCACGCTGAAACGACCGCTCGACAACTCCAGCCACGCGAGGCCGAAGCGTGGACCTTCGCGGTACAGCGACGCGAGCAAATTGTCTTTGCGCGCATCGAGGAAGGCGTCATCGGTGACCGTACCCGGCGTGACGACGCGCACCACTGCACGCTCGACCGGCCCCTTCGACTTCGCCGGATCCCCGATCTGTTCGCAAATGGCGACGGACTCGCCCTTGCGCACCAGTCGCGCGAGGTAGGACTCGGCGCTGTGATACGGCACGCCCGCCATCGGGATCGGCTGCCCGGCCGATTGCCCGCGCGCGGTCAGGGTGATATCCAACAGACGCGCGGCCCGTTTGGCATCCTCGAAGAACAGCTCGTAGAAATCGCCCATGCGATAGAACAACAGCTCGTTCGGGTACTGCGCTTTGAGGCGCAGGTACTGCTGCATGGACGGGGTATGGGATTCCAGGGCGGCGGCCATCGCTTTAGTGACTAACTCTTTATGACGCTATGGAAGGCAGATCAGGTCTGGAGCCGACAATGGCCCAAGCCCGGGCGACAAAGGAGGGAATTGTGCCTGCGCGAATCCGGATATGCCCAGCTTGACGTTCATCCCCGGGAGCCTGAAGCATGCGTGGCATGAACAGCGATGAGGATTTGAAGCGCCTTGCCACCCAGGCCGGCGCGGACCTGCTGGACGCCGAGCGGCGCCTGGTGACGGCGGAATCGTGCACCGGCGGCTGGGTCGCCAAGCTGTTGACCGACATTGCCGGCAGTTCGGCCTGGTACGACGGCGGCGTCGTGGCGTATAGCAACACGCTGAAGCAATCCCTGCTCGGAGTTCGGCCCTCGACGCTCGCGTCACACGGCGCGGTCAGCGAGGCGACGGCGCGAGAGATGGCAATCGGCGCTTTGGAAACGCTCGGTGGTAATATCGCGCTGGCGGTGACGGGCATTGCCGGCCCGGCGGGTGCGCAGCCGGGCAAGCCGGTCGGGACGGTGTGGTTCGGGTGGGCCTGGAAAGAGGGTCACGAAATCGAGACCCGGGTCGCGCTGGAGACATTCACCGGAGATCGCGAGGCAATTCGCCGTCAGTCCGTGGCGCGGGCCCTGCGCGAGTTGAGTCAACTGCAGCGGCAGCCGTGATGGCCACGGCCGGGCGCCCAGCCCAGCAACGCTTGTTTTTCGCGCTGTGGCCCAGCGATGAGTTCCGCGCGCAGCTCGAAGCAGCAACCCTTTCTCTTGCTCGCGCGAGTGGCGGACGACTGATACCGCCGGGGAATTTCCACGTCACGCTGTTGTTTCTCGGCCAGATTCCGCGCGAGAGCTTGCCGGCTGTTCAGGAAGCCGGCGCGAGTTTGGCCGGCAATGCGGCATTCACCCTGGAGTTCGATGCCATCGAGTCGTGGGGCCGTAAAGTGCTGTGTCTCACCACGGCCCAGCCGCCCGCTAGCGCGATCGCTCTCGCCGAAGGCTTGCGCGCCCGTCTGGGCGGCCAGCTGCAACGGCTCGATGAACGGCCGTACAGCCCGCACATCACGCTGGCCCGAGACCTGCCCCGCAGCCTCCGACCCCAGAGAATCGAAACATTGCGCCAGCAGGTAAACGAGTTCGTGCTGGTCGAATCGGTGCCCGAGGCGAGCGGCTCGCGATACTCGATCCTGGAGCGCTGGCCGCTGCGCTGACCGTTACAATGGCGCCTACACCAGCTGGCGACAGTGGCGGAGCGCGAATAACTGTGCAAATATACAGATATTCCCCGGTTTCGCGCGTCAGCTTGGTGAATACTGACGCCGCAGCCGCAGGCCACCAATCAACATCCAATCTATCGAAGGTCATCCGATGGAAGAAAATCGTAAGAAGGCGCTAGTCGCCGCGCTCGGCCAGATCGAGAAACAGTTCGGCAAGGGCTCGGTCATGCGTCTGGGCGACGCCAGCGCCACTTACGATGTGGAAGCGATTTCCACCGGCTCGCTGGGCCTGGACATCGCGCTCGGCGTGGGCGGTCTGCCCCGCGGCCGAATCATCGAGATCTATGGTCCGGAATCCTCCGGTAAAACCACCCTGACCCTGCAGGTCATCGCTGAAGCTCAGCGTGCCGGCGGCACCGCCGCCTTCGTCGACGCGGAACACGCGCTCGACCCGGTGTACGCCGAGAAGCTCGGCGTGAACGTGCAGGAACTGCTGGTGTCGCAGCCCGACACCGGCGAGCAGGCTCTGGAAATCACGGACATGCTGGTGCGCTCCAGCGCGGTCGACGTGATCGTGGTCGACTCGGTCGCGGCGCTGACGCCGAAGGCCGAAATCGAAGGTGAAATGGGCGACGCGCACGTCGGCCTGCAGGCCCGCCTGATGTCGCAGGCATTGCGCAAGCTCACCGGCAACATCAAGCGCTCCAACACCATCGTCATCTTCATCAACCAGATTCGCATGAAGATCGGCGTGATGTTCGGCAACCCCGAGACCACCACCGGCGGTAATGCGCTCAAGTTCTATTCGTCGGTGCGCCTCGACATCCGCCGCATCGGCGCCATCAAGAATGGCGAGGAAGTGGTCGGCAACCAGACGCGCGTCAAAGTGGTCAAGAACAAGGTCGCGCCGCCGTTCCGCGAGGCCGAGTTCGAAATCATGTACGGCCAGGGCATTTCGCGTAACGGCGAGATCATCGATATCGGTGTGTTGCAGGGCCTGGTCGAGAAGTCGGGCTCCTGGTACAGCTACAACGGCGAGCGCATCGGCCAGGGTAAGGAGAACGCCCGCACCTTCTTGCAGACCCATCCGGAGATCGCTCAGGAGATCGAAGCCAAGATCCGCGAAAAGCTGTTGCCGGACACCAAGGCAGTGAAGGGTGAGGCGGTCTAAGACCAGTCGCACACGCGAATTGTTCGAGGCCGCGGGCCTGCCTGCGGCCGACGACGAAGCGCTGAGTCCCGAAGAACGAGCCGAGCGCGCCAAAAAACAGGACAGGGAAGTCGAGGTTGCCGCGGTGCGCCTGTTGTCGCGTCGGGAGCACTCCACCGAGGAGTTGAAGCGCAAGCTGGCGGCCAAGGGGTACCCCGAGACCAGCATCGCCACGGTGCTCGACAAGCTGGGCAAGAAAAAGTGGGTTTCGGACGAGCGCTTTGCCGCGAATTATGTCCACCACCATGCCCGGCGCGGCCAGGGGCCGGTACGGATCCGGGCGCAGCTGCGCCAGCAGGGTATTACCGACTCGCAAATTCAGCAGGAAATCGCCGGCGGCGAGCAGGATTGGAACGGACTGGCGGCCGAGGTCCGGCGGCGCAAGTTCGGCGCGGCCCTGCCTCAAACCCCGAGCGAGCGTGCAAAGCAGGCGCGGTTCCTTCAATATCGCGGTTTTAACAGCGATCAAATCCGCGCCGCCCTGAAGTTCGATCCCCATCTCGATGATGTGTTGGACATCGAGCCGGAATAAGGACGTCGATCCGGGCGGAGGATGCGATCCGGATCATCCCTGACGGTTCCTCATGACTGCCAAGCGCCTGTCGAGCGCCGACCTTCGCGCGCTGTTCCTCAACTTTTTCCGTGAGCGGGGCCACCAGATCGTGGCGTCCAGCTCGTTGGTGCCGGGCAACGACCCGACCCTGCTGTTCACCAACGCCGGCATGGTGCAGTTCAAGGACGTATTTTTAGGCAAGGACAAGCGCAATTACAGCCGCGCGGTCAGCTCCCAGCGCTGCGTGCGCGCCGGCGGCAAGCACAACGATCTCGAGAACGTCGGCTACACGGCCCGGCATCACACCTTCTTCGAGATGCTCGGCAACTTCAGCTTCGGCGATTACTTCAAGCGCGACGCCATCCGCTTCGCGTGGGATTTCGTGACGGGCAAGCAATACCTCGGCATCGATCCGCAGCGCCTGATGGTCACGGTGTATCACACCGACGACGAGGCTTATGACATCTGGAACAAAGAGGTCGGCGTGGCCGCGGATCGCATCGTGCGCATCGGCGACAAGCCCGGTGGCGGCTCGGACAACTTCTGGCAGATGGGCGAGACCGGTCCCTGCGGTCCGTGCTCCGAGATCTTCTATGACCATGGCGCCGATGTACCCGGTGGTCCGCCGGGCTCGCCGGATGCCGACGGCGATCGCTGGATCGAGATCTGGAACCTGGTGTTCATGCAGTTCGACCGCTCGGCCGAGGGTCAGCTCACGCCGTTGCCCAAGCCTTCGGTCGATACCGGCATGGGTCTGGAGCGCACGGCCGCCGTCATGCAGGGCGTGCACTCGAATTACGAGATCGATCTGTTCGTCAACCTGATCAAGGCGGCCGCTGAAGCGACCCGTACCCAGGATCTGTCTTCGAGCTCGCTGCGCGTCATCGCCGATCACATTCGTGCATGTTCCTTCCTCGTGGCCGACGGGGTGTTCCCGTCGAACGAAGGTCGCGGCTATGTGCTCCGTCGCATCATTCGTCGCGCCATCCGGCACGGCTACAAGCTCGGCCAGACGCAGCCGTTCTTCTACACCCTGGTGGGCGCGCTCGAAAAAGAGATGGGCGATGCCTATCCCGAGCTGCGCACTCAGCGAGCGCAGATCGAGCGCGTGTTGAAGCAGGAAGAAGAGCGCTTCGCCGAGACGCTGTCTCAAGGCATGGTCTTGCTGGATCAGGCAATCGCCGCGCTGGGCGGCAAAAAAGAAATCCCGGGCGAAACGGTGTTCCGGCTGTACGACACCTTTGGGTTCCCGTCGGATCTCACCGCGGACATCGCGCGCGAGCGTGGCCTCACGATCGACGAAGCTGGCTTCGAGCGGGCCATGCAGGTTCAGCGCGACACCAGCAAGGCTGCGAGCAAATTCGGCGTCGATCTGCGCGCCGGCGTGTCGCTGGAGGACAAGACCAGCTTCAGCGGCTACGACAACCTGGTCGATACCGGCACTGTCGTCACGTTGCTCCGAGGCAAGGAGCGTGTCGATGTGCTGCGTGCGGGCGAGGAAGGGCAGGTGATTCTCGATCACACGCCTTTCTATGCCGAAAGCGGCGGCCAGGTGGGCGATACCGGCGCCTTGACCGGTCCAAGCGTTGCATTCGAGGTTGCCGATACTCAAAAGATCGGCAGCGCATTTGCCCACGTCGGCCGCGTAAAAGAAGGTGAACTGCGTGTCGGCGCTCGCATCGAAGCGCGTGTGGACGGAGAGCGTCGTCGCGCGACGATGGCCAATCACTCGGCCACGCATCTGCTGCACGCCGCCCTGCGCAAAGTGCTGGGCACCCATGTCACGCAGAAGGGCTCCCTGGTCGCCCCCGATCGCCTGCGCTTCGACTTCGCGCATTTCGCGGCCGTCACGCCGGAAGAGCTGAGGAACATCGAAGAGCTGGTAAACGCGGAGATCCGTGCGAATGCGCCCGCGGAGACCAAGCTCATGCCCTACGACGAGGCAGTGGCCTCAGGGGCAATGGCCCTGTTCGGCGAGAAGTACGAGGATCAAGTGCGCGTACTGAGCTTTGGTGGCTTTTCCACCGAGCTCTGCGGCGGCACGCACGTAAGCCGTACAGGCGATATCGGCCTGTTCAAGATCGTTAGCGAAGGCGGTGTGGCCGCGGGTATTCGGCGCATCGAAGCTGTCACAGGCCAGTGCGCGTACGAATGGATCTCGCAGACCGACCGTGTGCTGCGCGACGTGGCTTCGCTGGTGAAAGCGGGCCGTGACGATGTCGAGGACAAAGTCCGACAGCTGCTCGATCGCAGCCGCAAGCTGGAAAAGGAAGTGGCGGCGCTCAAGTCCAGGCTCGCCAGTGGACAAGGCAACGACCTGACGAGCTCCGCCGTCGATGTCGGTGGTTTGAAGGTGGTCGCCACGCGGGTCGATGGCGCGGATGCGCCGGCTTTGCGCGATGCCGTCGATCAGCTGAAAAACAAGCTGCGCTCGGCGGCCATCGTGCTTGGGTCGGTGGACGACGCGAACAAGGTGGTGTTGATCGCGGGTGTCACGGCGGATCAGACGTCGCGCGTGAAAGCCGGTGATTTAGTTAACTTCGTAGCGCAGCAGGTCGGCGGCCGCGGTGGTGGTCGCGCCGACATGGCGCAAGCGGGCGGCAATGATCCAGCGAAGCTGGACGATGCGTTGGCTGGAGTCGTTTCCTGGATCGAGTCCAAAATAACGGCAAAGTCAGCCTGAAACTGTCAACAGTGATTGCGCGAACTGCAGGCCCGCAAGGAAGCTGGTGTACTGCGCTCGCGCTTTGCTGCCGCACTCGTCGGTCGCTCCGATGCCCCATGAAGTAGTTTTTTTCGATACTGGGGAAAATTCGGGTGCGCCGAGAATTGAATAGTGCGAACATACTAAAAAATATATTGTCTTTCTTGTGAGGGTAATTTCGATATTCAGGGAAATCCCGATCCCCATTACCCGAGCAGCTGACCTACTCTCGATTTCGAATGAAAAGTGCGTGCGCTGTGGGAGGGCGGTGATTCCACCGCCGGCAACCGCAACTTGATCATTCGGCTGACAGCAAGGAGCGAACCATGTTGATTCTGACAAGGCGCGTCGGTGAGACCGTGATGATAGGTAACGACATCACAGTGACCGTCTTAGGCGTCAAAGGTAACCAGGTGCGTGTGGGCGTGAACGCGCCAAAAGAGGTTGCCGTACATCGTGAAGAGATCTACGAGCGCATCAAGCGCGAGGAACAGGCGGCGGGCGGCGGCGCGACCAAGCGTCCGATCACCGGCGCGGGCTCCTGAGGTCTTCACGCAGCAGCTCATTCGCGGGGTGACGTGGCCCGCCATCCCGCGAGGGTCGCTATGAACGCTGTGGGAGCGTTCTTCGTCCGACCCTTTACCTGACGGGCCACGGCCAGTATTCTTGCCGGCCTTCACTGACCTGGGCGTCTCGCCCTGGCAGGCGCCGGAGAGTTGGCCGAGTGGTCGAAGGCGCACCCCTGCTAAGGGTGTATGGGTCAAAAGCCCATCGAGGGTTCGAATCCCTCACTCTCCGCCATCCCCAATCGCTGTAACAATCGGTTACAAGTCTCGCGCGCAGCTCGATCGGTGCGCCCGAGATGGATGCGCGGGGCGGGCCGTCGCCCACCAAGCCAAAGTCCTCACCCCAACAGCACGGCTGCATGCGATCCCAGCCCAGTTCGGTTGCGCCCCACGGGTTTGCAGCCCGCCTGTCCCATGCTCGCCCAAAATCGGCGAGCGGCGGCTTGCGCTCCAGTTCAGCGCTGTCGCGCTGGCGCGTGCGCTTTTCGAAAATCGAGCGTTCAGTGGTGGAGCTGTTGCGACGTCAATCAAGCGACTCACGCAGTCACTCATAGCGTGCGTGTCTAGCGTGTGTGTCGCTGCGTGAGCAACGACGCGTCACTCGAAACGATCTTCACATCGGCTGCACGTTCGTCGCTTCAGCGAGCCGAGCGCGCGCTCGTGAGAATACAAACATCCCCCAACAGGGCTCCGGACGGCGCATGATTCAGCGGGATCGCAGTATCGCCCTGGCGAGCAAGGCTCCGAGCACGAGCTCCGAGCGGCTCTTCCAGCGCTGAGCCGTGGCTTACTGATGCGTGCCGATGTAACGGCGAACGACGCTGTTGTCTTTCACTTCGGCGACGAGAATTCGCTCACCACTCACTTCGCCGATCAGTCTCGCGGGCTGTCGGTCCAGGCCCAAAACGACGAGCTCCAGTCGATTGCCTTCCAGGCGGCCCTCGCGCACTGCCAGTCGAGTGTCGTCCGCGGCCGAGCTTTCGATGAACTGAAAGCTCTGGCGAAGCTCGACATCGAAGCGGGTCGTGCCGCCGACTTCGGTGAAGCGCCATGCACCCGAAATTCGTGCCGGCACGATCCAGAGCAGCGCGCGAGTATTGCCAACGTCCGATTCGGCGACTTCGTCCGGCCGCCATTCGCCCATATCGAAGTTGTTGGAGACGACGCGCGTGCCCGGCCGCATGTTCAGTATGGTCGGGCGCAGCTTGAGATTGATCGTGGGCCCGAGATACAGCGTCAGCACGGTCGCGTCGCTGAAATCGATCTTGAATATGTCGCCCTGCTGGAACTGCACCTTGTCGGTGACCTGCTCGACCCGGGCATGACATTGCGCCAGCTGAACGAGCTGGGGGTTGTATTCGATGCCCAATGCAGTGGCGCCGAACTGCTTGGCGGCCGCGATCGGAATTTTGCCGTCGCCCGAGCCGAGATCGACGACCCGGTCGCGGTTGGTGACGCCGGCCACGCGCAGCATGGCCGTGACCACCTCATCGATGGTCGCGACCCACATCACGTCCTTGCCGGGTTCGCCGCTGCGAGGGGCGAACTGTTGCTCGCAGCCGGCGTGAGTTTCGGCTGCGGTCGCGTTCGAGGGAATGCTGAATGGAAGCAGGCACCAGACGGTGCGACTGGCGTGTAGCCACAGTCGCCGAAAACGCATCGTCACTTACTCTCTACCTGGGATACCGCCGGATTCTCATATACGACCCGTGCGAGATCGCGAGCTTAACCCATGTGTGTGTCAGGATTTATCGGACTCGATAAATCCGGGCGCGCTGCGGGACTGCCTGCCTATAATCGCGCGCACGTTTTACCAGGATAAAAAGATGGGATGACCACTCCATCGCCCACCGCTGATCAGGAGCGCCTCATCGAGGAACTGCGCACGGCGATCGCAGCTCGCGATGAGTTCATCGCGATCGCTGCTCACGAACTGCGCAATCCGATGACGCCCATCGTCGGGCAGGTGCAGCTCTTGCTGTCGCGTGCGCGACGGGAGCAGGTATCGCCGGCGCTGCTCCAGGGGCTGGAGACACTGGAAGTCGCGGTCGATCACTATGTGCGCAGAGCGACCACGCTGCTGGAGATCACTCGCCTGAACGCCGAGCACGTGCGACTCGATCCCAGCCAGTTCGACCTGTGTGATCTGGTGCGAGACTGCGTCCGCAAGTACGAGCCGATGGCCAGTCATGCGGGCTCGACTTTGGACTGCGATCTGGCCGGCCCGGTCCCCGGCACCTGGGACGCCCTGGCCACCGAGCAGATCCTGGACAACCTCGTCTCGAATGCGATCCGTTACGGCGACGGCAAACCGGTGCGGATCGAGGTGGAGAGCGATGCGGATTGGGTGGAGGTGCGCGTGATCGATCGCGGCATCGGCATCGCGCCCGCCGACCGGGAGCGGATTTTCCAGCGCTTCGAACGAGGGCCCGGTGCCCCACGCAGCGGCGGCTTCGGCATCGGCTTGTGGCTGTCGAGCAAACTGGTGCAGGCCCAAGGCGGCAGCATGGCGATGCAAAGCGAGCCGGGCAGCGGCTCGATATTCATCGTCAGACTGCCGCGCGACGTGACCGCTCACGCTAAAATCGCGTGAGGATACGCTTGGACTACGAGGGCTCCATCGTCACGTGAACAACAAAGAACTCAGTCATGAGCCGGGGCTGGAGCGCATTGCCACCGGCGTGCCCGGACTGGACGATGTGCTCAAGGGCGGCTTTTTCGAGGGCGCCGTTTACATCGTGCGCGGCACTCCCGGCGCCGGCAAGACGATCCTCGCCAACCAGATCTGCTTTCAGCATGCGCGCCAGGGCAAGCGTGCGCTGTTCGTCACGCTGCTCGCTGAAAATCATGCGCGCATGCTCCAGCACCTGGAGCAGATGAGCTTTTACGACGCACACCTGATCCCGAAGTACGTGTACTACATCAGTGCGTTTCGCGTGCTCGAGGAGAACGGACTGAAGGGGATGATGGATCTGTTGCGGCGGGAGATGCGGGCCCACGAGGCCAGTATTCTGATCCTCGATGGATTGATCGCGGTCGAGGAAACCAGCACCTCGGATCGGGAGTTCCGGAAGTTCATCCATGAGTTGCAGGCACACGCCGCCACCGCGGGCTGTTGCACGCTGCTCCTTACAAATGGTCGCAGGGGTGAGTACCACCCGGAACACACCATGGTGGATGGGCTGATCACTCTCGAAGACGTGCCCTATGGGAAACGTCGCCAGCGCGAGCTGGAGGTGCGCAAGTTCCGCGGCTCCGCCAGCTTGCGCGGCCGGCATCCTTTTCAAATCACCGACGACGGACTGATCGTGCACCCACGGCCGGAATCGCGCTTCCTGCGCAATACCGGCATCGACAACGCCGCCCGGATCTCGACCGGCATCGCGCAGCTGGATGCAATGACGAACGGGGGGCTGATCGCCGATTCATCGACCCTGGTGCTGGGGCCGTCCGGTGCGGGCAAGACCACGCTCGGCATGGCATTCCTGCAATGCTCCAGCAAGGCCGAGCCGGGCCTGCACTTCGGTTTCTATGAGTCGCCGCAGCGGCTCGTCGCCAACGCGGGGCTCATCGGGATCGACTTGAAGTCGAAGGTCGAGGCGGGGCATCTGGAGATTTCGTGGCGGCCGCCGTTCGAGCGCGTCCTCGATGGCCTGGGCAACGAGCTGATCGACACGGTGCGCCGTCGCAAGGTCAAACGTCTGTTCATCGACGGCTGGGGCGGGTTCGCCGGCACTGCCGAAACGCACGAGCGCCTCGGTCCGTTCTTTGCCGCCGTGGCGAACGAGCTGCGCAGCCTGGGCGTCACGACGATGTGCACCATGGAGACGCCGAATCTGATCGGACCGGAGTTGCTGGTCCCGGGTACCGGTATTTCGGCCGTCACCGAGAACATGATCCTGCTGCGCTACTCGGAGTATCAGGGTCGCTTGCGTCGCCTGATTTCGATCATGAAAGTTCGTGGCGGCGGCTTCGATCCCAAGCTGCGGGAGTTCGAGATCGGAGCCGAGGGCCTGCGCTTCGTGGACAGCTTCAAGACTGCCGAAGGGGTGTTGTCCGGATACAGCACCGAACGTTCGGACGTCGCTGCCACGCCGGCTCGCGCCAGGAAGCAAGCTAAAGGACGACGTGTCAGCGCTCGGCGTCGCGGCAAGGCATAGCATGCAAACGGTGCTGGTCGTCGATGATGAGTTCGGCGTCGCCGAGGTGCTGCAGTCCATCCTCGAAGACGAGGGGTATCGTGTGGCCACCGCGATCAATGGCAAGCAGGCGCTGGCGCGTCTGAACGAGCTCACGCCCGATCTCATCATGCTCGACTACATGATGCCCATCATGGACGGCACGCAGACCCTCGCCGCGATCCGCAGCAACCCGGCGTTCGCCACGATTCCCATCATCATGATGAGCTCTCTCGAGGAAGCGGCAGTGCGCGAGACCTGCACCGACTACAACAGCTTCCTTCGCAAGCCGTTCCGCGCCATGGCCGTGTTGAAGTTGGTCGCGCAGTTGCTGGAGCAATCGGCTCGCCAGTAACGAGCCTACGGGCTGACAGCCAGATCCGCATGCGCGCGCCCGGCGCACTATCGCCGCGATCAGTTGCTGGGCCATTCAGCGCGCGCTGACGGGCTGTCGATGCGCGCACGCACGTGATCCACCGGCGTTCGCATAGTGCACTCGGCTGTCTTTGCATCATCATGCAGCTGCCCTCGCATCCCTCGCTCTGAATCGCTCGTCGGCGCGTCGCATTTCTGGAAAAGATAAGCCGTTGAAATCCGGGTGGCTGGTCAACGCCGCGTTCATTCCCGCAACGAACTGGTGAATGTCGGAATCCAGCTCGCCGACGCGTGTCGAGAGGTCGATGCGGATTCGACGTCGAGATGCTCGAGCTCCGTGCTTGCGTAATGTCTGCCCGGTCGATTTTGTGGTATCACTGCTAGCGCAAGGTATCGGTCAGCTATTGGTTGCCGTCGCCGATGGAGCAGCATTCATCTCGTCCGGGCCAGCGCCACGGCGCTGTTGAAGGCCCACCCAGTGGTGGGGCGGTGTCCAATAACGGAACTCCAGGCGCGACTCCGCCCAGCAGCGACTATCAGGATGTGCCGCGTCCAGTCGTCGCGATGGCCGAAGAATACGAGTCGGGTACGGTGCAGCCGCGCCATTCGCACAAACGCGCACAGGTGCTGTACTCGATTTCCGGCGTGGCCTCCATCACCACCGATCACGCCAGTTACATTTTGCCGCCACAGCGCGCGCTATGGATTCCCAGTGGTGTGGCGCATGAGATGACGTGCCGTGGTCACGTCTCGGTTCGCACTCTCTATATCGACGAACGCGTGCGAGGCGATCTGCCCGAAGCATGCCGCGTCTTCGAAGTCTCCGATCTGCTGCGTGAACTGATCATTGCCGCCGTGCGCATGCCGGTTGAATACGACGAAGCAGGGCGGGACGGTCGCGTGATGCGACTCATTCTGGACGAGATCGCGAGCGCGCCGAGCATTCCTCTGGACATTTCGATGCCGCAGGATCCGCGGTTGCTCAAGGTGTGCCGCGCGATTCTCGAAGATCCGGCACATGCGGACACCTTGGATGATTGGGCACGCGTCGCAGGCATGGGGCGTCGCACATTCACGCGAATGTTTCGTCGCGAGACGATGATGAGTTTTGCTACCTGGCGTCAACACGTGCGGCTGATGGAGGCGATGTCACGGCTCGCGACCGGTGAGCCGGTCACGGCGGTCGCCTTCGATGTTGGATACAACAGTCCAAGCGCTTTCACAGCCATGTTCCGCAAGGCGTTCGGCGCAGCGCCGACACGTTATATCAGCGAACAGAACTGAATCCCGACAGTGTGAATTCAAGGCGGGCCTGGCGTTGTCTGTCGGTATGACAGTCACATGGCCGTCGGGCGAGTCTTGCGGCCGACCATGCGCTCCACATTCCGGATCATATGCATGACTACATCGGTCTGCGACCAGCGGCCCATCGGCCGCCACCACAGCGCGGCCCACATGAGCAGGCCGCCGATCGAGAGCGCAGTGAAGTCGGGATCGTCGAATGTGAATTCACCGCGCTTCGCGCCTTCCACCAGCAGGCTGGAGAGCTTGCGGTCGAATTCCAGCTTCAGATCGGTCAGCACCTGCCATTCATCGGGTTCCAGATTCATCTCCTCGCGCCGATATACCACGATGCATTGCTGATTCAGCAGCACCGCCGAGGTCACGCGCTCGATCGCCAAACGCAGCTTTTCACCGGGCGGCAGCTTGGTGGCGAGCGCCTCGTCGAGCGCGGCGAGCGGCGAGCGGATGCCGATCTCACAAATCGCGTTGAGGATCTCGCTCTTGTTCCGGAAATAGGAATATAAGAAAGGCTTGGTGACCTTCAGCTCGGCCGCGATGGTATCGAGAGTAGTCGCTTCATAGCCCTGCGCGAAAAACAACTCTCGTGACTGCTCCAGAATCCGTCGCCGCTTGAATTCCTGAACCTCGGTTCGTAATTCATGTTTGTGCGATTGCACTTCGGCTTTCTTATTTGCCTTCGAGGCGCTCACCCGCGCAGCCATAGTCTTCCCTCAGCGATACTCGTGCAAAAAAGCCGGTGAATGATGAGGCAGAACGACAGGCACCGCAATCAATCGCTGTGCGTGATGCTGTCGGAAAATTCGCCAGTCGTTGCTCGCGATTCATCTGTACAAATCGTCGACACGTGCGTGCGGCCTCATTGCGTTCGCCATCCATGCGAACGACGCGCTGACTGGTGCGGCACGGGTGTAGCGGGGCGCCTGGAAGGGGCGCGCGAGGCTCGGGATGGCTCGGCAAAGAATTTTGCGGCCGTCCAGCACAGAGTAGCTGCATCTGCCGATTGTTGTGGTAGGATGCGCGCCCTCGCGGCGGAATGCGCCCGAGAATGTCAGCGGATGGTTCGGCAAAGGGTTGGGTGGGATTCGGTAAGTCACTGATCCTGCTAAGGAAAAACCCTCAGCGTCGAGACGGCCCCGAAACGGCCGCCGACCCCGGCCCCGCGTGCGACATGGCCCCGCTCCGGTCCGGTTCATGCAAGTGAACGGCACACGGCGGACGGATGGGCGGCTCGAAGCCGTCGGCCAGATCAGTGTGCGCCCGTAGCTCAGTTGGATAGAGCGCATGGCTACGAACCATGAGGTCGGGAGTTCGAATCTCTCCGGGCGCGCCATCTTCTCAAGCACTTACGCACTCTGACGACGACGCAGCCAAGTGGTTGCGGGACTTTTGCGGGAGTTTTCGTCCCCGCAGACTTTCTCCGCCGCCGCAATCAGGTTGCCAAGCTCCGCCTGCGAGTAGTGCGTCGTGATCCGCCCGCTCTTGTGGCCGAGCAAGTCCTGACGGTCCTCGAACGACACGCCGGCCGCGCGCAGCCGCCGACCGAACGTGTGCTTGAGGTCATGGACTCGAATCTTCCTGAAACCCTCCGGTGCCGGCTCGCCGTGACGCTCCGTCCATTTGTTCGCGGCGCGCTCGCGCGCTTGCTTCCACGCGGTGCCGTACATCTTCGATACGGGCCGCAGTTCGCCCTTCGGCGGAGCGATCGCGAACACGTGAGTCGGATGCACGCCGCGCATGCTCTCCACGACTGACTTCGCCACCCGATTGAGCACGACGAGACGCTCGTCGCCGTTCTTCACGTGATCGCCCGGAATGATGAAGACCGATGTGTCGAGCTCCGGCACCTTCACCTCGTAGTCCCATCGCAACGTGCAAACCTCTTGTTCGCGGCAGCCCGTGTTCACCTTGTACAGCGCCATGCGCGCCAGGTAATCGGGCAGCTCTTGAAACAAGAGCGCTTGCTCCTCCTGTGTGAGCGGATACGGCGAGCGAGCATCCTTGACCGAGAACAGCTTGATCTTCGGCGCTGTCTCGAGCCACGTCAGTCCCTTCTCGTCGATCCACTCAGACGCCGCGAGATTCAAGATTCTGCGCACGACGGCGAGCGCCGCATTCAGAGTCTTGGTCTTGACGCCTTCCGCCTTGCGCTTCGCGATGAACGCCTGCAGCGAGCCCATGTGCACTTGTCGAAGATCGAGATCGCCGATCATCGGCACTAACATCTTCAACTGCACAGCATCGTCGCCGATGCTTTTCTTCTGAGCGTAGTCCTGCAGATATTTCGTCGCAGCGATCCGGAACGTGCGGCTCGGGCGAAGGCCGTGAAGCATCGCCTCGCGAATGTCGTTCATCCGCTTGGCTAGATGCTCCTGCGCTTTCGCGAGGCTACCTGTTCCAGTGCTTTCGCAAATGCGAACTCCTCGGTACTGCTTGTCGATGTGCCAGACACCACCGCGATTGGTGAGGCCCGGCATTGCTCGGTTTCCCATGGCTTTCTCCTTTCGGTTTGAGCCGCGGGACGCCCGTTGCGGTCCTTATAGTGATCCGCCCAGGAGTCCAGATCAACGCGGTCGAAAGCGACGCCTTGTGTGCCGATGGGAATGACCGTGACGTGCGGACGCACTTCGCTGTTGAAGCGATTCTTGTCCATGCCGAGATAACGCGGCGCATCGCGCAGCCGGATCAAGCGCGGCAGGAACGGCCCTTGTGAGGAAGTTGGAGAAGGCATGATACGACCCGTCAATTTGCGGTTCCGATCGCTTAGGGACGAGTTGTCACTCGATGGAGATCATGGAGAGTGAGGGCAAGAAAGTCAGCCAGAGGAATCGCGGGAAATTCGGGCGAAACTCGGGGCAAAATTAAACGTGTGTTGCTGCGCGACGCATGCCGCTATTGCAGAAGGAGCGGCGAAACTCGACCCGCATCGCCGCTGAAGACGGCTCGATATCGCTTCATACACCAGCGAGTTTCGCCGCAATTCCGGTTGAAACTTGGGAATCACCGATGAGGCTCTGTGAGAGACGTCGAGAATCTCCGAAGGCCCACATGTGTGTGCCTCCCTTACGCGTCGAAACTCCCCGCGCTCGCGTAGGCCATTTTGGCCTTTGTGCCCCCGATTCGGCCTGGCCACAGGCCAATCCTCGAGCGGATGGCACGGCCGCGACCGGGGTGCGAGAATACGCCCCCTCCACGGGCTGAGCCCGGCGGATTGCGGCTTAACCTATTGTGATGGCGGTCGGGATCCGATCGCTGAGTTTCAGGAGAGGAGGCGCATCTGATGGCTGCCCGCATCGAAGAAATCACGAAGGAAGTTGTCGAGCTCCCACGGCATCAGCGTTTGGCACTCGTCAGGCTGCTGCTCGATCTGGATCAACCCGGTTCAAGCAACGATGTAGACAACGCATGGGACGAAGAGATTCGTGCTCGCGTCAAAGCGGTTGATGAAGGCCGCGCCGTCGGGATCCCCTACGAGCAGATCAAGAAGGAAATGGCGGACCGATTTCCTCGGCGATGATCATCAAGTTTGTAGCTCAGGCACGAGACGAACTGACAGACGCCGTCGCGTACTACGAGGGTGAGCTGAGCGGCCTGGGTTATCGATTCTGGGAAGAAGTGGATGAACACATCTCCTGGATCGAGAAAAATCACGAAGTCCCACGACTGCGACCCGGCGGCTATCGCCGCGTCAATCTAAAGATCTTTCCGTACTACATCTCGTACATCGTCCGAGATTCGGCAATCTGGATTCTCGCCAACGCGCACGGGCACACCAGACCTGAGTATTGGATCGATCGTCCCGACGAAATTAAGTAGTCGCGTTGCCCTCACGCGCTGGTCGCCGAAAAATGATGCGATGGAAGAGACTGGCAGCGTTTGCCTTTGCGGCGATAGTCACAATTGCTGTGGCTGTGCATCTTGCGCGGTTCCTCGAACAGGACAACTGTATCGACGCTGGCGGGACGTACATTGCAAGCACCGGAGCATGCGAGATTGACGGTATGGACTACGTGGCTTTGTTCTCTCGCACTCCGGGTTATGCACTTTGGACTGCGTTTCTTGGTCTGTCCTGCGTCGTCGGCTGGGCGGTTTATCGAGTGGTGGCATTCATTCTCGGTGCGCTACGTTCCAGATAAGGAATATCGGCGACGCGCCCTCACACGGCGAGCGTCGGAGTCACGATCCGGCTTCCCATCGCGGGATAAGCTCCATCGCTCAAGTTACAATCACAGGCAAACAGCCTCCGCCTTCACGAGCGCTGGCCAAGTGACAAGATGATGGTTATCGCGGTGGAGCCACGTGGACAAAAATAACTACCTCAATCTCAAGACAGCCGATCTCGACAAGCCCGTCTATCGCATCGTCACGTTTGAGCGATTTCGACAGCTGTTCCAGGAGAAGCAGAACACACTTGTGAGTCCTGTCCTCTGGGACGATCCGTTCGAGAACTTTATCCTGCGGTGTCCCGTGCAACTCGTGACGGGCGAACTCGCCAGCGTCGATTTTCATGATCAGTATTTCGGACAGTGCTGGACGCTTAAATCGGCCTCCGATGCGATGTGGCGCATCTACTCACAAGACAAGCGGGGAATTCGCATGCGGGCACGACGATCCGCCGGCTTGCGCAGAGCCTGATTGACCATTGCGGGGATTGGGCATCTGTCAGCGCTTTCATTGGGAAAGTGCGCTATCTAAACGAGGCGAAGCTCACGGCGTTCGCCCGGCAGGCTTGGCAACAAGTCGACCCACCATCGTTCGCCAAGACCCTATTGGTGAAGAGACCTGCCTTTTCGCATGAAGGCGAGGTCCGCCTAATCTACTTCCAACGCGAGGCTCCGGCCCGCCGCCGGAGCTGACCCGAGGCCACTTCTTCAACGTGCCTGGCCGAGAGATCTCGAAAGGCGGCAAACCTTAAAGCGTGAGCTGACGCAGTAGGCTTCTAAAGGCGACGTGACTGCTATGCAGTCATTTCGACTGACCTAAACGCTGGCTGCGAGCGCATTCGACCCGTTGTGTCAACCATGCTTGCACCTCTCCCTGAAGCCAACCGACTGCTCGCGTACTGATCTTGATACGCGGCGGAAAGCGCTGCTCTGCCTCCAATTGATAGATCGTCGAGCGACACAGTCCGGTGAGTTGTATCACTTGCGGTAGGCGCAGAACTTGAACTTGTGGTGGGACCGGAGGGTTTTCGCTTGCCGGGCTCATACGACGTTCCTTCCAAATGTGGTTCCGGTCATTTTGGGGGGCGAGTAGTCACATATATATCCTGGCTCACCGCCGCAACAGAGTCTGCATGTGTTTCTCCGCGATTCCGACGCAAAGGGCAGGGTAGCTGGATAGCATCGAGCTCGCACTTCACCTTCGCTGCAATGACTGTGTCGTCGGTAGCCTGGCCAACGCTTCGATCGCTCTCGCGGACGATCAATTCATTGCGGACCGACTTCACACCGCGAACGTCGCGCGCGGCTGCAGTAGCAGCGTCTTTCCCCTGCTGCGTATCTACGAATCCGCTTAGCTGTACTACGCCATTCTCCGTCTCGACATTGATCTGGCGCGCTTTCGTTTCGTCCTTTCGGATGAGCTCCGATTTACACTGGCAGTAATACCAGCGTCGGTAGGCTGCTGATCTTGGTCCTGTGCCACGACGATTGATGACGCATAGATCAAGCCAAGTGCCAATGACAGAAATCTGAACTTGCGCGTAGCCTGCACCTCTCGAAGATGGACTGAACCTGGCAGCGGCGTCCGGGTCAACCTCTCTTTGGCATTCGCCGTCGCGATAAGCAGACGCTCACGGAAGCGCCCACCCAAGCTCGTAATGCATATCGTGCCGTGCGGTTCGGCAAGGGAATGCGCGATCTACACAGCGTGTGTGCTGACGGAGTGGAGGGATTGTCATCACTGCCACCCGCTTGCAGGACACGTCGTTATTCCGGCGCCTCGAACAAAGGCGTTCGAACAATGAATTCGCTACCGAGGCCTTCGCCCTCACTGCGCGCCTCGATGTGACCGTCGTGTGCTTCAACCAGACGCTTCGCAACGTTGAGTCCGATGCCAAGACCACCGCGCGTGCGCGCGTAAGATCGGTCGAGTTGAGCAAACAGCTCGAACACTCGATCGAGCATCGCCCTCGGAATACCCAGGCCTGTATCGCGCACACTCACGACCACATCGTCTTGCTCCTGCCGCAGCTGCACCGTAATGCGTCCACCGCTCGGTGTGTACTTGTTTGCATTCTGGAAAATATTCGAGAACACCTGAATGAGGCGCGTCCTGTCGGCGTGGACATAGAGCGGTCGATCTGGCAGCGCCATGATGAGCTGTTGGCGTACGGCCTCGAAGCTCGCACGAAGCGAGGTCTGCAGATTGCTGAGCAATTCGCCGAGATCCATAACCTCCTTGTTGAGATTCAGGTGGCCAGCACCGATGCGCGATACGTCGAGTAAATCGTCGATCAACGCCGCCATCTGTCGCAACTGTCGGTCCATGATCTCGCACGCCTTTCGCACCTCGGGCCGCGCGGCGGGCACCGATGCGCAGGCGGTTGTCTGTGATGGTATTCCCGCGTCGCTGCCAATCCCAACTGGCGTGCTCGGTCCTTCTACTGATGAGCACGCCGGCCATCTCTCGAAAGATGCAACTGCAAGTCAGATCGATGTGGCGTTACGAGCTGTCGCGGCGGGATCGATCGTTTCGGATCCGCAAGAACGCCTACGGGAATTTGGCGAAGTCGTGGAGCCTCACGCGACAGCTCTCGTCAGTGAAGGCGGGTCGCAACTCGCCCACGAGCGGGCGTCCGTGCCCCTCGATCTCGCAATACATCTTCAGGCCACTCACCGACGCGTATTGTGCTGCAAGCGGTGAGGCGGTGAGCGTCGGTGCGTGGCAAGCAGGCAAATCCTAGAAGATAAAAAGCGGCTCGATCGCCATGACGATCTCTCAGATATCAGCGCTCTGCAGCGGTGGGATAGGGGTCCTCCAGAACAGTGGAGCCGGTCTCCAACAGTGACTTTAGGTTGGAAATGATCTTCGGCCAGCCGCCGGATACCGCCTCGATCAACTTCGAAGGTTCGCGCTCGATGGTGTGCGTGATACAGAGCTTTGTCGCCGTTCCAAACGGTTCCAACTCAATCGTGCATCGCGACTCACCTTCGGCCTTGAGTTCGGGCTTGTTCTGGTGCTGCCAGCGGATCACCAAGCGCCTTGGCGGCACGGCCTCGGCGATCTCCCCCGCGTCGAGGATTTGACCGCTCTCAGACACCATCTTCCATGAGGATCCCGCTGTCCACTGGCTCTCGCAGTGCACGCCGAACCAGTACTGCTTCATGAATTCCACATCGTCCGTGAGCGCTGACCACAATTTCTCGGGGGTGGTGCGTATATACGTCACATAGACAAACGTCGATCTAGCCATTTGATTTCTCCAGTCGCTTTTTCAAATTCGAAAGTGCTTTGAGGCGCGGCTTCTCGAACTTGGCGATCCAGCGTTCGTAGATCTCCTGCAGCGGCACGGGGTTCAGAAAGTGCAGCTTTTCGCGGCCTCGCCACACGGGGGCGACCAGGTTCGCCGCTTCCAGTACGGCTAGGTGCTGCGTGACGCCCTGTCTCGTCATATCCATGTGCTCGCACAGCTGGTTGAGCGTGCGTCCGTCATGCGCGTGCAGCAGGTCCAGCAGCTTGCGCCGGCTGGGATCCGCCAGAGCTTTGAAGAGTAGGTCAGTGTCGGGAGTTCGCTCGGTCATTGACCAATACGCAAGTGTTCACTTGCCTAAAGATATGCAAGTATACACTTGCATGTCAAGGCGTCCCGCGAGCCTGGTGCTTGGCGGTGTCGCAGGCGAACGAGTGCGGACACACACTCCGTCCTTTCGATGCGATGCGCCCACCGGTGCCACTTGCTAGGCCTGGGCCGCTCTCACGATCGCACCTCAATGCTGAGTTCGCGATTCCTACCGCAGCTTCTTTCTGAGCTCCGCGGCGGATTGGCCGCGAGTTGGAACTGAGTTCGCGCTTTGAGTGAGCCACCATTCTCCATTGGTCTTGCGCCACGTCATGGCGAAGCGAACCGGGAGGGCAGGTCCGCCGCCTGGAGAAAAGGAGGCGACGAAATGCACCGTCGCCAACGTGCCGTCGGTGCGAAAATCCACTTCGCGAACTTCCGTGAAACTAGCTGTGCGCCACAACGCGAAATCATCCTCCATGAGCTGACGCAGGGCGTGCTCGGATCGAACCACCTCCGAGATGTCGCTGCCGAAGATCGTGAATTGCTCACGATCGAGTAGCGCCAGCACGCCCTCCGGATCGTTCATCGCATACCGCTCGAGCAATAGAGCCGCGCGCTGCATTACTTGTACTTGATCCTGCCTCTCGGCAGCCATTCTTTGTGCTGATGAAGCCGGGTCGTGATTGGTGTGTGTTGTTGGCAGTGTTGAGCACGCCGCACACATGAGCGTGCAGCTCAAGGCCATCAGCATCGGTTTCATCTTGGTAGCAACAGCCGCAACCGCCAAACGAGCAAGATCCATCATTCAAGTCTCCTCCAGGTTAGGTGATGCAAGATAAAGGCAGTCATCGCTTTCGATCTGTGCACGCGGCAGCTGCCGACGGTGCAGCGCGTTAGACGTTCGCAGGCATCTGCAAGGTTGCATCTTCGTACACATTGGTTTACCGTAAACCATGACTTACCAAAGCGCGCTCGTAGCGTTGGCTGATGACACGCGCCGCAAAGTGTTCGAGCAGATGCGCGGCGGCTCCCGCTCGGTCGGCGAAATCGCCGCTCAGTTACCCGTCAGTCGTCCGGCGGTGTCGCACCATCTGAAGGTCCTGAAGGAAGCTGGCCTCGTGACGGACCATGCCGAAGGCACGAGGAGGGTGTACTCGATCAACCTGAGCGGTTTGGGCGAGCTGCGCCACTGGCTCGACCAGTTCTGGGACATCGCGCTCGAAGCATTCAAGGCTCATGTCGAGGAAAGCAAAGGTGAACTCGATAGACCCGTCAAACACGCCGCGCAAGATTCGCGTCGCGCCCGTTCGCAGAAGCGTTCGCGTCAACGTCGGCGTAGAACGCGCCTTTAGCGCATTCACGACGGGCTTCAATCGCTGGTGGCCACGAACGCATCACATTGGCAAGTCTCCCATGAAGGAAGCGGTCATGGAGCCATACGTGGGTGGCCGCTGGTACGAACGCGGCGAAGACGGCTCCGAATGCAACTGGGGCAAGGTGCTCGCTTGGGAACCGCCACGGCGTGTGGTGTTCGCCTGGCAGATCAACTCGAAAGGACAGTACGACCCGTCCCTGCTGACAACGGTGGAGGTGCGCTTCATTGCGGAAGCTCTAGAGCTCACGCGAGTAGAGCTCGAACACCGCGACCTCGACCAATTGGGTGAGGAGGGCGAGGCAGTGCGCAACTTTGTGGATGCCCCGCAAGGGTGGGGCTTCGTACTCGGAACTTACGCTAAGCATGCGGAGAACAGTCATGTCGCTTAAGTTGTATGTGTTTCCTCCTTCACCACGCTCGTTCAAGGTCATGGCGCTCGCGGCGCACTTGGGTCTCGAGCACGAACTCTGCGTCGTCGATCTCGGAAAAGGTGAGAACATGAGCGCCGAGTTCGCTGCGATCAACCCGAATCGACGGGTGCCGGCGCTCGAGGAGAATGGCTTCGTTCTCTGGGAGGCGAATGCGATTCTTCAATACCTCGCGGCCAAGCGGCCCGAGCGCGGTTTGCTGCCCGCGGATCCGGCGAGCCGGGCGCTCGTTGCCCAGTGGCAGTTTTGGGATCTTGCGCATTGGGAGGCTGCCCTCACGCCCATCATCTGGGAACGCTGCGTGAAGGTGCTGCTCGAACTCGGTGAGCCGGACGCGTCCGAGATCGAGCGCGGGCTCGCGGCATTCGGCGAAGTGGCCCCGATCCTCGACGGACACCTCCAAGAGAGCCGGTTCACTGCCGGTTCACAGCCTACGATCGCAGATTTCTCACTTGGCGCGACTCTCAACCTCTCCGAGATGATCGGGTTGCCGCTTGATGCTTATCCGCACATCAGGCGCTGGTATCGCTCGCTGGTCGAGCTGCCCGGATGGCGCGAGTCAATGGTGCGTCCGCCATGCAATGCGCTCGAGAGTGCGACAGTGGCAGCTTGAGCTTGGAGCGCTCCATCGTGGAGACACTCGAGAACGCGAGCGCACGCGAAATCCTGCGGTTGACCTGGCTGCACTCGGCATATGAGAGACAGATACGCTGCGAGCGGACGGTGATCCGGACAACGTGTCCCTGCAGGGATTCGCGAGCGTGAAAATTCGATTCATCAAAGTCTCAAGCGGTCAGCATGAGATACATGTGTCTGGGCTTCGAGGGCCCGATCTGCGGCGCCCGCCAATGGAGACAGGGCCGACTCTGCCGCACGATCTAGTGCATGCGATCGTCGAGAAGGCGCTCGGACTTGAGGATGGCTTCTGGGCAGCAATCGAACGCGGCGCAGCGTTCGGGGGCTTCGCAGTCGTGGGCAGACAAAGGCATCGTCATCCTGGTCGAAAGGTCGTAAAAGCAGCTTCGGAGCGGATGCTGCAAGCCGAGTTCAAAGTGAGTTGGGCGCATCGAGTGTGGAGTAAGCAACGCACAAAGGGGCGAGGGCTAGGGTCATGTCCGCTAACCCAGCGTGAGATTGAACGCGCTTCTAAAGCGCTCGACGAAGGCATGAGCCAATGGGACGCGCTGAAGCCAGGAGAGGCACTGGAGCTCGATTGGTGATTGAAGTAGGAATCCGAATCGTTCGTGATGGGATCCACCGAGCGATTGAAAACGATCGTTGATCCGTGGGGCACCTCAGGTACTGGCCAGTTCAGTCCTTCCGGCGAGGACACGGTCAGCCATCGAGCGCGACCGCGTGAATCTCGAGTCTTCATGAAGGCCAAGACGTTCGTGTAGAAGTCCAACGCCTTGTAGCGGCGGGTTGGTGCTCGCTCTGACGCGTCCGGCGCATCTGGCGGAAAGCTTGTATTACGCCAAGGATTCGCCCGTACAGTTCACATTGGAATTATCCGGCGTTTTAGACTCAGATCTAGGTAGAGTCGGAGAAGCCCACCGCTCGAAGATTGCGGACTTGCTGCTCGATGGAGTGTTGATTTTCGGCTGACATACCCGCCAGGCGAGAAAGTTCAGATCTTTGCCATTCGTTCGGTCCCACGGGAGCAACGACACGCTCTCGAACGGCGACTTTCAATGGAGCGAACCGGCACGATAATGCCTGCACGTTATCGGCGTGCGACGCGTGCAAACAGCTCCATAGGGTCGACACGCAACGCGCGAGCAAGGTCGATAAATTCGATCACGTCGAGGCGTCTTTCGCCCAGCTCGTTTCGCAGTGGAGCGACGTCTGGATTCGATCACGCCGATCGGAGTATCGACGCTCGCGAATCTCATGGCCTGCAACCATGAGGGCGGGAGATCGAACTCTTCCTGCCGCGTCATGTTGTCAATCACTAAGCGAGCTTGAACGGTGACGCAGCCATGTGGTTGCGGGAGTTTTGCGGGACTCTGTCTCGCAGACCTTCTCCGATTTGATCACCCTCGATGTCAAGCGCCACCAAAGGGATCGTCAGCCGACCGCCGCGGTACCTGCACTCCAATTGTCGTCACCCATTTTCGTGGCGCCGCCGAGGTTCAATAGGACCGATTGACGCGTATCTCGACCTTCTGCCCAATCCGAATAGCTATGCCGCACGATTGCTGGTAGTTGTTGAACGACGCACTCGCGTGCTGCGGCCACCGCCTCGTTGCGGCGTAGCACGTGAGGTCAAGGAGGCAACCGCCATGAAGACCACGAGCGAGCGCTTTTCGACGGCGGACGAAGGCAGCCCGATATGGGATCTGCTTCGCGGCGCGCTGCTGTTTATCTGGTGCGTCATTCGAGTGCCCATCGGAATCGTTCTGGCGATCCTTGAGCCATTCGTCCGACTCGTGCTGATCGGCATCGCGTTTGCCAGCGTCATTACCGCGTTCGTATTCAAGGGTTCGAGCGTGACACCGGCGATTCCGTTCTGGGTGATGATCTGCATTTCCTTCAGCTGCGTGGTGCTCGTCGCTGTTTATCACGGCTTGCTTCGATTGCTCTCGAGATAGGCACGCTAGCGCTCTTCGGCAGTGAATCGCGCCAGGCTCTGGCACATGGAAACAGCTCGACCGAAACGCCCGCAGGCAGCTCGGCGAGAATTCGTATGAGGATACGTAGCTTCCGCAGCGTGCGGCGAAAACACTTGCTGCATGTGAACATACGTTCGTCTGAGCTGTCTCAGCTCAGGCGAAGCAACAACAACGGCAGGAGCAACTCTGGTTGCGCGTGAGCGCGCGAGTAGCAGCGGCACGCTCACGGACGACCATGACTGTGCGAGATGGATCTGCTTGATTTGACCCAGTCGTTCGTCGAGCGATGCGAGCGCTCAGCGCCAGCGTCGGAGCTGGCTGCAACCTTCGAACGCGCCGTGCAGCAGATAGGCTTTCGACACTTCGCCTGCTGCTCCCATGTGAATCCAAGGCGCCCTCCGCAGCGTGCAGTTGTCGTTCACAACTATCCACGGGAATGGGAGCGAAGCTACGCCGAACGAAATCTCCACGAGTACGATCCGGTGTTCCTTCGTGCAGAGAAGGAAGCTCTGCCATTCCATTGGGACGCGCCGGATTTCCGCGCCGGCCTCACGGCATCACAAGAGAAGATCATTGAGGAGGCTGAGAGCGTAGGCATCGCTCACGGGTACACGGTCCCCATTCATTTGCCGCGCGCAGCAGGCGCGCTCCATGCCTCGTGCTCGCTCGTGCCAGAAACGCGAGCTATCGACACGCGCGCATATCGCGCTGTGCAGTTGATGTCGATGTATCTCTATGTGTCCGTGGGTTATCAGAAGGACATGCGAGCTGCGCGGGCCGCGAGTCTCGAGAGCGCGCCAGTTCTCAGTGCACGCGAACGGCAATGCTTGGAGCTGGCGGCGTACGGCAAGAGCGATTGGGAGATCAGCCAATTGCTCGGCATCAGCGAGCACACCGTCCACAAACATGTGGAGACGGCGAAGCGCCGCCTCGGCGTCTCGACGCGCGTACAAGCCATCGTGTGGGCTGCTCAGCGCCTGGAGATTTCTCTGGGCGACGTGGTGAAGGCGGCACCTACGACGAAAGGCACGAACTCGCGTCGGTGGCCCAAGAGGTCCACATCGATGGACAGCGAGTCACGCGTGACTCGGCATGCGGGCCACTAACAGAAGGAGGCTGTCAACTGGCCTGATCAGGTAATTGTGTCGGTCATCTTCTTCCGGATAGTCGTGCGTACATATTGCGGCGCGGCGCCGGTGAAGACAGGGAGGAGTAGGAGACTGATGTGGACGCTTACGTTACGAGAGAGCCCGTTGATCGGGATTTGAGGCGACGACAACTTGCTCAACGCTTGGTCGTGCACCAGGCACGCACCAAGACGATTTTTCTTTTGACCGGCCTCTCTCGCCATCAGCTCGCCACGCTCCGGCAGCGTTGGCGCATGACCGACCAGCTGCGTCGCCGCGGCCCCACACCTACTTCCTTCAAAGTGTTTCGATCGACGCTGCGACTGCGCGCAGAAGCTTCAGCGCTGGCTGTCTTCTGGAGGACGCTCGGGAATATCGGTGCCGCCAATGGCGGAACTCCGAGAGCGGCGACCGCGCTCGAGTTCGGCGAGCGCCTATGCGAGGTGTTCGAGGCGTATCTCGCGTGCTTCCCAAAAACCGAGCTGGAGTTCGAGCATCTCGTACTGCTTGTGCGAGGGCTCGAAGCGGCCGATGCCATCGGGCTATCGAGGTGCGGCAGCTGCGAAGCCGTAATCCTGGTCGACTTGCTCGATCTGCGGCGTCGCCTTTGCTCCCATTGCCAACGCGCTGCCGATGCGATCGCACGCGCGCGCGTGGATGCTCATGAGGTAGGAGAGGCGACTGCATCGCTGCCGAGTACCGGGGAGGGTGTGCAGCAAGAGCTGTTCTGATGGATCACTGAAAGACGTTGAGGCGAGTCATGGCGGACGTATCCACTGGAGGCACTCAACACGTGCCGAAGGAGCCTTTGGAGTTTGCATGGCGCGGAGCACAGGCTCTCAAGCGAGTCCATGCGCTGAACGAGCGATGTCTCGAGCTACTCACGCAACTCGCGCGTGCCGACCCAGAGCAGACCACTCTCGCGATCGTGAATCAGCATCGGAGCCTCTGGCGTAGTTTGAACGCGACCGCGAGAAAGCGCGCCGCACGGACACCGTTCTTGCTCGTGGATGTGCATTTCGTAACCGTCCGGTGTCGGCACCCTATCTTCGCATCGGACAATGGTGATGCTT
>NZ_CALFXI010000049.1 GCF_937958065.1 uncultured Steroidobacter sp.
GCTGCCACGCGGTGCAGCTGCGGTATGATCTTCGCCACCTTTCGCGGAGAGTTCGATGGCATCCAGTAGTGTGGCGGGGGCGGTGGTGGCGGGCCAGAAGCGGCCGTTGGTGCCGGCCGTGGCGGCTGCATTGAGTGAGCGGTTTGGGGATCGCTTCGTCACGTCGGAGGCGGTGCGGGAGCATCATGGCCGTGATGAATCGGCGTACGACATCACTCCGCCCGATGCCGTGGTTTTCGCGCTTTCCACTGAAGATGTTTCTTTCACGCTCGCCCTGGCCAACCAATACAGCGTGCCTGTGATCGCATACGGCGCGGGTTCCTCGCTCGAAGGTCACTTGCTCGCCGTGCAAGGCGGCATTTGTCTCGACCTCTCGCGCATGAATACCATTCTCGAAGTCGACGCGGCCGAAGGCATTGCGGTGGTCGAAGCGGGAGTGACGCGCAAGCAGCTCAACGAGCATATTCGCCAGGAAGGCGTGTTCTTCTCGGTCGACCCCGGCGCCGATGCAACCATCGGTGGAATGATCGCCACGCGGGCCAGCGGCACGAACGCAGTTCGTTACGGAACCATGCGTGAGAATGTTTTGTCGCTCACGGCGGTGACGGCGACGGGTGAGGTCATTCGCACCGGCACGCGAGCGCGCAAATCCTCCGCAGGATATGACCTCACGCACCTGTTGGTCGGTAGCGAAGGCACGCTCGCGATCGTGACGCAGGCGGTGGTGAAGTTGCGGCCGGTGCCGGAGGCGTCGAGCGTGGCGGTCGGTCATTTTCCTGACGTGGATGCAGCGGTGCGCACGGCCAGCGAAATCATTCAGTACGGCTTGCCGATCGCGCGCTGTGAGCTGCTGGATGAAATGACGGTGAAGGCGGTCAATCGATACAGCAAGCTCACCTTGCTCGAACGGCCAATGCTGTTGATGGAATTCCATGGCAGCGAAACGTCGGTGGCCGAGCAGGCGGCGGTGGCGGAAGAGATTGCGAAACAAAACGGGGGCGAGGAGTTTCGCTGGACCCGGCTGCCGGAGGAGCGCACCAAGCTGTGGAGTGCGCGCCACAACGCATATTTCGCGACGCTGCAGCTGCGGCCGGGATGTCGAGTGTTCTCGACGGATGCGTGCGTGCCCATTTCGAAGCTGGCGCAGTGTATCGCCGAGACGAGGGCGGATTTATCGGCCAACGGCTTGCTGGCGACGGTGCTCGGCCACGTGGGCGATGGGAATTTCCATGTGTCCATGGTGATCGATCCCACCAGTGAGCAGGAATGGGAGGCCAGCGAGCGGTTCAACGAAAGGCTGGTGCACCGGGCGATTGCCATGGGCGGCACGTGCACGGGAGAGCACGGCGTGGGGCTGCACAAGAAGCGCTTCCTGGAAGCGGAGCATGGCAAACAGGCGGTGGATCTGATGCGAGCGCTGAAGCGCACGATGGATCCGAACAACATTCTGAACCCCGGAAAGATATTCGATTAGCACGGCCTTGCGGCCGCCAGACGGCCCCGGCTGCTCGCCAGCGCGGACGCCACATTCCTGCAATCTGCTCGCGACGATTCTGTAAAACGCCCGCTGCATAGTGCATGGCCACTATGCGCTGTTGCAGAGGAGTTGCTATGCGTTTGCAGTCCGTGTTGCTGTCCGCGGCGGTTGCGGCGACATTTTCAGTTGCCGCTCATTCCCACGATCAATATTCCCACTCCAACGAGCAAGACAAGTTCGAGGAGCGCCTCGAAGGAAGCGGCGCTCGCAGCAAGGCATCGCAACGGTTGACGTGGCGTGATGCCCGCTGGAAACACGACCCCGTCGTCAACATCAAGCTGCTCGGCATCAACGATTTCCACGGTCAGCTGTCACCTCGCGCGGTGGGGGCGCGCCCGGCCGGCGGTGCGGCTGTGCTTGCTTCGTATCTGCGTGCGGCGTCGGAGTCGGCGAAGCACGGTGCGATCATCGTGCATGCGGGCGATCACGTCGGTGCGTCGCCGCCGAACTCGGCTTTGCTCCAGGATGAGCCGGCGATCAGCGTGATGAACGAGTTGGCGAACAAGCACTGCCTGCCAGCGCGCCTGTTCCGCAAGCTGCCGTATGAGCTCCAGGCGTACACGCAGCCCCGTTGCAACATCGTCGGCACTTTCGGCAATCACGAGTTCGACGAAGGCATTGGCGAAGCGCTGCGGCTGGTCTACGGCGGCAATCACGAAGACGGTCCGTTCCTCGACAAGCGCTGGCAGGGAGCGCAGTTTCCGTACATCAGCGCCAATGTCATCGAGCAGTCCACCGGTCGCTCGGTGCTGCCGCCTTACACCATCAAGCTGGTGGATGGCATCGCCATCGGTTTCATCGGCGCGGTGTTGAAGGAGACGCCGACCATCGTGACACCGACCGGCGTCGCGGGTCTGAAGTTCATCGACGAAGCAACCGCCATCAACGCTTCGGTGAAACAGCTGAAGCGGCAGGGCGTGAAGACCATCGTCGTCACCATCCATCAGGGCACGGGCCAGACCAGCTACACCGGTCCGACCGATCCGGAAGTGTTGCCGCCGAGCGGCCCGATCGCGGACATCGTCAAGCGTCTGGACAGCGAAGTGGACGTCGTGGTCTCCGGTCACGCGCACGGCTTCACCAACGCGCTGCTGTCGAACAACCAGGGCAAGCAGATCCTGCTGACGCAGGCGTTCTCGGCCAGCACGGCGTATGGCGATATCGATCTCGCCATCAGCCGCAAGAGCGGCGATGTGGTGGAGAAGTCCGCCGCCATCGTTACCACGTGGGGTGACGAAGGTCCCGGTCTCGTGCCCGATGTGAAAGTGGCCGAGCTCGTGGCCAAGGCCGACGAGCGCGTCGCGCCGTTGGTGAATCGTGTCGTTGGTAACGCGACGGCTGCGTTGACCCGCACTGAAAACGGCGCAGGCGAATCGTCGCTCGGTAACTTGATTGCCGATGCGCAGCGTGTCGCCACGAATGCCGACTTCGCTTTCATGAACCCGGGCGGCATTCGGGCCGATCTGGAGGCGGGCGAGGTGACCTGGGGCGATCTGTTCACCATTCAGCCGTTCGGCAACGACCTGGTGTCGATGGATCTCACCGGCGCGCAGATCAAAACGTTGCTGGAGCAGCAGTGGCAGGGCCAGACCTTCCCGCGCGTCCTGAAACCGTCGGGCTTGACGTACAGCTGGGACAACGCTCGCCCGGTCGGTGAGCGTGTGACTCAGATCCTCAAGGCCGACAGTACGCCGCTCGATCCGGCGGCGATCTATCGCGTGACGGTGAACAGTTTCATGGCCGCCGGCGGTGACGGGTTCGTCGTGCTGCCGCAGGGTACGAATCGCGTAGTGGGTCCAGTCGATCTGGACGCGTTGGTCGAGTACGTGGAATCGCTGCCCCAGCCGTTCACAGTGGCCATCGAGGGCCGCATCGTCCGCAGCAACTGAATAGGGAAGTGATGAAACCGGGAACAAGGATGTTCCCACCGGCAGCCTTCGCGCTGCTCGTATAACTAAGTTTGCCGCGGGCTCACCCGCGCTTCGACATCCGGCCCGGCAACGTTCTAGCCGGGGTATTGACCACGTTGTCGCGAATTCCGCGCCGGCATCCGCCGGACAGCTGCGCTCGCCGAGCCTCGGCAAGAACGATGGTATCATCCACACCCCATTCCCAGGAAAATGTCCCGATGCTGGACAAGATTGAGACCGCCATCCTGAAATTGCTCGAAGACGACGGACGCCTCTCGTACGCCGAATTGGGCGAGAAGGTCGGCTTGTCGAAGAGCCCGTGCTGGTCGCGGGTCCGGGAACTGGAGCGTCAGGGCGTCATCCGGCGTTATCGGGCTGAGATCGACGCGGCCGCGGTCGGGCTGGATCTACATGCGTTCGTGCAAGTGACCATCGACTCCGCGCGGCACACCGACTTCGAGGCGGCGGTGAATCGGCATCCTTCGGTCTTGGAGTGCTTTACGACGGCGGGGCAGGCGGACTATCTGCTCCACGTGCTGGTTCGAGGCATCGGTGAGTTGGACGAGTTGCTGCGGGCGCAGGTCTCGCGTCTGCCCGGGGTGCAAAGGTTGGAGACGACGGTCTGCATGAAGACCATCAAGCATCGCGGCTCGGTGATGGCCTGTCTGCGGTGACAGGCTGAAGTCGGTTACGAAGGTTTCAGGAGAGCGGTATGGTCGGCGGTGTCAGCGCAGTGGTCCTCATCAAGGCCGAAACGTCCAGTGTCAACGAGCTCGCGCAACAGCTGGTGGAGCTCAAAGGTGTCGCCGAAGTGTTCTCGGTGGCGGGGCAGTACGATCTGGTCGCCATCGTGCGCGTCAACGAGAACGAGCAGTTGGCCGAGGTGGTGAGCGACAGGATGCGCAAGCTGCCCGGTGTGGTGTTGACCGAAACGATGATCGCGTTTCGTGTGTTCACGAAAGCGGCGGTCGAAGGGATGTTCGACTTGGGCAGCTGATCGCAACACGCAGGGTGCTGCGCGCGACATGTGCTTCATCGTCGACCATCGTTCCCGGTCAGGGTTGATGCACTTCTGATCCCGGTGCGTGCCGCCGCGACGGAACTCGGACGCGCCCCGGACGATTGCCCAGATCGATGACTCCGGCGCTTCGGCTGAGCGCCGGCGGTCCCCGTCAAAACGCTCGCTCCGAGGTTCGAATGGATGTGTTGTCGCTGCTGCAATGGCCCGCGATGGTCGTCACCCTGACGGCCGCCTGGCTGGTCGCCTCCCAATCCCGAACCCGCCGCAACTGGGGCTTCTGGACCTTCATCGCCAGCAACGTGCTCTGGATCCTATGGGGCTGGCACGAAGACGCCATGGCCCTGATCGTGCTGCAGGTGGGCCTGTTCATCCTGAACCTGCGCGGGGCCAAGAAGAATGAGCCGGTGGAGGCGTGAACGGGGCGAGGGAGCTGCTAGAATGCCCCGGTTGCCCCCGTAGCTCAGTGGATAGAGCGACCGCCTCCTAAGCGGTAGGTCGCAGGTTCAACTCCTGCCGGGGGCACCA
>NZ_CALFXI010000050.1 GCF_937958065.1 uncultured Steroidobacter sp.
ATGGTGACCGCGGGCATCTTCATGGTGGCGCGCATGTCGCCGCTGTTCGAGCTGTCCGAGGTGGCGCTGTCGACGGTGCTGGTCATCGGTGCGACGACCGCGTTCTTCATGGGCCTGCTGGGCCTGGTGAACAACGACATCAAGCGCGTGGTCGCGTACTCGACGCTCTCGCAGCTCGGTTACATGACGGTGGCGCTCGGTGTGTCCGCTTATGCCGGCGCGCTGTTCCACCTGATGACCCACGCGTTCTTCAAGGCGCTGCTGTTCCTGGCCGCGGGCTCGGTGATCATCGGCATGCATCACGAGCAGGACATGCGCAAGATGGGCGGCCTGAAGAAGTACATGCCCATCACGTATTGGACGTCGGCGATCGGCACGCTCGCGCTGATCGGGTTCCCGGGCACCTCGGGCTTCTTCTCCAAGGACGCGCTGATCGAAGCAGTGCACGCCTCGAACATTCCGGGCGCGACCTACGCGTACTGGTGCGTGTTCCTCGGCGTGTTCGTCACCGCGTTCTACAGCTTCCGTCTGTTGTTCATGACCTTCCACGGCACGGAACGCTTCCGTGAGGTGTCGCATGAGTCTCACGGCGAGAGCAACAGCACGCACCTGACGAGCGATGCAGACGCCGGTCATGAGCCCGACACTCATGACGATCATGCCCACGCGGCCCCTGGTGCTCATGCAGTCGCTCACGGCACTGGCCACGACGATCACGGTCATCACGGCCCGGTCGAGCCGCACGAGAGCCCGTGGGTCGTGACGTTGCCGCTGATCCTGCTGGCGGTCCCGTCGCTGTTCATCGGCGCGGTCACGATCGGCCCGATGCTGTTCGGCAACTACTTCAACGGCGTGCTGTTCGTCAGCGAGGCGCACAACGTGCTCGGCGAGGTGGGCGAGGAGTGGCACGGTCCGCTCGGCTTCATCCTGCACGGCTTCCAGGGCGGCGCCGTGTACCTGGCGTTCGCCGGCTGGGCGCTGGCCTGGTTCCTGTACGTGAAGCGTCCGGACCTGCCGGCGGTCGTCGCCGAGAAGTTCTCGGCGCTGTACCGGCTGTTCGCCAAAAAGTTCTACTTCGACGAGATCTATCAGGCGGTCTTTGCGAAGGGCAGCGTCGGTCTGGGGACCGCGCTGTGGCGGGTGGGCGACGTGGCGATCATCGATGGCGCCGCGGTCAATGGCTCGGCGCGCATGGTCGGCTGGCTGTCCGGCGTGATGCGCCGTCTTCAGTCCGGCTATCTGTATCACTACGCGTTCGCGATGATCATCGGCCTGTCGGTGCTCCTTGCGTGGTATGTGCTGCGGTAATTCAAAGTAAGAACCCGATATGTCGACGATTACCTGGCCCATTCTCAGTGTTCTGATCTGGCTGCCCATCGCCGGTGGCGCGGCCATGATCCTGCTCGGCGACAAGGGCATCGCGCTCGGTCGCTGGATCGCGCTCATCACCACTGCCGTCACCTTCGGCATCTCGACGCTGCTGTGGACGAACTTCGATACCACGACGGCGGCGATGCAGTTCGTCGAGGAGCGCACCTGGATTCCGCTGTTCAACTCCTACTACGCGCTCGGCGTGGACGGCTTCGCCATGCCGCTGATCGTGCTGACGGCGTTCATCACGCCGCTGGTGGTGATCTCCGGCTGGAGCGTGATCGACAAGCGCCCGGCGCAGTACTACGCGGCATTCCTGATCCTCGAAGGCTTGATGATCGGCGTGTTCGCGGCGCTCGATGCGTTGCTGTTCTACGTGCTGTGGGAAGCGATGCTGATCCCGATGTTCATCATCATCGGCATCTGGGGCGGACCGCGCCGTGTGTACGCGACCATCAAGTTCTTCCTGTACACGTTCCTCGGCTCGGTGCTCATGCTGGTGTCGCTGATCTACATGTATCTGCAGACCTGCGACGCCGGTCAGTGCAGCTACACGATCGCGGACTTCCAGCGCCTGCCGCTGAGCCTGAACGAGCAGTTGTTCATTTTCATCGCGTTCCTCGCCGCGTTCGCGGTGAAGGTGCCGATGTGGCCGGTGCACACCTGGTTGCCGGACGCGCACGTGGAAGCGCCCACCGGCGGCTCGGTGATCCTGGCGGCCATCATGCTGAAGATGGGCGGCTACGGCTTCCTGCGCTTCTCGCTGCCGATCACGCCGGACGCGAGCGACACGCTCGACTGGCTGGTGATTTCGCTGTCGCTGATCGGCGTGGTGTACATCGGCTTCGTCGCCCTGGTGCAGCAGGACATGAAGAAGCTGATCGCGTATTCGTCGATCGCGCACATGGGCTTCGTGACGCTCGGCTCGTTCCTGACCTTCGAGTTGATGCGCGTGAACAGCGGTGACACGACCGGCGCGGCGATGGGCATCGACGGCGCGATGGTGCAGATGATTTCGCACGGCCTGATCTCGGGCGCGATGTTCTTCTGCGTCGGCGTGCTGTACGACCGCGTGCACAGTCGCGAGATCAGCGCCTACGGCGGTGTGGTGAACACGATGCCGATCTTCGCGGCCTTCATGGTGCTGTTCGGCATGGCCAACTCGGGCCTGCCCGCGACCTCCGGCTTCGTCGGCGAGTTCCTGGTCATTCTCGCCAGCTTCCGTGCCGACTTCTGGTACGCGTTCCTGGCCGGCCTGACGCTGATCCTCGGCGCCGCCTACACCCTGTGGCTGGTGAAGCGGGTGGTGTTCGGCCCGGTGGCCAATCATCACGTCGCCGAGCTGACGGACGTAAATGGCCGCGAGCTGCTGGTCCTCGGCGTGCTGGCGCTGGCGGTGCTCGGACTGGGCCTGTGGCCCGCACCCTTGCTGGACGTGATGCGCCCCACGGTGGAAAACCTGGTGCAGCAGATCACCGTCTCCAAGCTCTGAACCTATCGAGCCTAAGTAGATGGAAGCAGTAGTAACAAATTTCGGTATGCAGGCTGCGGCGGCAGAGATCTTCCTGCTGGCGGCGATCTGCGTGATCCTGCTGGTGGACGTGTTCCTGGACGACAGCAAGCGCTGGGTCACTTACGGCCTCACCATGCTCACGCTGGCGGGCTGCGCGTTCGTCACCGTGAACTATGCGGTCGAGGGGCGCGTGGTGGCCTTCGATGGCATGTTCATCGCCGATCCGATGGGCGACGTGCTCAAGCTGTTCACTTATGGAACGGTCGCCGTGTCGCTGCTGTATTCGCGCGAATACCTGCAGCGGAATGGCTTGTTCCGCGGCGAGTTCTTCATCCTGACCCTGGTTGCGCTGCTCGGCGTGATGGTGATGGTCTCGGCCGGCAACTTGCTGACCGTGTACCTCGGCGTCGAGTTGCTGTCGCTGTCCTTGTACGCGATGGTGGCGTTCGATCGGGAGTCGGGGGTCGCGGCCGAATCGGCGATGAAGTATTTCGTGCTCGGCGCGATCTCGTCCGGTGCGCTGCTGTACGGCTTCTCGATCCTCTACGGCGTCGCTGGCACGTTGCAGCTCGATGAGCTCGCGGTGTCGGTGCGCGAAGTAGGGGCGGGCAACCTCGGCCTGATCTTCGGCCTGACGTTCGTCATCGTCGGTATCGCGTTCAAGTTCGGCGCCGTGCCGTTCCACATGTGGGTGCCCGACGTTTATCACGGCGCCCCGACGCCGGTGACGTTGTTCATCGGCTCCGCGCCGAAGATCGCCTCGTTCGTGCTCGCGATCCGCGTGCTCGCCGAAGGTCTGGATGCGATGGTCGCGAGCTGGCAGGGCATGCTGATCGCGATCTCCGTGGCGTCGATGATCATCGGCAACGTGGTCGCGATCGCGCAGACCAATCTGAAGCGCATGCTGGCGTACTCGACCATCTCGCACGTCGGCTTCATCCTGCTGGGCATTCTCGCCGGCACGACCGACGGCTATCGCGCGTCGATGTTCTACACGCTGACCTACGTGATCATGTCGGTCGGCTCGTTCGGCATGATCCTGCTGCTGTCGCGCAAAGGCTTCGAAGCCGACCAGCTCGATGACTTCAAGGGCCTGGCTCGCAAGAGCCCCTGGTTCGCCGCGGTCATGATGATGCTGATGTTCAGCACCGCCGGCGTGCCGCCGTTCGTGGGCTTCTGGGCCAAGATCGCCGTGCTGAGCGCGATCGTGAACGTGGGCCTGAGCTGGCTGGCCGCGGTTGCGGTGCTGCTGTCGGTGGTGGCAGCGTTCTACTACCTGCGCGTCATCAAGCTCATGTACTTCGATGAGCCGTCCGATACGTACAGCATCGAAGCCGGCGGCACGCTGCGCGCTGTACTGAGCGCCAACGGCGTGGCGGTGCTGGCCCTCGGCATTTTCCCGTCCGTCTTGCTGGACCTGTGCGCGCGGGTACTGCCGTAACGCGAGCCTCTTGAAAACGCCGCCGTCGACTTCATTTACAGATTCGACGGCGGATATTTCGCGCTGATCTCTACCGTTTTCCGGCCGATTATTTAGCTTGTAATGTTCGTCACAGGGCGCTTACAATGCGCGCCCTCCTGTTGCGGGGTGGAGCAGTCTGGCAGCTCGTCGGGCTCATAACCCGAAGGTCGTA
>NZ_CALFXI010000051.1 GCF_937958065.1 uncultured Steroidobacter sp.
GTTGGACATGCTTGGCGCTGCGCGCTGAGCTGTTTCGGAGGCGGAGTTTCGGAGGGGAGGCGTTGGCGCCTGGCAGCGTCAGGGTGGGGTATCTCCTCCCGGCACCGGGCTCGGCCGGAGCGCATTGCGCTCCTCACCGCACGTCCCTGATGTGCCCTGCTGTTGGGGTCCCGTCCCTGTACCCCAAAGCTGCCGGGAGGAGATACCCCACCCTGACGCTGCCCGATAGCTCTGATGAGCTTGCGATGTTCAAAAGGCAGAGAGTGTCTGTGAGCTCTCCGTTCTTCTCTTGTATCGAAGCGCAGCCGCAAAGCTGTCGGGAGGAGACACCCCGCCCTGAGGCTGCCCGATAGCTCTGATGAGCTTGCGATGTTCAAAAGGCAGAGAGTGTCTGTGAGCTCTCCGTTCTTCTCTTGTATCGAAGCGCAGCCGCAAAGCTGTCGGGAGGAGACACCCCGCCCTGAGGCTGCCCGATAGCTCTGATGAGCTTGCGATGTTCAAAAGGCAGAGAGTGTCTGTGAGCTCTCCGTTCTTCTCTTGTATCGAAGCGCAGCCGCAAAGCTGTCGGGAGGAGACACCCCACCCTGACGCTGCCCGATGTCTCAGATGAGCTGGCAAGGTTGAAAGGCAAGGAGGCTCAACGCTCGATGTTGTAGTGAGCTTCGAGCTCCTGGTTGTATGCGGGTACGGCGGCGAGCAGCGTGTTGTCGTGGGTGCGGTTTTCCACCAGCACCGCTTTGTGAGCTCGTCCGTTCTCCTGTTCTGTATCAAGCGCAGCGGACATTTCGGGCAGCGCCAGGGCCGGGGGTGTTCTCCCGGCAGCTTCGAAAAGCAGGGGCCTTTCGTGCAGCGCTACAGGGGCTCGGCGGTGCTTTCAGCGAAGCGCGGCTTCGCTCCGCCGAGCGGGTGTACATGGATGTACACCCTGGGCTTGCTCGGAGCAGGACTGCGCAGAGCAATGGACAAGCAGGGTGCTCGCCTCAGCAGCGACGGGCACAGGCGGGTGCGCAGTGCCAGGACACCCCCGGCCCTGGCGCTGCCGAGCCCCGACGCCCTCTTCTCCGGGTCTCAAGCGGAGTCGAAAGCTGATGCGGCGGCAGTTGCAGTAGCCGACCTCGGGGCGAGATTAGAAAGAAATTGACGCGTTGCTGTTTCCCAAGTGTTTGCCAACGCGTATGCGCGGCATTGATTGGGGTCGAGCTTCAAAGCGGCCAACGCAGCGGCGCGGAGATCTTCGTTGAGCTCGCCTGTTACTCCTTGCGTGACAACGTCGATGGGCCCCGTTACAGGATAGGCGGCGACGGGAACGCCGCAGGCCATTGCTTCCAGCAACACCAGGCCAAAGGTGTCGGTGCGGCTGGGGAAAACGAACACGTCGGCCGCGGCCACGTGGGACGCCAGCTCTTCGCCGAATTTGTAGCCGACGAATTTCGTGTTCGGATATTTCGTTTCCAGCTCGGCGCGCGCCGGACCGTCGCCGACGACGACTTTGGTGCCGGGCAGGTCGAGCTTCAGGAAGGCTTCTATATTTTTCTCGATCGCGACTCGGCCCACATACATTGCGATGGGCCGCGGGAAATCGAGGAAGCTCTTGTCCCGCGGCTTGAACAAAGAAACATCCACGCCTCGCGTCCAGCGCACGATGTTCTTGAACCCGCGTGACTCGAGCAGACGTTGCATCGCCGGCGTTGCGACCATGGTTCGCGCAGCAGCCGAGTGAAAGCGGCGCAAGTGGGCGTAACTCACCGAAAGCGGAATCGGCAGGCGCGCGCGAACGTACTCCGGGAACTGCGTGTGATACGACGTCGTAAATGGAAACCGGCGGCGCAAACACCATTTCCGCGCGGCCGTGCCCAACGTTCCCTCAGTGGCGATATGAATCGCGTCCGGCTCGAAATCTTCCAGCAACTCCGACACGCGCCCGTACGGCAGCCAAGCCAGCCGGATTTCCGGATACGTCGGACATGGAAAGGTCTTGAACTGATTCGGCTCGATGATGCGCACGTCGTGACCGAGCGCGCGCAAGCCGTTCGCAGTCGTGCTCAATGTTTTGACGACGCCATTGGTTTGCGGCCGCCACGCATCTGTAACGATCGCTATTTTCACGCGGCCTGTCCGATCGGCAGCGTCGCGATCATTCCGGTGTGCGCCACCACTTGTTTCTGTTCCGTCCAACGCAGCAGCGACATGCGACCGGCGTCGTCCTCGGTCAGCACCGTGCAGCTTTCGACCCAGTCGCCGTCGTTGCAATAGGTGATGCCGTCGATCTCGGTGATCTCGGCGCGGTGAATGTGACCGCAGATGATGCCGTCCAGATTGCGACGCTTCGCTTCGTCCGCGAGCGCGCGCTCGAAGTTGGCGATGTACTTCACCGCGTTTTTCACCTTGTGCTTCAGAAACGCGGCGATGGACCAGTATGGAAAGCCAAACGCGCGCCGGAAGAAATTCACATAGCGGTTCAGTTTGAGAATGAATGCATAGGCGCGGTTGCCCAACGCTTCGAGCAGCGGGCTCGCTTTGATGACGCTGTCGAACTCGTCGCCGTGCAGGACCAGGAACCGGCGGCCGTCGGCGTTCACGTGGACGATTTCGCGATGGATCTCGACGTTGCCGAACACCATGCCGCAGTACTCCCGGAACACGCTGTCGTGATTGCCGGGGATGTAGACGACCCGTGTGCCGGCCTTGGCTTTGCCGAGGATGGTCCGGATGACGTTGTTGTGTTGCTGCGGCCAGAAGAACGAGCGCTTCAGGCTCCACAGGTCGATGATGTCGCCGACCAGGTAGAGCGTGTCGCACTCGACCGAGTGCAGGAAATCCAGCAGGTAGTCCGCGCTGCAGCCCCGGAAGCCCAGATGGACGTCGGAAATGAAGATGCTGCGGAAGCGGAAGACCGGTTTGCTCGGCGTCGGGCTCATGGGGCACCTCCTGCGGCGAGGCTCTGCGATGCACGCAGACTCGGGCCGGAACGTGACCGGTGGATGACAGCGGCGGGAAGATTCTTTGACGGGTCAGCGGCTTGGCTCGGGAAATCTCCATGACAGTTCAGCAGCTGTCATGACTGGACCGGGACAATTGGCGGGGTCGAGATGGGTGTACGCTCCTACGGCACGGCAACTTCCGGCGCTATCCCGCGCCAGTAATGACACATGACCCTATTTCGACCGGATTGTTCGGACTCGAACTCCCACTTTACGTGTATATCGGGACCGATGGCTCTTCAGCGCTGGGTGGCGAGCACGGGTCCGTAGGGGCAAGCGATATTGGTCGGCGCCCTGGCCCGAACTTCGGTGCCAAGTGGAATCGTCTGGCGAAAAGCAACGCGAATTCAAAGAGCCAGTGGAAATCCGAGGCCGTGACGGAAACTTCATCAACGCCCTTTGCACCTCGGTTATCCTGCCGAACCGGATTCAGTATCGGTTGCTCATGATTGGCCTGCTCCAGCGCGTGACCCACGCCGAAGTTCGTGTTGCCGACCGGCAGGTGGGCGCCATCGAGACGGGATTATTGGTGTTGGTGGGCGTGGAGCGCGGCGATAGCGAGGCGCAGGCCGATCGGTTGCTGGAACGGCTGTGTACGTACCGCGTTTTCCCAGATGCCGAAGGCCGGATGAACCGAAGCCTGCAGGACATCCGCGGACAGCTGTTGCTGGTCTCGCAATTCACCCTGGCGGCCGACACGCGCAGCGGTACCCGGCCGGGGTTCAGTCCGGCGGCTGCGCCCGATGAAGGGCGGCGCCTGTTCGATTATCTGGTCGAGCGCGCACGAGTGCGCCTGGGCGCGGTCCAAACCGGTGAGTTCGGCGCCAGCATGCAGGTCAGCCTGACCAACGACGGTCCGGTGACGTTCTGGCTGCAGGTGCCGCCAGAAGGATCGGGCAAGGGCTAGAGTTTTCCACGGCTGCCTACACCCACACGACAGGTGGGTGGCGTATGATCCGGCGGCTTTGCGAAGCGGGAGAGTCAAATGGGCATCGGTTTCAAAGAACTTCTGATCATCCTCGCCATTGCGCTGCTGATCTTCGGCGCCAAGCGGCTGCGGACGATCGGCTCGGACCTGGGTGGCGCGGTCAAAGGCTTCAAGAAGGCCATGGAAGACGAGGACGAGAAGGAGACTCAGCAGCTCAATGCCCCGGAGCAGAAGGACGCCGACTTCAGCTCGACGCCGGCCGGCAAGACGGGCAGCAAAAGCTCCAACGCCTGATGTGCTGAGCGCGGCGCGCGATGTTCGAAGTCGGATTCAGTGAGATCGTCCTGATCATGGGCCTGGCACTGCTGGTGCTGGGACCGGAGAAGCTGCCTGGCCTGGCTGAAAAGGTCGGGCGCTGGACGGGCCGTGCGCGGGCCATGGCGCGCCAGTTGCGTACGCAACTGGAGCAGGAAGTCACCTTGGACGAGATCACCCGATCCCGGCCCATGCAGGCGCCGCCGCCGGCATCGCCTCCGCCGACCCCGACCGATGCCGCGACCGATGCTGGCGCCACCGCCCCCTCACCCGATGAATCTGCGCACGTGGAAGCTGCCGCGCCCTCCGAGCCGCCGCCGCAACCCGCCAGCGACACCCCTCACAATGCTTCGGGACTCGATCTGCAAACCATGGTTTCCGGCATGGAGCCGCCGCCACAATCGGCTGCCGAGACACCCGCTACCAAAGTCGTGCAGTGAGCTCGCGCATGAGTGCTGACGAGCGCGAACAATTAGCCGAAGGCACGCTGATCTCGCATCTGATCGAATTGCGCGATCGGCTGCTGCGTGCCGTGATCTGCGTCGGCATCGTGTTCCTGCCGTGCGCGTACTTCTCGAACGAGCTGTTCACGCTGGTCGCGACACCGCTGATCGAGAAGATGCCGGCGGGCACGTCGATGATCGCGACCAGCCTGATCTCGCCGTTTCTCGCGCCGCTGAAGCTGGCGCTGTTCGTCGCCATCTTCATCTCCATGCCCTACGTGCTGTATCAAGCGTGGGCCTTCGTCGCGCCCGGACTGTACAAGCACGAGAAACGCTTCGCGGTGCCGCTCGTGGTGTCGAGCATCGTGCTGTTCTATTGCGGCGTGGCCTTCGCCTATTTCGTGGTGTTCCCGCTGATGTTCGCGTTCTTCACCACCAGCGCGCCGGCCGGCGTGCAGATGATGACGGACATGCAGAACTACCTGGATTTCGTGCTGCTGCTGTTCTTCGCCTTCGGGGTCGCGTTCGAGATTCCGGTCGCGACCGTGCTGCTCGCCTCCACCGGCATGGTGAGCCTCGAAACGATGGGCAAGAACCGCGGCTACGTGCTGCTGGGCATTTTCGTCGTGGCCGCTTTCCTGACACCGCCGGATGCGTTGTCGCAAACGATGATGGCCGTGCCGATGTACATGCTCTACGAGATCGGCATCATCCTGTCGCGCTTCCTGTTGAAGAAGCGGGCCGAGAGCACCGCCACCGGAAGCGAGCCGAGCGAGACCTGAACCTCGGTATACACCGACTGCTTTTACGACTCTCGGGGCAGGCCAAGCTTGCCCCGCGGCGCATTCTTCGGTGAGACTGCGCCTCCATGACATTTGTCATGTTTGCCAGCCATAACAACAGCAGCATCGCGGCCGCGAGCTGCAGCAGGGAGACTCATCCCGTATGAATCAAAGCGTCGAGCGCGATTCCACGCACGGACCGCAAGTGTTGGGGCACCCTCGGGGCCTCGTGACGTTGTTCGCCACCGAAGCGTTCGAGCGCTTCACCTACTATGGCATGCGGGCCATATTGATCCTGTTCATGACCGCGGCCATCACCGATGGCGGGCTCGGCCTGGACGATCGGACCGCGAGCGCCATCTACGGCCTCTACATTTCCGGCACCTACCTGTTGTCGCTGCTCGGTGGCTGGATCGCCGATCGTCTCATCGGTCAGCAGCGCGCCGTGTTCTGGGGCGGCGTGCTGATCATGCTCGGCAATGGCTGTCTTGCCACCGGCAACACGCAGCTGTTCTTCATCGGCCTGATGGTGATCGTGCTCGGCGTCGGTCTGCTCAAGCCCAATATCAGTGCCATCGTCGCGCAGCTCTATCCCGAAGGCGGCTCGCGACGCGACGCCGGCTTCTCCATCTTTTACATGGGCATCAACGTCGGTGCGACCTTGGGCTCGCTGCTGGTGCCGATGGCGGCCAGCGCCTTCGGCTGGAATGCCGGCTTCGCACTGCCGGCGATCGGCATGTTGATCGGCCTCGTGCAGTTCCAGGCCACCCGGCATTTCCTGGGCACCTCCGGCGTGGTGCCGATGGGTGAGCCGGCGAGCTGGACGCCGATCGTCGTTTTCATGGTCGTGCTCGTTGGCGTGCTGGCCGCCGCGCTGCTCGGCATGGTTCAGGTCGATCCGGTGGCCGTTTCCAAAGCACTCAACTGGGCGCTGGTGGTGCTGGCCGCCGGCTTCTTCGGTTACCTGCTGTTCGGTGCCGGGCTGCAGACCGACGAGCGCAAGCGCGTGGTCGCGATGATCGCGCTGTTCATCGCCTGCGCCATGTTCTGGGCGGGCTTCGAGCAGGCGGGCGCATCGTTCAACCTGTTCGCCGAGCGTCACACCGATCGCAACGTGTTCGGCTGGGACATGCCGGCCGGTGTGCTGCAAGCGGTGAACCCGCTGTTCATCATCCTATTCGCGCCGGTGTTCGCGGCGATCTGGGTGAACCTGGGACGTCGCAATCTCGATCCGTCGGCGCCGGCCAAGTTCGCCATCGGCCTGATCCTGATGGGCTTCGGCTTCCTGGTGATGTTCCTCGCCGCGCGTTACGTCGTCGCCGGCGACAAGGTGCTGCCGACCTGGCTCATTCTCACCTATCTGCTGCATACATTCGGCGAGTTATGTCTGAGCCCGGTGGGCCTGAGCTCGATGACCAAGCTCGCGCCCGCGCGCTTCGTCGGCCAGGTGATGGGCTTGTGGTTTCTCGCCACCGCGCTCGGCAACAATCTCGCCGGTCAATTTTCCGGCGAGATCGATCCGAACAACCTGCCCGCCATGCCGGGGCAGTTCCTGTATCTGTTCTGGTGGGGCTTCATTGCCGGCGCGGTGCTGCTGGTGCTGACCCCGTTCATCCGCAAGATGATGGCGGGTGTGAAGTAAATCCGTCGGAGAACCGCCATGACCGGTCTTTGCGTGCGACTGACTGCAGCAGTCGCGTCCGTGCTTGCGATTGCGGGCTGCGAGCGAAAGGCACAGCAGCCCGCTCAGACCGAAAGCGCGGACGCGTTCGTCGAACGTCTCAACAACGAGATGACGGAGCTGTCGCGCGAACAGAGCGCGGCGGGATTCGCGTATGCGACCTTCATCAATGTCGATACCGAGTTCCTCAACGCCAAGGCCAACGAGCGCGTGCTGGAATATTTCAGCGGCGCGGTGGAAAAGGCCAAGGCCTACCAACCGGATCAGCTGAGCCCGAACGCGGCCCGCTCGATTCAATTGCTCAAGCTGGGCGTCGCTGCGCCCGCGCCTGCCGACGCAGTCAAACGAGCCGAGCTGGCGGGCATCACTTCTAAGATGGAAGGCATGTACGGTGCGGCCAAGTACTGCCCCAAGGGACCCGATTCCTGCAAGGACCAGACCGAGCTCACGAACATCATCGCCAACAGCCGGAACTACGATGAGCTCACCGAGGCGTGGACCGGATGGCATTCGACGGCGCGTCCCATCCGCAAGGATTACGTGCGCTTCGTCGAGTTGGCGAACGAAGGCGCGCGTGAGCTGGGCTTCGCGGATCTCGGCGCGATGTGGCGCTCGAATTACGACATGCCGCCGGATGATTTCACCAAGGAAGCCGCGCGCCTCTGGGACCAGGTGAAGCCGCTGTACGGCTCGCTGCACTGTTATGTTCGCGGCAAGCTGCAGAAGACCTATGGCCAGGAGCACGTGCCATCGGGCAAGCCCATTCCGGCGCAGCTGCTCGGCAACATGTGGGCGCAACAATGGGGCGAGATTTATCCGCTGGTCGAGCCCTACCCTGGCGCCACCGACATGAACGTCACCGCGGCGCTGGTGAAACAGAAATACGATCCGGTGAAGATCACGCAGTCGGCCGAGAATTTCTATGTCTCGCTCGGCTTCCCGAAACTGCCGCAGACGTTCTGGGAACGTTCGTTACTCTCGAAGCCGCGCGATCGTGACGTGCAGTGTCATGCCAGCGCGTGGCACATGGACGGCAAGGAAGACGTCCGCATCAAGCAGTGCATCGAGCCCACGCAGGAACACCTGATGACGGTGTATCACGAGCTCGGCCACGTGTTTTATTACCTGTCCTACAAGGATCAGCCGTATCTGTATCAGAGCGGCGCGAACGACGGTTTCCACGAAGCCATCGGCGATACGGTGAATCTGTCGATGACGCCGGCCTATCTGCATCAGATCGGCCTGGCGAACGCCGTGAAGCCGAGCAAGGAAGCCACCATCAATCAACAGATGCGGCTGGCGCTCGACAAGCTCGCGTTCCTGCCGTTCGGCAAGCTCATCGACGAATGGCGCTGGAAAGTGTTCTCCGGCGAGATCAAGCCTGAAAACTACAACGCCGCGTGGTGGCAACTGCGAGAGCAGTATCAAGGCGTGGCCGCGCCCGTGCCTCGCACCGAAGAAGACTTCGACCCCGGCGCGAAATATCACATTCCGGCGAACACCCCCTACACGCGCTATTTCCTCTCTTACATCCTGCAGTTCCAGTTCCATCGCGCACTCTGTCAGGCCGCCGGCTTCCAGGGGCCGCTGCATGAGTGCTCGATCTACGGCAACGAAGAAGCCGGCAAGCGGTTCCGCGAGATGCTGGCACTCGGCCAGAGTCAGCCCTGGCAGGACACGCTGCACAAACTGACGGGCACGCGGGAGATGGACGCGTCTGCAATCACGGAATACTTCGCCCCCCTGCTCGCCTGGCTGGAAGAACAGAACAAAGGCCAAACCTGCGGTTGGTGATTCAATGACTACACCTGCGACTCAATCTCCGCCGCAGCTGACGCCGCGCGCGATCATCCTTTCCATCGTGCTCGCGATGATCCTAGCGGCGGCGAACACTTATCTTGGCTTGTTTGCAGGCTTGACCATCGCAACGGCCATTCCGGCGGCCGTCGTGTCGATGGCAGTGCTACGCGTGCTCGGCGGTGGTCACATCCTCGAGAACAATATCGTGCAGACCGGCGCGTCGGCGGGTTCATCGATCGCTGCCGGTGTGATCTTCACGGTGCCGGCGCTGGTGATCCTCGGGCATTGGAATGATTTCCAGTATTGGTGGGTGCTGGCAATCGCCGGTCTCGGCGGCGTGCTCGGCGTGTTTTTCTCGGTGCCGTTGCGTCGTTCGCTGATCGTCGATCAGCAACTGGCGTTTCCTGAAGGCAAGGCCGCGGCGGAAGTGCTCAAGGCGGGCGAGAATCCCGCCAGCGGTATTCGCGTACTCGCCGCCGCCTCCGCGCTCGGCGGTCTCGGCAAACTCATCGCCGCGAGCGGCCTGCGCCTGGTGCCCGACACAGCTGCCTTCGGCAGTTTCGTCGGTAAGGGCATCGCATACATGGGAACCAACCTGTCGCCGGCGCTGCTCGGCGTCGGTTACATCGTCGGTCTGAATATCGGCATCGTCGTGGTGGCCGGCGGCATTCTCTCCTGGAACATCGCCATTCCGATCTACAGCGCGTACTTTCTGGATGGCAATCCGGAGCTCGCGGCGCGTCTGGTGGGCGCGGGCGCCGAAGACGCCGCTGGCGCGATCTGGAGCGCACAGATCCGATATCTCGGCGTGGGTGCGATGTTGATCGGCGGTATCTGGACGTTGATCTCGCTGCGCAAGTCGCTCATGTCTGGCGTTCGCAGCGGCCTCGAAGCGGCGCGCGCTGGCGCGGCGAAAGTCGTGGCGGAGACCGAAAAGGATCTGCCGATGAAGGCGGTGCTGATCGGCTTGATCGCCTTCACTCTGCCTCTGGCCGGGCTGTATCACGCCATCGTGCAGAACTTCGCGGTCTCCATCCCGATGACTATCATCATGATCGTCGCCGGCTTCTTGTTCAGCTCGGTGTCGGCGTACATGGCCGGCCTGGTGGGCTCCTCGAACAACCCGGTATCGGGCATCACCATCGGCACCATTCTGTTCGCGTCGCTGGTGCTGGCCGCGCTCATGGGCAGCAACGCGCCGCTGGGCCCGGTCGCGGCGATCGTCATCGGTGCGGTGGTCTGCTGTGCAGCAGCCGTCGCGGGTGACAACCTGCAAGATCTGAAATGCGGCTACATGATCGGCGCGACGCCGTGGCGACAGCAGGTGATGCTGGCTATCGGCGCGGTTTCCTGCGCGCTCGTCATGGCGCCGGTGTTGAATCTGCTCGCCAAAGCGTATGGCATCGGTGTGCCCACGCCGGATCATCCGAATCCGCTGCTGGCGCCGCAGGCGACGCTGATGGCTTCGGTGGCGAAAGGTCTGTTTGGTGGCGAGCTGCCGTGGGACTTGATCTGGATCGGCGTCGCGATTGGCGCGGCCATCATCGTTTGCGATGAGCTTCTCAAGAAGCGCGGCGCCAGTTTCCGCACGCCCGTGCTCGCTGCGGCCGTGGGCATTTATTTGCCGCTGGATCTGACGGTGCCGATCTTTCTTGGCGGTCTGCTGGCGCATCTGGTCGAGCGCGCGGCGGGCGTTCACAACGATCCCGACGCGGCCGAGCGCATTCATCGCAAGGGTGTGTTGTTCTCCGCCGGCTTGATCACCGGCGAAGCGCTGCTCGGCATCGTGATCGCCATTCCCATCGTCTACAGCGGGCAGGCGGACGTGCTGGCGTTGCCCGCGTTTCTGCAGTTCGGCGAGCTGGTGGGCCTGGCGATCTTCGCCGTGATCGGCTGGATCCTGTATCGGGTCGCGCTGAAGGGGGCTACTTCTTCATCGTGATCACTTCGACGCGGCCGCTGTTGGCAATCATGCCGGTGGCGAGCCACGAAGTGACGCTGAGGATCAGCGAGGCGCCCAGCGCGGTCCAGAAGCTGTTGATGGTGAAGCCGCTCAGCAGGGCCGCCACCAGGCCGAGCATGCCGGCGTTGATGACCAGCAGGAACAAGCCCAGCGACAGCAAGGTCAGCGGCAGCGTGAGGATCACGGCGATCGGCCGGACGATGGCATTGACGATCCCGAGCAAAAGCGCTGCCGCGAGCAGCGTGCCAGGGCCGTCGAACTGCAGGCCGTCGAATATCCGCGTGGACAGCCACAGTCCCAGGGCGGCAATGGCGGCTCTCAGGAAAAATCCGGTCATGATGCGATCCTCGTGACGCAACGGCGGCGGGGGTAAGCTACCGCCCACAGTCGTGCCCGCTCGTTGCTGTCGACATGATACGGCCGATATGGAGGCGCACGACACTTCTACAATGAGGAAGCGCAATGCCTTTCGTCGCAATCGTCACGGTGCTGGCCCTGCTGCAGTTCCTTTGGCTCGGCTTCCAGGTCGCCTCCGCCCGGACCAAATATGGCGTGGCGGCGCCGGCCACCACCGGTCACCCGGTGTTCGAGCGTCACTTCCGCGTGCAGATGAACACCCTGGAACAGCTGCTGATGTTCCTGCCGGCGCTGTGGCTCTTCGCGGTTTACATCAGTCCGTTGTGGGCGGCGGCGCTGGGCGTCGTGTTCATCCTGGGCCGCGCGATTTATGCGATTTCTTATGTCCGTGATCCGAAAACGCGCGCGCTCGGCTTCGGGCTCACCGCGTTCCCGACGCTGGCGATGCTGATTGGCATCGTGATCTGGGCCGTGCGGGCGATCCTGCTGGGCGCCGCCTGGTAGCTAGTCATTCCGGCGGCCGGCGCAGCGCCCGATCCTGCTGCATGTTCTGCTCGGCCAGGATCATCAGCTCCTTGGGATAGAGATGATCCTCGGGGAAGTTGGCCGTGCCGACGTTCACGTTGGCGCGGATCAGCCGGTTCGCGACTGACACCGTACCCGCGTAAACGTTGTTACGAATGCGCGTGGCGATCGCTCCACCCATCGCCGAATCGGCCTCGGTCAACAGCACCACGAACTCGTCGCCACCGAGTCGGGCCGCGACATCGGAGGTGCGAATGGAACGAGTGATTGCCGCGGCCACCGCGCCCAGGATCTGACTGCCCGCTTCGTGGCCCATGGTTTCGTTGATGTGGGCCAGGTTGTCCACGTCGACGACGACGATCGTATAAGGCCGGCCGAAACGCTCGGCCTTGCGATGTTCCTGCTGCAGGATTTCTTCGAACGAGCGCAGGTTCAGCAGACCGGTCAGCGCGTCCGTCGAAGCCAGATCGCTGATCCTTTGCACGGCACTGTTCATCTGTTCGATCAACGCCGCGATGATCAACGCGACCGCCGCGCCGGGCGCGAGCACGCTCAACAATTGCACGCCGAATTCGGGACCGGCGACATCCATCTGCGGCGTCAAGGCGCCGAGCAGGAAACCAATCGCAGCGATCAGCGTGGTGAGCAGCAGCACGACCCACCAGCGACCAAATGCGAGCGACGCACCGACCAGCGGAATCAGGTACAGCGGCACGAGGAAGCTGTGCGCCGAGCCAGTGGCAATAGCAAACAAAGTGATACAGACGATCAGCGCGGCGATATCGACGCAATGCTGACGCGCCATGGGCCGCTGAAGCGCGGGTACGGTGCGCGAGAAAAGAATGCTGACGGTCAGTAGACCCAGCGCGGCCGCGGCCAGCATGGGCCGCTCGACTGATTCAGGAACGAAGGCAAATTGCAGCGCGCCGATGGCGAGCGTGAGCAGCTCCAGACACAGCAATGCCCTGGCGGCAAATCCCTGAGTCTGGGCCGCGGCAGGCTGAGCCGAGCGCATGCAGTGTTACGGAGCGCGACTCTGCCGGATGGCGCCGGTCGTCTTCTGCTGCAATGTGCTCAGTGCGAGCTGCAGCTCGACGTCATCCTTGATGTTGCCGTAGCTGTCGGTGGCATCCGCACCCTCCTTCGCCTTGGGCAACTCCTTCTCGTTGACGATCACGTCGGGCTTGATGCCCTTCTCGTGGATCGACGCACCGGAAGGCGTGAAGTACTTCGAGGTGGTGAGCTTGATGGCGTGGCCATCGGACAGCGGCAGAACGGTCTGCACCGAACCCTTGCCGTAAGTCTGTCGGCCGACCAGCGTGGCGCGGCGATGATCCTGCAAGGCACCCGCGACGATTTCAGATGCAGATGCCGAGCCGCCATTCACGAGCAGAACCATCGGCGCGCCCTCGAGTGCATCGCCCGGGCGAGCATCCATTTCGAAGCGGGCGTCGGCGGCGCGGCCGTTGGCTGTCACGATGACGCCGCTTTCGAGGAACACATCCGACACACCCACTGCGGCTTCGAGCAAGCCGCCGGGATTGTTTCGCAGGTCGAGTACCAGACCGTTCAGCGGCGCACCGTTCTTTTTCTTCAACGTCGCGAGCGAGCGCTCCAGGTCCGACGTAGTCGTCTCGCTGAAGTGCGAGATACGCACGTAGCCGACGCCACCGTCGAGCAGCTGATTGCGCACGCTGTGAACCTGCACCGCGGCGCGTGACAAAGTGAATTCCAGCGGATCTTCAACGTCGGCGCGCGCGATACTGATCTTCACCGAGGTGCCGGCCTTGCCACGCATCCGGTCGATGGTGTCGTTGAGGTTCTCGACATTCACCGGCACGTCATCGACCGCGAGGATGGTATCGCCCGCGAGCACGCCCGCCTTCTCCGCCGGCGTGCCTTCGATCGGATTGATCACTTTCACCACGCCGTTCTCCAGCGCGACTTCGATGCCGACGCCGGAATATTCGCCCGTGGTGCTGATGCGGATCTCGTCGAACTCTTGCGGATCGAGGAACGCCGAGTGCGCATCGAGGTCGGCGATCATGCCGCGAATCGCCGCTTCGATCAGTTCCTGGTCGGAGATCTTGTCTACATACTCCTTGCGAACGTGCTCGAGCACTTCGGCGAGCAGACGCGCGTCCTGCCACGGCACGGTCTTGTCGGTGTCATTGTCACTTTGATCGCTCACGACGGCGAGCGGCGGCTCGACCTCCCGCTGCGCCTGGACCGTGCGCCCCACCGACAGCCCGAATCCCATCACGACGCCAGCGGCCAGCACCAGCGCGAAACGGAACGGCATGACTACGCGTGACATGAGGGGATGTGAATTCAAGTACGGCGGCCTTTAAACATAGTACACGTCCGGCTCGCGGCGACAATGCGGCCACGGGCGCCGCGAATCCTGGATGCCGGTCAAGGAATGGCCAAAAAACCTGTGACAGAGAGATCGCGACAGCAAAACCGTGAGCCCCGTCAAAGCGCAACGGTTGTAGGCTGTCAGGCCGCAGCTGGCAGCGACAATCAGCCCGCCGCTGAATCCGCTGACCCGCCGCTTCGGACTCGGGGCTGGCCGCCATTGCCTGCCCCGCAGCTCGGGTTCCCCGCCCGGCTCAGCGCTTCACCAGCCAGTCAGCCGGGTCGAGCGCGGCCCGACCTTTGCGGATCTCGAAATACAAACCCGGCTTGCCCATGCCTGCCGCGTCGCCTACGGCGGCGAGCACATCGCCAGGCTGAACACGATCGCCGACCCGGCGATACACCTGCTCGTTGTGACCATACAAACTCATATAACCGCCGCCGTGATCGAGCACGACCAGCAGGCCCAGACCGGGTAGCCAGTCGGCGTACACCACGCGGCCATAGTAAGGCGAGCGCACTTGGGTGCCCCGCTCGGCACCGATGACCAGGCCCTGCCATTTCAACGGACCGCCGGCGCGCAATTGTCCGAAGCGCGCCATCAACGAGCCTTTCACCGGCCACGGCAGCTTGCCCTTCACGCGCTGGAACGGCTGCTCCGCCAGCTCGGGAAATTCCTCGATCGCCCGCCGCAGCTCTTCGACGAGCTTTTCCAAGGCCTGCGCTTCACGCTGCAGCTTGGCGAGCTCGTCGTTGCGAGTTTTTATTTTCGATTGCACCTGGGCGAGCGTGCGGGCGCGCTGATCGCGTGCGCCGGCCAGCTCCTTCACATTGTTCGCCTGATCCTGCTCGAGCTGGCGCAGCTGCTGTGTTTCGGAGGCGATGCCTTCGGCCAGCAGCTCGAGATGGGCCAGATGCTCGCTGATGGCGGTGATGCGCTCGGCGCGCGCCCGGCCGAAATATCCGTAGTACGCCATCATGCGGCCCAGCTGCGCCGGGTCCTGCTGGTTGAGCAGCAGCTTGAGCTGCTCCTGGCGGCCGTTCATGTAAGCGACGCGCACTTCGGCCGCGAGCGCCTCCCGTTGCTCGTCGATGCGCTTGCTGGTGGTCTGCTGCTCGGCTTTGAGATCGGCCAGGCGATTCTCGGCGGCGATCCGGCGAGCGCGAACATCCGACAAGCGCTCGCGGGCCGACTGGATCTTCAGCTCCGCTTCCTTGACCTGCCCCGCCAGCGCGTCACGGCGCTCGGCCTCGGCCTGGATGCTCCGACGGATGGAGTCGATTCGATTACGGACCTGCTTGAGCTCGGCTTCCTTGGCCGCAGGGGTGGGCGCGCCGGCGGCCCAGGCTTGAAAAGCCCCCGCCCCCAACCCAACTGTGCACACGATGGCCGCCAGCACGGCCGTGACCCGACGCAATTTTGACATTACCAGGCATTATCCCGAGCCGAAGCCTTTGGAAACTGGCGCATCGGCCCGGCTGTTATACTTCGCGCCCTTTTGCCAGCCCCACGGGTTGAATCCCGACCTGCTGCAATGAATCGATTCGTTGAATACACCACCAACCATCCGTTCCTGGTCGCCGCTGCGGCGATTCTCGCCGTTCTTGCGATCGTGATCGAGATGCGTCATCGCTCTCGGGGCGCCAGCAGCATCGGCACGGCGGATGCGGTCCGGCTCGCCAACAGCGGCGCGCTGGTGGTCGACGTTCGCGACAGCAAGGACTACGAGGCCGGGCACATCATCGAGGCGCGCCACATTCCTGCGGCCGACATTGCCAGCCGCGCGGAATCCTTGAAGAAATTCAAGGAGAAGCCGGTCATCCTCTATTGCGATGCCGGCTTCACCTCGGCCGGAGCCGCGCGTCAGCTGCGCGCTTCGGGTTTCAACAAAGTGGTGACCTTGAGCGGTGGTCTGAACAGCTGGCGGCAGGAGAACCTGCCGTTGGTGAAGGGGGCCGCCAGAAAGGACGGTAAGCACTGATGAGCGAGATCGTGATGTATTCAACCGCGTGGTGCGGCTACTGCCAGCGCGCACGCAATCTGCTGGAGCGCAAAGGCGCCGCCTTTCGCGAGATCAAGGTCGATGAGGTGCCGGGCGAGCGCGAAGTGATGCTGCAAAAGAGCAACGGGCGTCGCACCGTGCCGCAGATCTTCATCGGTGAGCGCCACGTCGGCGGCTATGACGACCTCGCGGCTCTCGATAGAGCCGGCGAATTGGATAAACTGCTCGCTCAATTGCCCAAGTAAAGGTTCTGCCGCTGGGCTCAGAACCTCCGGCCGACCGGCGCGGGTCACGTTTCTGTATTCCGCGCGCACTATCATTCGACGAATACGACAGAGGACTCGACATGGTTGACGAAGTACCCGCCTCCAACGGCCAGAACGCCGACCCCAATGCGCCGCAGTTCGCGCCGCAGGCGGTGTATCTGAAAGATGTGTCGTTCGAAGCGCCGACCGGCCCGCGCGTCAATCCGAACACCAATCCCACGATCAACCTCAACCTCAACACCGCGGTCAACGACATCGGCGGTGACATGAAGGAAGTGGTGTTGACCGTGCGCGTCGAAGCGCAGGCGGACAACAAGACGCTGTGGCTGGTGGAGCTGCAGCAGGCCGGCGCGTTCGGCCTCCGCAACGTGCCGCAGGCCGATATGCAGCGTCTGCTCGGCATCTTCTGCCCGAACTACCTGCTGCCGTATGCGCGCCAGGTGATCTCCGATCTGCTCATGAAGGGCGGCTTCCCGCCGTTCCTGCTGCCGCCAGTGAACTTCGACGCGCTGTTCGCACAGGCCGCGGCTCGCGCTCAAGGGCAGCAGCCGGACGCCCCGAGCGCTCCTTCGGTCAACTGATCGCGCCATGTCTGTCGCGCCAGAGGCTGCCACTGCGGCACCCGACGGCTCAACATGCGTGGTGCTGGGCGCCGGCTCCTGGGGCACGGCGCTCGCAATCCAGTTAGCTCGGGTCGCGCTTCCCACCTTGCTGTGGGGACGCGACTCGACGCATCTCGCCGAGTTGCAACGCGACCGGCGTAACACCCGCTATTTGCCGGATGCTCCGTTTCCGGAGCAGCTGCGCATCGAGCCCGATTTAAGGACGGCCCTGCAGGCAAGCCGCGATGTCATCGTGGCTGTGCCCAGTCATGCCCTGCGCGGGATGCTGCAGGAGATTGCGCCGCATTTATTGCCGCATGCTCGGGTGGCTTGGGCGACCAAGGGATTCGAGGTTGCCACGGGTTTGCTGCCGCATCAGGTGGCGCGTGAGGTATTGGGCGAGAGCGTTCCCACCGCCGTGATCTCCGGGCCAACGTTTGCCAGGGAAGTGGGCGCCGGATTGCCGACTGCGATGACGATTGCCGCGTCCGATCCAAGTTATGCCGCCGAGTTGGCGCAGCGGTTCTCCGGTCAGAACTTCCGTGCTTACACGTCGACCGACATCACCGGTGTCGAGGTCGGCGGTGCGATCAAGAATGTGATGGCGATTGGCGCCGGCATTTCCGACGGCCTGGGTTTCGGCGCGAACACGCGCATTGCGCTGATTGCACGGGGCCTGGTGGAGATGACGCGCTTGGGCGTCGCGCTGGGCGCGAAGAAAGAAACCTTCATGGGACTCGCCGGGCTGGGCGATCTGGTGCTCACGTGCACGGACAATCAGTCGCGCAATCGGCGATTCGGATTGGCGCTGGCCTCCGGCGAAAATGTCGACGCCGCGCAGAAGACGATCGGTCAGGTAGTCGAAGGGGTTCTTGCCGCCAATGCGGTCAGATCCGTCGCGCAGCGCGCCGGAGTGGAGATGCCGATCTGCGAGCAGGTCTACCGCGTCGTCTACCAGGGCGTGGCGCCCAAGGATGCCGTGAAGGAATTGATGAGCCGCGCCCTCAAGCCCGAGTGACGCTCAGGGTTCGGCGGCAAATCCGAGCTGCCGCCACGCTTCGTAGACGACGACCGCGGCCGCGTTGGAAAGATTCAGGCTGCGATTGCCGGCGCGCATCGGAATGGTCAGGCGCAGCTCGGCCGGGCAGGTGTCCAGCAGCTCTTGCGGCAGCCCTCGCGTTTCCGGGCCAAAGACGAAGGCGTCGCCGGGTACGAATTGCGGTTGGTCGTAGCGGGTCTTGCCACGCGTCGAGATCGCGAACCAGCGCTTCACGGCGATGGCGTTGAAGCACTCGTCCAGAGAGTCCCACGCTCGAACATTTGCGAGATCGGCGTAGTCCATTCCCGCGCGACGTACGGCCTTCTCGCTGATGTCGAAACCGAGCGGCCGGATCAGATGCAGCGCCGAGCCGGAGTTGGCGCACAGGCGAATGATGTTGCCTGTGTTCGGAGGAATCTCCGGCTGATAAAGAATGACGTGGAACACTCGGCGCCTCTGCAAGCCGCAAACTGACCGTTGCGGCTGCGGAGATTAACAGCGGCCGAGTCGCTGATCGACGGCGTCCTCGATCAGCGGCAGCAGCTCATTCGTCGTCCATCGCCAGCTCTTTCAGCTTGCGAGTCAGAGTATTTCGGCCCCAGCCGAGCAGCTTTGCCGCTTCCTGGCGGCCGCCCTCCGCCTTACGCAAGGCGGCGCGGATCAGCGTGCGCTCGAACTCTGGCATGGCGTCGTCGAGCAGCGGAGTTTCACCGGCAGCCAGACGCTTTTCGGCCCAGTTGGTGAGCTGACGCGTCCACTCGTCCTGCAGCTTCGCGGGTCCAGGCACGCCGCCCAGATCGCTGGGGATGTCCTCGGCTTTGATCTCTCGACCCGGTGCCGTGACCGTCAGGCGACGGCACGCATTCACCAGCTGGCGAACATTACCGGGCCAATCGAAGTTGGACAGCGCCGCCGCCGCTTCCGGCGTCAGCACCTTGGGCTCGACGCCCAGCTCCACCGCGGCCTCGGTCAAGTAGTGCATCAGCAGCTCGGGAATATCCTCGCGACGCTGACGCAACGGCGGCACTTCGATACGAATCACGTTGAGGCGATGTAACAAGTCCTCGCGGAACATGTTCTGCTTCACGCGCTCTTCCAGATCCTGGTGAGTGGCCGCGATCACTCGCACATCCACACGCACCGGCACCTGACCGCCGACACGATAGAACTCGCCTTCCGCCAACACGCGCAGCAGGCGTGTCTGCAACTGCGGCGACATGTCACCGATTTCGTCGAGGAACAACGTGCCGCCATCGGCTTGCTCGAAACGCCCGCGACGCTGCGCGTCGGCGCCCGTGAACGAGCCTTTCTCGTGACCGAACAATTCGGACTCGAGCAGATCGGCCGTGAACGCCGATGTGTTCAAAGCGATAAAAGCCTTGTTTGCGCGCGGGCTGTGCCGATGCAAAGCACGCGCAACTAGCTCCTTACCTGTACCGGATTCGCCAGTGATCAACACCGTCATGCTCGAGCGCGACAACCGGCCGATAGCGCGAAATACTTCCTGCATCGCCGGCGCCTGGCCGAGCATTTCCGGAATGCGGCGCGCTTCCGTCGAAGCTTCCTCCACGCGGGTCTTCTGCTGAGCCGCGCGACGCACCAGATCCACCGCTTGATCGATATCGAACGGCTTGGGCAAGTATTCGAACGCGCCGCCCTGATAGGCGGCGACCGCGCTGTCGAGATCGGAATGCGCCGTCATGACGATGACCGGCAGCTCGGGCTGGCTGTCACGAATCTCGGTCAGCAGCTCCAGGCCGCTGCGACCGGGCATGCGAATGTCAGTAATCAAAACATCGGGGCGATCCCGGCGCAGCGCTGCGAGCGCCGTGTCCGCATGATCAAAGGCCGTGGGGGCCATACCGCCCTGACGCAGCGCGCGCTCCAAAACCCAGCGGATGGAGGCGTCGTCGTCGACGAGCCAGACGTTAAGAGGCTTCACCGGTGTGGTCTGTAACATGGAAGGGCAACAAAATAGTAAAAGTGGTTTGACCCGGCCTGCTCTCGAATTCGATCAGGCCGTCATGACGACTCACCAGGTCTTGCGCCACTGCCAGACCAAGTCCAGTACCGTCGGCTCGCCCCGTGACGAGCGGATAAAACAAAGTGTCGCGCAGATGCTCGGGCACGCCGGGGCCGTTGTCCTCGAACTGCACGCTGGCGACGAGTCGATGACGACGCGCGCCGATGTTCACATTGGTGAGCGCACGAGTGCGCAACACCAGGCGGCCACCGCGACCATCGTTCTGAGCCGCGTTGTGCGCGAGCGCCTGCATGGCGTTCTTGCCCAGATTCAACATCGCCTGGATGATCAGATTCCGATCCAGATGCAAGGGCGGCAGACTCGGATCGTAATCGCGATCGATCACGACACCGGGCGGCGCGTCGGCCGCAAGCAGATGGCCCACGTGCTGGAGCAGCTCGTGGATGTTGATGGATTCCTTGCGAGGCAGATGGCCCGGGCCGAGCAACGTGTCGACCAGCGTCACGAGCCGGTCGGCTTCGCTGATGATGACCGTCGTGTATTCGCGCATCGACGCGTCGTCGAGCTGACGCGCCAGCAATTGCGCAGCACCTCGCAAGCCACCGAGTGGATTTTTGATCTCGTGCGCGAGCTGACGAATCATCAGCCGGCTGCCGCCGATCTGGGTCAGCAACGCGGTTTCGCGCGTGATGCGCTGATGCTGAGTCGCATCGCTGATCTCGATGAGCACCGCGCCGGGCGCTCCGCTCTCCTCATAAGGAGCGACGGTGCAATCGACGATGAGCTCGCCATCTCCGTAGATGGGGCGCAACGCCAGCTCACGTCGTGAAAATGGCCGCGAGGTGGTTGCCGCTCGATCGATGACTTCATCGAGCACAGCGGAGTCTTCCAGCAATTCAGCGAGCGGCCGGCCGCGCACTTGATTGCGACTGACGCCGAACAGCGCCTCGGCGGCAACGTTCAGATAAAGCAGCGAGCGTGTGCGATCCACGATCAGCACGCTGGTGCTGAGACTGTCGAGGATTCGCCCGGAGTCAGCCATGACGCTGGCCATGAGATGTGAGGGCTGCGCAGCCATTCGTGCCCTTCACCCTGACCGCGAGTGAGGGCACCACGCGACCGCTCGCTCGAGCGGCACGCGGGTGGAAACAAATGTTACTTGCCGGCCTTCGGCCCAGCGGCGGGCGCGGGCTTGGTGTTCACCGGCAAATTGGTGCGCGGATCGATCTGGGCCTTGCCGCCGTTCAGCGCTGCATAGCTCGGCTGCTGGGTCACCGGCTTGTTGCCCGACGTACGCTTGGGCGGGTTGCGCAAGGCCGGTCCCACGGGCGGTTTCGAGAAGATCGTTTCCTGCCGCACATGGAAGGTCACGGGAGGCGTTTCTTGAATGGTCTTGCCGTTCTCGATGACCACCGCCTTCACGGTGTGCGTGCCGCGCGGCACGTCCGAGAACTCGTAATTCATTCCGTTCGGATTGAAATCCGATACCGGCGCGCCGTCCAGATACAGCGCCACAGTATGACCCGGCCCGATCGCGGGCGTGGCCGACAATTGCACCGTGACTTTGCCGCCAGTGTTGATGATGGCCTGATCCTGCTGCGGACTCTCGACCACGAAGCGCGAGTAGGCCGGACCGGGTTTGGCCTTCGGCTCCTGCGACGCTGACGGCGTGTAAGAAGGCGGCGGACTCGCGGCACGATTGCCGCCGCTGCTCAGCTCCACTTTCTCCGCACCGGAGACGGGCTGATCCGAAAAGTGCGTGACCCCTTTTTCGTCCACCCACTTGTAAACGGTCTGACCGGCGAAGGCCGGTGCCGCCAGTGCGAGGAGAACATAAAGCGCCGTACGCATATGTAATGAGCATAGCCGCTCCACCTCGACCTGACAAAAGCGGTGACGGTGCATTTGTGATGCCCGTCACCATTGGCAAAACTGGCTCAGCGGCGCGCGCCGCCACTGCGGGTCCGGAGCTGAACGCCGGGTGGTGAGACCCGGCGTCCAACATGAACCGCCGCTGACTGCTGCAGTTAAACGCTGTAATACAGCTCGAACTCCAGCGGGTGCGTCGACATCCGCACCTTGGTCACTTCCTGCATCTTCAGCGCGATGTACGCATCGATCACGTCGTCGGTGAACACGCCACCGGCCTTCAGGAAGCCGCGATCCGCATCCAGCGCCTGCAGCGCCTGTTCCAGCGAGTAGCAGACTTCCGGAATGTTCTTCGCTTCTTCCGGCGGCAGGTCGTACAGATCCTTGTCCGCGGCTTCGCCCGGGTGGATCTTGTTCTGAATGCCGTCGAGGCCGGCCATCATCATGGCCGCGAACGCGAGGTACGGATTCGCGGTCGAATCCGGGAAGCGCACTTCGATACGACGACCCTTCGGGTTCGCCACCCAGGGAATACGGATGGAAGCAGAACGATTGCGCGCGGAGTACGCCAGCATCACCGGCGCTTCGAAGTGCGGCACCAGGCGCTTGTAGCTGTTGGTGCTGGGGTTCGTGAACGCGTTGATGGCCCTGGCGTGCTTGATGATGCCGCCGATGTAATAGAGCGCCAGATCCGACAGGCCCGCGTACTTGTCGCCCGCGAACAGCGGCTTGCCGTCCTTCGAGATCGACTGGTGCACGTGCATGCCGCTGCCGTTGTCGCCGACGATGGGCTTGGGCATGAAAGTGGCGGTCTTGCCGTAGGCGTGCGCGACGTTGTGGATCGCGTACTTCAGCAGCTGCACTTCGTCGGCCTTCTTCACCAGCGTGTTGGCGTTCACGCCGATTTCGCACTGGCCGGCGGTCGCCACTTCGTGGTGGTGCACCTCGACCTTCATGCCCAGCTCTTCGATCGCCAAACACATGGCCGAACGGATGTCCTGGAAGGAGTCGACCGGCGGGACCGGGAAGTAGCCGCCCTTGACGCCCGGACGGTGCGCCATGTTGCCGCCCTCGTAGGCCTTGCCCGACGACCAGGCCGCCTCGATGGAATTGATCTCGAAGAACGACCCCTGCATGTTGGTGCCGTACTTCACGTCGTCGAAAATGAAGAATTCGTTTTCCGGGCCGAACAGCGCCTTGTCACCGATGCCGGTGGACTTCAGGTACGCCTCGGCGCGCTTGGCGATCGAGCGCGGATCGCGCTCGTAACCCTGCATGGTCGAGGGCTCGAGCACGTCGCAGCGGATGATCAGCGTGGTCTCTTCGAAGAACGGGTCCAGGACCGCGGTGCTGGCATCGGGCATGAGCACCATGTCGGACTCGTTGATGCCCTTCCAGCCCGCAATCGACGAGCCGTCGAACATCTTGCCGTCGTCGAAGAAGCTCTGGTCGACGGTGTGCGCCGGAACGGTCACGTGCTGCTCTTTGCCGCGAGTGTCCGTGAAGCGCAGATCAATGAACTTCACCTCCTTCTCTTTCAACATGCTGAGGACTTCAGCGGGGGTCGTCATGAGTTCTCCTCCGGTAGACAGCGAGATTGAGATGTCCCGGGCCGCTCGCCGCTACGACGCCAGGAGGTTGTTCAGGGCCATGGGCCATGGCTGAGTGTTGTTCGAGCTGGGCCCATCGAATCGCAGGTCAAAATTGCAGGAACCATGCCAGCGCACCGTCATGGCGCAAATGCTTGGAATTGATGGAGCGCCGCATAAAACGCTCCGACCCTACGCCCCAAATTGGAGCATACCGACGGGGCCGTGCACCATAGGCGTGCACCGACAACTTCGCTCCGGCCCCAATCTGTAGCAGGCCAGGGTTTCACGGCTGTTGCGGACCGCGCCCCCTGAGACCTGGTACTCATCGAGCGCGGTTTTGGAACATAACCCGCACGGTATACTCGCGCGCTTTTCCCCACGAACTGGACCCCATGGCCCCACCGAAAGCCGTCGTCCCCCCGCGGACTTTTCAGGACCTGATTTTTGCCCTCCAGTCCTACTGGTCGCAGCAGGGTTGCGTGATCCTGCAGCCTTACGACATGGAGATGGGCGCAGGGACCTTTCACACGGCCACCCTGCTTCGGGCGGTAGGCCCGGAGCCGTGGAGCGCCGCCTATGTGCAGCCCTCGCGCCGGCCGACGGACGGCCGCTATGGCGACAACCCGTTTCGTCTGCAGCACTACTACCAGTTCCAGGTGGTGCTGAAGCCCTCGCCTCCGAACATCGTCGATCTGTACCTCGGGTCGCTGGCCTCGCTCGGCTTCGATCCCCTCACCCACGACATCCGGCTGGTGGAGGACAACTGGGAATCGCCGACGCTGGGCGCCTGGGGCCTGGGTTGGGAAATCTGGCTCAACGGCATGGAAGTCACGCAGTTCACCTACTTCCAGCAGGTCGGCGGCCTGGATTGCAAGCCGGTGATGGGGGAGATCACCTACGGTCTGGAGCGCCTGGCGATGTATCTGCAGGGCGTGCAAAGCGTCTATGACCTGCTGTGGGCCGACGGTCCGCTGGGCCGCGTGACCTACGGCGACGTGTATCACCAGAACGAAGTGGAACAATCCAAATACAACTTCGAGCTGGCGGACACCGCGCTACTGTTCCGTCATTTCGACGATCACGAAGCCGCGTGCAAGAAGCTGCTCGAGAGCGGGCTCGCGCTGCCGGCGTATGAGCAGATGCTGAAGACCTCGCATACTTTCAACCTGCTCGATGCGCGCAAGGCCATTTCGGTCACCGAGCGCCAGCGCTTCATTCTGCGTGTGCGCGCGCTCGCGAAAGAAGTCGCCGAAACCTATTACAAGACCCGCGAGGCATTGGGTTTCCCCATGCTGAATCGCGCGGCTGCGGAAGTTTGAGACCATGAGCAAACGTGACTTTCTGGTCGAGATCGGCACCGAGGAATTGCCGCCGAAATCGTTGTTCACCCTGGCCGAGGCGTTTGCCGCCGGTGTGACCAAAGGGCTCGATGACGCCGCCATCAAACATGGCGATGTGAAGTGGTATGCCACGCCGCGTCGCCTGGCTGTGTTCGTCGCGGGCGTGGCGGACCAACAGCCCGACCAGCAGATCAAACGTCAGGGTCCGGCGGTTGCGAATGCGTTCGGCCCCGATGGTCAGCCCACCAAGGCGGCCTTGGGATTTGCGGCGTCCTGCGGCGTGGCTGTCGATCAGCTGCTGCAGGTCGACGGTCCGAAAGGCAAGGTGCTGCAGTTCGAGGGGTCGAAGCAGGGCGCGGCGACGACTTCACTGTTGCCGGGCATCGTCAGTACATCGCTGGATAATCTGCCGATCGCGCGTCGCATGCGATGGGGCTCGGGGTCGCAGGAGTTCGTTCGTCCGGTGCACTGGGTCGTGATGCTGTTCGGTTCGAGCGTGGTCGAGGCCGAGATCCTCGGCATTCGCGCCGGCAAACAATCGCAGGGCCACCGGTTCCACGGACCGAAGCAGTTGGTGATCAGCAATCCCGCGAAATACGCCGAAGTGCTACTGCAGAAAGCGCACGTGGTGGCCGATGTCGGCGCCCGGCGTGAGCGCATTCGCGCCGAAGTGAATGCGATCGCCGACTCGATCGGCGGCCTGGCCGTGATCGAAGACTGGCTGCTCGATGAAGTCACGGCGCTGGTCGAATGGCCGGTGGCACTGTCGGGCCGCTTCGATGAAGAGTTCCTGAGGCTGCCGCAGGAAGTGCCGATCGCGACCATGCAGGACAATCAGCGGTACTTCCCGGTGCGCACGGCCGATGGGCAGCTGATGAACTACTTCATCACGGTTGCAAACATCGCCAGCCGCGACCCGGATCGGGTGCGCGACGGCAATGAACGCGTGGTCCGCCCTCGCCTCGCCGACGCGGCTTTCTTCTGGGACACCGATCGCAAGGAGCGTCTCGAAACGCGCTACGCGGCTCTGAAGTCGGTGACCTTCCAGGCGAAGCTCGGCTCGCTGGCCGACAAGAGCACGCGCGTCGTGACGCTCGCACAGCGAATTGCCGAAAGCATCGGCGGCAGCGCCGAGCTCGCCGGCCGCGCGGCGAAGCTGAGCAAATGTGACTTGCTGTCCGCGATGGTGGGCGAGTTCCCCGAGCTGCAAGGCCTGATGGGCAAGTACTACGCCCAGCTCGATGGCGAGGACGCCGAAGTCGCCTCGGCCCTCGAGGAACAATATTGGCCGCGCTTCGCGGGCGACAAATTGCCCGCCACGAAGACCGGCATCTCGCTGTCGATCGCGGACAAGCTCGACACCATCGCCGGCATTTTCAGCATCGGTCAGAAGCCGTCCGGCACCAAGGATCCTTATGGCCTGCGTCGCGCGGCATTCGGCATCCTGCGCACGGTCACCGAGCACAAGCTGGATCTGGATCTGCGCCGGCTGGTGGATGGAGCCGTTTCGTTGCAGCCGGTCGCGGCGCCCGAGAACGTCGGCGAGGAGATCTGGGCTTACCTGATGGAGCGTTTGCGGTCCTCGTACCTGGAGGACACCAGCGGCCGGTCGATAACGACGGAAATGTTCGACGCCGTGCTGGCGAGCAAGCCGCAATCGACGCTGGATATCGATGTCCGCCTGCAGGCGCTGGAAACATTTCTAACGCTGCCCGAAGCCGCGAGCCTGGCCGCTGCGAACAAGCGCATCGGCAACATCCTGCGCAAGGCGACTGGCGATCTTTCCGGGGTGGTGGAAATCGGTCAGTTCCGCGAGCCGGCGGAACGCCAGCTGTTCGACCACGTTGTTTCCATGGAGCGCGCGGTCAACCCGTTGTTCTCGCGCCGTGAGTACACCGGTGCCCTGACTCAGCTCGCCACCTTGAAAGACGACGTGGACCGTTTTTTCGATTCGGTGATGGTCATGGCGGAGGATCCGGAGGTGCGGGCGAATCGATTAGGCTTGCTGGTGCGCCTGCGCGGACTGTTCCTGCAGGTGGCCGATTTGTCACGACTGCCCGGGTGAGCGCGAACGACAGTACACCGGCGTACTGGCCGGACACCGCTCCAGGGATGGCTGCTTGAGACGAGGTAGTGATGCAGCTGCTGAGGTCGATTCTATTCACCACTGCGCTGTTTATCGGAACATTGCTTTATGCAGTGGTGGTACTGCTGTTCGGCTGGTTACCCAGCCAGAAGCTGTACGCGATCGCTCGCAGTTGGGGCCGCGTGAACATGTGGCTCCTCGCGAAGCTTTGCGGTCTCACCTATACCGTCGAGGGCGTGGAGAACATTCCCCCGGGCGCGCACGTGTCCATGTGGAAACATTCCTCCGCATGGGAAACCATCGCGCAGGCTGCGGTCTTTCCGCCGCAGGCCTGGGTGCTCAAGCGCGAGCTGATGTGGATCCCGCTGGTCGGCTGGGCCGTCAAATGCCTCAAGCCGATTGCCATCAATCGCAAGGCCGGCGCCGCGGCCGTCACGCAGGTGGTCGAGCAGGGCAAGCAGCGACTGCAGGAAGGCCTGTGGATTCTGATCTTCCCGGAAGGCACGCGCGTCGCGGTCGGTGAGAGTCGGAAATACGGCGTGAGCGGCTCGCTGCTCGCCTCGAAGGCGGGCTGCAAGATCATTCCGGTCGCTCACAACGCGGGTTACTTCTGGCCGCGTCGTGGCTGGGTGAAGAAACCGGGCACCATCCGCGTGGTCATCGGCCCGCCCATCGACGCCGCAGGTCGCGATCCTCGTGAGCTCAATGAAGAGGTGCGGACGTGGATCGAGAAGAAGCTGGCGACGCTCACACCCACCGGCGCCAACGGCGTCTCGGATGCCTCCGGCCGTCCGATCGCTGCTGGCTGATTCTTGAGAGAACCTTGAACATCGGGCGGCAGAAGCCTGGACCTCTGCCGCCCTACATTAAAATTAACTAAATGTCAAGGTTGGCGACCGCGAGGGCGTTCTTCTCGATGAACTCACGCCGCGGCTCGACCTGATCGCCCATCAGGGTCGCGAAAATGTCGTTCGCCGCCAGGGCATCCTCGATCCGCACCTGGATCAAACGACGAGTCTCCGGATTGATGGTCGTATCCCAGAGCTGCTCCGGGTTCATCTCGCCCAGACCCTTGTAGCGCTGAATGGTCTGGCCCTTGCGACCCGCTTCCAGCAGCCAGTTGATGGCTTCCTTGAAGCCACTGACTTCCTGCCTGCTGTCGTTCTTCGCGATGTAGGCGCCCGGCTTGAACAACCCAGCGAGGCTGGTCCCGAGATCTGCAATGCTCCGATACTCCGCCGACTCGAAGAACTCGCGGTGGATGTGCTTCTCCTGCGTGATGCCGTGTTCGATGCGAGCGACCAGCAAGCGCGGGGTTCCACCATCCACGGCCGCCAGAACGCGCACGCGATATTTCCGAGCGGCATCGTCATAGGCGTTGAGCTGGCCTTCCAACGTGCGGCCCCACTGAGTCAGCCAGTCCAGCTGGTCGTGGTTCGCTGGAGTGACCTCGGGCAGGTAAAGCAGCTGCTCGAGCACTCGCTCGTCGTAACGGCGAGATGAGCGCCGGATGATCGAGGCTACTTCCATCCAGCGGCGAGCCAGGGTCTCCAGCGCGGAGCCCGTCATGGGCGGCTGCTCCGGATCCGCGTACAGCTCCGCGTCTTCCAATGCGTACGTCAGCAGCATGGAATCCAGCTCGGCCTGGTCCTTCACATAGTGCTCGGACTTGCCCTTCTTCAATTTGAACAGCGGCGGCTGCGCAATGTAGATGTGCCCGCGCTCGATGAGCTGCGGCATCTGGCGATAGAAGAAGGTGAGCAGCAGCGTACGGATGTGGGAGCCGTCCACGTCCGCGTCGGTCATGACGATGATGCGGTGATAGCGCAGCTTGTTCACGTCGAAGTCGTCCGCGCCGATACCGCAGCCGAGCGCCGTGATCAGCGTGCCCACTTCGGCGGAAGACAACATCTTGTCGAACCGCGCCTTCTCGACGTTCAGGATCTTGCCCTTGAGCGGCAGGATGGCCTGGGTGCGCCGATCTCTGCCCTGCTTCGCCGAGCCACCTGCGGAGTCACCCTCGACCAGGAACATCTCGGAGAGCGCCGGATCCTTCTCCTGGCAGTCCGCCAGCTTGCCGGGCAGACCGGCCAGGTCCAGGGCACCCTTGCGGCGAGTCATTTCGCGAGCCTTACGGGCCGCTTCGCGCGCGCGGGCAGCCTCCAGCACCTTGTTGGCGATGGCCTTCGCCTGCGGCGGATGCTCCAGGAGGAACTCCTCCAGCTTCGCGCCCACGGCCGACTCGACGATGCCCTTGATCTCGGACGAGACCAGCTTGTCCTTGGTCTGCGAGGAAAACTTCGGGTCCGGCATCTTCACGGACAGGATCGCGGTCAGACCTTCGCGGGCGTCATCGCCGGTCATGCCCACCTTGTCCTTGGCCGAGAACTCCTTGTCGATATAGGCATTGAGCGTGCGGGTCAGGGCGCTGCGGAAGCCGGCCAGGTGGGTGCCGCCGTCCTTCTGGGGAATGTTGTTGGTGTAGCAGGACATGGATTCCTGGTACGAGTCATTCCACTGCAGGCCCAACTCCACCGTGATCGCATCCTGCTGGGTGCGGAACCAGATGATGGTGTCGTGGATGGGCTGGGCATTGCGGTTCAAGAACCGAACGAACTCCTTGATGCCGCCCTCGTGGTGGAAGATCTCGTGCTTGTCGTCGCGCTCGTCCGTCAACTCGATGCGAACGCCGGAGTTGAGGAACGACAGCTCACGGAGCCGCTTGGCGAGCACGCCATAGTCGAACTCGATGTTGGTGAAGATGCTGGCGCTGGGTTTGAAGCGAATGGTCGTGCCCCGCTTCTGAGTCGTGCCGACCACCGCCAGCGGCGCCTGGGGCTCACCGAGCCGGTACTCCTGCTGGTGAAGCTTGCCGTGGTGGTGGATGGTCAGCAGCAGGTACTCGGAAAGCGCGTTCACCACCGACACGCCGACGCCGTGCAAACCACCCGAAACCTTGTAGGAAGAGTCGTCGAATTTTCCGCCGGCGTGCAGCACCGTCATGATGACTTCGGCGGCTGAACGACCCTCCTCCGGATGGATATCCACAGGTATTCCACGGCCGTCATCGGACACCGTGACCGACTGGTCGGCATGGATGGTGACGGTCACCTGGGAGCAATGACCGGCCAGTGCTTCGTCGACGGAGTTATCGACGACCTCGAATACCATGTGATGTAGACCGGTCCCGTCATCGGTGTCACCGATGTACATGCCGGGACGCTTGCGGACCGCGTCGAGGCCCTTCAAGACTTTGATTTTGCTTGAATCGTAGACGTCTTTATCTGACATAGTCCGGCCTGAAATGAGTGCCGCGGGATTATACCATCGGCTCGAATTGGCCCTGTTTCACGTGAAACCTCCGACCAATATCGATGCCCTTCAGCCCCCGCTCGTGAACTGAAGTAACGATCAGCTGACTGGGGATCTCGGCGATCGCCAGCAAAAGTTTCCCCAAGTTATCCACATCCAGCTCGGCCGCCGGATCGTCCAACATCAGGGTCGTCGGCACCGCCCCGAGGGCGGTGTGACACTGCAACTGAGACAGAATGAAAGCGGCCGCCAGCATCTTCTGTTGGCCCCGCGAAACCCGATCTCTCGCGGGTGTGCCATCGATCAGGAATCCGAGATCGGCACGGTGCGGACCGACATGGGTCGTTTTGAGCCGCAGGTCCCTAGAGATGGAGTCGTGAAGGGCTTCTCTCAAGTCGACCTCCGCGGGCCAGCCCCGGCGGTAGGTCAGTGTGGTCCCGGGCCCGACCAGCCGAGCCGCGAGCGATTCAAAGTGCGGCTTCAGCTCCTCTACATAGTGGGCTCGCAGTCGATCGACTTCCGCGCCAGCGGCACAGAAGTCCTGCTCCCAGGCATGGATCAGCTCTTCCCCGTGAGCGGTGCGAAGCGCGGCATTTCGTTGGGACAGCGCACGCTGGTAGCGGCGCCAATAACCGAGGAACTCACGTTTCACGTGAAACACTCCCCAGTCCATCAAGCGACGCCGGCGGGCCGAGCCCTCTTCCACCAGTCGATGAACGCCGGGATCGATGATCTGCAAAGGCAGGACTTCGGCGATGTCCGCGATCCCGGAAATGCCCTGACCGGCAAGTTGGCCTTGGGTGCGGCCGCCGGCGTACTCGAGCCCGGCCGTCAACAGTCCGCGAGGCGCCGCAATCCTGCCGACCACCCGAAAGAAGCTGGCGCCTTCCCGCCTGAGCTTGTCGGGTTGAGCGCTCCGGAACGAGCGCCCGTGGCCTAGAAAGTAAATCGCCTCCAGCAAGCTGGTCTTGCCGGAGGCGTTGTCACCGATGATGCCGGTCGAGCGTGAGTCAAAATCCAGGCTGGCGTGTTCGATGCAACGGAAGTTGTCGACCGTGATTGCAGTCAGCACCGGTGCACGCCCGCCATCGACTTACAGCCTCATCGGCATGACGACGTACTTGGCCTGGGGCGAGCCTTCGGAGCTCAGCAGGCAGCTGTTGTTCGCGTCCGTCAGGCCGAGCACGACGTCACCACCGTCCACGGCTGCCAGCGCATCGAGCAGGTAATTCACGTTGAAGCCGATTTCCAGCTCATCGCCGGAATAGTTGATCTCCAACTCCTCCTCGGCCTCCTCCTGCTCCGGGTTGTGCGATTGCAGGACCAGGACGCCAGGACGAACCGCCAACCGAATCCCACGGTACTTTTCGTTCGAAAGAATGGCAGCGCGCTGCAAGGCAGAGCGGAGCACGTCCCGATTGGCGTTGATGCGCTTGGTCGGATTGCTCGGGATCACGCGACCATATTCCGGGAAACGGCCGTCAATCAGCTTCGAAGTGAAGCGAATGTCGCCGATCTGGGCGCGAACGTGATTGGTTCCGATCGCCAGCTCGACATTGCCTTCGCCGGCGAGCAGGCGCTGCAGCTCGAGCACGCCTTTTCGCGGCACGATGACCTGCTGGGCCGCGCCCGCTTCGTGTTCGAGCGTAGTTTCGCAATATGAAAGACGATGGCCGTCAGTCGCGACCGTTCGCAGCGTTTTCCCGTCAGCTTCCAGCAACATGCCGTTGAGGTAGTAACGCACGTCCTGTTGCGCCATCGAGAAATGCGTCTTGTCGAGCAGCCGGCGCAGGGCGGATTGGGAAATCAGCAGCGCCTTTTGCGCCCGGATGTCTTCGACGGTCGGGAAGTCGCTGGCCGGCAAAGTAGCCAGCGTGAAGCGGCTCTTGCCGGAGCGAACCGTGGCGCGCTCGCCCTCCACCGAAATGGTCACCGTCGCTTTGTCGGGCAGCGCCTTGATGATGTCCAGCAGCTTGCGGCCGGGCAGTGTGATCTCGCCGGGCGTCGTCAGCGTGACGTTGGCTTTGGCCACCAACTCCACTTCCAGATCGGTCGCCGTGATCGAGAGCTGCTCGTCGCGACCTGTGATCAGGACGTTGGCCAGGATCGGCATGGTCTGGCGCCGTTCCACAACGCCGATTACCGCTTGCAGTGGCGCGAGGATGCTTTCCCGCTCAGCGCTGAACTTCATCGTGGTCACCTTAGCAATCTTAATTAGAGATTAAGTATTTGAAGAATTTATGATGATTATGAAGGCGGCAGTGGCCTGTGTATAACCCGTTTTTTCCGTGTTCCATCAGCTGCTTATCGCCATCAAAACCATTCCGAGAACTTGCCCTGAGCTTGTATCGAGACTGTGCGCGGTTTGTGGATAACTAAAGTCCACGCGGACCTCACACTTTATCCACAGTCATCCAGCCAGGGTTCTCAACAGGTTTGAGTAGTCCTCGCTGGTGCGCGTATTCGTCTCTCTGAGCTCCTTGATCACCCGGCAGGCATGCAGCACCGTCGTGTGATCGCGGCCACCAAACGCATCGCCGATCTCCGGCAAGCTGTGACTGGTCAATTCCTTGGCCAGCGCCATTGCGACTTGCCGAGGCCGCGCGATCGAGCGGCTGCGACGCTTCGAGAGCAGGTCGGCCACGCGGATTTTGAAGTATTCCGCGACCGTCTTCTGGATGTTCTCGATGGTCACGAGCCGATCCTGCAAAGCCAGCAGATCGCGCAGCGCTTCCTTCGCGAAATCCATGGTGATCGCGCGCCCGGTGAATTGCGAGTTGGCAACCACGCGACGCAGCGCGCCCTCGAGCTCGCGAACGTTGGAGCGGATGCGCTTGGCGATGAAGAACGCGACCTCCTCGGGCAGGTCCACGCGGGTCGCCGCAGCCTTGCTCATCAAGATGGCGACGCAGGTTTCCAGCTCGGGCGGCTCGATCGCCACCGTCAGTCCCCAGCCGAAGCGCGACTTGAGTCGCTCCTCCAGGCCGTCGACTTCCTTGGGATAGCGATCGCAGGTCAGGATGATCTGCTGCTGGCCTTCGAACAATGCGTTGAAGGTGTGGAAGAACTCTTCCTGCGAGCGGTCCTTGCCGGCGAAAAACTGAATGTCGTCGATCAGCAGCGCATCGAGCGAGCGATAGGCCGTTTTGAAATCGTTGATGGTGTTGTGTTGAAGCGCCTTCACCATGTCGCCGACGAAGCGCTCGGAGTGCACGTAAGCAACGCGTGCCCGCTCGTTGCGGACCTTGATCATGTTGCCGACGGCGTGCATCAGGTGCGTCTTGCCCAGGCCCACGCCGCCATAGATGAACAGCGGGTTGTAGGCGCGCCCGGGATTTTCAGCGACCTGGAAAGCCGCCGCGCGGCCGAGCTGATTGCTCTTGCCTTCGACGAAGTTCGCGAAGGTGAAATCGGGATTGAGCCGGCTGCCGAGCACAGTCGGGATATCGCGGACCGGCTGCGGTGCGACAGGCGCGGTGCGCGCTGCGGCGGGCTGATGAGTGTTGATCGTCATCGCCGGAGCAGACGGCCGGGAGCCGACTTCCAGCACCACCGCCGGGGCGGGCTCTTCGCCCGCGGCATCGACCAGCTCGTTGATCCGTCCAGCGACGTTCTCGTTCACCCAGTCGACGACGAAACGGTTCGGCGCGAGCAGGCGCAAGGTCCGTCCGTCCTCCACGGCCTGCAGGGGCCGGATCCAGGTATTGAACTGCTGCTCCGGCAATTCCACTTCCAATTGCGCGAGACAGCGGCGCCACAACGAACCCTGCACGGTTTCGTCCCCTACATCGAATCAAGAAAGAATTGTTCTGCGCCAGGTCAACGCGAGAGGCGGCGAGTCTATACCGTTGGACAGCCAGTTATCCACAGGCGGGGGATGCGAATTTTGTGCGCCGAAAAGCACTCTCGCGCTTGACACTGGAGGGGGTGGTGCGTAGTCTTGCCGGCCCTCTAGCGCGCGTAGCATGTACTTGTTTTAGCGCGATTTCTGGCCCGAGCCAAAGTAACGACATCGTTGAGATGCCAGCATGAAGCGTACTTACCAACCCAGCAAAGTTCACCGTCAGCGCACCCATGGCTTTCGCGCGCGCATGGCCACCCGTGCTGGTCGCCAGGTGTTGGCCCGTCGCCGCGCCAAGGGCCGCAAGCGTCTCACGGTTTAAGAGCGTCGATTGCAGCGGCGCTCGCATTCGTTCGACCCTAGACTTGCCAGCCCCGGCCCGACGCTTTCAACCGGCGCAACGACTCCGGCACAAATCCGAATTCGATCGCGTCTACCGGGACTCACGCCGCTCCACCGACGCCTGTTTCGCGGTCCTCACTCGTAACAGCGGCGGTTCGATTCCAAGACTTGGATTATCGATAGCCGCACGCATCATCGGGAACGCCGTGCGGCGTAACCGCATCAAGCGTCTGGTTCGGGAATCGTTTCGTCAGCATCAGCATGAACTGCCTGCGGTGGACATCGTCGTCAATGCGCGCTCCGGTGCTCGCGATGCGGACAATGCCGTCATCGCGCGCAGTCTGGAAAAGCATTGGCGCACGGTCGTAAAGCAATGCGCCCAGTAGTCGTCAATGGCCTGACCGCCGCCATTCGCGCTTATCGCTTGTTTGTCAGCCCCATGCTCGGGCCGAGTTGCCGCTTCTACCCGAGCTGTTCCTGCTACGCCGAAGAAGCTTTGCGACAACACGGCGCGGCGCGTGGAACTTATCTCACGGTGCGCCGCCTGATGCGGTGTCATCCCTGGAACGAAGGCGGCTACGATCCGGTGCCACCGCCCCACAATACCAAGCCGGTTCCCCATGGATAACCAACGCGTATTCATCTGGGCCGCGCTTGCGCTGGTCCTGTACCTGAACTTCATCACCTGGCAGAAGGACTACGCTCCTCCGCCGGCGCCGGCGAGCACTGCGGCCACGCAGTCGCAGTCTGCCAACGGCAATGCTCCGGCCGCCAACGATACGTTGCCGGAACTGCCTTCGAGCGATGCGACGGCGCCGTCGGCGAGCGGCACATCCGCCGCCACGATCGATAGCAGCAACAACGAGACGATCGCCGGCAATGCACCCGTTGTGCATGTGACCACCGACGTGCTGTCGATCGACATCAGCACACGCGGTGGCGAGCTCATCCGCGCCGATCTGCTGAAATACCCGGTGCAGAAGAACCGGCCCGATGTGCCGGTGCGTCTGTTCACTCCGACTCCACCGCTGTATGTGGCGCGCTCGGGCCTGCGAGCCGCGGACAACCGCGCCGAGCCGACCCATCAGGCGACTTATCAGGCCGCCGCGACCGACTACAAACTGGAGCCGGGCCAGACAGAGCTGCAGGTCCCGCTCACCTGGACCGACGGCCAGGGCGTGACCGTCACCAAGATCTTCAAGTTCAAGCCGGGCAGCTACCAGGTCGATCTGAGCTACGACGTCGATAACCAGTCGGGCAGCGACTACAAGGCGGCTTCGTATGTGCAGCTGATCCGTCACTACGAGCACATCGAGCGCTCGTACTTCAACGTCGAGACCTATGCCTATCGCGGTCCGGCGATCTTCGACGGCAAGGCTTATCGCAAGCTGAAAATCGAAGACGAGGAAGACCGCGCGTTCAAGGGGACTTTCGCGGGTGGCTGGATGGCTTCCCTGCAGCATCACTTCGTCGCGGCCGCGGTGCCGCCGGTCGATGCGACCTACGACTATCAGCTCAGCCTCGATGCCGACAACGATTTCGTGCTGTCCTATCGCGGCCCGCTCGCGGCGGTGCCGGCCGGTGGCAAGCACACTTTCAATGAAACGATCTTCGTCGGGCCGAAGCTGCAAGAACAGCTCGCGCAAGCCGGCCCGCGTCTGGAGCTGGTGGCCGACTACGGCAAGCTGACCATCATTGCGCAGCCGTTGTTCAACGTGCTCGAGTTCGTGTACGGCGTGGTCGGCAACTGGGGTTGGGCGATCATCATCGTCACCTTCCTGATCAAGCTCGCGTTCTACAAGCTGACCGCTGCCAGCGGCCGCTCGATGGCGAAGATGCGCAACCTCGGTCCGCGCATCAAAGCGATTCAGGAACGTTACAAGGACGACCGCGAACAGCTCGGCCGTAAGATGATGGAGATCTACAAGACCGAGAAGATCAATCCGCTCGCCGGCTGCTTGCCCATCCTGATCCAGATTCCGTTCTTCCTCGCCTTCTACTGGGTGCTGCTGGAGAGCGTCGAGATGCGGCAGGCGCCGTTCCTCGGCTGGATCACCGATCTGAGCTCGCGCGATCCGTTCTTCATCCTGCCCATCCTGATGGGTGCCGCGATGTTCGCGCAGTTCAAGTTGCAGCCCATGCCGAGCGCCGACCCGGTGCAGGCGAAGATCTTCATGTTCATGCCCATCATCATGGCGGTGACGATGGCATGGTTCCCCGCGGGCCTGGTGCTGTACTGGCTGACCAACACCTTGCTGTCGATCGCTCAGCAGTGGCGGATCAACAAGCTGGTCGCGGCGGAAGACAAGCGAGAGAAAGACCGGAGCTGACCGGTCGATGATCGATGGCGACCCGCCCCGGCGACACTGACACCATCGCGGCGATCGCAACGCCGCCCGGTCGCGGTGGCGTCGGAATGGTGCGAGTTTCGGGACGCCTCGTTCCCACCATCGCTGCCGAAGTGCTCGGGGATCTCCCCGAGCCACGTCACGCCTCGTTACGCATCTTTCGCGACGCCGAGGGTGAAATGCTCGACGGCGGTCTCGCCCTCTATTTCCCGGCGCCGAACTCGTTCACTGGCGAAGATGTTCTGGAGCTGCATGGCCACGGCGGCCCCGTCGTCATGGACATGCTGCTCGCTCGAGTGCTCAGCCTCGGTGCGCGTGTTGCCCAGCCGGGTGAGTTCACGCAGCGCGCATTCCTGAACGACAAGATCGATCTGACGCAGGCCGAAGCGATCGCCGATCTCATCGACAGCGGCTCGAGCCAGGCAGCGCGCGCAGCGCTGCGATCGCTGCAAGGTGAATTCTCCGTCGCCGTGCATTCGCTCACTGAAGCAGTGACGGAAACGCGCATGCATGTGGAAGCGGCCATCGATTTTCCCGAAGAGGAAGTCGACTTCCTCGCCGACAACGTTTTGCACGAGCGCATCGCTTCGACCATCGAGCTTTGCGAACAGATCACTGCCAAGGCGCAGCAAGGCGCTTTGTTACGCGAAGGCATGACCGTAGTCATCGCCGGCCGCCCGAACGCTGGCAAATCGAGCTTGCTGAATCGACTTGCCGGCTACGAAGCCGCGATCGTGACGGACATCCCGGGCACCACTCGCGACGTGCTCCGCGAGCGCATTCACATCGACGGCATGCCTCTGCACGTCGCCGACACTGCCGGCCTTCGCGAAGACGCCGATGTCGTCGAAGCCGAAGGCATCCGTCGTGCGCGCAACGAGATGACACGCGCCGATCGCATCCTGTACGTGATCGATGCGATGCGGGCTCTCGATGACGAGAGCATGAAAGCCGAGCTTGCCAGCTTGCCCCCGGAGATTCCGGTGAGCGTCGTGTTGAATAAGATCGATCTCGCGAACACTCGATCTCGCTACGAACAGTCACAACCGCCGCGGCTGCATGTTTCGGCAACGACCGGCGAAGGCATCGATCTGCTGCGTGAGCACCTGAAGGAATGCATGGGGTTCCAGGGCGCCGGTACCAGCACCATCTCCGCCCGCCGCCGCCACCTGGATGCCTTGAATCGTGCGTACGCTCATTTGAATGAAGCGCAACGCCAGCTCACGGAAAAGCGCGCCGGCGAACTGATGGCCGAAGAACTTCGGCAGGCACAGCAATGCCTCGGCGAAATCACCGGCGAGTTCACGCCGGACGATTTGCTGGGGCGGATCTTCACGACGTTCTGTATTGGAAAGTAGCGAGGCGCGGGCCCCATGTTCGGCCATCGTTCCTCCATCCCCGCCCCCGTCGCCAACGCGCTCAGACAGATCTTCGGTCAACCTGTTGAGCACATCCGCGTCATCGAAAACTCCCTGTACGCGCGTATCCATTTCGGAGCGCGAGCGACTACGCGTCGAGGCCGCATCTTGCTGCGCGGCTCAGCCAACGACTTCTGGAATGACCCGGAGCTGGTCCTGCACGAGTACTTCCATGTCCTGCGTCAGTGGCAAATCCGGCGACTCACGATCTGGCGATACTTGATCGAATCGGCGCGCAATGGCTACTGGCACAACTGTTACGAGATTGAAGCGAGGGCGTTCGCGGCAGCGCACTGGCGTGCGCTGAGCTCGCGATTGAAGAGGGGCTAGCGCGTGCCCGACGGCCTGGGTTGCAGGGTCTTCAGGAACCCGAACAGCGCATCGAGCTCCGAATCGCTCATCGCGCTCAAGCTTTCGAACGGCATCAAGCCGATGCTGGTGCCGTCCGGGCGCTTGCCGGTCCGCATCATCTGACGGAACTGCTCGATCGAAGCGTAGCGAGTCGTCATGACGCTGTCCGGCGCGGAAGTGAGATTCGCGGCGGCGGGCCAGCTCGGCGGAGCGCCGGGGATCTGACCCCCCGAAAAACCCGGACCGTGGCAGCCGATACAGGTCTTGGAGATGTACTCGCCTTGCGCATGCGTATCTTCAGGGACACGAGTCGGCGCAACCTTGCTGTGATCGATCTTCTCGGACGCGTCCTGGGCGATGCCGGCGACGTAAAGCGCTTTCATCAACAGCGGGAAATGCATTTCGGTCTTACGCTCGGCCGAGGGCGGCATGGAGCGAATGTAACTGACGAGAGCTACCACATCCTCGTCAGCCATTTGCGCATAGTCCTCGCTAGGCATGATGAAGGCCGGTGTGCGACCGGGCTTCAGGCCGTGACGAAGCAGCGCGATCCAATCGCTGTCGCTGTAGGTCGCAGCCGCCCCGCCGCCCCCGCGAGTGATGTTCGGGGAGTGAACATAGAGGCCGCTGCTCGGATCATCGATCACCACCTTGCCCTCACCGCGAGTGCCATGGCATTCCGAACAGCCGCGCGTCACGAACAGATATTCACCGCGCTCGAGGTTCGGATCGTATGCAGAGAAATCGACCGACTCGATGGGCACGTCGATGACGCGATTCATCTTGTGCTCGCTGAGCAACACGGCTGCGCCAGCAGCGATACCCGCACCCGCGACCAGCACCGCCAGCGAGCCCCCGACGATCTTCATGAGTTTGTTCATGGCGGCGTATTCTGCATATCGAAGGCGGGATTACAGCGTACCAACGGGCAGCGAACACTGGCCCTGAAGAGCCATGCTCGATGCTTACTTTCGCCAGGGCGGGCTACACTTCAGCCAATGGTTCAGCACCCATGACCCAGCGTCAGTCCAAAAAATTGCACAGCAAGAGGCGGGAATCCTCCGAGCCGGCCGCGCGCAACACTGCGACCCAGGCAAAGAGGAGAGCCGCCATGTCGATCGCAACATTGAACGAAGAGCAACTGTGGAACGCGGTGCAGAGCCGAGACGCCAGCCGCGACGGCGAGTTCTTCTACGGCGTCATGACCACCGGCGTGTATTGCCGGCCTTCGTGCAATTCACGCCGGCCGTTGCGCAAGAACGTTCGTTTCTTCGCGACCCCCGAGGCCGCCGAGCGTGCGGGACTGCGACCCTGCAAGCGCTGCCGTCCGACGGGCGCGGCGGCGAACGTGCTGAATCAAGTGGTGCACGAGTTGGCCCGGCAAATCGACGCTGCGCCCGACAGCAAGCTCAGCCTCGAACAACTCGCGAAGCGTTCCGGCTACAGCCCCTTCCACCTGCAGCGCAGCTTCAAGGCCATCATGGGCAGCAGCCCGAAGGAATATCAGACGGCGGCGCGCGTTCGCATGCTCAAGCAGGAGCTTCGCAACGAAGCGCCCGTGGCCGAGGCGATCTATCAAGCCGGCTTCGGTTCCGGCAGCCGCGTTTACGAGAAGGCGGACGGCCAGCTCGGCATGACACCGAGCGAATATCGCAGTGGCGGCAAGGGCCTCACCATTTCCTACGCGAGCGCACCGACGCCGCTGGGATTGATGATGATCGGCGCCACCGATCGCGGCATTTGTTTCCTGCAGTTCGGCGATAGCGATCGAGTGCTGCTCGATGATCTGCGCCAGCAGTTCCCCGCCGCCACCGTGCAGCCGATGCCGGACAGCTCGCGAACCGAGTTCGAGTCGTGGATTGCCGCGCTCAATCGACATCTGCGCGGTCTCGAGCCGCGACTGGATCTGCCGCTGGACGTGCGAGGCACCGCGTTCCAATTGATCGTGTGGCGCTACTTGCAGAAGGTGCCGTATGGCGAAATCCGATCGTATTCGGAAGTCGCGGCCGGTATCGGCAAGCCCAGTGCTGTACGAGCCGTCGCCAGGGCATGCGCTACCAACTCGGTGGCGTTATTGATCCCGTGTCATCGCGTGGTGCGAGGCACCGGCGAATTGGGCGGTTATCGCTGGGGAATGCAGCGCAAGCGAGTGCTGCTCGATACGGAACGGGCGGCGAGCAAACGGTGAGCTGCGGATCACATCTTCAGGCCCCATCCTTGCGCCCCCGCCGCTCGTGCTGATAATGAGCGCGCATGCGACGAGCATGCTGCGGGAGGCGGTATGTGCCTGGGTTGTTTAGATGATAATGAGCCACCAGCAACGCGACGGGATTTCCTTGCTACGGCGTTGCAGCTGACGGCTGTGTCGGCGCTTGGCGCCGCGACGGCGGCTGCCGATACGGCGGCCCGCGTCTGGGATATCGAGGGGCGTGGGCTCACCGTCGATAACGCCGGAACGCTGTTGCCCGCATACGTAGCCGTTCCGATGGGCTCGGACAATCGCACCACCGTCGTCATCCTTCACGACAGTCCGGGCATTTCCAAAGACCTCCAGGAGCTGGCTCGCGAGGTGGCGCGAACCGGTTACGTCGCACTCGTGATCGATTGCGCTCAGCGCGGCACGGCAAAGATTTCCACGCACCCGGACGCGTTGCTGAGCGAGGCTTTCTGTCGGGATGTTCAGAGCGATGTGCGCGCAGGCATCGCGACCCTGAATGGCACCCAGCCGGACGCCAACCCAGTCGTGATTCTGGGATTCGGCTCGGCCGGCTACACCGCGTTGCGCATGGCCTTGAATGATCCGCTCGGCATAGTGGGCGTGATCACGATGGACACGCCGATCGAATCTGCGGAGAAATCCAGGACCGACCCGCGTCCGGATCTGATCACGTTGCTGGCGCGGCTGAATGTGCCGGTTCAGTTTCATGCCGGCACCGCCGACCCGACGATCTCTCGCGAACAGCTGAACTGGCTGGGGCGCTTCGTCGCAGTCGATCCGGAGCGGCGCGAGCTCTATTTATATAGCGGCGCCGGCCCGGATTTTTATCTGTCGTCGTCGCAGAGCTTCGACAAGGGTTATCAGATGCTGGCGCGCAAGCGCTGGCAAGAGTTTCTTACCGAGCGCTTCAGCTAGGGTAATTGAATCGACCGATCGGACATCCTGTCACGACGGTCGTGCTCCAAGGAAAAAGCGTGGTTTTTCCACGGAGCTCGCCCGCCTGCGGCGGCGGGGCACATCCCTGTGCCCAACTGATTCTCTAGGGCTGCTTCACGACCACACCGTGCTTCATCACGAACACGGGCTGTTCGGTCGCGGCGATGTTGTTCAACACGTTGCCTTTGACGGCGACGATGTCGGCGATCTTGCCCGCTTCGAGCGTGCCCACCTGGTCGGCAATGCCGAGCAGCTTCGCCGCTTCACGCGTGCCGGAGATCAACGCCGCCGCCGGCTGCATGCCGATGTCCACCAGCAGCTTGAACTCCTTGGCGTTCATGCCGTGCGGCGACACGCCCGAGTCGGTGCCGAACGCAATCGGCACACCCATTTTCAGCGCCGAGCGGAACATCCGCTCATGCTCGTGAAGCGTCGCGCGTGCCTTGGCTGCAATCGCGGGCGGGAACTTGTCGGCCACCTGGTTCACCCACCAGACCGCCAGCCGCGTCGGCACGAGGTAAGTGCCCTTCGCCTTCATCAGCTTCAGCGTCTCGTCGCTGAGGAAGCTGCCGTGCTCGATGGAATCCACGCCGGCTTCAACGGCCTGCCGGGCAGCGAGATCGCCGTGCGCGTGAGCGGCGACTTTCCGCTTCCAGGCATGCGCTTCGGACATGATGGCGTTGAGCTCGTCCGGCGTCAGCTGCGGCACATCCACCGGATCGGCTTCCGAGAGCACGCCACCCGATGAGCAGATCTTGATCACGTCGGCGCCCCACTTCAGCTGGTAGCGCACGGCCGCGCGGCACTCGTCGGCGCCATTGCATACACCGTCCATCACACCCAGAGGCGCGACGCGATCCGGCGGAAACGGCCCCTGATCGCAGTGACCGCCCGTGGAGCCCACCGAGTGAACCGCGGTCAAAATCGTCGGACCCGGCGTGAGGTTGTTGTTGATCGCGTTACGCAGACCAACGTCGACGAACTCGCCGGCGCCGACGTTACGAACGGTCGTGAAGCCGGCTTCCAAAGTGCGCTTTGCATACACTGCGGCGTAGAACGACTGTTCGGCGGCGAACCGGTACATCTCCGCGTGGAAGCCCTTGTAGAAGTCGTTATGGCCTTCGTTGGTGATGTGCGTGTGGGCATCGATGAAGCCCGGCAACAGCGTCGCATCCCCGAGATCGATCACTTTCGCATTGGCCGGCGCCGCCTGTGAGCCGAGTGCCTTGATCTTGTCGCCCTCGACCAGCACGGCGCCGCCGTTGGTGAGACTGCCCGACTTGCTGTCGAACAGATAAGCCGCCTTCAGCACGATGGGCTGAGCAGGCTCGGCGGCCTGCGCCGAACCGACCACGGCAGCCAATCCCAACGCCAACTTCACTGCTAAACGCATCGCGTCCTCCGAAACTTGCTGGTGCGGCACGATACCCCGTCACGATTCAAAGGAAAACAGGAGCTGCATTTCTCGGCGAAGGCTTAATTAGTTGGCGTCTTTTGCCAGTCCAGCGCTCGTACTGTGTTGCTCACCGACCCAGTGGAGACTGCAATGGATAGCAAACGCATGAGCTCGATGGCGCCTCTGCGCGCCATGCAACGCGGCCAGGGAATGAGCGAGTACATTATCATCACTGCGCTCGTGGCAGTGGCCGGCATCGGCCTGTTCGCCGCCTTCGGCGATGTGCTGCAAAACCAGTTGGCGGGCATGAGCCGCGAGATGGCCGGCCAATCGGGGGCGCAAGACATCAGCGACGCGCAGGCCTCGGCGACCACGGCTCAGAACCGCGCGGCCCAGGCGGACAGCCTGTCGACCTATAACCAGCAAACCAATGCGGCCCAGTAATCGGCATCGCGGGCAGATCGCGCCGGTCGCCCTGTTCGGTGTGCTCATCAGCAGCTCGGTGCTCGTGGTGATGTTCAACACCGGACAAAAGGTCACGGAGCGATCGCAGGTCGCCAACGCCGCGGATGCCGCGGCGTATAGCGGCGCGGTGTGGACCGCACGCCATCTCAATTTCATCGCCTACGCGAATCGAGCCATGATTGCCAATCACGTCGCTGTCGGGCACTTCGTCTCGTATGTGAGTTGGGTGCGCTATATCGACGATTCGATCGAGTCGATCGATCGCGTCACCCAGTGGATTCCCTATGTCGGCCAGTACGTCGACCTGGCCGAGCAGATTGCCGCTCAGGTTCGTCACGCGACCGAGCAATCGGCCGAAATCGCGATTCCCGCGATCGATGCCTGGAACGCAAACATTCGCGCGGCACAGGCGGAAGCGCATGTTTCGCTCGCCTTCCGCAATGTACAAAGTCTGATGGATCAGACCGGTCGCAGTTACGACCCGGACATCCGCATCAATGATGGCGATGCTCTTTCGCGCATGCCGGAAGAGTTGCACGCACTGCTCGAAGCACAGCTGATGACGCAGTCGGCAGCCGTGCCTGCTTTCATCCAGCGCTACACGACGAGCCGCGATCGCAACTCGATGCAGCAGCTCGTGAATGCCAGTCTGCGCGGCAATTCGGACCTGCAACGTTGGATTCTCGGGGAGCGAGGTTGGCGGGAGAACCTGCTGGCGGCTCAGTTGCGCAAGCGCGGAGCAACCTCTACGAGCCAGAACGAGAGCGGCGCGGACTGGCGTGCCGAAGATCAGCTCCAGGTGCGCACGCGTGGAGTATTCGGGTGGCATCGCTGGCGGCGTATCGGCGATCGAGTCAGCACGGCCAACGCTCGAGAATTCGCCTCGGACTATTCCGGAGTGCCGGCCTACTACAACGTTTCTGAATCCCCCGGCGACGCATCGCTTCGTATCGCCGCGATCGCGACCAAAGCTCAGGCGAGCGTCGCAAGCGCCGATCTGCTGGGCATGACTGCGGCAGTTCAGCCATTGGCCGTCGCCGCTATTGCTCGCGTCGAGTTTCGACGGCCGCGCGGTTCCGCATTCGTGTCCTTGGGCGAGCGCAGGCACGAGTACGCGAATCTGTTCAACCCGTTCTGGGAAGCGAAGCTCGCGCCCGTCACCTGGAGCTTCTGATCATGCAATCCACGAATCGCGGCAACGCCATGATCGAAACCATCGTCGCGTTGGCGGTGCTCTCACCGTTCCTCGGTTGCATCGCGCTGCTCGGCAAGCAACTGGACCTGAAACACAAGGGCTTCGATGCGCTTCGGTATTCGGTGTGGGAACGCACTGTTTGGACCGACGGCGCGAAGTCGGATGCGGAGGTCCGGATGGAAGCGCTAGATCGTGCGTTCGGTGATCCCAGCGCGGGCGTGACGGCTATCGATTCGCTGCACTCCGAAGGCGTCTCGCAGAATCCACTCTGGCGACATTACCGACAGTCCTTGCTGACCCCGCCCGTCGAGCGCTCGATCTCTTTTCAAACATCGGACGGCGCAGCCCCCGTCGACGCGGGCTACGCGCTGATGCGTGGACTGGCGCACGGCGCCGGGCCGGTCGGAGTCGCGGCCAACGCATTACGAATGGACGATCTCAACCTGAATCGCCGCTCTTTCGTGAGTGCGACGATTGAAGCAAACGTTCGTCCGCTGCTCGCGCATCGTGACTTGCCGCTGACACAGCGTGCCACCGGCGCACTGTTGAGCGACACCTGGTCGCCCCGAGACGAGAACGAGTTCGGCCGCAGGGTGGATGGCATCACGGCGAACGAGTTGATCGATGATCTCGAATCTCCGGCACGCGTCATTGCGATGCAGGCACTCACCAAGGGCGGCCCGCTGTATGGCGAAGGTCAATACGGCTGGGATCCTCAACTGCGTCCGCGTTCGAACGCTTTACCCGCTGCGTATGTCGTCGAGCGCGAAGGTGAGTGAGTCATGTTGAGCACGCCTACGATCCGAATCGCCGCGGTGCTGCTGCTGTCGCTGGTGCTGCCGGCGAATGCCGATCGCCTGCATTTGCCTGATCTCGCGGCCCCGCCCCAGGGCTCGGCGCAGTGGCTTGCTCGCAGCATGCGGATGAACGGCCTGCCGATGACATTGAAGGCGTTCGAGTCCCGATTGTCACCGGACGCGGTGCTCGCGTACTACGAGTCGGAAATTAAAACTTCGGGCAGTCATGACGTGCGTCATTCGATGCGCTCGCCGTGGCACGTGCTGATGGCCAGGTCGCGCGATCATTTCATCACTGTGCACGCTCGTTCGATTTCGTCGGGTAGCGAGGGAACGATTCTGGTCAGTCCGGCGCTCGATCCTGCCGCGCTCAAATTACGAACGGATTTTCCCCGGCCGCCGACCGCACGAGTCGTCAATCTGCAGCAGTACGACGATGCTGGAATGCGGTCGGAGCACATCAGTTTCGCTAGCGAACGCGCGCCCTTCACGGAGGCGCAGGCCTTCTCTCAGGCATTGATCGCCAGCGGCTGGACCATTCTGAACACGCGCCCTACACAGGAGAGCCATCGGGGCTTCGTGCTCGAAGCACAGCGTCAGGCAGAGCACGCACTGCTCGTCATCATGCCCGACGCGGCTCGCCCCGCAGCCACCGCCATCGTCGTGACTTGGAAGAAATCATGAGCTGGCGGTGTAGGCAGCGCGGCTGGGGCACGGCCGAATACATCGCGATCCTCGCTGGATTGATGGTGGTCTGGCGAAGCTCGCAGGCGGTCTTGGAGCTGCTGGTCGAGCATCACGATGAGTTCTCCTGGGCCCTGATGATTCCGTTCTGACTCTCGAACGCTCAAGGAACGAGCAATGAAAGGCATCTGGATCACCACACTCATGCTGGGCGGTGCGCTCGCGGCCGGCGGGGGCGCCGCGTACTTCGTCAAAGGCTATATCAGCAGCGAAGTGCAGGCGGAGCGCGAGCAACTCCAGAGGCAGTACCGGCTCATAAACGTCGTCGTTGCGAAGACGAACCTGCCACCCGGCACGGTACTCTCGAGCCAGACAGTCGCGGTTCGCGAAGTACCAACTACGTTTCTGCACGCCGAGGCAGTGCGTTCGGATCAGTGGGCAGAGTTTGCTGGGCGAGTCCTGTCGCGCGCCGTTCAAAGCGGCGAAACGATTCTCGCCTCGCACCTCGCTCAAGGCGCTGGCGCTGGTTTCTCGGCGCAATTGCCAGAGGGCATGCGAGCGCTGACCTTTCCCGTCGATGAACAGGCGTCGATCGCGGGAATGCTCGCGCCGGGTGATCGCATCGATCTGCTCTTCACGACGGCGGCCGCGAACGACAGTGTCACTGTGCCGTTGCTGTTCGCGGTGCCCGTCATTGCAACGGGGCTGCGAACACGAGCCAACGAGCATTCGCTGCCGGATCGATTGCAGCCGGGCCCGTTCCGAACCATCACAGTCGCCGTGAGCCCTGCGGACGCCGCGAAGATCACACTCGCGCAAGAGGCCGGAAGAGTTACGGTAGCCCTGCGCCAACCCCACGATGAAACGATCACACGCATCGCTCACGTCACCAAAACGAGCCTGTTGAGGGGCGACGCTCCGAGTGCATCGATACGGCCGCGTCTGCGCGTTCAAGTCATCCTCGGCGGGGTTTGAATCATGAGTGCCAGCATTTCATTCGGTGCGTGGCTGATGAGCGCGCTGATGCTCGCCACCCCGGCGACGGATGCGCTTCAACAAGCGCCAGTGTCAGTGCTCTCGGTGCCGGTGGGCCAGAGTTTGCTGATTCGCTCGCCCGGCGCCAAACGAGTCTCGGCGGGCGATGGCTCGACCATCGACATCAAAGTGCTCGACGACACCCAGGAGATTCTGGTGCTGGGACGTAAAGCGGGCACGACGGATTTGCGCATCTGGTCGCGTGACGGCTCCAGTGTGGCCTACCTCGTGCAAGTGCTCGGCATCGTCGATCCGATCGCGACCCCGGGGCCGACGCTGCAAGCCGAGACCACGATTCTCATCAAGGCCAAGCTCATCGAGGTTCGCAAATCGGCGCTCCGCGAATTCGGCGTCGATTGGGCCGATGTCGCCGCGGGCCCCGTGTTCAGCACCGATAACGGCGTGAACGTGACTTCGAGCCTGGATTCGGTCATCCACCTGCTCACCACTCGCGGCGATGCGCGTCTGCTCGCAGAACCAACTTTGACGTGTATCAGCGGCGGCCAGGCCGATTTCGTCGTGGGTGGCGAAGTGCCGATTCCGGTTCAGAACCAGGATGGCGCGCTCAACGTCGTGTTCAAGCAGTTCGGCATCCTGCTCAACGTCGAGCCGCGTGCCAACGAGGCCGGCTTGATCCGCACCAAGGTCGGCGTCGAGGTCAGCAGCGTCGACAAGGCCAATACCGTGCTCGGCATTCCCGGCTTTGCGACTCGCAAGACAAACACGGAAATGAACGTGCATTCGGGCGCACCGATGATCGTCGCGGGTCTGTTCAGCGCCGACGATGCCAAGAACGTTGCGAAAGTTCCGGGACTCGGTGCGTTGCCCGTCATCGGCGAGTTGTTCAAGTCGCGACAGTTTCGACGTGGCGAGACAGAGCTCGTCGTGCTGGTCACGCCGGAAATCATTGGCGCTGATTCGACGGCGATTGGCGAAGGCGTGCAACGTTTCGATCGGCTCAAGCGCGAGTCGGACGAGGCGCTCGAGCCACGGTTGAAAGACTAGCGCCACAGCGCAAGGAAACGAGAGCGTCACATGGATGTGACACGCAACGAACGCCGGTGGCGTTGGCAACGAGGCGCGGCAATCGCAGAAGCGACGATTGCGCTGCCGTTGCTGCTCGTCGTCATTCTGGCGCTGATTCAGTTCGGCTTCGTCTACCAGGCGAAGGCGACGCTGAATCATGCGGCATTACAAGCAGCACGTGCCGGCGCCGTTTCGAATGGCACACCCGCCGCGATCCGCCGCGGACTCGCCCAGGGGCTGGCGCCACTCACGTCACCAGACGCCTCGTTAGGAGGTGTCGCCGAATCAGTTGTTCGGCTCGAAGGCGAGCTGCTCAGCGATGCGCGTATCCGCATCCTCAATCCCACGCGTGAAGCGTTCGATGATTTCGCGGTGGAGACCGATGGTGGTCGTGAGCTGCCGAACGATCGACTCCACGTTCGCGATTCGCGGCCGGGTGCGAGCGGCGGACTCAACATTCAAGACGCGAATCTGCTGCGCGTCGAGGTCACGTATGGATACGAGCTGAAGGTTCCGCTGATCAACGGCTTCGTGTCACGCGTGCTCGGGATGAGGCGCGAAGGCGATGCGTTTCATCAGCAGCTGCTGCGTCGGAACCGGTTGCCGATCACTGCAACGGCGACCGTGCGTATGCAGAGTCCGCTGCGTTTTAGCGAGCTGCTGGTCTCGCGCGCGGATCTTCCAGACGTCGAACGAATTGCCGCTGATCCTGGCGAACCGGGCGACGGTGGCAATCACAACGATGATGAAGCTGCATCGGGCGATACGGATAGCTCGCCCGGGACTGCAGACGGCAGCGGCAGCTCGCTCGGCGAGGGCTTCTTCGGTTTCGGCGAGGGGCGGGCGCCACCGCCGCTCGATTCGGACGATGCTGGTGAAGAGATCCGCGACGGTCATTCCGGCGCAGGTAATGAGCAGCCGCTCTGCACAGTCGTCACGGACGAAGCTCCGCCCGCTGCTGAAGATCGAAGCACGCTTGGCCGCGTTTGGGATGAGCTGCGTGGTCTCGCCGCCGACGCGTATGAATTCGTGCGCGGGTTCTGGGAAGGACTGCGCGATCAAATCGGCGATCTCGTCGCCGCGATCACGCATCCGATCGAAACGGCGCGCGGCATTTATGAGCTGGCGATGTCCTTCATGGAGGACCCCGCCGGCACCGCACGCACCATCGGTGCCGCGCTCGGCCACGATCTCAGCCAGCTCGTCGAATGTGATGCGTTCGATCGCGGTCGCGTGCTGGGCAGCTACGTCAGCCCGGCGTTCATGCTCAAGCTGGCTGCCAAGCTCGCCCACTTCGGCCGTGCTGGGCTCCGGGCCGCAGCCGATGCCACCAAACACGAGCTCGGCTGTGCGAGCTTCGCCGCCGATACGCCCGTTTGGAGCGGCGAGCGCAATGTTCCCATTCAATCGATCGAGCCTGGCGAATGGGTGGATGCGCGCAGCGATCGCGATTATCTCGATCGGTCGCGGCTCGTCACTCACGTTTTATCGCGACGCGCGTCGGCGCACCACGTCGTCGAGACCGAAAGGTCGCGGCTTACGGTTACCGAAGAGCACCCGCTTTGGGTGCAGGGTCGTGGCTGGACCGCCGTTCGCGACATCGAACTCGGCGCGCCAATCGCCACTGCGGACGGCGACACGCTCGTACTCGCCAACCGGCGCGTCGATTCGGCGCTGCAGGTTTTCAATCTCACTGTCGCGAGTGATTCGAGTTATTTCGTCGGCGACGAACGCGTCTGGGCGCACAACGCGACCTGCACTGTCCGCCTCGCTTACCACGCCCCTCGCAGCCCAACCAACTTCGCCGTCGGCGCCAGCGACGGCGGGCCCGGCACCTGGTCCTCCATCACTCGCCCCGACACGGACGCCTATCGCTACCAGGAAGTCATCACCGGCGCACCTCGCGGCGTTGAGTACAATGTCAACGGCGTGCACTTCGACGGCTACGACGCCCAGCGCGACGTGTTGTTAGATGCGAAGCATTGGACGCAGGAATGTCCGCTCGGAGACAAGTGCCGGTCGGAGCCGCTGCGGCAACTAATGGCTGAGAGATTATTGTCTGAGGCAGAACGTCAGCTAAACGCTACGACAACTAGCGGCAGTCAAATCGAGTGGCGAGTTGTGGACGAGGAGATGGCGCTTCGAATCAGTTCAATACTCGATTCCGGAATCGAGAATGCAGACGCTCGACAACGAATCACGGTCATTTACACGCCCCTTTCCGACATCCAGAGATAAGCTGCACATGAACGTGTACGAAAAACTATCTATCTGGACGTTGGCGCTTTATCGCCAACCGATGTCGTTTCAGCAGTATCAGCACATGAGCCGTAGACTCATAGAGGTCCTGCAACAGGACCGACCCGAGTTCGGTCAACTGATGGCAGTTGGATCGGGACAGGCTCGCGCGATCGCTCCAGATCTCAATGACCTTGAAGATACTATTGCATCAGCGGTTTTCGACTTACATCACACATCCGATTATCTGCATTTGTCAGATAACGGCGAGCTTGGACCGCATTCGCTCTCGAGACTGGGTTTTGCAGTTACCTATGGTTCGCTCGACGCCAGTGGCAGCTCGATGCTGGCGCTCGAGGATGGCGGGAGCCGTCTAAGACTGCGAGGAACCTCTGCCAGCATCGAACCGGAGACGTCGTCGGCCTTGGAGATGTTCGTGGCGTCATCAGCGACTTCAGCACATCCGGCTGCGATTAGGCACTTGCTGCGGCTTCTCCTAACCATGTGGCCCTCTAGCTTCGGTGGCGTTTCCATCCCACGCTTTCAGCAAAGCGTGCGTGGTAACGATCGCGCCTCCTACGCCGGCCAATGGCTCTTCTACCTCCCCTTCCCCCACCTCGCGAAGTGCCTCCCGCCCGACATCCATCACGAGCCCTTCGCCAACGGCATCCTCATTGAAACAACGCCTCACATGCCCGACGCCAACAACCCAGCCGACGTTGCGGCGGGCAAGCGAGTGCGGGATGTGCTCGACGAATTCGGGCTGGTGAACGACGCGACTTACGCAATCGAGGGCTGGCCGCCGGATCAGGAAGAAACGATTTACGAGCACTTCATAAGCGGCGCGCCGGCGGATCGCAAGTACACCGTCCACTGCATCAACTTCGACGGTTACGACCCCGACCGCAAAGTATTGCTCTACGCCAAACTCTTCCGACGCCTGAAGAGACATCCCAAGGAATGGGGCCTGAGAGGCTGGGACGGTCCGGTGTTGAACGAGGCGAAGCGCCAGGTGCGAGCTGCGGCAAAAGCGGGCGGCGTGCCGATTGAATGGCACATCGGGTTGGAAGAACCCGCCCACCAGGTGCGCCAACTGTTAGCCGACTACACCACCATCACCGAACAACAACTCCGCGTGATCTACACACCATTGCAAGAAGCACTGAGCCGCCCACCACGCTAACGGCGCGCGCAGAGTCGAACGCAGAACCCCACGGCAAGGAACGCCAATGAAATCGCCAATCAACGGAACACTCGACGCAGCCACCGACCTCGCTTCGACGACGAGCGCCGCGAGGTCACCGGCATGACCGCCCACCTGCTCGGCCACCTGATTGGCCGCTTCGTACTCTCGTACGCGTTCATCTGGCTGATCATGTTTCTGATATCGAGATTGAGCTGGCGTGATGCATTCAGACGCTCGCACCACTGGAGCGGCCTGGTTGCGACGACAACCACCTTCCTGATCGGCCTGATAGCAGCGCATGCGAATGGAGCCGGCCCGTGAAGCGCGCCACGCTGCTCATTGCAGGTCTATGCGCGATCGCTTCCATCGACGTCATCGCAGGAACCAGGGCGGGCCGACCCATGATCATCCATCGCCTGGCTGAAATGAATCTCGAGATCTGGACCGAGCAGGACCCGGAGTGGGACACCCGTCTGAAGCGCAGCCCCAACGCGCTGACTTTCACCGCGGAAACACCAGCGCTCACATACCCGCCTACCCACATGAGCTGGACGATCGCGCCAATACTGAAGTTCAAACCGGGCGAGCTCGAATCTGCCGCGCGCGGAGTGATGCATCAAATGGCCATTCGCTATCGCACGCACCCGCCGGAGCAAATCATCCAGGCGCAGTACGGCGAGATGATGGGCTACGAAACAACATTCGAGGCAGAAGCGCAGAACATACCCGTGGACGTGCGAGTCTTCTGCGGGCATCGCGAAGGCAAGCCGATGGTGGTGATGCAAGTGGTGACCTTGAAGGGCAAGCTGGCTCACGTCGCCGAGCACGTACGCCGCTCCTGGACTCACCTCCGTTACCTGGATTGAGGACGACAGCGAAGGAACGCACGATGAGCACACCACACGCCGAGTTGTCAGCGGCCCTCAAGGAACAACTGCAGCCCCTAGTCCTGCGCGAGCTGGATCTCTTTCGCCGTACAGCGCTGAACACGCTTGCAGACGCAGATTTGCGAGCGGAAGCCAGGCAGGCCATCGAAACGATCCTCGCATCCGGATCGGTGCGGCTGCCAGCGAGCGTCGATCGCAACACCTTCGTGCAGGAGATGACGGCGGAAATCATGGGCTACGGCCCGATCGAGCCTTACTTGCACGACGACTCGATCAGCGAAGTCATGGTGAACGGTCCAAACAAGATCTATGTGGAGCGCGATGGCCTGCTGTCCGCCGTCCCCGCTCGGTTCATCAGCGCCGAATCCCTGATGCGCGTGATCGAACGTATCGTGGCGCCGCTGGGTCGGCGCATCGACGAGGGCGTGCCGATGGTCGATGGGCGGCTGCCGGACGGCTCGCGAGTCAATGCAATCATACCGCCGCTCTCGCTGATCGGCCCGATCCTGACCATCCGCCGCTTCGCCGGCCAGCGTTACTCGATGCCCAAGCTGGTGGACATCGGCGCACTGACCGTGTCCATGGCCGAATTTCTCAAGATCTGCGTGCAGTATCGGAAGAACATCATCGTCTCCGGCGGTACGGGCACCGGCAAGACGACGTTTCTGAACGCGCTGTCGGAATACATCTCCAGCAACGAGCGCATCATCACCATTGAAGACGCTGCCGAGCTGCGGCTCGTGCAACCGCATGTACTGTCGCTCGAAGCGAGGCCGGCGAACGTCGAAGGGCGCGGTGAAGTCACGATTCGCGATCTGGTGCGGAACGCGCTCCGCATGCGGCCCGATCGAATCATCGTAGGCGAGTGTCGTGGTGGCGAAGCGCTGGACATGCTGCAGGCGATGAACACGGGCCATGATGGGTCGCTCACGACGGGGCACGCCAACTCGCCGCGAGACTTGCTGTCACGGCTGGAAGTGATGGTGCTGATGGCGGGAATGGAACTGCCCGTGCGTGCGATACGGGAGCAGATTGCGTCAGCGGTCGACATCATCGTGCAGCTGTCCAGATTCAGCGATGGGCGCCGGCGTGTTACAGCGATCGTGGCTGTCGAAGGGCTCGAAGGCGATGTGATCCTGACGCAGCCCTTGTTCAATTTCCGACAAAAAGGCATCGGCGCGCGCGGAGCCATCGTCGGAAGCTACCAGGGATGTGGTCAGGCGCCGGCATTCTACGAAGCCTTGGACGAGGCGGGCGTGCACCTGGATCGAAGCATCTTCACTCACGCGGCGGAACGCGCGCGCTGACAGGAGGAAAGATGCAGCAACTCCCACTTCTCCCGATCATCTGCACAGCCGTGGCCGCTGTGTTGCTGGCGACGCTGCTGATAAGAGCCGTATTGAGCTATCGCCGATCCTTCATCACCAGCATCGGCACCACTCTGAAGCAGAGCTTCGTGCTCGCGAACCCGCGTTCATTGTTTGCCATCAGCGCGACCATGACCCTGGCCGCAGGTGCTCTCGCCTACGTACTGGCAGGGCCCGTAGGTGTGGCTGTCACCACGATCATGAGCCTCATCGGCCCATGGCTGATTGCCACGCGCATCGCTATCCAACGGCGCAAGCGCTTCGTCTATCAATTGCCCGATGCGCTGCTCGCTTTGAGTTCGGCGCTACGAGCCGGCTCAAATCTCGCCCGCGGGCTCGAACTGATGGCGGCGCGCCAGCCGGCGCCGTTGAGCCAGGAGTTCAGCATAGTGCTCGCCGAGCAGCGAGTAGGTCGGCCGCTGGCGGACTCGCTCGACGATCTGCGTCGACGCGTCGGTGCGCCCGAGTTGGATCTGATGAACACTGCGATGAATGTTTCGCGCCGGGTTGGCGGCAATCTTGCCGACACGCTCGAATCGCTCGCCCGGACGCTGCAGGAGAAAGCGCACATGGAGGGCAAGATCGATGCACTGACGTCGATGGGCCGAGCGCAGGGATGGGTGGTTGGGCTGCTGCCCGTCTTCATCGCGTTCGTCTTGTACCAACAGCAACCCGCGCGCATGAGTCTGCTGTTCACGCAATGGTATGGCTGGGTCGTGCTGTCGATCGTGGCGGCCATGATGACCTTGGCTGCGTGGATGATTCGCAGGATCGTGCGAATTGACGTCTAGTACGAGAGCGCGGTCATGAGCCTTTACTTAGCGATGTCATTAGCCGGTCTGAGCGGCTGCCTGTTGCTGCTGATCCCCTTAGCTTTGCGCACCGACAGCGAACCCTCTCTGGCGCGCGACGAAGCGTGGCGCGACCAGTTGCCTTGGTTCCTGAAACTGCTTCGACCCGCGATGCGCTGGTACAGCGACGCGGTCGAAGCATCGCTCACGTCACAGCGACGCGAAGTGCTGCAAGCACAGCTCGATGCGGCTGGCGCCGCCTACCTCATCAGCCCGGCGGAATTTCTGATCATTCGCCGCGTGGTCGGCGTCGTTGGAACGATCACCGCTGTCGCGGTGATACTCGGATTCAAGCTGCGAGATCCGCTTTACGTAGCCATCGCGGCGGCATTCATCCCACTCGCGATTCTTTATCCCGACCTGCGGCTACGCGAACTCACGAAGCGTCGCCAGTCGCGTTTCGAGAAGGACTTCCCGTTCTTCCTCGATGTGCTCGTGCTGGCGATGAAGGCGGGGCTGAACTTCATCGCTGCACTGGAGCAGGCCATTCATTCGCTCCGCGACGGCCCGGTGAAACAGGAATTTTCCCGCTACTCGCGAGAAGTACGCGCCGGTCTTTCACGTCGGGCGGCACTGGATCGCCTTGCGGCCAGGGTCATGCTGCCGGCAGTGACGAGCTTCGCAGCTGCCGTCATTCAAGCCGAGCAGACCGGCGGTTCACTTGGGGAGGTGCTCGCCGATCAAGCGCGCCAGCGACGGCAAGAACGATTCCTGCGCGCCGAGAAGCTCGCGAATCAGGCGCCCGTAAAGATGCTGTTCCCGCTGATCGCGCTGTTGTTCCCCACCACCTTCATCATCATCGGCTTCCCGATAGTGATTCAGTTGCTGGAGTCGGGCGCGCTCAGCTTGTTCTGATCGGACCGTGCAAGGAAGCACCATGAAGACTCTGGAGTTACGTACCGCCGACGGGCGATGCATTGCTCGTCACGTGCATATGGCTTGTTCGTTTCGCGCACGTTGTATCGGCTTGTTACGTCGCCAAACCATGCCTGACCAGGAAGGCCTGCTGTTGATTCCGGGTGGCAGCGTGCACACGCTCGGCATGCGCTTTCACATCGACGTCGTGTTTCTGAATCGGCACATGCGAGTCCTGAGCCTGGTCGAGAATGTGGCGCCCTGGCGCATCGTGATTGCACCCAAGGATACGGCGCGCGTCCTGGAGCTAGCCGCCGGCAAGATCGCCAGCACCCAACTTACCGCCGGCACCTATCTCATCGTCGACCGATCCTCCGATGATTCCGGCGATCGCAGCAGGCTCGAACAGCCGCGTTCGCAGCGCATGCTGTGCGAGCGAACGCCTATTCAGTTTTCGTTGCGGTTGCCCTTGGGACGACGCTGCCCCGATTCGGCGCTCAGAACCCCGCAGCCTTATCGACGCGTACCCGACGCTCGCGCAACGAGGAAGCCGAGCGCTGAAAGCTGACGACTTTGGTCTTGCCCGCGCCGTCATCCAGGATCCTGCGCAAGGTGGCTTTCACGGTCGCCTCGTCGTCGTCGAAATCGCCATGATGCAGGGCAGTCGACGCGTCCATGGCGTTCAGCGGCTTGTTATTCGGCGAGATCACCAGGCTCGCCTGCTCCGCTTTGAACAATGCCATCAGTTCCGCATCCTTGCGCAGGTACTTCTCCATGCCGAGGATGGGCACGCCTTCTCGAAACAGCGGAATGCGCGGCTTGTCCTCGAAGGCGTGCGAGACCAGATACAGCAGCGACTTGTGATAGATGTTGGCGCAGTGATCGTCCTGCTCGGACTTATCGGACAGCGCGAACAACGCGAACCGCTTGATGCGCTTCTTCTTGATCGCCGGCAGATAATGCCGCTTGAACAGCTCGACCGTGCAGGCCGGCGCCCAGAGCGTGACCGACTCGATGTCGATACCGGCGTCGTTGAGCGCGGTGATCAGAGGCGCATGGAAGATGCTGCCCGCACTATGACCGACCAGATGAATCTTCGGCACCTGCTGGGTCGGCAGTTTCTCGACCAGCCGCTTGAGATGACCGATCACGGCCCGCGCTCCTCCCTTGCTGCTCTGTGTGGCCGCGAGCGCGTTCTCCTTCATCTCGTCCCACGCCGCCTTGCCGGAAAGCACACGAGCCAGCGGCTCGAGCGCGTCATCGAGCCGATCGAGCATGAAGTCCTTGGCTGAATCGAGCAGGCCTTCCGGTCGCCGCCGGCTGAACGCGTCATCGAGCACGTTCTTCACCGTCGTCCAGTAATCGGTGTGCCAGATGAAAGTGAAGGGATAGATGCCCGAGGCAAGCATGGTCGAGCGGTAGTCTGCGAGACGTTGAACCGCCGAGTTCTCGCTGACCAACCCGCCGTGCGCATACAGCAGGATGTGCTTGTAGCCGCCAGTCCCGATGGCCTTGGGCAGCTCGCTCTTGAACAGGTGCGCGACCTCTTCGGCCGATGTGCCGTAGTTGCCGCCGGCTTTGAACTCGCCGTCGTTGCCGAGGCTGATGATGTGAGGCCGCAGATCTGGATAGGAGTACGCGGCGGATTGGCCCGCTGAAGCGGAGTGCGCGACCGCGGTCGAGCTGCTCTTCTTCAGCTCGATCGGGGCACCGAGGCGAGCGACCCACACATCCGTGGCATTTTGCAGCCAGTCGTCATAGCTGATGCACGCGAATCCCTGGTAGCCCCACTCCTCGCCCCAGGAGTTTTGAATCCAGAAGCCGCGCTTGTCATAGCCCACGATGGCGAAGGCATGCGCACCGAGCTGGGTTTCCGAATATTCGATCAGGCCGTCGCCGGCGGGCTCGCTCCAGCCTTGATGCACGTTCGAGGTGGCGAACAGCACACCGACCTCGGCGATCGCCGAGTGCATGGCCACGAGATCTTTGTGATTCACGCGATAATAGGCGCCGAGCGGACGGCGCAGAGCATCGGCGCTGCGGGCCTCGTTCAGTCCGGTCAGCAACTGTCCTTTGTTGCTCTTGGTGGCCACCGAGGGCCACAGCTTTTCGGAGCACACGCCATGCTTGTGCCAGCCCTTCATCGCGCCCCGCGCGCTCGATCCTGAATAGCCTTCGCCGGGCCATTCGTCATAGCGTTTCGCCAGCTCGTACAGCATGCGCGGGCTGACCGGATTGCAGTCGCTTCCCACCTGGCGCGTGGTCAGCAAGTAGTTCACGACGGTAGCGAGGCCGTAGCCCGTGCACGCGCCTTCAGAGCCCTGGTTGAGGATGGGAATGCGATGTTCGCGATAGCGGGCCAGCTCCCGCTCAGTGGGCACTTCGATCAGCGTCGGAGCATACATCTTGTCCCGGAAATCGAGCGTGTCGCGCCTGACATCGAACGTTCTTGTTTTCGCGCGCTTGCTGCCAGCCGCCGCGCGTGCCGTGCGCTTCGCCATAGGAGCCGACCCTGAGAGTTGTTATGAACAAGAGTCAGTCCCACATTGCCCGCAGCGCGGCAGCGGCGTCAATTCGTACTTTGGTGTCAGAGGCTGGGCTATTCGGAGTCTGCGGAGTCGCTGGCCAGGCGCGCTGCTCGAAACATTGCATGAGCTGATCGGTCATGAAACGGCTGCGTGCGCCGTAAACGTGCGCATCGCCGGTGCGGCTTTGCTGAGTGATGTAGTACCTCAGCGGCGCTACCAGGTGCAGGTCGTGTTTGGCTCGCGTCATCGCGACGTACAGCAGGCGCCGTTCTTCCTCGATCAAGTCCGGGCGGCCGGTGGCGTGCTCGTTGGGGAAGTTGCCGTCGGCCACGTTCAATACATAAACCGAGTCCCATTCCTGGCCCTTGGCCGAATGTATGGTCGAGAGAATCAGGTAGTCCTCGTCGCGCGCCGGATCGCCGGCGAGATCGCTGGTGACCTGGGGCGGATCCAGCGTCAGCTCGGTGATGAATTGCTCGCGCGAGGCGTACTGCCCCGCCAGCCGTTCCAGCTGCTCGATATCGCCCATGCGCACGCGGGCAGCGTCGTAAATCCGTTCGAGCAGTGGCTCGTACCATTTGCGCAGACGGCTCAGCTGGCCGATCCATTCGCGCGCCTGCGACAGGTCGTTCACCAATTCAATCAGGCCCGCCCAATCCTGCTCAGCCGCCGAGGGCATGCGATACGACGCCAGCGTCGGCCACGCATAGCCGCTCGCTTCGAATACCTTCAGACAACGATCGGCCACCGCGGGACCGACGCCACTCAACAATTGCAGGACTCGGAAACCCGCGATCCGGTTGCGTGGATTGTCTGCCCAGCGCAATAGCGCCAGCACATCTTTGACGTGCGCGGCCTCGAGGAATTTCAGGCCACCGTACTTGGTGTAGGGAATGTTGCGCCGGATCAGCTCCAGCTCGAGCATGTCGCCATGATGTGAATTGCGCATCAACACTGCCTGCCGTCGCAGCGCCACGCCCTGTTCGCGCGTGGCCAGAATCTGTTCGACGACGTAGAGCGCCTGAGCCTTGTCGTCCTGAACGGAGACATAGAAAGGCCGACGCGACGAGGCGCGTCCCGAGCGCAACTCCTTTTGATACTGCCGCGGGCTGTCGCCCATCAATACGTTTGCAGCGTCCAGGATGGGCTGCACGGAGCGATAGTTGTGCTCCAGCTTGACGATCTCCGCAGCCGGTGTGAATCGCGCCGGGAACTCGAGGATGTTCTCGATCGTCGCGGCACGAAACGAATAGATGGCCTGCGCATCGTCACCGACGACGCAGACACCGGCGCCGTGGGGCTTCATGGCCATCACGATTTCGGCCTGCAGCGTGTTGGTGTCCTGGTACTCGTCGATCAGGACATGCGCGAACCGAGTGCCGATGGCCTGGGCCAGCTCCGATTCCTGAACGAGCAGATGCCAGTAGAGCAGCAGGTCGTCGTAGTCGAGCAGCTGCTGTGAATGCTTGAGCTCGACGTACCGGCGGAACAGCTTGGTCAGATCGTCGGCCCATTCGAGGCACCAGGGAAATGCGTCCTGCAGCGTTTTTGCCAGCGGGGCGCGGGAGTTGACCTTGTGCGAGTAGATCGCCAGACACGTGTCCTTGCGCGGAAAGCGCTTCTCTTTCTTGGAGAAGCCCAATTCCTGGCGGACCACGTCCAGCAGATCGGCCGCGTCGCCGCGATCCATGACCGAGAATGAGGGTTCCAGCCCGACGACGTGCGCGTACTCACGGATCAGCCGGTTGCCGATGGAGTGGAAGGTGCCCGACCAGAGCAGGCGAGCGGCGTTGATATGAATCGAACCGGCTCGCGGCGAGTTGGCCAGGGCTTCAGTGGCGATCCGTTCCGCTCGCCGCAGCATTTCCTGAGCGGCTCGACGTGTAAACGTCAGCAACAGAATGCGCTCGGGCGCCACGCCTTCGAGCAGCAGGTGCGCGACTCGATGGGCGAGCGTGTTGGTCTTGCCCGTGCCGGCACCGGCAATGATCAGTAGCGGTCCTGCGCTGAATCCTTCGGCCGAGCGCGCGCCATAGAGAGCAGCCCGCCGCTGCGCGGCGTTCAGGGTTTCTCCAAAGACGGGTGTGCGTTCGGGGGCGGTGCTGGCTGCGATATTCATCGCCGGCTATGATGGCGTAAAACTGTATATAACAACAGAGCCACCGCTTGCCGGCATCACATGCGCGTGCCGGCGAAAAGCCGGCAGGGATTTCGCCTGAACGCAGTACCGGAGCTTGCACAGCTCGCCTGTGCGAAGCCAGCGGCACAAAACCGTTCCTACGTCTGCGGCAGAATCAGGTACTTGCCGTGCCAATCCAGGTAGCGCTGCATCCGATCCTTCAGATACGTCGGCTTGCGGATCCCGTGGTGCTCACCCGGGTAAATCACCAGCTGAGTCGGCACTCCGAGGCTGCGCAGCGCTTGATACATCTGCTCCGAATTCAGCAAGGGCACATTGAAATCCTCGGCGCCGCACAGGAACAGCGTCGGCGTCTTGATGCGATCCGCATGCAGGAATGCGTAGGAGTTGTGCAGGTAGGCGTCGAGATCCTTCCATGGCAGGCCCAGCTCCATCTCGTACTCGCGAATGTACATATCGGTGCCATAGCCGGCCAGCACGTTCGAGATCGATGCGCCGCTGGTTGCCGATTTGAAGCGCGTGTCCTTGGCGATCACGACATTGGTGAGAATGCCGCCGTAGCTCCAGCCGCCCACGCCCAGGCGATTGGGATCGGCGATGCCCTGCTGTACCACGTAATCCACCGCGCCGAGAACGTCCTCCGAATCCTTGCCACCCCAATCCTTATAGATCGCTGTCGTGAACGCTTCGCCTCGCCCCGAGCTGCCGCGGGGATTCGCGGCGACGACCACATAGCCTTGGGATGCAAAGATTTGCCACGGCAGCGTAAACGAGTTTGCGTACTGTGCGACCGGGCCGCCATGAATCCAAAGCAAGGTGGGATAGCGCTGACCGGCAATGTAGCCCGGCGGCTTCACGACGAAACCGCTGATGCGCGTGCCGTCCTTGGAGGGGAAAGAGATCTCCTCGGTCGTGCCCAGCTGCACGCTCGCGAGCCACTCGTCATTGTGATGTGACAGCACCCGCGCCTGCCTGCCGTCGAACGCATAGATCGCATCCGGCGTGTCCACCGTGCTGTCGAGCAACGCGATGCGGCCTTTGCGGCCCAGATCGTAGTCGGTCGTTTCGCGCCGGCCATCGAGCAGCCGATCGATCTTGCCGTTGCCCACATGCAAGCGCGACAGCACCTGGTTGCGATCGTCTTCCAGCAGGAAATAAATCGACTTGCCGTCGCTCGACCAGTGCGGCTCGATGACGTTGCGGTCCAGAGCCTTGGTGACGATACGCGCCGTGCCACCCGTGGCCGGGACGATCGCGAGGTTGTGGATCGAGTAATAAATGAGCTTCGGATCGCCCGCGGTCACGAACGCGAGCTCCCGTCCGTCAGGGCGCCAGCTCGGCGCGCTCATCCACGAGGAGTCGCCTGCGTCGCCTTGGAACTTGGTGACCAGGGTCGGAGTCGAGCCTGCACGCGGCTCGATCGTGTACAGGCCATACTCGTTGTTGCGGTCCGGGTCCTCGTTGCGATTGCTGTAGAAGGCGATGCGGCTGCCGTCGGGCGACCAGCTCGGCATGCTTTCATCGAAACGACCCGGCGTCAGGTTCTCCGCCTGGCGCGTGGCCATGTCGAATACATACAAATGGCGGCGCTGCGTGCCGAGATAGCCGGTGCCGTCCTCCTTGAAATAGTAACGATCGATGACGATCGGTGGCGGGGTCTTGTCTTTGTCGGCGCCACGCAGCTTGCGGGGATCCTCGTCGCTGACGATCAGCGCCAGTTTCCTGCCATCGGGCGACCATGCGAACTCCAGCACGTCGCCATTGAAGCCGGTGAGCGGCCTGGCCTCGCCGCCTTGCCGGTCCAGCAACCACACCTGCTCCGGCGGATCGTCTTCGCCGCGGGCGGTGAGAAAGGCCAGATATTTACCGTCGGGACTCCAGCGCGGCATGGTCTCGCTGTCGTCCGAGTTGGTGAGCTGCAGGCTCTGCTTGCCATCCCAGCTCGACATCCAGATGTGGCTGTTGTTCTTGTCCTTGACCGGATCGGCGGTGCGGACCACGTAAGCGACCCATTGCCCGTCGGGCGAGAGCTGTGGATCGCTCAGCTCACGGACCGCATTGATGTCCTCGGCCGCGAGCGCCCGGCGCTCGGCCGCTGCCATCCCCATCGAGGGAACGAACTGACAAACCGCCAATGCCAGCAGCAAGGCACGCAACGTGACCGTCGACATCGGAACGCGCTCCCGGAGGATGAGGGACGCCAGAGTGTCGTACGGCCAATCCTCCGTCAATTCACCACGACCGGCCGGCTGGCGGAACCAAGGCATCTTCCGAACGTTCTGCCACGGCAGCCATTCACACATGGCGCGAGAGACGCAAGCATGAAGCCGCTAGTCTGGTTGGGAATCGCATTGGTCGTGGCGTGGGGCATTCTCTGGCTCGGCGTGAAGATGGCCGTGTTCGCCGTGCACGCGCTGCTGTTCATCGGCGTGGTATTAATCGGTTGGGGCCTGCTGCATCGAGGGCACGCCGACAACCCCTCTTAACATTTGATGGTCGGCCATGCGTGACCTGCCGCCAGATCTCCCTGAATCGGTGTTGCAGGCTCATCAGCATGCACGCGCCAACGGCTTGATCTATGTGTCGGACGCCGAGCCGGGCATCGAGCGTCACAAGCGCGGCAAGGGTTTCTACTATGTCGGGCCCGACCACAAGCGCATCACCGAGGAGCGCGTCCTCGCGCGTATCCGCAAGCTGGCGATTCCGCCGGCCTATACCGAAGTCTGGATCTGCACCAAGGAACGCGGACATCTGCAGGCGACCGGTCGCGATGCCCGCAGGCGCAAGCAGTATCGCTATCACCCCGAGTGGCGCGCCACGCGTGACGACGGCAAGTTCTCCAAGATGGTCGAGTTCGGCGCGCAGTTGCCCAAGCTGCGGCGCCGGCTCAAGCAGGACCTGGCCTTGCCCGGCCTGCCGAAGAACAAAGTGCTGGCAGTCATCGTCACCTTGCTCGAAGAAACATTGATTCGAGTCGGCAACGAAGAGTACGCGCGCACCAACCAGTCCTTTGGACTGACGACGTTGAGAAACAAGCACGTCAAGTTTCTGCGGGACGGACGGGCTTCTTTCAGCTTCCGTGGCAAGAGCGGCCGCCAGCATGAAGTCGTGCTGGATGACCGCAGGCTCGGGCGTCTGATCAGACACATTCAGCAGCTGCCCGGGCAGGCGCTGTTCCAGTACGTGGATGACGACGGTCAACGCCAGCCGGTGGACTCGGGCATGGTGAACGAATATCTGCGCGAGGCCATGGGCGGAGACAACGATTTCACCGCCAAGGATTTTCGCACCTGGGGCGGCACGGTCAGAGCCATTGCGTTCCTTGCGTGCCAGGCACGCGACGACCCCATGAGTCAGCGCGCCTTCAATGGCTGTGTGGCGGCGACCGCTCGCAACGTCGCCGAGGCCCTGGGCAACACGCCGGCGGTTTGCCGCAAGTCATATATCAACCCGGTCGTGTTCGACGCATGGAAGGCCGGGATCGTCGAGAAACGGGTGCCACGCACGCCGATGTCGCCGCGACGCATGGAGCAGGCCGCATTGGCATTGCTCAAAGTTCAGCACAAGACCGTTAAATAGGTCGTTTGCGCTTCAGCCGGCGCTCCAGCAAGATGCGCGCGCCGGGACGCGGCCCGGCACAGAAGCAGTGCGCGCATGCAGCCGGAAAAACAAGCGTCTTCCAAGGCACTGACCATCGGTCTGGCGTTGCTGTTCGGCGTGGCCGGCACTTCCATCACTTCGGATGTGGAGAACTTCTGGCTCGGTGCGTTGCTGGGCGCCTTGCTGGCGCAGATCTTTCATCTGCGTGGTCGGGTCCAGTCGTTGGATGAACAGTTGCAGTCGCTGCGAAGGACCGTCGAGATTCGCGAGCCGCAACCCGCTGCTGAAACCACGCCGCCAGCGGCGAAGACGGAAGTCACACCGGCTCTGGCGCCCTCGCCTATCGTCGCAACGGCTCAGACTCCAGCGGCCGTGTCGCCCAGCATTGCGCAGCCCACGGCTCCAACTACCGCACCTCCAGCGTCGCCCCGTCGTCCTGCTTCGCCGCCCGAGCCTTCCGGTATCGAACGTTTGATGGGCGAGCTCATTGCCTGGCTCAAGCGCGGCAATCCGCTGGCGCGTATCGGCGTCGTCATCCTGTTCTTCGGTGCAACGTTCCTCGCGAAGTACGCGGCCGAGAACAGTCTGTTTCCCATCGAGCTGCGTTTCGTCGGCATCGCGATCGGAGCGTTCGCGCTGCTCATGGTTGGCTGGCGATTGCGCGAAAAGCGGCCGGTGTATTCAGAGGTGCTGCAAGGCGGTGGCATCGCGGGCTTGTATCTAACCGTCTACGCCGCGACACGTTTCGATCTGCTGCCCACCGGGCTGGCCTTTGGCTTGATGATCGTGATCGTGCTGGCCGCTGCCATTCTCGCGGTCGGACAGAACGCACTCTCGCTTGCCGTCATGGGCACGGCAGGCGGCTTCCTCGCGCCGATCATGGTGTCGACGGGCAGCGGCAACTTCATCGCACTGTTCAGTTATTACGCAGTGCTCAATCTTGGCGTGTTCGCGGTCGCGTGGTTCCGGACCTGGAAAGTGCTCAATGTGCTGGGCTTCCTGTTTACGTTCACGATCACCGGCCTGTGGCGCGTGAACGGTTATGAAAGCGACGACCTGTTGGCCGCCGATGCTTTCCTGATCCTGTTCTTCCTGATGTACGTCGGGGTATCGATCCTGAACTGTGTCCGTCAGCCGCCCGACTTGAAGGGCTATGTTTCCGGCTCGCTGGTGTTCGGCTTGCCCGTCGTCGCGTTTGGATTGCACGCGTCGATGGTCTCGGGGATCGAGTTCGCGTTGGCATGGAGTGCGTTTGCGCTCGGAGCGTTTTATCTGCTGCTCGGCTGGCTGCTGTACCAGGCGCGTCGCGAGAACTTCCGCTTGCTGGTGGAAACATTCGCCGCGCTCGGCGTGATCTTCGGGAGTCTTGCCATTCCGCTGGCATTCGATACTCGAACGACTGCCGCGATGTGGGCTGTCGAGGGCGCGGGTTTGCTGTGGCTCGGTGTGCGTCAGGAGCGCAAGCTGGCTCGCGCGTTCGGTGCGTTGCTGCAGATCGCGGCGGGCATGGGTTATCTGATCGGCATGGCGTACCGGAATGCCGCCGATTGGCCGGTGCTGAACAGCACCCTGCTCGGCGCGCTCATGCTCAGTCTGTCCGGCATCTGCACCGGCTATTGGTTGTTTCGTAATCAGGCACGACAGGCACGTTACGAGATGGGTGCCGATGTCGTGTTCACTCTTTGGGGCGTGGGTTGGTGGTTGGTCGGCGGCCTGCGCGAGATCGGAATGTTCCTGCCGGAAGCCTGGTATGGCGGGTCGTTGAGCTTCGTGGCTTTGACGATTGCGCTGCTCGCGTGGCTGAGCTTGAAACGTGAGTGGCGACTGCCTCTGCTCATCGCAACCTACCTCCCGCCGGTGTGCGCCTTGTTCGCTGTGACGAGTGCGACGCTGGCGCATCCATTTACTCACTGGGGGGCCGTGGGCTGGGTGCTGCTGTTCGCGGCGCACTTCGCGATGTTGCGGCTTGGCGAGAGCCGAGACGTGCAAGGTCTCGACTGGCTGCACGCCGGCGCGACCTGGGTGTTCACGCTGCTCGTTGCCTGGGAAACGAGCTATCGGATCGGCGAGCTGACGACTGGCGTGTGGGCGCTGTTGCCCTGGGGCGTCGTGCCGGCACTGGTGGTCGCCTGGCTCGGCCGCCAGCAATTGCGACCGCACTGGCCGGTTGCGACGCGCGAGCGAGCTTATCGGATTTACGGCGCCATTCCGGCGGTCGTTGCAATGAGCGTTTGGATACTCGGCATCAACGTCAGCAACACGGGCGACTCGACCTGGCTGCCCTACATGCCCTTGTTGAATCCGCTCGATATCAGCGTCGCCCTGTGCTTCGCATCGCTCGCGATGTGGTGGAGCTCGCTCGATGACCGGCAGCGCGCGAGTTGCTGGCCATTCGAGCCGCGAGCGTTGATCGCAATCGTCGCCGGGCTCGGATTCATCTGGCTCAATGCCGCCTTGATCAGGACGCTGCACCACAATTTCGGGGCGCCCATCACGTTCTATGGAATGACCCATTCCACGCTGGTGCAGGCGTCGCTGTCCATCTTCTGGGGCGTGCTTGGCTTCACCGCCATGACGCTGGCGGCGCGGCAGCGCTGGCGATATGTCTGGATCGTGGGGGCGGCGTTGATGATCGTCGTCGTCGCAAAACTGTTCCTGGTCGATCTGTCCAACGTCGGCACCATCGCGCGCATCACGTCCTTCCTGACGGTGGGCGCGTTGCTGCTGGTGACGGGTTATCTCGCGCCTCTGCCGCCGCGCAAGATGAGTGAGCAGGTAACGCAATGATGAGATCGAGCAACAGGATCCTGGAATCGTCTATGACCATGCGTTCGATGTTTGTTTCGCTGGGATGCCTGCTGGGTGCAAGCGTCGCTGCGGCTCCGCCCAGCATGAACGACTATGCGAGCGGCATGTCGATCAGAGCGAACCATGCGCAGCCGCTGGTCGAGACGGTGCTGCCCGATGACGTGTACCGCGTCGTGACTCGGACGGACCTCGGCGATCTGCGAGTCTTCAACGCTGACGGCATGCCCGTGCCGCATGCGTTCTGTGCAACTCCGTCGAGCACGGCGCCGCAGGTAACCGAACTGTCGCTGCCGGTCTTCGTGCTGCGTGGTCGGGATCATGTCTATACGGAAAACTCGCGCGTCGCGGTCGAAACGTCTTCGGGCACCCGAGTGAATGTGGAGGAGACTGCGGCGTCGAAGCCGGAAATCGTGAGCGGGCTGATTCACATCATCGATGCTCGCGAGACTCAACCGGTGCGCGCCATTCGCTTCGACTGGCGCAGTCCCGATGGCGCCTCCGAGGTGAAAGTTCGCATCGAGAGCAGTGACGACCTGGATCGATGGCAAACCATCGTGCCGGCGAGCACCTTGTTACTCGCGCAGCAGGGCGATCAGGAATTGCGTCGCGAGCGCATCGAGTTGCCGAGTCGTCAGTACCAGTATCTGCGCGTGCAGCGAGTCGATAGTGGTCCACCGCTGATCCTGAATTCGGTCACGGCCGAGCAGGTCGCCGCGCCGGAACAGATCGAGCCGATGTGGTTCAACGCGCTGGCCATGGAATCCAAAGAAGCGGATGTGCTGTATTTCGATGCGCAGCACCTGGCGCCGGTCACGTATGCACGCGTGCGGCTGGCGCAGCAGAACAGCACGGTCAATGTGAGTTTGCAGAGCCGGCCCGACCACCAGACATCCTGGCGCCCGCGCTGGACGGGCGAAAGTTATTTCATCGTCTCGGACACGGTGCGCCGGGAGAGTCCGCCGGCGCAGTTTCAAGCCACCACCGACCGATATTGGCGACTGCAGATTCTGAAGGATCCGCAGGTGTATCGGGACAGCACGCTGGAGCTCGGCTACAGGCCCGCCAAGCTGCGCTTTTTCGCGCAGGGTCCGGGCCCATTTACCGTCGCTTTTGGCAGCCGCCGGGCCGAACCGGCACAGGCGGTGCTTTGCGACGGCTTGTTGGCGGATGTCACGGCGAGCGAGCGGGAACGGATGATCGAACAGGGCTTCCTCGAGCAGATCGTGTCGTTGGGGGGCCCCGAGGCCCTGAAATCGCCGCCCAAAAAGACGCCGGTCAAAGTAGTGATTCTGTGGGCAGTGCTGGTCGTCGGGGTGGCGCTACTGGTCGGAATGGCACTGTCGCTGCTGAAACGCGTACGGCATCCCACGAACTGAGGCGAGGCAAATTACAGCGGCGGGGAGAGGTAGAAATCGCGCCTTTTACCGATTCGCGCCAGGATCGTGGCAGGATGCCCGAGCCCTCGCCTAGAATACTCGCCCTTTCATTCCCTGGGCCAGGTGCGCGGGCACCCTGATTCCCATGCGTTTTCCGCAAGATTTCGATGTCATCGTGGTGGGCGGCGGTCACGCCGGTACCGAGGCTGCCCTGGCCTCGGCGAGGATGGGCGTGCGCACGCTGCTGCTCACGCAAAGCATCGAGACCCTGGGTCAGATGAGCTGCAATCCCGCGATCGGCGGCATCGGCAAGGGTCATCTGGTCAAGGAAATCGATGCCCTGGGCGGCGCCATGGCGCAGGCGGCGGATCGTGGCGGGATTCAGTTTCGCACCCTGAATGCCAGCAAGGGCCCGGCGGTCCGCGCCACGCGGGCGCAGGCCGATCGCGTGCTCTACAAGGCGGCGATCCGTTACACGCTGGAGAACCAGCCGAACCTGACGCTGTTCCAGCAGGAAGTCGCCGATCTCATCGTCGAGCATGAACGGGTGCGCGGCGTGGTCACTCAGACCGGCATCGAGTTTCGCGCCCGGGCGGTGGTGCTCACGGTGGGCACGTTCCTGGGCGGCAAGATTCACGTCGGCCTCAGCAACTATCAGGGCGGTCGCGCCGGTGATCCGCCATCGAATCGCCTTGCTGAACGGTTGCGCGCCTTGCCTTTCCGCGTCGGTCGTTTGAAGACCGGCACGCCGCCGCGCATCGACGGTCGCACGATCAACTATGAAGGTTTGCTGGTGCAGCCAGGCGATGAGCCGGCGCCGGTGTTCTCGTATCTAGGCCGCCGTAGCGATCATCCTCGGCAGGTGAATTGCCACATCACCGCGACCAACGAGCGCACGCACGACATCATTCGCGCCGGCTGCGATCGTTCGCCGATGTATACCGGCGTCATCGAAGGCGTCGGGCCGCGCTATTGCCCGTCGGTGGAAGACAAGATCCATCGCTTCGCCGACAAGACCTCGCACCAGATCTTCATCGAGCCCGAAGGCCTGACGACTCACGAGATCTATCCCAACGGCATTTCCACCAGCCTGCCGTTCGATGTGCAGCTGGAGCTGGTGCGCTCGATCAAAGGGTTCGAGAACGCGCACATCACGCGGCCCGGCTACGCGATCGAGTACGACTACTTCGATCCTCGCGATCTGCGTTACAGCCTGGAGACGAAGTTCATCGGGGGGCTGTTCTTTGCCGGCCAGATCAACGGCACGACCGGTTACGAAGAAGCCGCGGCACAAGGGTTGCTCGCGGGCCTGAACGCGGCGTTGCTGACGCAAGAGCGCGAACCGTGGACGCCGCGTCGCGACGAGGCTTACATCGGTGTGCTGGTCGATGACCTGATCACCCGCGGTACGAGCGAGCCCTATCGCATGTTCACCAGCCGCGCTGAATATCGGCTGCTCCTGCGCGAAGACAACGCAGATCTGCGCTTGACCGAGAAGGGCCGCGAGCTGGGCCTGGTGAACGACGAGCGTTGGGCATTCTTCAACACCAAGCGCGCGGCGATCGATGCCGAAGTGACGCGTCTGGACAGGGCCATCGTGCGGCCGCAGCACCTGACCGAAGAGCGTTCGCTCGAATTGCTCGGCACCACGCTCGCTCGCGAGGCTCACGCCTTCGATCTGTTGCGACGGCCGGAAGTGTCGTACGCCGCGCTCGCGTCGATCGAACAGGTGGGCAAGGCGGACTGGATGTATGCGCCCGATGCCGACGAGCGACTCGCCGAGCAAGTACAGCTGCAAGTCGAAGTGCAGGCCAAGTACACCGGCTACATCGATCGTCAGCAGGACGAGGTCGAGCGCCAGCGACGCCATGAAGACACGCGGCTGCCGGACAACATCGACTACGCGCAGGTGCGTGGCCTCTCGATGGAAGTTCGTCAACGCTTGCAGGAAGCACGGCCGGAGACGGTCGGTCGCGCAGCGCGGGTCCCGGGCGTTACTCCCGCCGCGATTTCACTTTTGCTGGTTCATCTGAAACGTCGGCAAGGTGTTCCCTCACAGCGGGCGAGCTGATTTCGCGCCATTGCCGCCGAACTCGAAGTTGTTTCACAACTTCTGGAAAGGGCATGGCACTCGCGCCCGCCATTCCGTAAAGTCCACAGCTCCCCGGGTCGATGTTTTGAACGAGGCGCACCGCGTGGCTGTGACCTCATTCGTCGTTTCCCTCGAGGGGCAGCTGCTACAGTCGTTCCACGTTTTTAACTTTGCACATCCATGATCTGGTTCGTTCTCTTTGCCAGCACCGTGTTCGGCTTGTACTTCTGGCGGCAATACGTCCAGAGGCAGCGCGAGTTGAACAGCCCGCTCGCCAGCCATCGCTCCGGCCACAGTCACATCGGCCAGGTCGTGGTGCTGGAGCAGGGGCTGCAGAACGGTGCGGGCCGGATCCGGCTGGGCAATCGGGATTGGGTGATTCGCGGGCCGAATCTGCCGCCGGGCACGAAGGCTCGCGTCACCGGCGTGGATGGCACGGTATTGCTGGTCGATCGCGTCGCGGCCTGAGGCCCGAGGCTAACGGCAACCGTTTTCCTTCTTCGCGCGCTCGCCGTTATCTTTCCACAAGGCTTCGGCCTGCGACTTGGCCGCCTCCAGCACCTGGTCGGGCTGGCCTTTTTCCAGCATCGGAATGCTCTGCGCGAAACCCAGCGACGTGACTATGTAAGCGTCGCCCATGCAGCCGGCTTCATTCAGTCGATCGCCGAAGTACTGCCACGCCAGTGCTTGAACGCGCGGCATCTGCCGTCCCCAGGGCATCCGCACCATCGACAGGAAAGCCGTCGGCTCGCCATCGCGCGCAGCGTCGAGGCCGAATGCCTGAGCGGTACGCGCATCCGCCGGGTGACCATCGCAGCCGAGCGACATGCAGTTCGCCAGGTCCAACTTCGCTTTCGGCATGGAGCGACCGGCGGTCTTCAGCAGCTCGCGAATCTTGCTGACGTTTTCGGTGGTCTCGCCACGCTGAACCGCCATCAACAGATTGCTCGCCGCTGCATACATCGCGGGTGCGTAATTTTTACTGATCGCGGTTTGTATCAGTTCCTCGCGCCTGGCGGGATCGCGAAGAAAGGGCGCCAATTCAGTCGCGCTCGCCGGATCGCCCGCTTCGGCCGCTGCACGCAGGCGGGACTCGATGCCTCCGAAATCGAAGCGTGCCTGGCTGCAAGCGGTTCTGGCGCGCGGACTGAATTCGGCTTGCGCTTTGAGCACGCCCGCGACTCGACCGGCCCGCTCCGGCGGAAATTGTTTGGCGACCTGGGGCAGCTGCGCCTGCCAATCCTGCTGGCGCGCCTGAGAAACGGAATTGCACCAGTGCTGGACGCGCACCAGTGCAATGTTTGCATCGCGGTTGCCTTGAGCCGCCAGCGCGCTCAGGCTCGCGACGGCTCTATCGGCTTCGCCGCGCGCCAGTTGATCGATGACTTCATCGCTGACGGTGAGGCCACGAAAGCTGCGAAACGTGGTGACCCGCTGCAGGGTTTGCTGGAACTGTGTTTCATCCGTCGGTGCGACGGTGGCCGGAGGCGCTTCCGGCGCGGCTTCGGGAGGCGGCGCCTGTTTCGGTGCTTCGATGGCGTGCGCCGCGCCTTGGAATGAGAGCAGCGCCGCGAGGGCAGCGCTGCTCAGGGTGCCATGAAAGCTGCGATTCATGAGAATGGCCGCCTTTCGCTGACGAGCTTCGATTACGGCGTGGTGTTCGGAATCAGATCGTACTCGACCTGCACCGTGCCGTTGAATCCCATCTGACCGCTTTGATACGAGCCGGCCGCATCGGACGCCATTTCGGCGCGCGCCATCTGCACCTTCATCATGGGCATCGGCGGCGGCACGAAGCCGGAGCTGGCGGAAATCGTACGCGGCGCACCCAGACGGGCCCCGGCGGCCTTGGCCACCGCTTCGGCGTTCAGCTTCGCGTCAGCTACCGCACGGGCGAGCGCTTCGCGTTCCAGGTCGCGCCGCCTGGTCGAATCCAGGCGCGGATCGCCGACCGAGTTCACGCCGAGGTCGAACGACTTCTCCATCAGCTGACCGAGCTTGTCCAGATCGCGCAGCTCGATCTCGATCTGACGCGACACGTAGTAGCCGATCAGGTTGCGCTCCTTGGCGTTGTTGTCCCAGTTGTACTCGGGCTGCACATTGACGCGAGTGGTGCGCACGTACTTCTGATCGATCTTCAAATCGCGCGTCAGCTTCAGCACGGCGTCGACGGTCTTCGACACTTCGGCGCGCGCGTCCTCCATCCTCGGCTTGCGCGCTTCGACGCCCAGCGTCACCAGAGCACGATCCGGCTCCGCCTGAATCTCACCTTGACCGGAGACGCTGATGGTGCGCGGACGCTCGGCTTCCGCGCCGGCGGCCCAGCCGGACACCAGTAACGCGCAGGCGGCGGCAGTGGTGAGCTGAAGGGTTCTGAGTTTCATGATGCTTGTTCCTTGATGTAGCCGCTCATCCGCGGCAGTCAGATGCTTTGTCTGTCGCGGGCACGGCAAGTTCAGCGTCCGAGCGCGCCGGAAAAAAATATCTGCGGAGCTAACCCAACAGCCGGGGCAGCAACGTTTGCAGTTCGGATCGGTCCCGTCGCAGCGCTTCGCCGCGACCGGCGACGATGCTTTCGAGCTCGGCGGTGGCGCGCTCGAAATCGTCGTTGACGACGACATAATCGAACTCGTTCCAATGTGACATGTCGGCGATCGAGTCGCGCAGGCGGCGTGCGATCACTTCGTCGTTGTCCGTTTGCCGGCCGCGCAGGCGCTGTTCGAGCGCTGCGCGGGACGGCGGCAGGATGAAGATGGACTGACATTCGGGCATCGCGTGACGAATCTGTTGCGCGCCCTGCCAGTCGATTTCGAGCAGCACGTTGTCGCCATCGCGCAGCATGCTTTCGACTTGCGGTTTGGACGTGCCGTAATAGTTGTCGAACACGCGCGCGTGCTCGAGGAACTCGCCGGCAGCCACCATGCGCTCGAACTCGGCATGATCGACGAAGAAGTAGTCGCGGCCGTGCTGTTCGTTGGGCCGCGGCTTGCGAGTGGTATAGGAAATGGAAAAACGCAGCGACGGGACGCGCGCCATCAGAGCGCGCACCAATGTCGTCTTGCCCGCGCCCGAGGGCGCGGCGATCACGAAAAGTTTTCCCCGGGTTACCGACACTGCACTCATTCCACGTTCTGTACTTGTTCGCGCATCTGTTCGATCGCGACTTTCATGTCCACCGCCGCGCGCGTGGTTTCACTGTCCTGCGACTTCGACGAGAGGGTATTCGCTTCGCGATTCAGTTCCTGCATCAGGAAGTCCAGCCGACGACCGGCAGGCTCGGCGGAGCTCAGCACCGATGTCACTTCCTCCAGGTGCGCGCCGAGACGGTCCAGCTCCTCGTCCACATCCATCTTGTGGGCGTACAGCACCAGCTCCTGCTCCAGGCGTTCCGGATCGGGTGTGCTGCCGAGTTGCGCGATTCGCTCCATGATGCGTTCACGCATGCGTCGCGACACTTCCGGCAAACGCGCGCGCACTGCTTGAACTTGTGTGCGCATCGTCGCACATCGCGTCAACAACAGTTCTCGAATGCGTTGACCTTCGCGCAGCCGGGTCTCGTTCAGCTCGTTCAGCGCTTCCTGGACCAGCTCCAGCGCGGCCGCGAGCACCGGCTTGATGTCCACTTCCGCTTCGCGCACCACACCGGGCCAGCGCAGCACGTCGATGGGACTGACCGGCGCCGGATACTTCAACTGGCCCCGGACCTGGTCCACGCGGGCGACCAGCTCGTCCAGCAATTGCGTATCCAGCTCCAGCGAGCGCTGCGTGCCCGCTGCCGACTTCAGGTACAGATTGGCGTCCACTTTGCCTCGACGCAGCGCCGCGGTGATCGCCTGGCGCACATCGTTGTCGAGCGCCTTGAGCTCCTCCGGCAGGCGCAGCGAGGTCTCGAGGTAGCGATGGTTCACGGTGCGCACCTCGCACACCAGCGTACCCCATGGGCCGACGCGCTCGCGCCGGGCGAAACCTGTCATGCTGCGGATCATTATTTCGTGCCGTAGGAAAGATTAAGGCAAACGCTTCTTACACGGTGCGTGACGCGATGCTATAAAGCGACGCCTTGGAAGGGGCAAGTGTATCAGCAGAAGAGCCGTCCGGCCGGAGCCCGCGCTTGCGGATCGAGCATGCAGATTTAAGTCTGATCGGTGATCGTGAGGACAACCAGGACCGTGTAACCGTCGCCGCCACCGATAAGGCCGCGCTGCTCGTGGTCATTGATGGTATGGGTGGCCATTCGGACGGCAGCCGCGCCGCCGATACGGCACTGAAAAGCCTCCTCGATTCCTTCCAGCAAACGCCTTTGCCGATGTTCGATCCCATCGGCTTCCTGCATCTGTCGCTGAGTCGCGCGCATGACGACGTCGCCCGGTTGGGTAACGGCCAGAGCATCGATGCGCGGCCGCGTGCCACGATTGCCGTGTGCCTGGTCCAGGAAGGTGCAGCTTACTGGGCGCATATCGGCGACAGCCGCATCTATCACATTCGTCACGGCAAGATGCTGGCGCGGACCCGCGACCACAGCCATGTCGAGCTGCTGTTGCGTGAGGGCAAGATCACCGAGGAAGAGCTGCCCAATCACCCGATGCGCAACTTCGTCGAATGCTGCCTCGGTGGCGATCCGGCCATTCCCGAGATGACCATCAGCGGCCGCCATGTCCTGCAGGCCGGCGACGTGATCCTGTTGTGCACCGATGGCATCTGGGCAAACCTGCGAGATACGGACATCGCCGCATTTTTCCGCGAGGACACGCAACAACTGCGAGCCTGGCTGGAAGCTCTCGGCCGCCGCGCAGTGCAGGCTTCATCCCCTTTCAGCGATAATTCCACAGCTGCCGTGATGCGCTACCTGGGCAATTGAGCCCGGCATCTCGGAGCCGAATCGCTCTGCCTTCGCTTCCCAGGAGGAAGCATGAAATCCAGACCCAGTGGCCGCGCTCCCGACGAGCTGCGGCCGATCCGCATTACCCGTCGTTTCACCCGTCACGCCGAAGGCTCGGTGTTGATCGAGTTCGGTGACACGCGCGTGCTCTGTACCGCGAGTGTGGAGGAAAGCGTTCCTTCCTTCCTGCGCAACTCCGGCAAGGGTTGGGTGACCGCCGAGTACGGCATGCTTCCGCGCGCGACTCACACTCGCAACAAGCGCGAAGCCGCCTCTGGCAAGCAAGGTGGCCGCACGCTGGAAATTCAGCGGCTGATCGGCCGAGCCTTGCGTGCGGTGATCGATCTGAAAGCGCTCGGCGAGCGCACGATCACCGTCGACTGCGACGTGCTGCAGGCGGATGGCGGCACACGCACGGCCTCGATCACGGGCGGTTATGTGGCAATGGTCGACGCCGTCAATTCATTGCTGCGCAAGGGTGCGCTGCGCGACAGTCCGATTCACGGCCAGGTCGCCGCCGTGTCGGTCGGCATCTGGTCGGGACAGCCGGTGCTGGATCTGGACTACGCCGAAGATTCCGAAGCCGAGACCGACATGAACATCGTCATGAACAACGGCGGCGGCTTCATCGAGGTGCAAGGCACCGCCGAAGGTCATGCCTTCCGGCGCAACGAGCTCGATGAGCTGCTGAATCTGGCCGCGAACGGTTGCGGCCAGCTGCTGGCGCGCCAGCTCGAAGCGCTGAACGCGGACTGAAGCGGCATGCGTCTGGTCATCGCCACCGGCAATGCCGGCAAATTGAAGGAGCTGCGCGAGCTGTTGCCGCCGCCGGCATTCGAGGTGCTGCCGCAATCGCAGTTCACCTCGGTGAGCGTCGAGGAGACCGGCCTGAGCTTCGTCGAGAACGCCATCTTGAAAGCGCGTCACGCGGCACAAGCCTCTGGATTGCCGGCCATCGCCGATGATTCGGGGCTCGAGGTCGATGCGCTCGATGGCGCTCCCGGCATCTATTCCGCGCGCTACGCTGGCGAAGGCGCGAGCGACGAAGACAATCTGCTCAAGCTGCTCGCTGCGCTCGAAGGCAAATCGCCTGCAGAACGCTCGGCCCGTTACCAGTGCGCGCTGGTGTACATGCGCTCGCCGCGCGATCCGTCGCCGCTGATCTGCCAGGCGAGCTGGGAAGGTCGGATCACGAGCCATCGTCGCGGCACGGGCGGTTTCGGCTACGACCCGATCTTCGAGCTCGCCGATCGTCCGGTCACGGTGGCCGAGCTGTCCGCGGCGGAGAAGAACCAGCTCAGCCATCGCGGCCAGGCGCTGCGCGGCCTCGTAGCACTGTTGAAAACCCGGGATCGGGCATCCTGCCACGACCCTCGTGCGAGCTAGCAAAAAGGCGTGACTTTTTTGCTGCTCGCTCGCCGCTTGCAGCGGCGGGGGACATCCATGTACCCAGGGTGGCTTCGATCTGCCGACGCTTAGCTGAGTAAATCGATGTCTCTGTCGCTGCCATCACTCTCCTTGTACGTGCACATGCCCTGGTGTGTGCGCAAGTGCCCGTACTGCGACTTCAACTCGCATGCGGCGCCCGAAGTGGTGCCGCAGGCCCAGTACATCGATGCCTTGCTCGAAGACCTGCAGAACGACGTGGCAGCGGCGCAGGGGCGCGCGCTGACCTCGATCTTTTTCGGGGGCGGCACGCCCAGCCTGTTTGCTCCCGATCAGGTCGGCCGCCTGCTGGAAGGCGTGCGCCGTCAGATCCCGTTCGATCCGGGCATCGAGATCACGCTCGAAGCGAATCCCGGCACCATCGAGCACGGCCGTTTCTCGGGCTATCGAGACGCCGGCGTGAATCGCGTGTCGCTCGGCGCGCAGACTTTCAACGACGAGCAGCTGAAGCTGCTAGGTCGCATCCACGGGGCCGGCGACATTGCCCGCGCAGTCGACGAGCTGCGGCAAGCCGGGATCGAGAACTTCAATCTGGATCTGATGTACGGACTGCCCGCCCAGAGCGTGGCGCAAGCGCTGCAGGATCTGGAGAGCGCGCTCGCGCTTCAACCCACGCACCTCTCGCAGTACCAGCTGACCCTGGAGCCCGGCACGGTGTTCTATCACCGCCCGCCGCCGCTGCCCGACCCGGACGACTGCTGGCAGATGCAGATCGATTCTCAGGAGCTGCTGGCGGTGCGCGGCTACGAGCAATACGAAGTCTCGGCTTACGCGCGAACGGGGCGCAGGAGCCGTCACAACCTGAACTACTGGGAATTCGGGGACTACATCGGCATCGGCGCCGGCGCGCACGGCAAGCTGACCCGACCCGGCTCAGGCGAGCTCATCGAGCGGACCACTCGGGTCAAGCAGCCTCGCGAATACCTGTCGCGTTCCGCGGGCTCCCGAGTGAGCGAGCGTCGGGTGGTACCGGCCGAGGATCTGCCGTTCGAGTTCATGCTGAACGGTCTGCGACTGATCGACGGCTTCAGCGAGCAGGTTTTCGAGGCTCGCACCGGCCTGTCGTTCGGGGTGATCGAGGGGCAGGTCGCGACGGCCGTGAGTAAAGGGCTGCTGGAGCAGGATGGGCCCGGGCATTGGCGGGCCACGGCGGAGGGGCAGCGCTTCCTGAATGATCTGCAGGAGCTGTTCCTGCCCGTGTAACAAGAAATCCGAACGTGCCGGGCCGGCGAACAGTTCCCCTTACCGCTACTGCGGCGTGTGATCCAGCCCACAAATTTCCCTTTGAAAACCGATCCCTTAGCCCCGCCCGCGAGGGGTTATGCACACGCGGGAAGGCGTGTCATCCGTGCCTCACGTTGATGACAAAATTCAATGCGATATATCAGCAGGGCTTTGTAACTCATTGATTGCGCAGGGTGAAATGCCCTGGTGAAAATTTGAGCAATTTGACAGCGTCACATTTCTGCAAGGTCCGAGGTCGATCCGGCGTGGAGTCATCCACACACTTATCCACAGACTTTGTGGATAACCGCCGTCAAGTACCTACGAATCCATTCACCCCCATTCTGGCGAAAGTTTTTTCCTTGCGAGGGGGGCGAACGGCCGTTACACTGCGCCCCTTTTTTCGGGCCGGTCCGACCCAAGATAGTTACGCCATGAAAGACGGCATTCACCCTGAGTACAAAGAGATCAACGTGGTTTGCAGCTGCGGTAACTCCTTTGTTACCCGCTCCACGTTGGGCCATGACCTGCAGATCGAAGTCTGCTCCAACTGCCATCCGTTCTACACGGGCAAGCAGAAGATCGTCGATACCGGCGGTCGCGTGGACAAGTTCCGCAAGAAGTACGCTCGCTAAGATCGGTCGCGCGGAGCGGTTCCGCGCACAGCATCGGCGGGCTGTGCTGATCTCGCTGCGTTAAGCACGCGTTCAGCAGGCGGGCTCTACACCCAAAGGGGCGCTCCGGTTTCCGGGGCGCCCTTTTTGTCGTTCGTGCGCTCCCCAGGTACCTAGAGAATCCAGTCGGGGAACTCGCGACGATTTGCATCGACATAGAGCTATAGAGTGCAATGGCGCCCTCGCCCTCGCCGTTGCCGAGCCGGACGCCGCCATGCCGCTGAAAAACACAATTCGCGCCGTGTTGCTTTTGGCCCTCGCTGCCGGACCCGCGGCGCTGCTGAGCGGCTGCGCTTCCAATCCCGTGACCGGGCGGCCGGATCTGGTGTTCCAGAGCGAGGCCGGCGAGATCAAGCGCTCCAAGGAAGTGCATCCGCTGATCATGCAGCAGTTCGGCGGGCCCTACGACGACCAGCAGCTGCAGGCCTATGTCAATGAAGTGGGCCAGCGCACCGCCAAGGCCAGCCATCGTCCCGAGCTCGAATATCACTTCATGGTGCTCGATAGCGAGGACATCAACGCGTTCACCACCGGCGGCGGCTACGTCTACATCACTCGCGGCATCATGAATTACCTCAACTCGGAGGCCGAGCTGGCCGCCGTGCTGGGGCACGAAGTCGGTCACGTCACCGCGCGCCATCCGGTGCGTCAGCAGAGCAAGTCGACGCTGTCGAACATCGGCGCCGCCGCGGTCGGCATCTTCACCGGCAGTGCCGACCTCGCCGGGCTCGCCAACTACGCCGGCGCGGCGCTGGTCAGCGGCTACGGTCGCGACCAGGAGCTCGAGGCCGATCGGCTCGGCGCCGAATACCTCAAGAACGTCGGCTTCGCACCCACCAGCATGATCGACGTGGTGCGGCTGTTGAAGAACCAGGAGATGTTCGAGATCCAGCGCGCGCGTGAGGAAAAGCGTGAGCCGCGCGTGTATCACGGCGTTTTCGCGACCCACCCCGATAACGATCAGCGTCTCACCGAAGTCGTGAAGGCCGCGGAAAAGCTCAAGGGCGGCCCCACCGACAATCTCGATCCCGGTCGCGAGAAGTATCTCAAGGCCATCGAAGGCCTGCCGATGGGACCGAGCCGCTCGCAGGGCGTGCTCAAGGGCAATCGCTTCTATCACGCCGACCTGGGCCTGACGCTGGCGTTCCCGAGCGGCTGGACGGTGGAGAATCAAGCCGATCGCGTGGTCGCGCTCTCGCCGCAGAAAGACAGCGTCCTGCAGATGCAGACGCAAGCGCCGCCGCCGAACACCGGTCCACGTGAATTTCTTTCACGGCTGCTCGCGCGTTCCAGCGCCAGTCAGTCCGAGCCCATCGAAGTGAATGGCTTACAGGGCTACACCGCCATCGTGCGAGCGGCCGCCACGCCCTTCGGCATGATGCCGGCTCGCTACGTGGTCCTCTATCACAACAATCTCGCCTACATCTTCGCCGGCGCCAGCAAGGGTTCGACCGGCGCGCCGAAGGCCGATCCCCTGTTCATGTCGACCGTAAAAACATTTCGCCGCTTGAAGCAGAACGAGTTCGCGCTCGCCGAGCCGTACAAGATCAAAACCATCCGCGCCACCGAGAGCACGCGCATCGCCGACCTTGCGAAAACTTCACCTTTGCCCGAGTACGCCGAACAGCAGCTGCGCCTGCTCAACGATCTGTACCCGAACAAAGAGCCGCAGCCGGGCCAGCTCATCAAGATCGTGCAGTAGTCGGAGTTATTCGACGCGAGATTAATTGCGCCGAAGGAAAAATAAGTCGGCCTAATAGACAGCGGCGGACTTCGCCGCGACGATCGATGCCCTATAGCGTCGCGGCCGCGACGATGCACATTAGTAATGCCAGTCGCCGGCCTGCATGCTTGATTCGCTGGCGATGACGTGTAAGTCTGCGCCTCCGATTTTTGCGCTTGCAAAAAGCCGCCACGATCGCATGCCTAGGGACCGGGCTCGATCGTTTTCACGGCTTGGCCAGATGCTCCCTCACCGAAGCGCCCGGTCAGGCTCCCCTGTGGCATCTGTTTGCGGAATTAGCTCCCCAGGTTATCGTCATGACCGAGAAGAAGTTTGAACTGACCAATCTGGCGACCGGCAAGAAGTCGCTCGCCGAAGTGAAGAGCGGCACGCTCGGGCCCGATGTGCTCAGCATCGGCAATCTCGCCAAGGACCATGGCATGTTTACGTTCGACCCGGGCTTCATGGCCACGGCGTCGTGCGAAAGTAAAATTACTTTCATCGATGGCGACGCCGGCGTGCTGCTGTACCGGGGCTATCCGATCGAGCAGCTGGCCGAGAAGAGCAACTTCCTGGAAGTGGCCTACCTGCTGATCAACGGCGAACTGCCGACGCCGGAGCAGCTCTCCGAGTTCACGCACGCCATCCAGTACCACACGATGATCAACGAATCGCTGCTGCGATTCTTCAACGGCTTCCAGTACAACGCGCATCCGATGGCGATGCTCTCGGGCGTGGTCGCCTCGATGGCGGCGTTCTACCACGACTCGATGGACATCAATAATCCGCGGCATCGCGAGATTTTCGCCCATCGCATCATCGCCAAGATTCCGACGATCGCCGCGGCCGCGTACAAGCACGCGCTCGGGCAGCCGTTCATGTACCCGCGCAACGATCTGGATTACTGCTCGAACCTGCTGCAGATGTTCTTCGCCGTGCCCTGCGAGCAGTACAACATCGATCCGGTGCAGGCGCAGGCCCTCGATCTGTTGTTCATCCTGCATGCCGATCACGAGCAGAACGCGAGCACCTCGACGGTGCGTCTGGCCGGCAGCACCGGTGCGAATCCGTACGCCGCGATTTCTTCGGGCATTTCGGCGCTGTGGGGCCCGGCACACGGCGGCGCGAACGAGGCCGTGCTGGCCATGCTCGAGCAGATCGGCACCGTCGAGAACGTGCCGAAGTTCCTGGCCAAGGCCAAGGACAAGAACGACAACTTCAAGCTGATGGGCTTCGGCCACCGCGTCTACAAGAACTTCGACCCGCGCGCGACCATCATCCGCGCCATGTGCCACAAGGTGCTGGCGAAGCTCGGCAAGTCCGACAACCCGCTGTTCGAGCTGGCGCTGAAGCTGGAAGAGATCGCGTTGAAGGACGAGTACTTCGTCGAGCGCAAGCTGTATCCGAACGTGGATTTCTACTCCGGCATCATCTACAGCGCGATCGGCATTCCACAGTCGATGTTCACGGTCATGTTCGCCATCGCCCGCACCGTCGGCTGGGTGGCGCACTGGCAGGAAATGATTGCTGATCCGACCATGAAGATCAGCCGTCCGCGCCAGCTGTACACCGGCCCGGCAACGCGCCAGTACGTCGAGATCGAGAAGCGCTGATCGATTCGCAGGCAGCGGCGACTCAGTCGTCGCTGCCTGCCGCTTCCAGCAAAGACTCCAGCTCCGCCGCGTCCGCGCGGCGCATCGGCTTGCCATCCACCGGGCTGGCCGGCGATTGACGAATGCCGTCGATGGGAAACACGACCGCGTCGATTTCCCGATCCCCCGCGACGAATTGCACGACCGGATACGAGACCAGCCGGTTCGGTTCGTAGCGCAGCCGGCGCTCGGCGATGTGGTGCGGAATGCCCCGCTCCATCAGATGCAGCGCCACCGGCTCCGGCCCTTCCGCGAACAGATGCAGGTTCACTTCCGAGTGAGCCGATGCCGTGCCGCTCAACACTGGCCCGACCAGCCGCGGCTGAAAGTCGCCCAGCAGCTTCATGGCCTGCAGCGCCGTCCGGCGAATGGCGCTCAGCGCCGTCGAATGCCTGTGGCCCTCGAACAAACGATGATGCGCCGCCAGCGCCGCTTCGATCTCGGTGTTCTTGGGCAACACCGCGATGTCGGTCGCGCCGAGCCGCTCGGCAGCCTTGCGCTTGGCCAGCCCGTAATCGTCGATGCCCTGTTCGGACATGATGCGGGCCGCCTCCTGCGCCAGTGCCATGCGCAGCTGCTCCGCGCGTGGATTGCTTCGTTTGCTCATCTTCGTTCCCGTAATCAGAACCGCCTCGCGAATCAGAACAGCGAGTCGTCTTTTTCCTTGTTCTCGTCCTCATCGCCGGGCAGCGCCGAGTCGATCTCGGCTTGCGGTGGCAAATGGCCGGCCATGAATGTCTCGAAAATGGCATTCGGATCGCCGGGCCGCGCGGCCAGGCCGGTATCGGCCGAGATTCGCATGGACACCAGTCCCGGCGGCGGCGTGCGCTTTTGCTCGGGCACTCCCTTCAACGCTTCGGCCATGAAGTAGATCCACATCGGCAACGCCGTACGGCTGCCTTCCTCACCCGGGCCCAGGGAACGTTCCTGATCGAAGCCCACCCACGCGGTGCCGACCAGCGAGCTGTTGAAGCCGCAGAACCAGGCGTCGCGACGATCGTTGGTCGTACCGGTCTTGCCGGCGATGTCGCCACGCTTCAACTGCAACGCGCGTACCGCGGTGCCGCGCTTGATGACGTCGCTCATCATGTCGACCATCAGATAATCGTTCTGGGGCGAGAGCACCTGGGGCGCCAGAGACTTTTCCTGCAGGTACGTGCGGCCACCCCAACGCGTCTCGTCACTGGTGGCAGTGGTGATCGGCGCATCGAGCAGATTGGCCGCGCTGCCTTCGGCGGGCGTCGGCTGTACGCAGTCCGGACAGGCGAACTTCGGCTCGGCTTCGAACTCGACGTTGCCGTTGGTATCGATGATGCGCTGGATGAAATAAGGCTCGACGCGGAACCCGCCGTTCGCGAACACGGAATAAGCCGTCGCCATCTCCAACGGCGAAACCTGCGCCGTGCCCAGGGCCAGCGACAGATTGCGCGGCAGGCTGTTCTCCGGAAAGCCGAAGCGCGAGATGAACTGCGTCGCGTACGCAGGCCCCAACGAATTCATCACACGGATCGAAACCAGGTTGCGCGAGCGGACCAGCGCCTCGCGCAGACGCATCGGACCGCGAAATTCGCGGGAATTGTTCTGCGGACGCCAGCTGCCTTCGAGCGCCGCATCCTCGATGACCAGAGGCGCGTCATTCACGATGCTCGCGGGCGTGAACCCCTGATCGAGCGCCGCTGAATACAGGAACGGCTTGAAGGACGAGCCCGGCTGACGCTTGGCCTGTACGGCGCGATTGTAGTTGCTCGCGAAATAGTCGAAGCCGCCGGTGAGCGCCGCGATGCCGCCATCCTGCGGATCCATGGCGACGAACGCGCCCTGCGCTTCCGGCACCTGCACCATGCGCCAGTTGCCCGAGACTTCCTGAGCGATATAGATGATATCGCCGACCGCCAGCACATCGGACGCGCGTTGCAGCTGTGGACCGACGCTGCCGTCAGGCAGCGGACTGCGTGCCCAACTGATTCCACTCCAGCCCAAGTTGATGCGGCCGGCGCTGCGTGAGAAGGCGACCGCGCTCTTTTCTTCCGTCGCGATCACAACTGCGGGTTCGAGACCTCCGCGGACTGCGTATTCGTCGATCGCTTGCAACCATTCCTTTTCACGCGCGCCCGAGGGCAGCGTGACGCGGCCGGCGGGGCCGCGATAACCATGGCGCTGATCGTAATCGAGCAATGCGCCACGCAATGCTTTCACTGCGGCGCGCTGCAAGCGACTGTCGACGGTCGTGATGACTTCGTAACCTGCGGTATAGGCATCGGCGCCGAGTCGATTGAACAGTTCGGCTCGCACCATTTCCGCGATATACGGCGCTTCGACTTCGACCGCGGGCCCGTGCAGCTTCGACTCGACCGGCGCTTTCAATGCCGCTTCGTACTCTGCCTGCGTGATGTATTCCTTCTCGCGCATACGTCGCAACACGTACGAGCGTCGCTGGCGAGCGAGCTCTGCGTTCGCGACTGGATTGTCACGTGACGGCAGACGGAACGTGCCGGCGATCACCGCGATCTCGGGCAGCGTCAGCTGATCGACGGTCTTGCCGTAGTAAACCTCGGCGGCGGCACCGATGCCGTACGCGCGCTGGCCAAGAAACATCTTGTTCAGATACAGCGCGAGGATTTCCTGTTTGGTGAGCTCCTGCTCGATGCGCAGAGTGGTGAAGATCTCCACCATCTTGCGGCGATAACTCTTCTCGGGGCTCAGGAACACGCCGCGCGCGAGCTGCATCGTGATCGTGCTGCCGCCCTCGGATTTGTTTCCTGACAGCAGGTGCCGGATGACGGCGCGCGCCAGGCCCGGATAGTCCACACCACCGTGCTGGAAGAAACGGTCGTCCTCGGCCGCGAGCACCGCATTGATCATCTGGCTGGGAATGGCATCGAAGGACAGCGGAATACGACGCTGCTCGCCGAACTGAGCGATCAGCCGGCCGTCGCGGCTGAACACCCGCAGCGGCACCTGCAGACGGATGTCTTTGATGGCGGTCACGTCCGGTAGCGCCGGACGCAGGTACTGGTAAGCGCCGGCCAGGCCGAGGGCGGCCGCGCCAGCGGCTCCGACCGCGGCTGCGATGATCAGCCGGAGGGGGGATTTGAGGTAACGTCGCATGACAACTAAAAATCCTAAGTCCTTGCTTCGCCAGTTGCTATATCAAAAGCTGCTAGGCAATATTAAGCCCTGAACCTTGAACATAATCTCTGGCTGAACAGCTTTTTTGGCGCCGCCGGTCGATCAAGGGACACGCTCGATAGTACCAATGCCTTCCCTGGCTGACTTTGAGGTCAGACCCTGAAGATCGTTGCAGACGACTCTCAGGTTTCACGGCCGCGGCCCGCGTCACGAAACTGCAAACGGCATTCGGGGATATCGGCAGGAAGCGCGGAGCCCGGGACGAAGGTGCACGCTGTTCAGCTGGTAAGGCTCTGATCTGCTTCGTCCCAACGAATGAATGCGGCAGAACTGCGCCGACTACTGCAAAAAAAGGCACTTTTGCTGCGGGAATACCGCGATGGTATTTCGTGAGGCTCCTCACATTCAACTTAAGTCACGGCTGTATATAGTTGCCGCCCGTGTTTCGTGTCCGCTCTGCGATCGTCACATAAGTGTCTGATCACGAAAGGGAACCAGCGTGCTGTTAACCGCAAAATCCAGACCCATCCTGGGCCTGGACATCACCACCTCCTCGGTCAAGCTCATCGAATTGAGCATGAGCGGCGGTCAATACCGCGTGGAATCCTACGCCGCGGAGGCCACTCCGCCGAATTCCATCAACGAAAAAGCCATCGTCGACGCCAATGCCGTCGGCGAAGCCATCAAGCGAGCCGTGAAGCGTTCCGGGGCGCGCGCCAAGGAAGCGGCCGTGGCGATCAGCGGCGATGCCGCCATCACCAAGGTCATTCAGATGCCGCGCACGCTCGGCGAGAACGAGCTGGAAGGCCAGGTGGAAATGCAGGCCGACCAGTACATCCCCTTCCCCATGGAAGAAGTCAGCTTCGACTTCGAAGTGATCGGACCTTCGGAGAAGGATCCGGACATGCTCGACGTGCTGCTGGTCGCGACCCGCTCGGAGAACGTCGAACAGCGGATCGCCGCGTGCGCCGCTGCCGGCCTCACCGCCAAGATCGTCGACGTGGAAGCGTTCGCGCTCGAGAATGCCTGCCGCCTGCTCACGCACCAGATGCCCGACGGCGGGCTCGGCCGTGTGATCGCGGTGGTCGACTTCGGCGCCAGCTCCACCACCTTCAGCGTGCTGCGCGACCTGAAAGTGATCTACACCCGCGACTTCGCTTTCGGCGGTCAGCAGCTGACCGAAGAAGTGATGCGCACCTACGGCCTTAGCATGGAAGAAGCCGGCCGTGCCAAGAAAGAAGGCGGTCTGCCTGGCAACTACGAGACCGAAGTGCTCGGTCCGTTCATCGATGATATGTGCCAGCAGGTCAGCCGCTCGCTGCAGTTCTTCCTCGCCTCCGGCGCCGGCCGCGAGCAGCCTGAACAGATTCTGATCTGCGGAGGCTGCGCCAACATCGCGGGCGCCGCGGAAATGATCCAAAGCCGGGTCGGCATCGAATCACAACGGGGCGATCCTCTGGGTCAGATGAAGGTAAGTCAGAAGGCCAAGGCACAGGCGGTCAAGAAAGATGCGACCGCATTGTTGACGGCGTGCGGCCTCGCGTTACGGAGCTTCGACTGACATGCCAAGAATCAACCTATTGCCCTGGCGGGAAGCGGAACGCAAACGCAAGCGCCAGGAATTCGGGGTCGGCGCGGTCGCGGCTTTGGCCGCGGCTGCCATGGTGTTCTTCGTCGTCAACTGGCAGATGCAATCGGCGATCGACGACCAGATGGCGCGCAACACCTATCTGAACGATCAGATCAAGGAGCTCGACAAGCAGATTGCCGAGATCCTGGACCTGGAAGAGCAGAAGAAACGTCTGCAGGCGCGCATCACCGTGATCGAACAGCTCGAGCTGAGCCGGCCGGAGATCGTGCACGTGTTCGATCAGCTGGTGCGCACCACGCCCGACGGCATCTATCTCACGTCGGTGAAACAGACCGACCGTAAGATCGAGTTGAAAGGCGTCGCGCAGTCGAGCACGCGCGTGGCCTCCTACATGCGCAATATCGACAGCTCCGAGTGGCTGAAGGATCCGGCGCTGCAGATCCTCGAGACCAAGGGCGCGACCGACGCAGGCTCGCAGTTCACGCTGAACGCGACCCAGGAGAATCCGCAGTTGGCGGCGATGCCCGAGAAGGCCGTCCCGGCCAACGGGCCGAAGGGCAAGGCAGCGAAGCCGGCACGTCGTAAGGGAGAGGCGTCGTGAGCACATTCATCGAACAGCTGCGCGATCTCGATCCCAACGATCCGAGCCGCTGGCCGCTGCCATTCCGGCTCGGCGCCATCGTGCTGATCTTCGTGGTCGCCGCCGGCCTGATGTCCTACTTCCTGGCCTGGAAGGACAAGAAGCCCGAGCTCGACACGGCGCGCGCTCAGGAAGCCCAGCTGCTGAGCACGCTGGAAACCAAGGCGCGCAAGGCTGCGAATCTGGACGCTTACAAGGCGCAGCTCGCCGAAATGGAGCGCTCCTTCGGCGCGATGCTGCGCAAGCTGCCCGACAAGACCGAAGTGCCCAACCTGCTGACCGACATTTCGCAGCAGGGCGCGGGCGCCGGCCTGGATCAGAAGCTGTTTCAGCCGCAAGCGCAGATCAACAAGGACTTCTATGCGGAGCTGCCGATCAAGATGCGCCTGACGGGCAGCTTCCATGCGATCGGCGCGTTCGTCAGCGGCATCGCGGCCCTGCCGCGCATCGTCACGCTGCACGACGTGGAGATCGTGCCGGCGGGCAAGGACGGCGGCAGCGATCAGCTGCAGTTGAACGTCACCGCGAAGACCTATCGTTATCTTGACGAAGAGGAACAGGCTGCCCAGGAACCCAAGATGCCGAAGGGCGGCAGATCGAAGGCGGCGCGCCCGGCCAAAGCAACCTGACGCGGCGCCCTTGGACAGCGGCAAGAGCAGTCACTTATGACGGTACACAACAAGCATCTCCGAACTCTCGCGACTGGCGCGCTCGCCCTGGTGTGGCTGAGCGGCTGCTCCACGGACATGGACAAGCTGCAGGCGCAGGTGGCCGAGATCAAGAATCGACCCGGCGAGCGCATCGATCCGCTGCCGCAGATCCGGGCCTATGAGGGCTTCACATACAACGCGTCCAACCTGCGCTCGCCGTTCGTGCCGAGTGCGCCGACGCGCAGCGACGTGGCCAACGCCGTGCGTCCGGACAGCAAGCGCACGCGCGAATTCCTCGAACAGTTTCCGCTCGACACTATGACCATGGTCGGCACGCTGCAGCTGCAGGGCAAGAACTTCGGTCTGGTCCAGGGCAAGGATGGCTTGGTGCACCGGGTGCTGCCCGGCAACTTCATGGGTCAGAACGACGGTCGCGTGGTCAGCATCACGCCCACGCGCATTTCCATCATCGAGATCGTCCCGGACGGCCTCGGCGGCTACATCGAGCGGCCAGCGGCGCTGGCGCTGAACAAATGATTCTCAGGGAGAAACACAGAATGTTGTTCTCAAGCGTGCAACGGTCTGCCGCGCGACTGGTCCTGACCGTGGCGGCACTGGCCGGGTTCGGCCAGGCTGCCTGGGCGCAGTCCACCAACCGGCTGGAAAGCATCCAGGCGCAGGCCACTGCCGGCAACAAGGTGGAGCTCACGCTGCGCCTGGCCGAAGCCGCGCCCACGCCGCTCACTTTCACGGTCGACAATCCGGCGCGTATCGCGCTCGATCTGCCTGCCACCTCGGTTGCGATGACTTCGCGCCGGGTGGACGTGAAACAGGGCGTGCTCGATACCGTCAACGTCGCTGAAGCGAATGGCCGCACCCGAGTGGTGCTGAACGTCGACTCGCTGGTCCCGTACGAAACCCGCGTTCAAGGCAACACCATCGTGGTGTCCCTCGCCACCGCCGGCACCGGCCGCTCGCTGCAGTCGAGCGCCCAGCCCAGTGGCTTCGCAGCCGCGACTCAGCGTCCCGCCGCTGCCCCGATCTCCGGTGTTCGCAGCGTCAACAACATCGATTTCCGCCGCGGTGGCGATGGCTCGGCTCGCATCATCGTCGAGCTGACCGACTCCAAAGTGCCGGCCGATCTGCGCCAGGAAGGCGGCAAGATCGTCGTGAACTTCGCCAAGACCGCGATTCCCGAAAACCTGTTGCAGCGTCTGGATGTGGTGGACTTCGCCACCCCGGTGAGCAGCGTCGATGCCCTGCGCGTCGGCGACGGCGCCCGCCTGGTGATCTCCGCGTCCGGCGACTACGAGCAGCTCGCCTATCAGTCCGACAACATCTACACGATCGAAGTGAAGCCGGTGGTGAAGCTGCCGCCCGAGCTGCGCGACAAGAAGGAATACATCGGCGAGCGCCTGACGCTGAACTTCCAGGACATCGAAACGCGCGCCGTGCTGCAGCTGTTGGCCGACACGAGCGGCCAGAACATGGTGATCAGCGATTCGGTCGCCGGCAACGTGACCCTGCGCCTGCAGAACGTTCCCTGGGACCAGGCGCTGGACGTGGTGATGCGTACCAAGGGCCTCGATTCCCGCCAGGAAGGCAACGTCATTTTCATCGCGCCGGCCAGTGAAATTGCCGCCCGCGAGAAGGAGCTGCTGACCGCGCGTAAGGAAGCTCAGGAGCTTTCGCCGCTGCGTACCGAGTACCTGCAGGTGAACTACGCCAAAGCCTCCGATCTGGCCACGCTGATCAAGTCGGGCGCCGGCTCGCTGATTTCCGACCGCGGCAGCGTCGCGATCGACGAGCGCACCAACACCCTGCTGTTGCAGGACACGGCCGAGCGCCTGGCGGACATCCGCCGCCTGGTGTCGACCCTCGATATCCCGGTCAAGCAGGTGATGATCGAAGCGCGCATCGTGATCGTGAGCGACGATTACAGCCGCGACCTGGGCGTGCGCTTCGGCGCGAACGTCGCCTTCAACCAGGGCGGCAGCGACGGCCTCGGCCTGCTCGGCGGTCCGCTGAACACCGAAAACCAGATCGGCATCAGCCCGTACCCGGTGGTGGCCGGTCAGGGCGGCAATCCCATCGGCACGCCGACCAATGGCGACTCCGGTCAGCTGGGCGGCTTCGGTCTGCCCGAGAACGCGCTCGATCGCTATCTGGTGAACCTGCCGGCGGCCAACCCGGCGGGCCGCCTCGCGCTGGCGCTGATCGACTCCGACTACCTGGTCGACCTCGAGCTGTCGGCCGCGCAGGCCGAAGGCCGCGGCGAGATCATCTCCTCGCCCCGCCTGATCACGGCCAACCAGCGCGAAGCCACCATCGAGCAGGGCGTGGAAATTCCCTACCAGGAATCTTCCTCCAGCGGTGCCACGACCACCCAGTTCAAGAAGGCCGTGCTGAGCTTGAAGGTGACGCCGCAGATCACTCCGGACAACCGCGTGATCCTCGACCTGACCGTGTCCAAGGACAGCGTCGGTCAGCTGGTCGCCAGCGCCACCGGCGGTTTCGTGCCCAGCATCGATACCCGCGAGATCGTGACCCAGGTGCTGGTCAACGACGGCCAGACCGTCGTGCTCGGCGGCATCCTGGAAACCGAGCGTCGCGATGCCGAACGCAAGGTGCCGTACCTGGGCGACATCCCGGTGGTCGGCCGCCTGTTCAAGTCGACCACGACCACGGACAACAAGGACGAGCTGCTGATCTTCGTGACGCCCCGCATCCTGCGCGAGGGCAGCAGTTTGTATTGATGCGGTGGCGGGTACATCCCTGTACCCGGGTGGCATTCTGTAACGGCTCAGGCCGCCTTCGGGCGGCCTCTTTCGTTTATAGTCCCGCCTTGCATGACCTCCGAACCAACCAAGCCCGCGCGCGGCAATAACGTCTTCCTGATCGGCCCGATGGGCTCGGGCAAGACGGCCGTGGGCAAGCAGCTCGCGCGTCTGCTGCATCTTCATTTCTATGACACCGACGCCGAAATCGAGCATCGGACCGGCGTGGACATTCCCTATATCTTCGAGCGGGAAGGCGAAACCGGCTTTCGGGACCGCGAGCGCGAAGTGATCGACTCGCTGACCCAGTTGCAGGATGTCATCGTCGCCACCGGCGGCGGCGCGGTCCTGTCGCCGCTGAACCGTGACCACCTCGCGAGCCGTGGCCGCGTCGTGTATCTGCGAACCAGCGTCGAGCAGCAGCTGGAGCGCACGCGTCACGGCCGTCAGCGCCCGTTGCTGTTCACCGAGAATCCCGAGCGCAAGCTGCGCGAGCTGATGACCTTTCGCGCGCCGCTGTACGAATCGATCGCCGCCATCGTCGTCTGCACCGATGGCCGGCAGGTCCGTGCGGTCGCCGACGAGGTCGTGCAGCGTTTGCAGGAGCTGTCCCCAGCATGAGTCATCAACCGCACGAACGAGTCGACATTGCGCTGGGCGAGCGCAGCTATCCCATTCTGATCGGACCGCACCTGCTCGCCGACGATGAGCTGCTGAGCGAGCACATCGCCGCGCGCAATCTGCTGATCGTCACCAACGAGACTGTCGCTCCGCTGTATCTGCGGCCGCTGCAAACGGCGCTCAAACAGCGACGCACCGCTGCGGTCATATTGCCCGATGGCGAGCAATACAAGACGCTCGAGACGCTGTCGCGCATCTTCGATGGTCTGGTGCATGAACGAATGAATCGGGACGCTGCCGTGATCGCGCTCGGGGGTGGCGTCGTGGGTGACATGGCCGGCTTCGCCGCCGCTTGTTACCAACGCGGCATCGATTACATCCAGGTGCCGACGACGTTGCTGGCGCAGGTGGATTCGTCCGTCGGCGGCAAGACCGCGGTCAATCATCCGAGCGCAAAAAACATGATCGGCGCGTTCCATCAGCCGCGCTGTGTGATTGCGGACACGGCCACGCTACACACGTTGCCGGAGCGCGAGTTCGCCGCAGGCATCGCCGAGATCGTGAAGTACGGTCTGATCTACGATCCAGCGTTCTTCGCGTGGCTCGAAGAGAACGCCGAAGCCTTGCTGAAGCGAGTCGACGCTGCCGTCATCTACGCGGTGCGCCGCTCTTGCGAGATCAAAGCCGAAGTCGTTGGGATCGATGAGCGCGAGCAGGGCTTGCGCGCCATTCTGAATCTCGGTCACACGTTCGGTCACGCCATTGAGACCGCTTCGGGATACGGCAACTGGCTGCACGGCGAAGCGGTTGCGGCGGGCATGGTCATGGCCGCGGACTTGTCCGAACGGCTGGGCTGGTTGCCGAGCAGTGACAAACAGCGCGCGATCGCTCTGTTGAAGCGCTTCAATCTTCCGGTCGAACCGCCGCGCATCGGCGCCGAGCGTGCGCGCGAGCTGATGGGGCTCGACAAGAAGGTGCTCGACGGCAAATTGCGCCTGGTGTTGTTACGCAGCCTGGGCAAGGCGGACGTCGTCAGCGACTACTCGGGCGAAGCGTTCGCCGCCACGATGCGAACCCATTTCGGCGCCGTGGCATGAGCGCCGCGCCCTCGCCGCTCGCACCGTACGCTTCCTGCGACAGCCGCTCGAAGGGTCGTCAGCATCCGGAGGAGGCGCCCCGCTATCGCAGCGAATATCAGCGAGATCGCGATCGCATCGTGCATTCGACGGCGTTTCGACGCCTGGTCTATAAAACGCAGGTCTTCGTCAATCACGAAGGCGATCTGTTCCGCACCCGACTGACTCATTCCATCGAGGTCGCGCAGATCGCGCGTACCATCGCGCGAGCCCTCCGGCTCAACGAAACCCTGTGCGAAGCCATTTGTCTGGCGCACGATCTGGGTCACACGCCCTTTGGTCATGCGGGACAGGATGCGCTCAATGCCTGCATGCGCAATTACGGCGGCTTCGAGCACAACCTGCAGTCGCTGCGTGTCGTCGATGAGCTGGAAGAGCATTACGCCGCATTTGCTGGCCTGAATCTCACCTTCGAGACGCGAGAAGGCATTCTCAAACACTGCTCCTTGAACAACGCGCGCAAGCTCGGCGAGCTGGGTGAACGCTTCATCCGCCGCCGCCAGCCGACGCTCGAAGCGCAGATCGCCAACCTGGCCGACGAGATTGCGTACAACAATCACGATCTGGACGATGGCCTGCGCGCGGGACTCATCACCGTCGATGAACTGAAACAAGTGCCGCTGTTCCGGCGGCAATACGATGTCGTCCTGGCGGCCTATCCCACCTTGAGTGGGCGCCGCCTCGTGCACGAAGTCATCCGCCGCATGATTGCGTACGTCGTCACCGATTTGATCGAGAACACCGCCGCCCAGTTACGCGCGGCGGCGCCTGCCGACGTCGAAGCGGTGCGGGCCGCACCGGGCGCGTTGGTCAAATTCAGCGAGGCCGTGCTGGCGGAACATCTGGAGCTCAAGCGCTATTTGCTCGACCACGTGTATCGCCACTATCGCGTGCTGCGCATGACCAACAAAGCGGACGCGGTCATCAGCAGCCTGTTCCAAACCTTCTTCGCTCGTCCCGAGCTGCTGCCCACGGAACATCAGCAAATCGCTGCGCAGATGGAAGCGCAATCTGGCGAGTCCGGTCGCGCTCGTGCCGTCGCCGACTACATCGCTGGCATGACCGACCGCTACGCCATCATCGAGCACGAACGCATCTTCGATCCTTCCAAGCGGAGCTGACCTTTCTTCGCTGGTTTTCGCTGTCGCGCTCCGTTGGTTGGCGCTGTCGCGCGTTGCCGCTGACGCGGTTGCGCGCAGCCTGTCGGCAGAGCTGGGGCGTAGGTGGGGGGTCTCGGGAAACTCGCCAGCGTCTTCACTGTTGGTGGGCTTTGCGTCGATGGCTGCCGCACGATTTGCTCGGTGGTTACGTGACGCTCGGTGTCGCTCGCCCTTGACGCGCTCACGCGCTGCGAGCTGCAACGCGCGTCGTCATTTGTACTGCCAACGTGCAACGGCTTGCTCGAATGGCGGCGGTGGCCGAGTCACCGTGGTTGCGAACTTCCCGAGACCCCCCACCTTTCCCCAGCTCGAAGATGCGCGACTTCGAGACAGCGGCAGTTGTTCGGCAGCGCGTTGCAGGGATAGAGACGGAGTCAGGACGCGCGCTGCGAGGAGAGGGGGCGCGCCCCGGGCCCCCCACCAGCGCATGCGCGTTCGCGCTGGCGCGATAATGTCGGCGCGTAATGCGCCGAATGCGTCAGCGTGCAGCGAAAGCTGAAATGCAGGCCCACGCGCAACGCGCGTCCGCGCTAGCGCTCGCATTCGCGCCGTGGCGTTAGCCTCACGGGGCCAGGGCTGCGCCCCTCTTCGCGCGCATTGCGCGCCTCGCGTTAGCGCCTCGCGATCGCGCACTTGCGCTAGCTTCACGGGGCCAGGGCTGCGCCCCTCTTCGTGCGCAACGCGCGCCTCCGCGTCAGCGCTTCGCGTCGCGCCGTAGCGCTAGCTCAAGCGGGCTCGGGGCGCGCCCCCTCCGTCGCGACAGCGCTCAACCCACGCCAACGTTTTTCTCCACCCCGCACACTCGCCACCGCCGTTGCCTTGAAGTCGCGCATCTTCGAGCTGGGGAAAGGTGGGGGGTCTCGGGAAGTTCGCAACCACGGTGACTCGGCCACCGCCGCCATTCGAGCAAGCCGTTGCACGTTGGCAGTACAAATGACGACGCGCGTTGCAGCTCGCAGCGCGTGAGCGCGTCAAGGGCGAGCGACACCGAGCGTCACGTAACCACCGAGCAAATCGTGCGGCAGCCATCGACGCAAAGCCCACCAACAGTGAAGACGCTGGCGAGTTTCCCGAGACCCCCCACCTACGCCCCAGCTCTGCCGACAGGCTGCGCGCAACCGCGTCAGCGGCAACGCGCGACAGCGCCAACCAACGGAGCGCGACAGCGAAAAGGCCAGGAACCGCAAAAAAAACCACCCAGCTGGTAAAGTGAACAATCATGAGCACAGCAAAGAAGCCAACCCTGAAGAACGACCTCCTGCTCAGCGCCCTGCTGAGGCAGCCGGTCGAGCGTACCCCGGTCTGGATGATGCGTCAGGCCGGGCGCTACCTGCCGGAGTACCGCGCCACACGTGAGCGCGCAGGGAGTTTCCTGAAGCTGTGCATGACGCCGGAGCTGGCGTGCGAAGTGACGTTGCAGCCGCTGGACCGCTTTCCGCTCGACGCGGCGATTTTGTTTTCCGACATCCTGACCATCCCCCATGCGCTCGGCCTGGGCCTGCAGTTCGAGACGGGCGAAGGGCCGCGAATCGAGCGGCCGGTGCGGTCGAAGGCGGATGTGGAGAAGCTGGGCGTGCCGGATCCGAACGTCGAGCTGCGCTACGTGATGGATGCAGTCAGCTTGATTCGAAAGGAGTTGAACGGCCGCGTGCCGCTGATCGGCTTCGCGGGCAGCCCGTGGACCGTGGGCACGTACATCGTCGAGGGTGGCAGCTCGCGGGAGTTCTCGCGGATCAAGACGATGATGTACAACGAGCCTGCGACGCTGCGGGCTCTGCTACAGCTGCTCGCCGATTCCACGCGAGCGTATCTCAACGCGCAGATCGCCGCGGGCGCGCAGGCCATCATGATTTTCGATACGTGGGGTGGCGTGCTCACGCCGGCGCAGTATCGAGAGTTCTCGCTGCACTACATGCAGGCCATCCTCGACGGCCTGACGCGTGAAGCGGAAGGTCGGCGGGTACCTGTGATTTTGTTTACCAAGGGCGCCGGCGACCAACTGACCGTCATGGCACAAAGCGGCTGCGATGCACTGGGTGTGGACTGGACCACCGACCTCGCCGATGCGCGCCGCCTGGTGAACGATCGCGTGGCGCTGCAGGGAAATCTCGATCCCAACTGCCTGTATGCGGCGCCCGAGCGGATTCGAGAGGAAGTGGCGCGCGTGCTCGCGAGTTACGGGCACGGCCACGGCCATGTGTTCAACCTGGGCCATGGCATTCATCCGGCAGTGCCGCCCGAGCACGCCGGCGCGATGATCGCCGCCGTGCACGAGCTGAGCCCGCAATATCACACCCCGCGCTGACGCGCGGGGATGTTTCTTTTTCTGTGAGGATGGCGCTGGACGCGCCGGGTCGGCTATTTCTTTTTTAACTCATCGCGCAGCGCGCGACGCAGGATCTTGCCGACGTTGGTCTTCGGCAGCTCGTCCCGGAAATACACATGCCGGGGCACTTTGTATCCGGTGAGCTGCTGGCGCGAGAAATCGATCAGCGCCTGTTCGGTGAGCGACGGATCCTTCTTCACGACGAACAGCGCCACCACCTCGCCCGAGTGCTCATCCGGCTGCGCGACCGCGGCGACTTCGAGCACGCCGGGATGGGCGGCGATCACGCTCTCGATCTCGTTCGGATACACATTGAAGCCGGACACCAGGATCATGTCCTTCTTGCGGTCCTCGATGAACACGTAGCCCTTGGCGTCGAGCCGGCCGATGTCGCCGGTGCGCAGCCACTCGCCCATCATGACTTTCGCGGTCTCGTCCGGGCGATTCCAGTAGCCGCGCATCACTTGAGGCCCGCGAATGCAGATCTCGCCGACCTTATCGATGCCGAGATCGTTGCCGTCGTCGTCGCGGATGCTGATATCGGTGGACGGAATCGGCAGGCCGATGGAGTTGTTGAAATCCTCGCCGAACGGATTGATACAAGCCGCCGGCGACGTTTCGGTCAATCCCCACGCTTGTGTCAGCACGTTGCCAGTGACCTTCTTCCAATGCTCGGCGACCGAGCGCTGCACGGCCATGCCGCCGCCCAAGGTGATGCGTAGTGCGCTGAAGTCGACCTCGGAAAAGCCCGGCGTATGCAGCAGCGCGTTGAACAGCGTGTTCACGCCGCTGATGTAAGTGAAGCGGAATTTCTTCAGCTCGGCGACGAACGCCGGGAAATCACGTGGATTGACGATGAGCACGTTGTGCGCGCCCAGTTTCACGAACACCACCCAATTCCCGGTGAGCGCGAAGATGTGATACAGCGGCAAGGCGGTGATGATCGTGTCCTGGCCGACGCGCGCTGCCGTGCCGATCCACGACTCCGCCTGCAACACGTTCGCGACGATATTCCGATGCGTCAGCATCGCGCCTTTGGCCACGCCCGTCGTGCCGCCGGTGTATTGCAGGAACGCGATGTCATCGTGACCCACTGGCACCGGTTTGAACGTCTCGAACCGGCCCCACTGCAGCGCCTTGTTGAACGGGACGGCATTCGGCAGGTGGTAGCTGGGCACCTGCTTGCGCACATGGCGCAGCACCAGATTGGCCAGCACCGACTTCGGAAAATGCAGTTGATCGCCGACGCCGGTGATGATCACGTGCTCGATCTCCGTCTTGGCGATCACATGCTCGAGCGTGTGCGCGAAGTTCTCGAGGATGACGATCGCCTTCGCGCCGGAATCCGTGAGCTGATGCTCCAGCTCGCGTGCCGTGTACATCGGATTGGTGTTCACGACCGTCAAGCCGGCGCGCAACGCGCCGTACAGGGCGATGGGGTACTGCAGCACGTTCGGCATCATCAGCGCGATACGGTCGCCCTTCTTCAGCTGAGCGATGTTTTGCAGGTACGCCGCGAAATCGCGCGAGAGCCGCTCGTAATCCGCGAACGTGATGGTGCGTCCCATGCTGGTGAACGCCGGATTTTCGGCGAAGCGGGCGCACGCGCCATCGACCAGCTCGACGACCGAAGCGTATTGATCCGGATTGATCCGCTCCGGCACCCCTTCCGGGTAGCTCTTCAGCCAGGGCCTGTTGGAGTCGGCGGTCATCGGCGCCCCCTGCGCGATTGCGTTCATTTCTTCAGTACCTTGCTCAGTGCCGGCCACAGATTGTCCAGCAATTTGGGTTGTGCCGTCGCATTCGGATGGATGCCGTCGGCTTGCATCAGCGTGTCGTCGAGCGCGACGCCGTCGAGAAAGAAATCCACCAGCGGCACGTCGTATTTTTTCGCCAGCTCACCATACAGTGCGTGGAACGAATTGGCATATTCCGCACCATAATTCGGCGGCATGCGCATGCCGACCAGCACCACCTTGGCCTGCGCCGCCTGGCTGGTCTCGATCAGGTATTCGAAATTGCCACGCACCTGTTTCAGCGGCAGGCCGCGCAGGCCATCGTTGCCGCCGAGCTCGATGACGACCACGTCGGGCTTGTGCAGCTCCAGAGCGCGAGGCAGCCGGCTGCGTGCGCCGCCCGTAGTCTCGCCGCTGATACTGGCATTGACTACGCGGTACCCGTAACCTTGCTTGGCCAGGCGCTGCTCCAGCAAGGCCACCCAGGTGGCATCCACTTTGACGCCATAGCCGGCGCTCAGGCTGTCGCCGAGGACCAGGATGGTGTGGGGCGAGGCTGCGGCGTGAACCAAACCAGGCAGCGTCAGTCCCAGCCCCAGCAGGCTGAACAGCGCCAGGCTGAAACCGATCGTGACAGCCTTGCGTAAGTTTCCGCTAAGTTTGCGATGGCAGACTGCCGCGGCCAGCGCTACACGTTCCAACACCGGTAGCGCCCGCGATTCCGACGTGCCCAACGATCCAGATCCAGATCCCGACATGAGCATTGCGCAACCGGTCCTCAGAGCGGAAAAAATCAGCAAGCAGGTTAGCAGCCCGGAGGGAACGCTGACCATCCTCGCCGCCGTCGATCTGAGCATTCAGGCCGGCGAGACCGTCGCCATCATCGGTGCTTCGGGCGCGGGCAAATCCACGTTGCTGGCGTTGCTGGCGGGATTGGATGAGCCGACCGACGGACGAATCTGGCTGAACGGCGCGGAGCTCACTGCACTGGATGAAGATGGACGCGCCGCGGTGCGCGCCCAGCACGTCGGCTTCGTGTTCCAGAGCTTTCATCTCGTGCCTTCGCTCACCGCGATCGAAAACGTGATGCTGCCGCTGGAGCTCGCTGGCAAATCCGGAGCGCGCGAAGCCGCGGCGGAAGTGCTTGCGAAAGTCGGTTTGACGCCGCGACGTGAGCACTATCCGCGTCAACTCTCGGGCGGCGAGCAACAACGGGTCGCGATCGCGCGGGCCTTCGTCACCAGGCCTGCGCTGCTGTTCGCGGACGAGCCGACGGGCAATCTCGATTCGGCGACGGGCGAGCGCATCATCGAATTGTTGTTCGAGCTGAACCGCGCCACTCAGACCACGCTGGTCGTGGTCACTCACGACAATGTAATTGCGCAACGATGCGGTCGCACGATTCGCATCGACGCCGGCAGGATCGCTGCATGAGAGCGCTGAGACTCGCGATTCTCGCACTGGCGCGCGATGGCAAGTCGGGCGAGTTGCGGGTGTTGATGCTGGCGTTGCTGGTCGCCGTGTCGGCGCTGACTGCCGTCGGATTCTTCACGAGCCGGGTGAGCCTTGCCGTCGATCAGCAGGCCGGCGAAGTGCTGGCGGCGGATCTGCGATTGCAATCGCGCTCCGCGCTGCAGCCAGAATATTTTGAGATGGCCAGGCAGGCCGGCTTGAAAACGGCGGAGCTGTCGAATTTTCCGAGCGTCGTCTTCAAGGGCGAAGACAGCGCGCTGACGGCGATTCGCGCCGTCTCTCCTGAATATCCACTACGGGGTCGGGTCAAAGTCGCCGAGGTGCCATTCGGTCCGGCCCATGAAGTCGACACCATGCCGGGTCCGGGCGAAGCCTGGCTCGAAGCGCGGCTGTTCGCGCAGCTCGGCGCCAAAGTGGGTGACAAGATTCGGGTCGGAGCGAGCGAGCTCACCGCCGCCAAGGTGCTCGACTATCGCCCCGACCAGGGCTCGCAGTTCGTCGATCTCGCGCCGACCTTGCTGATGCGGCTCGAGGATGTCGAGGCCACCGGCCTTGCGCAGGAAGGCAGTCGCATCTCGCACTTCGCATTGTTCGCTGGGGACCAGCAGGCGATTGCGGCGTTCAAGGAGCGGCTGACTCGAATCAAAAAGCCCGGCGAACGCATCGTCGATCTGGCCGATGCCAGTCCGCAGATTCGCTCCGCCATCGACCGTGCGGGCCGATTCCTCAACCTCGCGGCGCTGGTCACGATTCTGCTGGCCGCGATTGCCGTGGCGATCTCTGCCAGGCGCTATGTTGCTCGACATCTCGATACGGTCGCGTTGATGAAGAGCATGGGCGCGCCGCAGCGGCTCGTGCTGTCGATCAGTGTGCTCGAGTTGCTGATGATCGGCTTGATCGCGGGCGTGGTCGGCGCGGTCATCGGCTATGCGGCGCAGGAAGGCATCGCATATCTGCTGAAGGATCTGGTCCGCAATGAGCTGCCGCGTCCGTCGTTGAGTGCCGGCGGCTTGGGCATCGTCACGTCGGTGCTGATCCTGATCGGCTTTGCGCTGCCGCCGCTGTTACAGCTGCGCTTCGTGCCGCCGGCTCGCGTCTTACGGCGGAACCTGGAGCCGCCACCGCTGCGCTATGCGACCGTGTACGGAACGGCACTCGCAGCGCTGGTCGCGTTGCTGGGATGGTTGGTTCGCGACGCCCAGCTGTTGCTGTATGTATTCGGCGGGACGTTCGTCACCTTCGCGGTGCTGATGCTTGCGGGCTGGTTGCTGGTACGCGCCTTGAGCGGGCTGCGGGGCAGCGTCGGTGTATCGTGGCGCTACGGCATGGCGAACATCGCGCGTCGCGGTCGCGACAGCGTGATTCAAATCGTCGCGTTCGGCCTGGGCCTGATGGTGTTGCTGTTGCTGGCGGTCGTTCGCAACGATCTCATGCAGGAGTGGCGGGCCAGCCTGCCGGAGAATGCGCCCAATCATTTCATGATCAATATTCGTCCGGATCAGACCACGCAGGTCCGGGATTTCTTCGCCGAGCATTCGATCGCCCCGCCGCAACTGGTGCCGATGATTCGCGCCCGGCTCATCAAGATCGATGGCGCGCCGGCGAACGACCTGAAGATGAGCGATCGCGGCCGGGATTTCCTCGACCGCGAAGCGAATCTCACCTGGGCCGAGACGATGCAGGACGACAACAAGCTGGTCGCCGGCCAATGGTGGCGCCCTGGCGATGGCGGCGGGCCGCGCGTGTCGGTGGAGCTGGAAATGGCGCAAGCGTTGGGTCTGAAGCTCGGCGACGAGCTCACCTACGACGTCGCCGGCGAAACCATCACGGCTCGCGTCACCAGCTTCCGCGAAGTGCAGTGGGATTCGTTCCGGCCGAACTTCTTCATGGTCTTCTCGCCGGGCACGCTGAACGACAGCACCGGCACGTACATCACGAGCGTGCACATTCCGCGCGAGCAGCGCCCGGTGCTGATGGACTTCGTGCGTCAGTTCCCCGAAGTGACTGCCATCGACCTCGAAGCGATTCTCACGCAAGTGCGCGGCGTGATGGATAAGGCCTCATTGGCCGTGCAGTACGTGTTCGGATTCACTTTGCTCGCGGGCGTCACTGTGCTGCTCGCTGCGATTCAGGCGACTCGCGACGAGCGGCGTTACGAGAGCGCGATGTTGCGAACGTTGGGCGCGAGCCGTCGCGTTGTGTTGCAAGGCGTGGCGGCGGAGTTCACGACATTGGGCCTGCTGTCGGGCACGCTTGCGGCGATCGGTGCGACCGCGGCGGGATATTTCCTCGCGACCAGGATCTTCAATCTCGACTACACGTTCGACATCACCGTGTGGGCGGTGGGTTTGGTCGCCGGGGCCGTGCTCGTCGGACTCAGCGGTACATTGGCGACGAGATCGGTCGTGAATCATCCGCCTGTCGCCACCTTGCGCGGTGGGTGATCACTGCAAGCCGAGCATCAGCCAGCCGACCGGCTCGGTCTGGCCGCGCCAGTTGTAACCTTCGATCTTCACCAGGTAGTCGCCTGGACCGAACGCCGATGAGTTCAGGCTGAAGCGCACTTCTTTGTTGGAGTCGCGCATGATGCGTTTGATCTGCATCACGCGCACGCCATCGGTCTTGTCGATCGTGATCTGGAACTGAGAGATCTTGCCCTCGGTCGCATCGATGCTGATGTCGAGCAGCTGCGCCGGGTCGAGCCAGCCGAGCGCGAACGTGGGCTGTTCGGGCCTGGCTTTCACCATCTGCAGTTTGTATCGCTGCACACTGCCGGGCGGTTGCATCTGCGTGCTGGTGAGCTGTTCATGAGTGCCTGCCAGCTGTTCGGAAAGCGAGCGTACCTGCAGGCCGAAGATCAGTGCCGCGCCGGCAGCGATCAGCAACCCCAGGCCGAGTCCCAATACGAGGACGCGATTGATGACGCCGCCGGCGGCGCTGCGGCGCATTTCTTCCCGGGCTTCCTCGGGATCGAAGCCATCATCGGTTTCCTCCAGCACTGCGCGGGTCGAGCTGGAGGGGATGGCGTCGAACACGCCGGTCTCGCTGCCGTCGACGGGCCGGCGCGACAGGCGCGTTTTCAAACGCACCGGAATGGGGAGCGCCTGCAGAAAGGCCGGATTGTCGAGACAGAACTGCTCGAAGTCGCGCGCTTCGCGCACCGTCAGATCGCCGGACAGGTAGCGATCGACGACGTGCTCGTTCTCGATGTACTTGCGATCCATCCGCGTCGGCCCGATTGCCATAACGCGGCGCAGGTTAACAAAAGCGAGCAGGCGGAAATGTCGAGCCCGTCCTAAAAATCAGCCGATAGCCAGGCGCAGCACAAACTTTAGTTAGTGTCAGGGCTCGACTGAGCGGCCTCCTCCGCCATGCACTTGGCGCACTTCGGCCAATACGGTTTGGCGATGCGATCCAGGGTCGAGCGGTTGGCGTCGGCGAAGAATTTGCGCATGGCCTGGGATTGGGGGGCGTCGGTATAGCCCAGTCCGACGATCCGCACCTGGGTCATGTCGGTGCCGGCGGGAGCCAGATAGATGACGGTCCATGTGCCTGCAACGACATCCTGATATTTGAAATCTGCCGGTGCCTGTTTGATGCGGATTGCCAGCATCCGCTCCGGTTCGTAGGCAAGGATTTCATTGACGACGGTGTTGGCATCGCCGAGCCGGCCATTGGCATCGTAGTGGGTGCGGATGGTGCCGCCGATCCTGAAATCCACGTCCGCGTGGGCCACGCCAGTCTGTTTATAACCTTCGGCGGTCGTGAAGATGCGCCACACCTCGGCCGGCGATGCGTTGATGAACCCCTCGGTGACCTGCGGCTCGGCTGCCAGCGTGGCTTGCGACCAGCCTCCGGCCACACTCAGAACGACCACGGCAAGGGCCCGTGCCCAGCCTTGTAACAAACCGGTGCAACGCGCGGAAACGCTTGTTTCAACAGGGAAGTGTGGCTTCTTACTCATCATTCTTGCAGACCTCTGGCCGATACTGCGATGCTTGGTCGGCTGGTGTAATGCCCCGACGGGCCGGATTCATGGCACGGATATAAGTAGTAATTATCGACTGGATATCCCTCGACTGGCAGTGGCTTCGCATGATTCTCACCCTCGAAGTGACCGGCCCGCAGGCCCAGGCCATGGGCAGCGCCGGTCGCAAGGTCTTCAAGGCCATCGGCGGCACCATCGGGCGCCTGCCGGACAATGATTGGGTGTTCCCCGACCCGTATGTGTCGGGCCGGCATGCATTGATCCGCTACGTCAACGGCAAGTTCTTCGTCGAAGACACCAGCACCAACGGTGTGTTCATCAATTCGCGCGACAATCGCATGACGCGAGGACAGCCGCAGCAGTTGCGCAATGGCGACGTGCTGTACATCGATGCGTATCAGATCAATGTTTCCATCCAGAACGAGGCCGGCGCGGATGCGCCCAACGATCCTTTTTCGGGAGTGAAGAACGGGCCGAAGCTGGTGCCACCGCCGCGTCGTGGATGGGAAGACAACCGGCACGCGACGATCCTGCAGGATTCGACCGCCAGGGCCGATGAGGACGAGGATGAGGAGGACGAGGCCGACGAGGATCACGCCACCGAATGGTACGGCATGGCCGAGGTGATCCAGCCGAAGCAGCCGGCTCCCGCCCGCCCCCGCCCCGAGGTTGTAAAGTCCACAGTCGCAATCCAGACACCGCCTCGTCCGCAGCCGCAACGACCCGCGCCCGTTGCCAAAGCCGTTCCGAAAGCCGGCACCAGAGAAGTACCTGCGCCGCCGCCACCGCCGGGCAAGGACTCGTACCTGCGAGCCCTGTTCGATGCAGCGGGGATCGAAGGTCTGGAACCGAGCGCCGAAAACGCGCGTATGCTTGGGGATATTTTGCGGATCGCGCTCGCCGGGGTGATGGATGCTTTGCGAACGCGCGAGCGCTTGAAGGATGAATTGCGCATGCGGGGCACCTCGTTCAAGGCGGCAGCCAACAATCCGTTGAAGTTCTCGGCGAACGTCGAGGACGCTTTCCACAATCTGCTGGTGAAGCAGAATCCCGCCTATCTGCCGCCGGCCGATGCTTTCGAGGAGGCGTTTCGGGACGTGCGCGATCATCACTCGGCGCTGCTGGTGGCGCTGCGGCTGGCGTTCGAATCCATGCTGTCGCAGTTCGATCCGCAGCGCATGCAGGACGAGTTCGACCGGCAGATGAAAGGCTCCATCCTCGGCGTGCCGGCCAAGCTGCGGTACTGGGATCTGTATCGAGACAAGTTCGGCGAGCTGAGCAAGGATGCTGAAACCAGCTTTCGCAGTCTGTTCGGCGACGCGTTCACGCGCGCCTATGAGGAACATCTGGAGCGGCTGAAGAAATCCAGCCGGCCGATGGGGCAGTGACCTTCATGGATGAAACATTGGTGGAAGAGGACATTCAACCCGTCTACGTCTCCGCGGGCATCACCGACGTGGGTCGCCTGCGGGCGACGAATCAGGATGCCTTCGTCGAGTTGCAGGGCGCCGGTGTGTGGGCTGTGGCCGACGGCATGGGGGGCTATCGCGACGGTGACGTCGCCAGCCGGATGGTTTGCGAAGGATTGCAGCTGTTGACCGGCGCCGGCGCACTGGACGAAGCGGCAGGGGCCGTGCGCCAGCGCATGAGTGAGGTAAACCGTCGTTTGTACGAAGCGTCGGTGAGGCCTATCAATCCCATCGTCAGTGGCAGCACCGTGGTGGTCATGCTGGTCCGGCGTACCGAGCTTGCGGTGCTGTGGGCGGGTGACAGCCGCGTGTATCGTTGGCGCCAGGGTCAGCTCACCCAGTTGACGACGGATCACACGTGGGCGGCCGAGCTGAACTTGCAGCATCCCGACGAAGAAGCGGACCACGCCATCACTCGCGCGGTCGGCGGCGAAGCCGCGTTGACACTCGATATCCGCAAGGACCGGGTGCGGCTCGGAGATCGCTATCTGCTCTGTTCGGATGGCCTGACCCGAGAGCTGAACGACGCGCAGATCGCGGCGGCATTGGCCGCCGGCGACGTGAAAGCAGCCGCCCGGCAACTGATCGACGCTACTTTGAAAGCGGGTGCGCGCGACAATGTGACCGTCGTCATCGTCGAAGCCACGTGACAGGCAGGGGAAGCGGATTGCCTGTACAAGTGTCGTCGCCCGTATGAAGTCCACGGACGAACAACAAACCAGACTGCGCCCCGCCGTCCTCGACGCCACACTGCAGCGCTCAGGTACGGAGCTGCGCATCTCGCCGCACTCAGCACCCGAGCCGACCCTCGCAGTGGATGCTCAGGATGCCCGCGATGCGCAGTCGGGCCCGCTGCAGCCGGGTTCGGTCATCAAACAACGGTTCGTACTGGAGACCGTGCTCGGTCAGGGCGGCATGGGCCTGGTGTTCGGTGCCGTCGATCGGCGCAAGCTCGAAGCGCGCGATCCGAATCCTCACGTTGCATTGAAAGTGCTGAATGCGGATTTCGCGTGGCACCCGCAGGCGTTCGTGGCTTTGCAGCGGGAGGCTCGCAAGGCGCAGACGCTGGCGCATCCAAACGTCGTGACCGTGTTCGACTTCGATCGCGACGGCGACACCGTGTACATGACCATGGAGCTGCTCAAAGGGCGCTCGCTCGATGCCATCGTTCGCGAAGGGCGCGGCAAGGGCAACAGCCCCGAATTCGCCTTGCCCATCATTCGCGGCATCGCCGAGGGCCTGGCGTATGCGCATCGCAAAGGCATCGTGCATTCGGATTTGAAGCCGGGCAATGTGTTCATCACCACCGACGGCACTCCGAAGATTCTTGATTTCGGGATCGCGCGCGCGGTGCCGAGCTCCATCACCGAAGAAAACAAGGATGAGTTCGATGCCGGCTCGCTCGGCGCGTACACCGAAGCGTACGCGACGGATGAAATGGTCGCCGGCGTCGATCCACATCCCGCCGACGATATGTATGCCCTCGGCATCATTGCGTACGAGCTGGTCACGGGGTTCCATCCCTATCAGCGGCACAGCGCGCCGAACGCACGCAAGCTCGGTATCGAGCCAGGCGCACTCAAAGGACTGAAACGGAAGCACGCGCGCGCCATCGAGCGCTGTTTGTCCTTCGAGCGCAAGGATCGGCCACAGAGCGCCGCCGAGTTCCTCGAGTCATTCCAGGGAGTCACGCGACTACAGAAAGCTACGCTGGCGGCGGCTGCCGTGCTGGCGCTGGCGGCCGGTCATTTCTGGTATCAGAACCACCTTGAAACCGGCCCGGCGATTGCGTTCAACGAGCTGCCGGCGTCTGTCCAGCAGGACTTCCGCACCGCCATGAAGCAAGGCGATGAAGCGTGGGCGTTCTATGAGCGCGAAGGCTTTGCCGATGCCATCCAATCGGCGCTGGCGAGCTATGCCAGGGCGTACGATCTGCATCCGCGCAACCGGGAAGCTGTCGCAGCGCTGAATCGCGTGGCTGACGAAGCCCTACGGGTGACGAAGAATGATCCTGCGCGGCGTCGCCAGATCGCGGACGACCTGCAACTCCTCAGCAGTCATTTCCGCAAATACGCGCCGGTGGTCAACGCGTCCAAGTAAACGCGCGGGCGCCTCACGAGCGGTATTTGGCGCGGACCTCTCGAATGGCGCGGCTCGCATCCATATCCAGCGCGTCGGCGATCGCGATGAACTCGATGACGTCGATGCGACGCTCGCCACCTTCGTATTTGGAAATGAAGCTCTGGGGTTTACCGAGGCGATCCGCCAGTTGCTGTTGAGTAAAACCGGCCTTCTCTCGTGCGGCAACCAGCAACTCGAGCAAACGAACATGAGCAGGTGAGCGCAGTGACTTCAAGACGGCGGGCTCCATGTGACGCCCGTGTCTATATTCCGCAGGCAGTGATATCCCAACTCGGGATACTCGCGCCGGGCTTCGTCTGGCACGGAAAATCTGCTGTAATCGCGCCCTTTCCCCGGCGCGATGCCGGCAGCGCATCCCAGTTGCAGACATGACCAGCAAACCCCAGTCCCAGGCCGCCGCCGCCGGCGGCAAGGTCGCCAAGACCGCCATCACCCCCACCCGGGGTGAAAACTATGCCGAGTGGTATCAGCAGGTTATTCGCGCAGCGGATCTGGCCGAGAACTCGGCGGTGCGCGGCTGCATGGTCATCAAGCCCTGGGGCTACTCGCTGTGGGAGAACATGCAGCGGGTGCTGGACGAGATGTTCAAGGCCACCGGCCATCAGAACGCCTACTTCCCGCTGTTCATCCCGTTGTCCTTCCTGCAGAAGGAAGCGGCCCACGTCGAGGGCTTCGCCAAGGAATGCGCGGTCGTCACCCATCACCGCCTGGAAGCCGGGCCGGATGGCAAGCTGCGTCCCACCGGCGAGCTGGAAGAGCCGCTGATCGTCCGGCCCACCTCCGAAACCATCATCGGCGATGCGTTCTCGCGCTGGGTGCAGAGCTATCGCGACCTGCCGCTGCTGATCAATCAGTGGGCCAACGTGGTCCGCTGGGAGATGCGCACCCGCATGTTCCTGCGCACGGCCGAATTCCTCTGGCAGGAAGGTCACACCGCGCACGCCACCAAGGAGGAAGCGCTCGAAGAGACCATGCGCATGCTGGAGGTGTATGCGACGTTCGCCGAGGAGTGGATGGCGGTGCCGGTCATCCGTGGCGAGAAAACCCCGAACGAGCGCTTCCCCGGTGCCGAACAGACCTTCTGTATCGAAGCCATGATGCAGGATCGCAAGGCGCTGCAGGCCGGCACCAGCCACTTCCTCGGCCAGAACTTCGCCAAGGCCAGCGGCATCGAGTTCCTGGATCAGCATGGTCAGCATCAGCACGCCTGGACCACCAGCTGGGGCGTGTCCACCCGTCTGATCGGCGGCCTGCTGATGACTCATTCCGACGATGACGGCCTGGTGCTGCCGCCCAAGCTGGCGCCGGTGCAGGTGGTGATCCTGCCCATCTACCGTTCGGACGAGGATCGCGCGCGCGTGATCGAGTATTGCCGCAAGGTGGCTGCCGAGCTGCGCGCACAGCGCTTCGCCGAGCGCCCGATTTCGGTCGTCGTGGACGAGCGCGAAGAGCGCGGCGGCGACAAGGTCTGGAACTGGATCAAGAAAGGCGTGCCGGTGCGTATCGAAGTCGGTCCGCGCGATCTCGAGAAGGATGCGCTATTCGTCGGCCGCCGCGATCGCGCGCCGAAGGACAAGCAGAGCATTGCACGCACCGAGTTCGTCGCGGCCATCGCTGAGACGCTGCAATCCATTCAGGATGGCTTGCTGGAGCGGGCCAGGGCGTTTCGAGAGCAGTTCACCAAGCGCATCGATACCAAGGAAGAGTTCTACGAGTACTTCACTGCGCCGCGCGTCGCCGAGAATGCGCCGACTCCGATTCACGGCGGCTTCGCACTGACGCACTTCAGTGGCGAAGCGGCGCTCGAGGAGCGGATCAAGGCGGAGCTGGGCGTGACCGTGCGCTGCATCCCGTTCGAGAAGAGCGAGCCTGGCATCTGCCCGTTCACTGGCAAGCCCAGTCCGCAACGGGTGGTGTGGGCCAAGGCATATTGAAGTTCACGGCCGCCAGCGCGCTGGCCAAGTAACGAGTTTTGAGCTATTTGCGAGGCGCGGACCGGCCCCGGTCCGCGCCATCGTTCATCGGCGGTCGCAATCCGAAGGCGGGGCGTCCGCTGCAAGGTTCTTTGATGTCCGCGGTTTCTCGCGCCAACTGGCAAATTCATTTCTGCGTCGTCCTGTGGGGATTCACTGCCATTCTCGGCAAGCTGATCTCCCTGGATACGCTCGGGCTGGTCTGGTGGCGGCTGGTGCTCGTGACCGGCGCGCTGGCTCTGGTGCCGCGTTTCTGGCGTGGACTGTCCACATTGCCGCCGCGACTGATTGCCATCTATGCCGGCATCGGCGTGGTGGTCGTGCTGCATTGGCTGGCGTTCTACGGCTCCATCCGGTTGGCGAATGCTTCCGTGGCCGCGACCTGCCTGGCGCTCTCGCCGGTGTGCCTCGCCTTCATTGAGCCGTTTCTGGTCGGCCGTCGCTTCGACATGCGCGAGCTGATGTTCGGTGTGGCGGCGATCCCGGGAGTGGCACTGGTCGTGGGTGGAACCCCAACGAGCATGCGCCTGGGCGTGGCTGTCGGCGTGCTCAGCGCAGTGCTGGTGTCGGTGTATGCCAGCCTCAACAAACGGTACATCGGCAATTCCGATGCCATCGCCGTTACCGGCCTGGAGATCGGTGCGGGGCTGGTGTTGATCACGATCATCTCGGCAGTGATCGCGCCCGAGACGGTGTTCGTTCTGCCGTCAGTGCGGGATGGGACGCTGCTCGCCGTGCTCGCAATAGGCTGCACACTTCTGCCGTTTGCGGTGTCGCTGGCAGCGCTTCGTCACGTGAGTGCTTTCTCGGCGACCATTGCACTCAACATGGAGCCCGTGTACGCGATCGTGCTCGCCATCGTTCTGCTCGGCGAGCAGCGCGAGCTCAGCGCGAGTTTCTATCTGGGCGTTGCCATCGTGCTGGCGGCGGTGTTCCTGCACCCCTGGCTGGTACGGCCTAGCGCCGCTGCAGCAGCTGATCGACCCGATCCCGGTAGGAGCGACTCAGCTTGATCTCCTGACCGTCCTCGAGGGTGAGGAAATACTCGCCATTGGTGTGCGGTCGCAGCCGTCGCACGCGTGACACGTTCACGATCGTCGAACGGTGCACGCGCTGGAACAGCTTTGGATCGAGCACGGCTTCCAGCGACTTCATCGTCTCCCGCAGCACATAGGTGCGGCCGTCGGCGTGCACACACATATAGTCGCCGGCAGCATCGATCCAATCGATGCTCTTCACGTCCACTCTGACCGTGCCGGCGTCATCGCGAATCGGCAGGATCTGCGGATACTGCGGCTGACGTTCGGCGTGCAGGTATTCACGCAACGTTTGCTCGTCCACCTGGCCGGTCCCCCGGGTGCTCGCGAGCAGCTTCATCAATTGTTCCCGCTGGCTGAGCGCGCGCTTCTGTTGCCAGTAGCCGCGCACGCGATCCAGCGCCTGCACGAAGCGAGTATCGTTGATGGGCTTGAGCAGATAATCGATGGCCTGCGCCTCGAACGCATCGAGTGCATATCGGTCGTACGCGGTGACGAAGATCACCATGGGCAGCGACTCCTGCGGCAGTCGTGCCAGCACTTCGAAGCCCGAGATCCCCGGCATCTGGATATCCAGGAACATCAGATCCGGCCGTTGCGCAACCACAGCTTCGATGGCTTCGCGGCCATTGCTGCAATGGCCGACGACGGTGATATCGGGATGCCGGGCCAGGCGCAGCTCGACGCCCCGCCGGGCGAGTTCCTCATCGTCGACGATGAGGGTGCGAATCGGTTGGTCACTCATGGCTTAACTCATGCCGCGCGAGCCCCCGCTGGAGCCGTGGCGCGTTCCGCTGGAAACGTCAGCGACACCCGCAACCCGGGTTCGGTGTTCGTTACTGCCACAGTGCCGCGTTCTCCATACAGCACCTGCAGCCGCTCGCGAGTATTGCGAATACCCACGCCACGACCATTGGCCAAACGGGTCGCATCGACCATTCCGGGGCCGTCATCGGCCACTTCCAGTTGCAGCATGCCGCCGGTGATGTGCGCACCGATGCGGATCTGCCCGCCCTGTTCGCGCGGCGACACCGCGTACTTGATCGCATTCTCGATCAGAGGCTGCAGCAGCAAGCTGGGCACCAGCATGCAGCTGGCGGCCTCCTCGATGGCATAGTGCAGCTTCAGACGCGAGCCGAAGCGCATGGTCTCGATGTTCAAGTACAGGTTGAGTGCGTCGATCTCCTGCGCCACCGTGACCTTTTTCATCGGGTCCTGATCGAGCGTATAGCGCAGGAACTCGGACAGCCCGGTGACCGCGTTGTTCGCCGTGCTGTTGCGATTGTCCAGAATCAGCGTGGAGATCGCATTCAGCGTATTGAACAGGAAATGCGGATTGAGCTGATAGCGCAGCATCTTCAGCTGCGCTTCCTGGGCCAGCGAAGCCGCCTGCAGGGTCGCGATCCGTTGTGACTGCAACGACTCGTAATAGCGCACGCCGAAATACAGGCCGATCCAGCACGTGATCAGATACATCGAGCTGAGCGTGCCGCCGAAGAATTCGGTCCAGTGCTTCAGCGGCCATTCGAGGTCCACGTAGGCGTGATAGAACCAGTTCATGATCACGCGCAGCACGCAGGCCGTGACCCAGGCAGCGGCAAGCGCGCCTGCGATCATCGTGGGCGGCGGCTTCTTCCATAGCCACCTGCAGATGTAGCGCAGCGGCATGGTGAGGACGCAGCCCGAGGCGGCCGCGACGGCGATGTATTGCACATAGGCCACCGGCTTGCCATAGAGCAGCGCGCCGACGTATTGGGAAACGCCGTAAGCGCTCCAGCCGAGCACGTGCAGGGACCAGAACAGCGCGTTTCTATTTTGTTTCAGTTGTGCGAGGTCCATGCGCCACTGTAAGCAAGGGACGCCGCGCATTCCATCGTTTCGTCGCGTTGGCGGCACGCCCGGTCGCAAGCCGGGCTTCGGGCCGGGTCTGCGTGCAAAACCAGGAACCGTTGAATCTTCGCAAGATGAAGCTGTAAGACGCGTGCTACCGGGACACCCTGGCCCGTGCCGTCGAACGAGGCTCGCCGCGGGCTAGAGTCGCGATCCGAACAGGCCGAGCAGCCCGATGATGATCAGATAGATGGCGACGATGTAATTCAGCAGTCGCGGCACGATCAGGATCAGAATGCCGGCGACCAGTGCAACCAGGGGACCGATGCTGACGTACATACCCGTGCCTTCGTGCGTGACCGGAGGATCACAGGCGGTACGTCAGAGCACGGATGTTTGTTCCCCCGGATTGCCGACAGCTCAGGCCAGGCGGGCTTGCAGCCATTGCGAAATATCGGCCACCTCTTCCATGCAGACGGAATGCTCCATCGGATACGTGTGCCATTCGACGCGGTAGCCGAGGCGCTGTAACACGTCGCGTGAGGCCTCGCCCATTTGTGCTGGAACGACGGGATCGCGCACGCCATGGCACATCAGGATGGGCACGTCACGATTCGCGTCGGCAGCCTCCGCCGCCAACGTGGCTCGCAAAGGCAGATAGGTGGACAACGCCATCACGCCCGCGAGGCGTTGCTGGTAGCGCAAGGCGGTTTGTAGCGCGATGGCACCGCCTTGCGAGAAGCCGGCAATGACGATTTTGCTGGCCGGAATGCCGCGAGCGATCTCCTGCTCGATGTATTTTTTCACCACGCCTTCGGATTCGCGAATGCCAACATCGTCTTCGGCGCGCTCCGGACCAAAGCCCTTGATGTCATACCAGGCGCGCATCACGTAGCCATTGTTGATCGTGACCGGACGCGGCGCCGCGTGCGGAAAAATGAAGCGCACCGGTAACGTCGCGGGCAGGCGCAGCTCATCGACGATGGGTACGAAATCAAAACCGTCCGCACCGAGCCCATGCAGCCAGATCACCGCCGCCACGGGCGGCGTCGCTGGCGTCAGCACGACGGCGTCGGCGGATTCTCGAGTGGTATGAGACATGTCAGCTCCGAGTCAGCAAGGCTGGCGCGATTGCAATAGTTCCGTCACGGCCGCGCCGAGCTCGGCCATGTTGAAGGGCTTGCGCAAGAGTCTGGCCGTGCCGAGCGCCGCTTCCACCGCGGCACTGTCGGCATAGCCCGAGACGATCAGCACCGGCAGGCCCGGTTGCTTCAGCTGGGCCGCTTTGGCCAGCTCCGCGCCGTTCATGCCGGGCATGGCGAAATCGGCCAGCAGCAGATCGATACGCTGTGCGTCCAGCAGTACCAGCGCATCGACGCCATTATCCGTGTCCCGCACCTCGTAGCCCAGCGAGCGCAGCGACTCGGTCATGAATCGGCGCACCAGGCGGTCGTCATCGACGACCAGCACGGTGGCGCGCGTCTTTTCCGGTTCGGATTCCGATTGCGGCGCTTCGGATGCAGCGGGCGGCGGCGCGGGTATCACCGCATCCGCGGGTGCGAGCGGCAGGATCAAACGAACCGTCGTGCCCTGGTGCATTTCGCTGTCGATGTGCAGGGAACCGCCCGATTCGCGAGCCACGGCGTAGACCTGCGAAAGTCCCAGGCCCGTGCCCTGTCCCACGGGCTTGGTCGTAAAGAAAGGCTCGATGGCCCGCGCTCGCACTTCTTCAGGCATGCCGACGCCGGTGTCGGTCACGGACAGCTGCACGTAGTCGCGCTTGGGCAGATCTCGATCCGCCGCGTTGGTCCGGCGGGCACTGATGATGAGCTTGCCACCGGCGGGCATGGCGTCACGCGCATTCACGGCGAGGTTCAGCAGCGCCAGCTCGAGCTGATTCGCATCGCTCATGACCATGCGCGCATCCGGATCGAGCTGCATGCGCACCTCGATCGAAGGCCCGACCGACTGCCCGAGCAAACCGCTGATGCCCTGGAACAGCTGTTGCAGATCGACCGGTTCCACCGCCATGCGCTGGCTGCGCGAAAACGCCAGCAGTTGCGAAGCGAGCTTTGCGCCTCGCCGAGAGGCTTCGAGCGCGTTGTCCGCCAATCGACGCAGCCGTTCGTTGTCCTGCACTTTATTGCGGATCAGGTCGAGATTGCCGATCACTGCGGTGAGCAGATTGTTGAAGTCGTGCGCGATGCCGCCCGTGAGCTGTCCCACGGCTTCCATTTTCTGCGACTGGCGCAATGTTTCTTCGGCGCGGCGGCGCTCGGTCATGTCTCGCAGCACCAGCAGCACCAACGTGCCACCGAGTAGCAATGCGCCGGAGGCGGCCAGCGCCGCCGCGACCAACGACCAGGTCGTGGGTGCATCGATCGCGGTCGACGCCACAGCCAGGTGCGCCGACCATTGCGACCACGGCGACGTATGAAACGCCGTGTAGTTCTTCAGTCCTTCGTACGTGGTACCGGCATACAGCCCGCGCTTGCCGTCGCGAATCGCCTTGCGTACGAACTCGGTGGCCGGCGTGCCGACCCGAGTTTCGAAGTTGACGGTGCGTGCGACGAACTTGCCTTCTTGATCGACGACTGCGGCAGTCGTACCGGGCGCGGCTACTGCAGACAGCAGTTCCTGAAATGCCTGCGGTTCGATGCCCGCGCCGAGCACGTACTGCAGCTGACCACCGGTGCTGACGGGCGCGTAAACCCACGCCAGCGCTTCGGGTGGTGCAGTGATCGAGCCGGCCATGGGAGCTTCGCTGCGGCGGAGGTCGCGCAATGCCTGCGAGTGCGTTTGGTTGAGCGGCCCCGGCTCGCCAAACGGACGGCGCAGATCGAATAACTCCCGTGCGTTCCGTGCATCGATCAGAACGATCGTGCCCCACCCCGGATTCGCGCTCTTCGCGCGCTGCACGCGCGAATAAAACTCCCGCAGATTGCCTTTGGCCAGGTCGACCGAGCTGGTCAGCACATTGAGCGCCGCCAGGTCACGGCGCAGCCGGCCGTCGACCAGCAGCGTCGCAATCTCGCTGCGCCCGAGCGTCTCGGTCTCGATGCGGGCTCGTTCAGCACGCAGGAAATAAAAAGCGCCGACTGCGACGAACACCACGGTGGGCAGCGTGGCGGCAACCCCCAGAGTGATCAGCGAGCGCCGGAAGAATCGCATTCGTTGTTCTCGTCCGGCCCAAAGGGTGTATTTTGCCTCGCGCCACCGTTATGAGATAGCTGTAGGCGATGCGCATCGGTCCGCGTAGGTAATCGACCGGGAGGGCGCTACGGGTAAATGCGCGGTCATGCTCAGGGGTTGGCGCTTTGACCTTGTTCCGAGAAATGGCAAAGTGACGACGCTATCCCTGGCCACCTCTGCTCCCGGTTTACCGCCATGCAATCGCGCAAGCTGCACGGACTCATCGCCTTTGCCTTGTTCCTCGTGGCCGCGGTCGTTTATTCCGTCCTCTCGGGCAAGCCGGTCGACCTGTGGCGCGTGGCGCTGTGGAGCGTCATCGGCGTAGTTGGTTATGTGGGGCTGTCGCGATTGTTTGGCTTCGATCCACACCGCACGCGCATCGCTGCGTGCGCGCCGGCGTATATGCACTACGTGGATCGCTGGGAGCTGCGCCTGGGGCAGGCGACGCTGTCGATGCTCGGCGGCATCGTGGTCGCCGCTCGTTTATTCGATGCCGAACATTTCGTGACGGCGGTGGTGTGCGGCACTTTGTCGGCCTGGACCTACTTTGCCTTTCGTTGGTACGTCGGCGGTTATCGCGCGACCGCCGCCGGCAAGTAATCCAGCAAGAATCAAATCATCAGGGGTGCGTTCGCGAGCAGATGCAGCTCGTACGTCACCAGCGCGACATAGCAGGCGACGACCAGGTACAGCAACAGCTCGCCTGGAAACAATCTGAACAGCTTCATCCTCGCGCAAACCACCAGAACGGCGGCGCCCAGGCTGGTGAGTGTCAGCTTGACCGCGGCGAACCAGCCGATGTTATGCGGCACGAACAGCGCCATGAACGGATTCACTTCGTTCGCGCCCTGCGCCATCAGCATCAGCGTCAGGACCCCATCCAGGCTCGACAAGCCAAGGATCAGCAACACCAGCGCCAGCACTCGGGGCGAGTGCCAATCGATGATGGTATAGACCCGATCGGTCGCCCGACGTCCGGCGCGACGGCGCGGGTTCAGTGCGCCACGCCAATATGCGGCAATGCTGTAGCGGCGGCGCTCGATGCCGCTGCGACGTTCGACGGGGACGCGTTCCGTTGCGTGCATGGATGGATAGGCCTCGATTCGACTTCAGCGCGGTCAGTGTGCGCGAAGAGCGTGACGCGAGGGACCGAAGTTACCGTAATCAGCGCCGAACGGAGCCGCGAGCACGGCAACTTGTCGGGAAACTTATCAGAAAACACTCCGGGAGGCCGGTCCATGCGAGCGCGTGCCTGCAGGGGGATACAGTCGCGCAGTCCTCCCGGAGCGTGAGGCAGGAGGCACCATCCGAGCGGATGGTGCCCATCGTTCGACTAACGAGAGGCGAGCTGCTCCGTCAGCGGCTTGCCGTTCAGCGAGATGACCGCGCCGCCGCGATCGACGATGCAGGTACCCCGGGCAACGTACTTGCCGCTTTCCACACCCTTGGCGCTGACCACGATCTTGTAGGCGCGCGCGTGAATGCCGAGCGGGGCGTGTGCCGCTTCCTGTTTCTTGATCCTCACCGGCTGCTCCTTCGGCAGGCTGGAGGCGACGAAAGCGTTGATGCACGAATCCATCGCGGGATCGTCGTCGTGTGCCTGGGTAGCGAGCGGCGCGGCGAGCGCGCAGGTGGCGGCGGCCAACGACAGGGACTTGACGATACGGGTGCTGAGCTTGCTGCTGTTCATGACGATGTCTCCAAAGGCGCTGATGAAAACTCACATCCCCTGGAACGTTTCTTTATGGAATGGGTGCAATGTAGGGCGGCCGGCCCGAGCGCGACAAACGAGAAGATTTCATGCTGGCAGCAACCGCGCTCATGCGGCAGCCGCTGCGTGCAATCGAAGTGAAATGGAATAGAAACAAACGGCCGCACGTGTGCCGCCGCCGCTGCTGCAGCAGAATGCGTTCTCAAAATGCGTGCTGCATCACGCCGCGATACTGAATTCTTCGATCAGCCACTCGGTGAGCGCTTTGACATTGGGTCGCTCTGCATCTTCCTTGCGCAGGATCAGGAAATAACTCTCGCCGGTCTCCAGCTCGCGATCGAACAGTTTCACCAGCGTGCCTTGCGCGAAACGCTCGTTGCCGAGGCGCGAGGAGACGAGCGCGACGCCGACTCCGTGCTCGGCCGCTTCCGCTGCGGTGTTCATGGAGTCGAAGCGCACGATGCTCTTGGGTCGCAGGTCGATGCCGAGCGTTTGCGCCCAGCGCTGCCAGCCGTCGCGACGCGCTTCGTGAATGATCAAGGTATGTTTGTTCAGGTCCTGCACCGTGTCGATCGGCACCCGCTGCAACAACGTCGGCGAGCAGGCCGGCACGAACGTCTGCGAGAACAGTTTGTGACAGGCGTGATCGTGCGCCTCCTCCGGTGCCGCGCCGACGACGATGGACAGGTCCGCTTCGGCCGGATGCGACTGCAGCGGACCGGAGACCGTGTTGATATGTACGTCCGTATCCGGTCGTACTTCGAGAAACGACGGCAGGCGCGGCAACAGCATCTCGGTCGCGAAGAACGGCGGAATGTGCAGACGAACCACGTCGCGGCCGTAACGAATGCGCAATTGTTCAGTGACTGCTTCGAGCCGCGCGAACACCGTCTCCAGGTGCTGGAAATAACTCGCGCCGGCTTCGGTCAGCGTCAACGAGCTCGGCCCGCGCTCGAACAGCGCGACGCCCAGCTGTTCCTCGAGCCCCTTGATCTGGTGGCTGACCGCGGACGGCGTGATGCACAGCTCCTCGGCGGCAGCCTTGAAGCTCAGGCGCATCGCGGCGACTTGAAAGGTCTTCAGAAACTTCAGCGAAGGCAGGCGCATGTTCGCAAGCCGCGGAACGGCGGCGGGTCAGGTCGAGACAGGATGTCACGCCTTCATGACAGCAATTACTGTGCCGGGTCGCGGGACTGGCGAATTCCGGTGCTCCGGCCGCCCTCGCCCAGCGCCGCCGCCCCACACGCAGGCAGCGCTGTCAGGTTGCGCGCAAAGAGAGTGCGGTCAAGGGTTTATGCCAGCCCTTGTCAATAAATCGTCAGCGTTTATTTGGCCGGCTTCACCTCGACCGACGCGTACGTCAGCGGAACCGCAGCCTCCGGAGACAACACACGGAATGTGAAGCTCTGCTGCAGATAGAGCAGCACCGAGGTGCTGGTATGGTCGAGATAACCCACCGAGAAATCCTGACCGACGATCAGCTCGAAATCGCCGCCGCGCAAGCTCATGACCACGGCGCCATCAACGGCCGGTGCCCACACGATCGGCCCGTCCACCAGCTCTCGTACGTGATTGATGATGGGGTAGCCACGCAAGGTGCTGCGAGTCAGCCCGGTGTAACAGCGAGGTCCAAGGGCGATGCCATACGGTCCGCTCACGCCTTCACTGCGCAATCGATGCGTCGCCTCCGCGACCACGTCGGGATAGGCGTCGTAGTCGTCCGGAATGGTCAGTCCATGGGTCGTGGCGGCGGGGAAGATGCCGTCGATATTGCCGGCCGGATACCCCTGGAACACGGCTCGATCCTCGGCGATCGCGGCGGCCCGGGCCGCGTTGCGAACCGAATCCAGGTCGGGATTGGTATCCCCGCGGCCGATCGCATCCAGTTCCTCGCGATCCACCTCGAATGGAATGCGGATTTCGATCAAAGCCAGCGACAGCCGCAGCCGGGACACCACGCCGTCCTGGATCGAAGGCGACAGGGTCCGCGTGCGTCCGGTCGAGACCGAGGAGCAGTTCCAGCCCAGCGGGCCTTTGAAATCCACCAGCCGGCGCGCGGCGAGCAAAGTCTTCAGCGTTCGAGTGGCCTCGGCGTCGATCTCCTTCCAGGCTTCCGTGGAGATCGGTGCGTGATCGCGTAACAGCTCGTTCATGGGGTGCTTCCTGTTGCGTCGAACCGTGCCAGCTCGCGAATCGGGTTTTGCTGTTCACCTCGCAGACTGCCGATCCCCAGGCAGCCGTCGTTGGCGTCGCCGCCTTCGGCGCCGCCGTGCTCCGCCTCGTCCTCGATGTCCAGAACCGACTTCTCGGTGAACAGATACGTGCGCAGGTGCTCGTCGAGCTTGGGGTCCTTGCGGCGCAGCCACTCCAGCACCATGGCGGCGTGCTCTTTTTCCTCATCGCGGTTGTGCGCCAGGATGCGTCTGAGCTCCTCGTCCGTGGCGGCGTCGATGCGCTGGTCGTACCAGTCGACCGCTTCCAGCTCTTCCATGAGCGAAGAGACGGCGCGATGACGGTCTATGGTCTCGGGGCGTAGCGCGGTGGCGCTCTCGTGCAAGGTTTCGCTAGCCATGGCTCGATGAATGCGAGGTGTTTGCGGGTACGTCAAACCAGTACGCATGAACCCGCCCGCGGTTCCGACTAGTCATCACGCCTTCTTCACGATTTGAGCAGGATTCTGGCTTGCGTTTGGGGCGGCGCATCCACTATTACTGCCCGGTGTTCGAGCGGCTCTTCACTCATCCCCTCTGGGCGTATCGAACCGGCACGTTTGCATTTGCGAGCGCCTGGCCGATAGGGCTGCTCGTTACTTCGATTCTGGTGGCCAGCGCGCTGGTGGCCTGGTCGCTGTGGCGGCGGCGCGCGCTGGGCTGGCGATTGCTGTGGCCGGTCGGTGTTCTGCAGACGCTGTTGCTGGCGCTGGTCCTGTGCCTGTTGTGGCGTCCCGTGCTGAATGTCGAGCGGGTGCGCGATCGCGAGAACGAGCTGGCCGTCGCCATCGATGCTTCCGCCAGCATGGCGTACGGGGAAGCCGGGCGCTCGCGCTTGCAGGAAGTGGCCGCCGCCTTGCAGAACGGCACCATGCAGCGGCTGGAGAAAACCTTCGCCGTGCGCATGTTCGGCTTCGCGCAAACCACGACGCCGCTGAACGACCTGGAAGCGATGCCGCCGCCCGGCCGCCAGACGCGCATCGGTGATGCGCTCCATCAAGTGTTGCAAAGTGCAGGCAGCGCGCCCCTTGCCGGCGTGATCCTGTTCAGCGACGGCGCGGAGAATGGCGACACGTTGAGCGAAGAGCGCCTCGCCGAAATTGCATCCTATGGCGTGCCCGTGCATACCGTCGGCCTCGGTCCGGAGCGGGTGACCGACGATCTGGAGCTGGAGCGGGTCGAAGTGGCCGGGTCGGCGCCCGCCGGCTCGACCATCGATGCGCAGATCAGCATCCGGCACAACGGCGCGTCGCAAGCGCGACTGCGCGTTTACGATCGCGACAACCTGGTCGCCGCCCGCGACGTGAAGCTGCGGCCCGATGCGGCCACCACCCAGCTTTCGCTGGATCTGCCCGCCGGCCAGGCCGGCACGCATGAATTGCGCTTCGTACTCGACCCGCTGCAGGGCGAGCGCAACGTGGTCAACAACTCGCGCACCCAGGTAGTCAATGTGCCCGCCGCCCGCCGCGGCATTCTGTACGTCGAAGGCGAGCCGCGCTGGGAATATAAATTCCTGCGTCGGGCGGTGGACCACGATCGCGCGTTGCGTGTCGCCAGTGTGGTTCGGACCACGCCGAACAAGCAGTATCGCCAGGGCGTGAATTCGCCGGACGAGCTGGCCGATGGTTTCCCCTCCGATCCGGCCAAGCTGTTCGGTTATGACGCAGTCATCATCGGCAGTTATGAAGCGGCCGGCCTGCGCGCCGAGCAACACCGGATGCTGAAGGACTTCGTCGACAAGCGCGGCGGCACCGTGTTGATGCTGGCGGGCCGTTATGGATTGTCGGCCGGCGGATGGCAGAACGCGCCGCTCGCGCAAACGCTGCCGGTGCAGCTCACCGGCCGGCAAGCGACGCAGTTCGTTCAGCGTCCCGGGCAAGCGATGCTGACCCTGTACGGCGCCGAGTCGCCCATTCCCCGACTCGATATCGATCCGCGCAAGAATCTGGAGCGTTGGAAAAAACTGCCGCCGCTGGCCGATTATCAGTCGCTCGGCCGGCTCAAGCCGGGTGCGATCGTGCTGCTCGAAGCGAACGGGGAAGGCGGACGTGCACCATTGTTGATGTGGCAGCACTACGGTCGCGGCGCTGCGTACGTGCTCGCGACCGCCAGCACCCTGCGTTGGCAAATGCGCATGCCGTCCGAGGATCAAAGTCACGAAATGTTCTGGCGCCAGCTGTTGCACGCCATTTCATCGACCGCGCCCGCCCGGGTCACCCTGAACGGCGAGCGCAGCGTGTATGAAGACGAGCGCACCGTGCGGCTGGAAGCCGAAGTGCGCGACGAGCGCTTCGAACCCGTCAGCGATGCCACGGTCGAACTGGAGGTGGCGCCTGAACGCGACGCGCCGTTCAAGCAGCTCATGCAACCCTCCGGGCAGAGCGATGGCCGCTACACGGCGACCATCGATGCCGCGTCCGCTGGCCTGTATCGGATCGAGATGACCGCACGCGCAGGAGACAAAGAAGTCGGCTCGGCCGTGACGCACGTTCTGCGCAACGACGGCGTGGCCGAGCATTTCGCCACTTATCAGCATCGCGACCTGCTGGAACGGATTGCGAAGGTCACCGGCGGACGTTACTGGCCGTTGCGCGAGCTCGATGGCCTGGCGGGCGCCATTCCTTATTCCAAGGCCGGCATCGTCGAGCGCCAGACCCTGGATCTGTGGAACCTGCCCATCGTGTTCCTCGTGCTGCTGGCGCTGAAGCTGGGCGAGTGGTTGCTCCGATTGCGATGGGGGCGGCTGTGAACAAGGCGCGCCTGATTCTGGCTTTGATGGCCGCGGCATTCACATTGCCGGCGTCTGCAGCCACTTATACGTTGGTCGTCGCTGGCCTGGGCGGCGAGCCGTCGTATGAACAAAAGTTTCGCGAGAATGCCGCCGCGGTCGCCGGCGCGGCTCAGAAAGCGGCGGGCAGCACGGAGTACGTCATCTCGCTCAGCGGCGACGCGGCGCGGGCGGAGGCGGTGAGGCGCGAAATCAAGTCTCTCGCCGCGCGCATGAATTCGAACGATTCGGTGGTCGTCGTGCTTATCGGTCATGGCAGTTACGATGGCGAGAATTATCGATTGAATCTGCCCGGTCCCGATCTCACCGACAGCGATCTCGCGCGTCTGTTCGATGAATTCCCCGCCCGCGATCAGCTGATCATCAATGCCACCAGCGCCAGCGGCGCCGTGATCGAACGTTGGCAGAAGCCGAGACGGGTCGTGATCACTGCGACCAAGAACGGCGGCGAAAGAACTGCAACGCGCTTTGCGCAGTACTGGGCCCAGGCCGTCGCGTCGGACGCGGCGGACACCAACAAAGACCAGGTCGTCACCGCCGCCGAGGCCTATGCCTTCGCGACCAAACAGATCGAGGCCGCCTTCAAGGCCGAGACGGCCATGGCGACCGAGCACGCACGCATGGAAGGTGACAACGCCGGCCGCTTCACCCTCGCCCGCCTCGGCGCCGATGAGTTGATGCCGGACAACCCCGAGGTCGCGGCGCTGTTGTCGCAGCGAGGCGCGATCGAGCGCGACCTGAATCACGTGAAGGAACAAAAGGCGTCGCTGCCGGATACCCAGTATTACGACCAGCTCGAAGAAGTGCTGGTGCGCCTGGCGCTGCTGCAACGGGAGATCGACGCCAAAGCCGGTGGAGGCGCGACGCCATGATGACCCGCACTGCCACTTTGGTGTTGCTGCTGCTTGCCGCGACGGCGGGTGCGCAATCCATTGACTACGATCCGCGCCGCCCGGTCGAGCTGCGACCGTGCGACGAGCATCGATATCACGGTCGCACCGAGCAGGCGCGCACCTGCTACGCGAAACTGCTGGAGTCGCCAACGCCCATCGTGCAAGCCGAAGCCGCCTGGGCGGTAGGTGACATCCAGCGCGCCAATCAGATTTTCCGCGACACCGTGCAGAACAACGAGCGAGCGGTGCAGCCCCGGGTGCGATGGGGCCGTCTGTATCTTCAGACCCACCAGTACTCCGACGCTGTCGAACTGTTCGGTGAAGCGCTCAAGGCGTTTCCCAACGACGTGCATGCCAAGCTCGGCCTCGCGAGCGTGTTTGCCGAGCGCTTCGAAGGACAGGCACGACCGCTGATCGAGGACGCCCTGAAGCAGGATGGCGACTTGATCGAAGCGCACCTGCTCACCGCGTCGATGGACCTGGAAGAAGGTCAGCTGGACGATGCGGACAAGGCGCTGGACCGCGCCATGCGCATCGTCAACAAGGAAAAGCTGCCGCCGCTCGAGGTCTATACGCTGCGCGCGTCGCTGGAGATGTCACGCGGCGGCAATCCCGAGCCCTGGATCAAGCGCATTCTCGATTACAACCCGCGCTACGGCGCCATGTATCAGCAGCTGGCCCACTTCGAAATCATGCGGCGTCGTTATAAAGAGGCGACCGTGCTGTTGCGACGGGCGGTCGAAGTGCAGCCGGATCTGTGGGCTGCGCACGCCGAGCTGGGCTCGAACCTGCTGCGACTCGGTAACGTCGAAGAAGCGCGCACCCACCTGGAGGCCGCCTACTCCGGCGATCCGTACAGCCCGACGACGGTGAACTCGCTGCGCCTGCTGGATCGGATCAACGACTTCTCGATCAGCGAGGACCCGGTCGTGATCGGCCAGGACACTTATCAAGTCCGGCTGCGGCTGCACAAGAAAGAGTCCGAAGTGCTGCGGCCGTACGTGCTGGACCTCACCAGCCGCAGTATCCAGAGCTTTTCGCAGCGCTACGGTTTCAAGCCTCGCGAGCCGGTGACCGTCGAGCTGTATCCGGATCATGATGACTTCGCGGTGCGCGTAGCCGCGCTGCCCGGCATCGGTCTGCTCGGAGTCACCTTTGGATACGTGGTCGCGATGGACAGCCCTTCGAGCCGCCCGACCAACGAGTTTCATTGGGGCAGCACGCTGTGGCACGAGATGGCGCACGTGTTCACGCTGGAAGTGACCGACCATTACGTGCCGCGCTGGTTGAGCGAAGGCATTTCGGTGTTCGAGGAGTGGCGCACGGGTCCGACGCCGGGCGTGGCGGTGCCGCCGGAAGCCATCGCCGCGCTGGAAAAGAAACAATTCCTGCCGGTCGCCGACCTGGACTCCGGCTTCATTCGGCCGAGTTATCCCGGTCAGGTGCAGGTGTCGTACATGCAGTCGGGCCTGGTGTGTCTGTTCATCGAGCAGCGCTGGGGCTTCGAGCAACTCGGCGCGCTGCTCCGGCAGTTCGACGGCAAGCGCACCACGGCGCAGGCCATCGAAGTGACGTTCAAGATTGCACCGGCGGCGTTCGACAAGGAGTTCGATGCGTTCGTACGCACCCGCTTCGCGAATGTGCTCGCGAATTTCGAGGAGTGGCAGCAGAAAACGCAGGCGGCCCGCCAGGCCATTCAGAAAGAACGTTGGGCGGATGCGATTGAACCGGCGCGTCGCGCGGTCGCGCTGTATCCGGAGCATGTCGGCGGCGACAGCCCGCACTTGATGCTCGCCAAGGCGCTCGACAAGTTGAATCGGCGCGCCGACGCCATCGTTGCGTTGGAGGAGTACCGCCGCGCCGGCGGTTGGGATCCGACCGCCCTGCGCCAGCTGGCTCGCTGGCTGGATGAAGCCGGTCGCGCGCCAGAAGCGACGGAGCTGATGGTCTCGCTCAACTACTCCGATCCGCTGAATGCCGAAGTGCACTCGCAGCTCGGCGAGCGCTTGTTGACCGCCGGCCGTAACGAAGAAGCATTGCGCGAGTTCCAGGCGCTGCTCGCGCTGAATACGCTGGATGAAGCGCCGGCCCACTATGGAATAGCGCGCGCCTTGCGTGAATTGGGTGACAAGGCCGGCAGTCGCCGTCATCTGCTGGACGCGCTCGCCACGGCGCCGCACTTCAAGCCGGCGCAGGCTCTGCTGCTGAAAATGATCGAGGAGCGTACTTGATGAACGACGTCGTTGCGAGCGAGCAGGAGACTGCCGCGCTGGTCAACCTCTTCCGTGATCGCGTCGGCGCGATTCGCGACCAGGTCCGACGTGTGATCGTCGGTCAGGATGAAGTGGTCGACTATCTCCTGCTGACGCTGCTGGTCGGCGGTCATTGCCTGATCACCGGCATGCCGGGCACGGCAAAGACTTTGCTGGTGAAGACGCTGGCGACGGCGCTGGGCCTGTCCTTCAAGCGCATTCAGTTCACGCCGGACCTGATGCCGACCGACGTGACCGGCACCGACATCATCGAAGAGGACATCACCACCGGCCACCGGCGCTGGACCTTCGTGCCGGGGCCGTTGTTCGCGAACGTGCTGCTGGCCGACGAAGTGAACCGTACGCCGCCCAAGACGCAGGCAGCGCTGCTCGAAGCCATGCAGGAACATTCAGTCACGGTGCGCGGTACGACGCACACGCTCGGCGAGCCGTTCTTCGTGCTCGCGACCCAGAACCCCATCGAGCTCGAAGGCACGTATCCGCTGCCGGAAGCCCAGCTCGACCGCTTCCTGTTCAACGTGCTGCTCGACTACCTGAGCGCCGAGGATGAAATGGAAGTCGTCGACCGCAACACATCGCGATTGGAAGGACCCCAGCTGCGAGCGTGCACCAACGCCGAGGAGATCGTGAAATTTCAGTGGCTGGTGCGACAAGTGCCGCTGTCGACGGAAGTCCGCCGGAAGGCGGTGGAATTGGTACGCGCCACCCGGCCGCGCGAAGCCAATGCTCCTGAATCGGTCCGTCGCTATGTTCGCTACGGCGCCAGCGTCCGCGCGACTCAGTTCCTGTGTCTCGCCGGCAAGGCGCGTGCATTGATGGAAGGTCGCTATCACGTGACCGAGGACGATTTGCGTGCGCTGGCATTGCCAGTGCTGCGTCATCGCGTGCTTACCAACTACCAGGCCGAGTCCGACGGCAGGAACGTCGACGAAGTGCTGCGAGAGGTCGTCGGGCGGTGAGCGTTGCAGCCTCCAATCGCCTGCTGCCGCCGGAAACCCTGGCGGGACTTGCGAATCTGGAATTGATCGCACGCACGGCCGTGGAAGGCTTCCTCACCGGCCTGCATCGCTCTCCGCATTACGGGTTCAGCCAGGAGTTCAAGGAATATCGAGCGTATGTGGAGGGCGACGATCCTCGCTTCGTCGATTGGAATGTGTTCGCTCGCACCGAGCGCACGTATATCCGACGCTTCGAAGGCGAGACCAACACGCGCTTGATGATCTTGCTGGATGCGAGCGCCTCGATGGGCTACGGCTCGCACTCGATCACCAAGCTTCAGTACGGCAAATTCCTGGCGGCCGCGCTGGCTTACCTCGCCGCGCGTCAGCACGACCCCGTCGGGCTCATCGTGTTCGACGAGCAGGTGCGAACCTTCCGCCCGGCGACCAGCCGTGCGGGTAGCCTGACTGCAATGATCCACGCGATCGACGCGGTGACGCCCGGCAACGGCACCGACCTGGAAGCGTGTTTCCAACGCTTCGGCGAACATCTGTCGCGTCGTGGCCTGGTGGCAGTGATCTCGGATCTGTATTGCGATCCGGCGGCCATGAGTCGCGCCGTGCAGCCGCTCGCGTATCGCGGTCACGACATCATGCTGTTCCAGCTGCTCGATCCCCAGGAAATGCGGCCGAACTGGCGCGAGTCGGTGCTGCTGAAAGACGTCGAGACGCAGCGCACGCTGAACGTCTCACCCGAATACCTGGCCGGCGAATATCAGCAGCGGCTCGATGATCATCTGCAGTCGTTGCGGCGTGCCGCCGCCAACGTCGGCGCGCATCAGTTGTTGATCACCACGGACGAGCCTCTCGACAGCGCACTCCGGCGCTACTTGCTGCTCAGGGAAGGCCGGACGTAATCATGTTTCTCGCGCCCGCACTGTTGCTCGGACTGCTCGCCATCGGCATACCGCTATGGCTGCATCGAGTGGCGCGTGCCAATCCCACACAGCATCAGTTCGCATCCCTCATGCTGCTGGAAGCGAGCGAGACGCAGCGCACCGCGAAGCGGACGCTGCGCTACTGGCTGCTGTTGATTACTCGCATCCTGTTGCTGATCGCGCTGGTGCTGGCGTTTGCCGGCCCGTTGCTGACGGCACGCATGGTGCCGCAGCCGAATGCCAACGCGCAGCTGCATGCGATTCTCATCGATTCATCCCTTTCCATGCAGCACAAGGGCCGCTGGGAGCGCGCGCTGGCCGAGGCGGAAAGCGTCATCTCCGCACTGCCCTCGTCGGATCGAGTGATGTTGCTGACTGGCTCGGGTCATCGCGTCGCGGTCGTAAACCCGAGCACGCCGGCGGGAAATGCCGGCGCCGTGCGCGCGTCGTTGCGGAATCTGAAACCGGGCATCGAGCGGCTCGACTATGGCTTCGCGATGAGCACCGCCAATTCCTGGCTCGGCTCGCCGCGGCCCAAGGTCGTGCTGCATTTGATCTCGGACATGCAACGTAGCGCCGCGCCGTTGCGCTTTGCCGATCTGCAATTGCCCGCCCAGACCCAGCTGGTGATGCACGACGTGGGCGAGGGTCCCGCCGGCAACGTCTATGTCGCGAGCGCCGGGATGCTGCCGCTCGATACGCATTCGCTGCAAGCAACGGTCGGCAGTTCCGTCACCGAGTCTCAGCAGCGCGACGTGATCCTTCGTGTCGATGACAAAGAGGTCGCCAGGAAAACCGTGACGCTCGCCGCGGCCGCAGCTCAGCCCGAGATCGTCGCGGGCGAAGGCGGCACGGCGCACGAAGCCAACCTGTCGATGCAGCCGGTGTTGCGGACCGCTCGTGGCAATAGCGCGTCGTTCACGAAAGTCACCTTCAACGACCTGAATCTCACTGCCGGCGCGCATCGGATCGAAGTGGTGCTCGAGCCCGCCGACGACTTGCCGCAGGACGATCGTTTCTTTTCGGTCATCGAGCAGTCGGATCCAGCGGCATTGCTGATCTCGCGGGATGCCGAGTCGGATGACACGGCTTACTTCGGGGCGGCGATTGGCGCTTTGTCCGCGCCCAGACTCAAAATCGAGCAGCGCGTCGCCAACTCCATGGACTCGGGCGCGCTCGGCAAGTATTCGTTGATCGTCATTTCCGATCCGAGCGCCTTGTCGAACGCCGCGGCACGGCGCGTTCATTCTTATGTGGCAGCCGGCGGTGCCGCGCTCGTTACGCTCGGCGAAGGCGAGGACAAGAACGATCCGCTGCTCGGCGACCTGCGCAGCGGCGAGGTGAGGAACCGGACCGGCAAGGTCGGTGATGTCGCGAGCACCCATCCGGTGCTGCGCGAGGCCGCCGATTGGAACCGGGTGCGATTTTTCCGACAGCGTGCGATCCAACCGACCGCCGCCGATCAGACCCTGATTGCGCTCGACGATGGCACGCCGCTGCTGATGGAGCGCACGCTGGGCGCCGGCCGGATGTTGATTCTCACCGTGCCGGTCGACCGGCGCTGGAGCGATCTCGCCATTCATCCGCTGTTCGTTCATTTCATCGGCGCGGCGGCCACTTACCTGACCCAGGCGGAGGCAGTCACCAGCCACGCGCTGGTCGGCTCCACTGTCACCACCGGATTGACCGCGGGCGGCGGCGGGCAGATATTCGATCCACAGGGCCGGCGGGTGTTGGGGCTGGCGCAGAGTACGACCGACCGTCTGATTCCCGACCAGGCCGGGTTCTACGAAATTCGCGGCAGTGAAGGCGCGCGCTGGCTGGCGGTGAACGTGGATACGCGTGAGTCGGACCTCACCCCGCTGCCCCCGGATTTCATCGCGCGCTGGCAGGCATTGCGTGCACAGGAACCGACGTCCGCGGTCGCCTCGGCGCCCACTCCCGAGGTCAAGCCGGAATCGCTGGGGCCCTGGCTGCTATGGTTGGCCGCCATCCTGCTGCTGGCGGAAACGCTGCTGGCGAATCGTCATCTGGCCATTCGTCGCGAGGTGCCGAAATGACCTCACGTGAACGACTCGAAAGCTACCTGGCCGAGCTGCGCAGTCGGCTGCGCGCACATATATATCTGCGTGCGGGCGCAGTCGGCGCGGCTGGCACGCTGCTGCTGACCGCTGCCGCCGTCTGGCTGTTCAATCGCGAAGGCTTTGCTGCCTCGATTGCAATCTCCGCTCGCGTCGCTCTCGTGGTGTTGCTGCTGCTGGTCGCCCTGCTTCTGCTATGGCTGCCGCTGCGGCGGCTGAAGCGGGACGACGGCTCGCAAGTCTTCGAGCAGCACCTGCCCGAAGAGCGCGGCCGCATCCAGACCTATCTCGATAGCAGACGCCGTGAAGCTGAAGGACAGCGCTCGCCCCTGATCGAGCTGCTCGCCGCGGACGCCGCGGCGATCGCGGAGAAAACTCCACCGACGGCAATCGTTTCGCAGCGTCGTTTCATGCTTGCCGCTTCGATTGCTGCCGTCGCAGTGGTCGCGCTTGGTTTGATGCTGAGCGTCGGCCCCTCGTATTGGGGCTTCGGCAGCCGCCACTTGTTGTTGGGTGCGGACCTGCCGCGTCAAGCCATCGCGCTGAAGCGCGTGACGGTTCATCCCGGCAATGCGACCGTCCGACGCAACAGCGACGTGGCGATCGAAGCGACGGTCGAAGGCTTCCGGCCCGAGCAGACCCAGGTGTTCGTGCGCTTCGCCGATCAGGACAAATGGGAAGCGGCCCCCATGCGAGCGGCGGAAGCAGGCCAGTTCGATTTCAAACTGTATGCGGTCCGTGGCCCGCTCACCTATTACGTCGAGGCCGATGGCGTCCGCAGCGCCGAACACAACATTGGCGTCGTCGATCTGCCGCGCATCCAGCGCGTGCGTTTGACGTATCAGTATCCGGAGTGGACCGGGCTGGAGACGATGACCGACGAGGAGTCGCGTGACATTCGCGCCGTGTCGGGCACGGATGTCAAAGTCGAAGTATTCGCCGACGCGCCCCTCGACGCTCCCGCATTGATCGTCGACGGCCAGAGCCAGGAGCTGGAGCAGGCCGGTAACGCCAATGTCGGCACCATCGCCGTCAATGAGCCGGGCAAGTACCAGATCGGCGCGCGCGTGGCGAACGAGTTCGTGGCGCTGAGCGACGAGTACAACATCGAAATCGTCGCCGACGAAAAGCCCACCATCGAGATCCGCAAGCCCGGCCGCGACTGGCGCGCCACCAGCATCGAAGAAGTGCCGGTGCACATCAAGGCCGAAGACGACTTCAAGCTGCGCGATGTTTCCTTGCTCTACTCCGTCAACGGCGGCGAGTGGCAGAAGATGCCGGTCGGCGGCGGCGTGAAGAGCAGCGAGAAAGAATCGCTGCTGAGCATGGAAGAGCTGGGCGAGAAGGCCGCCGGATCGCAGCGGCTGGTGCCCGGTGACCTGGTGTCGTACTACGCCGTCGCAAGGGATCGCAAACAGACCGTGCAGACCGATCTGTTCATGGTGCAGGTCCAGCCGTTCGAACGGACCTTCAAGCAGGGCGGCGGCAGTGGCGGCGGCGGTGGCGGCATGGGCGACGAGCAGGGCGCGATTTCCGAACGCCAGCGCGAGATCCTGCTGGCTACCTGGAATTTGCAGCGGAGCGATGAGCGCAACAACCGCACTCGCGAACAACTGGAAGACAGCGCGCGGATGCTGGCCGAGTTCCAGACGACCCTGTCGACACAAGCTCGCACCCTGGCGCAAAGAACGCGCGCACGCATGGATGTGGAGTCGGACGAGCGGGTAAAGACGTTCGTCGAAAGCCTCGAGCGCGCGGCGGGATTGATGGAGCCCGCGGCGGGACATTTGTCGGCGTTCCGTTTGCAGGACGCGGTCACGCCCGAACAACAGGCGCTGCAACAGCTGCTGCGCGCTGAGTCGGCCTTCCGTGAAGTGCAAGTGTCCATGCAACAGGATGGCGGCGGTGAAGGCTCGCAGGCGGCTCGCAACTTCAGCGAGATGTTCGAGCTGGAGATGGACGTCGAAAAGAGCCAGTACGAAAGCGAATCGCAGCTCAAACAGCAGAATACCCAGGCGGAGCTGAGCGAGGCGGTCCGCAAGCTGAAGGAGCTGGCCGAGCGCCAGGAGAAGCTCGCGGAACAGCAGCGCAACGCCCAGGCTTTGCAGGAGCAGCGCTGGCAGCAGGAGCAGCTGCGGCGGGAGGCGGAAGATCTGCGCCGCCGGCTCAATGAGCTGAATCGCCAGCAGCAGTCGTCGCAACAGCAGCAGGCCAACAACTCGCGGCAGGGACAGAGCGGTTCCAGCGGCTCGAACTCGTCCAGCTCGGGGAGCAAAGGTCAGCGCAGCAGCGACAGCAACTCACAGGAGCGCTCGCAGGTCGAACAGGCGCTGCAGTCCGTCGAGCAGGCACTCGACCAGATGCGCGCCGCCAATCAGAGCCAGGGCGAGAATTCATCGAACAGCGAGTCGGCCAAGGCGGCGAGCAAACATCTGCGCCAGGCGTTGAAGCAGATCGATCAGCCCGACGCCTCGCACCTGGACGAGGCGCTGGAGCGATTCGCCGAGCGCAGCGGCAAGATGCTGGAGGACCAGCGTCGCATCGAAAGCGAGCTGTACAAGGCGACGTCGCAGGCCAACGAATCGCCGTTCCGTGCCGGCAGTCGGGGCGGCCTGAGTCAGCGTGAGATCAGAGATCTGGTCGAGTCCAAGCAGCGCATGGCGTCGGAGCTTTCGGAGCTGCAAGGCGACATGCGCGGCGCCGTGCACGAGCATCGCGGCAAAACGCCCAAGACCACGCAGCGTCTGAGCGAGATCGTGCGTGACATCGAAGGCTCCGATGTGATGTATCGGCTCAATCGCAGCGCCGCCGAGATCTACTATGGCCGCGCTCGCGAAGCCGCGCCGCGTGAAGGATTGATCACCGATGCGCTCGAAACGCTGGAGCGCGATCTTCGCGACGCGTCGGCTCAAGCATCGAGCGAACGCACGCAGAAGCGGGACTCGGTGACGACCGACGATCTGCTCGCCGAGGTCGCCGAGCTGCGTCGTGCGGTGAGAAGCGCTCAGCGCTCGAGCGAGGACCAGGGCGGTCAGGCGGGTCAGCAAAGCGATTCGCGCCAGCGCCCGGGCGACCAGCCCGGCAATAGTGACTCGCGGACCGCAGGCTTGAACGAGCAGCAACAGGGCGGCGACAACAGCGAAGGCCAGCAGGCCGATGGCAGCAAGGGCGCGCCGGGCTCGCGCCAAGGCGACACGTCACAGACGCGGAGTTCCCGCGGCGGCACCGCTGGTGCCCAGAATGGACTGAGTGCGTGGAATCCCATCGTTCCCGCGCGTGGGCTGAACACGCTCGAAGATGGCCGCGGCTCGCTCGCTCGACAGACCGCCGCGATCAGCCAGCGCATTCGGGATCTCACCAATCGCATGACTGGCGGCGAGCTGACCAACGCGGAGATCGAGGCGCTGCGCCGTCACGCCAATCAATTGCGCCGGCTGAGCGGCGATCCGCTGGCGGACCAGGGCGAGGCCATGTTGAAGGCTGTCGATCAGATCGAGCTGACGGCCTTGAATGCGGCAGCCCGCGCCAGAGGCAATACGCCGGCGCACGCGACTCTGCCGTCGCCCGAATCGCCGCGTTATCGCGAAGCTGTGGCCGAGTACTACCGTCGCTTGGGGAACCGCTGACCTTGAGAGTTGCAGGCGGCAACCATGAGCAACCTGCTTCCCCTCTCGATCCTGGCCGCCAGCGCCTTCGGGGCGCTCGGCGCGCTTGCCGGCGGTAACCTCGTCACTGGCGATGGCGGGCGCGCGTCCATCCCCGCCAATCTGTCGCAGCTCAGTATCGCTCGCGCCATCTACGACAGCGAAGGCGGCATGGGCGAGGCGTATTACGCCTACGACGGCCGGGTGTGGGCGCGCTGGGAAACGGACTTTCCGGAAGGCGACGACAACTTCAGTCACCGCCTCAAGCAGCTGACGCGCATCAACGTGGCACCCAAGGCGGTCAGCCGCCTGTTGACCGCGCCGGATCTCGGCGACTTCCCCCTGCTCTACATGTCCGACCCCGGTTACATGGTCATCACCGAACAGGAGCGCGCCGCCTTCGCGCATTATCTGCAGCGCGGCGGTTTCGTCTGGGTCGACGATTTCTGGGGCGATGCCGAATGGCAGCAGTTCGCCAACGTGATGCGCACCGTGCTGCCGAATCGCGAATGGCGCGTGCTCACGCCCGACCATCCCATCTTTCACACGGTGTTCGATCTGGAAGAAATGCCGCAGATTCCCGCGCTGCCGTTCGCCACCCCGGGCGGCAGCACGGCCGAATCGCCGGGCGCGCACAAGTTTCCCGCCGGCTCGCTCGATACGCCGCAGATGCGTGCCTGGCTGGATGACGATGGACGTATCATGGTGCTCGCCACCCACAACACCGATGTCGGCGACGGCTGGGAGCGCGAAGCTTATGGCGACTGGTACTTCGAGACCTTCTCCACGCGCTCCTACATGGTCGGTGTCAACGTGGTGGTGTATGCAATGACGCACTGAGCCCGCGCGCGATCATGACCAATGTCATCAATCTGAAAAAAGCCAAGCAGAAGCGCGCCGAGGGCAAGACGCTGTGCTCGTCCGGCTTTCACAAATGGGAAGTGCTGTCCGGGCGCCGTTTCGATGTGAAGCAAGGTCGTCTGGTGAGCACCGAGCGCTGCAAACGCTGCGGTGAAGAACGCATCAAACTCACCTGAGCGTTAGCACCGCACGCGTCATTGCCATCGCAGGCATACTACCGGTCGTGGCAGCCGAAGCAGACAAGATCAATACGGAAGTCGAAAGGACGCGGTCGCGTTGGGCGCTGGCGTACGCCTGGGTTTCGGGGCTGATTGCATACGCCGTCGCCATCTATCTTGCGAGCAAGGAGCTGCAGATCTGGATCAACGATCTGGCCTGGACGCTCGCCGCCGCCACTGCCGCATGTTGCTGCTTCCGCACAGCCCGCCAGGTCGAGCCCGAACGCCGTCGCGCCTGGCTGTGGATTACCGCCGCCTGCGCCAGCTGGCTGTTGGGCCAGCTGCATTGGAACTATGTGCACTTGATCCTGAAAGTGCAGCAGCCCTTTCCGAGCCTCAATCAGATCTTCTACACCGGCTTCGCCCTCTTCATCATGATCGGCGTGATGCAGTTGCCCGAGGCGCGCCAGCGCGAGCCGTTTACGCTGAAGCATGCGGGCAACCTGGGCCTCGTGACTTGCTGCCTGGCAGTTACCGTGGTGCTCGGCATGCTGGAGCCAGCGCTGCAGAATCGAAGTGTCAGCGCCACGTTTCTGTGGCTGGGCGTCGCGCACACCGTGCTGGTCGCGGGGACGTTTCTATTCACGCTCAGTGCACTGTGGACCTTCCGCTGGGGCTCGTCGTGGACACCCATGCTGCTGGTGGTCATCGGCACCTGCATCTATGCGGTATCGAACTTCGCTTACGCACATTCGCTGCTGACCGACAGCTATTTGCCCGGGGACGTGGTCAACGCCAGCTGGCTGCTCATGTTCGGATTGATCGCAGGCGCGGCGCACGAGCAGGCGTGGCTCAGCAAACGCGAGCAAGGCGACATCAAGCAGAAGACGCGAGTGCGGGAGCGCTGGCTCGAAGCCGTGATGCCGGCGCTGCTGATCGTCATCATGATCGCGGTGGCGCTGAGCACTTCGGCGACCTTCACGCCGCGGGTCGTCTGGCTGTCGGCCACGATTTTCATTCTGTTCGCGATCATCCTGGGCGCACGCGAGGCGTGGATTCAGAGCGAATCGCAGCAGCTCACGGACCAGCTGATAAGCGCCAACCAGCAGCTGCAGGATGCAAACCTCGAGCTGCGCCACAGCGAACAGCGCTTTCGCGAGCTGACCACGGCACTGGAACACCGCGTCGGCGAGCGCACCACCGAGCTCAAGCGCGCCTACGAGGAGCTCGAAGGTTTCTCGTACGCCGTTGCGCATGACTTGAAGGCGCCGCTGCGGGCGATCAACGGCTTCGCGCACTTGCTCGAACAGGAGATGCAAGGACAGCTGACCGAGCGCGCGCGTGAGCACCTGTCACGCATTCGGAACGGCTCGCTGAAAATGTCGACGTTGATCGACGATCTGCTGTCCTATTCGCACATCGACCGGCGCGGTCTGCAGGCCAGCGTCGTCAGCCTGCCGTCACTGGTGGACCAGGTGCTGAGCCCGTATCAGGACGAGATTCAACGCCGCGGCATCGTGATGACGGTGGTCGTCGAGCCGATGACGGTCCGCGTCGACGCCAGTGGCCTGTCGCTGGCGCTGCGTAATCTGGTCGAGAACGCGCTGAAGTACACGCGCGACACCAGGAACCCGCGCATCGCGGTCGTGTGTCGTCGTAAGGATCGCGGTGTGTTGCTAGCCGTGACCGACAACGGCATCGGCTTCGACATGCAGTATCACGACCACATTTTCAAACTGTTCCAACGGCTGCACCGGGACGATCAATACCCCGGCACCGGCATTGGACTGGCACTGGTGCGCAAGGCGATCGAGCGACTCGGCGGCAAAGTGTGGGCGCAAAGCACGCCGGGCGAAGGCTCGACGTTCACCATCGAGCTGCCCGGCTAGGAATTCACCGTTGCCCGCCGCCACACCTGCTCGATGCGAGCCGGGACGGGTTTGTGATCCAGCATACGAACGACCAGCAGCGTGCCGAGCAACGCGAGTATCGATCCCAACGTGAACGCGGGCGCATAGCCGACGGCGTCGGCCACTGCCGCCCCCGAGATGTTGCCGATCGGACCCATTACTACGACCAGACTTGCGAACAAGGTGTAATCGGTGCCGGCGTGCTCGGGATCGGACGCGTCCATCATCAGCGTGAACAACGCGACCGTCGCCATCGTGCCGATCACCCCTTCGCAGATGGTCGCCACCCAGAGCAGCGACACGCCGCCCATCCCTAACGCGGCGACGATATAGAGCGTGTACGACGCTGCCTGCGCGACACCACTCGCAAGCACCGCCGTGCGACGGCCGGCACTGTAGGCGAGCCAACCGCCGATGATCGCGCCGAACAAGCTGGTCGCGGAACCGACCGTGCCTTTCATCAGGGCGATGGCTTCCTTGTTCATGCCCTGATCGATGAGAAACGGGCCGAGCAGCGTGGCGACCATCTGATCGCCGAAGCGATATAAAAAAATGATGACGGCGAAGCGCAGGATGCCCGGCTGCATCAGTCGCCTCAGCCAGCCAATGAGTAGCTCACCGGCGCTATACCTCGCGGCAGTCGCCGTGGTCGTTTCTTTCAGCAGAAATGTCGGCAGCACCGTGAGCGTCAGCAGGCCGGCCATGCAAAGGAACGTCACCTGCCAGTTGGTGCGCGCAAACACGCTCAGAAGCAAACCGCCGCCGAGAATCATGCCGAAGCGGTACGCACCGACCTGAATGGCATTCGCGAGCCCCCGCTCCTTCGTGTCGAGCATGCGAACCGCCAGTCCATCGGTGATCACGTCCTGGGAGGCGGCCAGCACGTTGAAGGCGAATGCGGCGACGATCAGTACCATCAGCCCGTCGCTTGGATCGGCCTGGGTCAGAAGTAAAGCGCCGGCGATGGAGGCGAGCTGAAACCCGAGCAGCCAGGCCCGACGAGTGCCGGTGTGATCGAGAACGGGCGCCCAGAGAAACTTCAGCACCCAGGGAAGAGCGACGAAGCTGAGCAGGCTGATTTGCGTGAGCGAGTAGCCGGCTTCACGCAGAAGCACGGGAAGCGCGAGGGTGAAGAACCCGAAGGGGATGCCCTGCGCCATGTAAAGCGCGATCAGCAGGGTGATCTTGTAACTGCGCGGCATCGGGGGTGGCGAGGTCTCGTGAGCGACTGTGGCTCGTATCTTACGTGGCGATCGAGGCTCGGGGGGCGATGGCGGATCTTGCGTGAATCAACTGGAGGTGTCAGTGGGTCGGGGCGATGGATGAGCTCTTTGGATGAGAGCGCTGGTGGTTGTCGGGTATCGGGTGGGGCTCTTCGGAGAAGAACGTCGGTGGCTTGGTGATGGTGGTCGGGGCGTTGGATTGGGTTCGTCTGGATAGGAGCGCGGTGGTTGTTGGGCATCTTGGTGGGGGTTCGGAGAAGAGCGTCGGTGGTTTGGCGGTGGCTGTCGGGGGTCTCGGGAAACTCGCGAGCGTCTTTACTGTTGGCGGGCTTTGCGTCGATGGCTGCCGCATGATTTGGTCAGTGGCCGTTTCACCGGCGGTGTCGCTCGCCCTTGACGCGCTAACGCGCTGCGAGCTGCAACGCGCCGCGGCGGACGTACTGCCAGCGTGCAACGGTTTGCTCGAATGGCGGCGGGCTTAGAGTCACGGTGGTTGCGAACTTCCCGAGACCCCCGACAGCCACCGCCCCGAACGAACTGAGGTGAGTTCACCGGAGCGGCCGCGCTAAAGCGCGGCCGCAACTGCCGTTGCGACAACGAGCAACGTGAAGTTTAGAGCTGACCTCGGCTGGGTTGGGGCAGAGTCACGCGCGCAACGCGCAGCTGACGTTTCGGCGGCGTCGGGAGTGTCCTAGCTTCTTCCGGCAGCTTT